>DATBRD010000061.1:0-20486 GCA_036560465.1 Methylobacter sp.
CTACCTGCTAAACTACAACTTCAACCTTAAATTAAGAGCCCTAGGACGGAAGAAACCCTTTGAGGCCATCCTGC
The DNA here is from genome assembly GCA_036560465.1 of Methylobacter sp. Taxonomy (GTDB): domain Bacteria; phylum Pseudomonadota; class Gammaproteobacteria; order Methylococcales; family Methylomonadaceae; genus Methylobacter_A. The sequence goes on from DATBRD010000061.1 coordinate 75, forward strand.
AATGGTACGATAAGAAACCGGAAATTTTTGTTGTTAATCCTAACCAGTTAAATGCGGGACTAAACAAATAGACAGTAAAGTCATAGCCCAAAGACCCAAGGGTTATCGACCAATTGATTATGTTATTGAGACCGGGCAGGAATTGGCAGTGGTTTTTGAGTCAGTTTATGATGCTGTATGCGGATAGAATTTTATATATTTTTACAGTGGCTTATGCGCGATTTTTCTATATACACGATGAAACGCTTGATGCGTTTCATCGTGTATATATCGCAAACGCTACACTTCAAACTCAGAGCGATCATGCCCAGCGCTCAGCAATTCTTGCATCCACTTTGGTGCCACTCCGCGCCCCGTCCAGGTTTTATTATGATCATCGGGATGACGATATTTAATGGCAACCTTTGAACCCTTGCGGGTGGACGTTTTCTCAGGTTCATGGATTTCTACAGATACATCAATAGATGCAGCCAATTCTTTAATCTGAGCTATAACTTCTTTGCGTTTATTAGCCTGTTTATTTTTTAATGCTCTTTCTGCATTTTCAATAACAGCTTGTAGTTCACGTTCAGAAAGATTTTGATAATCGTTCATTTTAAGTCCCTAAAATTAAGAAAAGTTATATTAACTATATCATTAACCTAATTATAAATATATTAGATATATAACGTACAGCATTAATCAACCTTAAAAGACTTTTCATTTAATACTTGGCCATGCTCATCAATTAACCTTACAGTCCAGTTACCTTTTGCAGAGTCGGCCAGTAACTTGCGACTTGATGTCCGCCAAGCATCGCCCGATATAATCAACTCCTGCCTGGAATCAAGTACACCATTTTTCAACCATTCATGGTAAACCTTGTTGCCACTCATTGATTTTAATTCAGTAAAATAATAAACCCATGTCGGCTTTTTTTCGCCAACGTTCACAGCTTTCGCTATTTCACCTGTAGGTTCTTTATCGTTAATACCGTAAGTTAACACTGCCCTTGTCACATTATGATTAAGCTTTGAATACTTATGGTCTTTAATAATCTTTTTAGAAGATTGGTTTTTTACAGCTTGCTTATTAACCTCAGTATTGGAAGTTGGCTTATTTTTCTTAGGGGTTTCGTTCGCCGGCTTAATTTTGGTGTTAGTTTTGGCGACTATTGGTTTGGGTATATCCTGATTTTTTATCTCGGGCTCTTTCATTTCAGCCGGCGGTGTTTCTTTTTCCTGAATAGTATTAATTACAAGCTCAGCATTACCGGAATCGTTTTCTTGCGGATCTTTATTAATAACGTAAAACAACGCAGCTAAAATAAAAACCAGCGCGCCAGAGGCAAGCAATATCCTTTTAATATTCCACTCTGTTACCATTTTGGGCGTAAATTTTTCTGCTTCTTTTCCGGATACCGGATATTTAACCTTAATTACAATATTTCTTTTGTCTGTCATAAAATCATATGGACCGTGCTTTGGGTGAAAACAATGGGTTGTCTTTCTAGGCTCAATATCGCATATTTTAGTCAGCGAATGCGTTAAATCTTGGTACTATGCTACTTAAGAGTTCAGATAAAGACAAAATCCTTACAGAATAAATTGGACATTCATGATGAGTAAGCTGCTTAAACTTTTTCAAGATTCTTCTTCTCTCTATGGTAGCAACGCCGGTTTTGTTGAGGACTTGTATGAACGGTTCCTGGAAGACCCTGACTCGGTTGAGCCCAGCTGGCAAAAAAAATTCAGCGAAATTCACGACGGCGCAGATTTTGAGACACCTCATAGCCCTGTCGTAGAACGCTTTGCGCAGCTTGCGCTCAAATCCCAAGGCAGATTGGCAAAGTTGCAAGGCTTTACCGAAGAAAGCGTAAAAAAGCAGTCAGCTGTTGCCCGGCTTATTAATCATTACCGGGTTCGCGGCCATCAAATTGCCGCCAATAATCCATTGGGAAAAACCTTGTCCCCTCCTCCCGATATGGATCCTGCTTATTACGGTCTTTCCGAGCCCGATATGGATACCTTGTTCGATACCGGTGCGCTTTATGGGACTGAGCGGCTGCCTTTACGCGACATTATCGCCAATTTGCAGGAAATTTACTGCGGCAGTATCGGCTCTGAATACATGCATATAGTCGATACCCAAATCAGGCGCTGGATCATTAATCGCCTGGAAAGCTCAAAACACAACTTGGAGCTGGAACCCGAAAAAAAACATTGGCTACTAAAGTTACTGACTGCCGCTGAAGGCATAGAAAACTATTTGCACAATCGCTTCGTCGGCCAAAAACGTTTTTCCCTGGAAGGCGGCGAATCGCTGATTCCGATTCTGGACGAATTAATTCAAGGGTTCGGTACAAAAGGCGTTCAAGAAATTGTGATCGGTATGGCTCATCGAGGCCGATTAAATGTACTCGTCAACATTCTCGGTAAGAGTCCTGCCAGCCTGTTTAATGAATTTGCCGGCACTTCGCCGCTTTCTCCGGGTGTCAGTACCGGCGATGTGAAATATCACATGGGTTTTTCATCCGATATCAATACCTCCGGCGGCCCTGTACATATAACGCTGGCATTCAACCCGTCGCATCTGGAGATCATCAATCCTGTGGTAGAAGGCTCAGTCAAAGCCCGCCAGGATCGGGCAGGAAAGAATGGCAAAAATACGGTCATCCCGATTCTAATTCATGGCGACGCGGCTTTTTCCGGGCAAGGCATTGTCATGGAAACCTTGAATATGTCGCAAACCCGCGCTTTTACAACCGGCGGCACCGTGCATATTGTGGTCAACAATCAAATCGGCTTTACCACCAGCAATCCCAAGGACGCCCGCTCGACACTCTATTGCACTGATGTGGCCAGCATGATTCAGGCTCCGGTTTTTCACGTTAATGGCGACGATCCCGAAGCTGTTATCTTTGTAACTAAACTGGCGATGGATTACCGGATGACCTTTAATAAGGATGTGGTCATCGACCTTATTTGCTATCGCAGGCTTGGTCATAATGAAGCGGATGAACCTTCAGCTACCCAGCCCTTGATGTACAAAAAAATCCGCAAACTGAAGACTACTCGGAAACTTTATGCCGAGCAGCTCATTAAAGCCGGGCTGGTCACTGATAAACAGGCGTCCGAGCTGGAACAAAATTATCAAAAATTACTGGAAGCCGGTGAAGTTGTTTCCCGGCCTATCCTGGCCGACGGCCCCTACCAGTACACTAACCAGTGGAATAAATTTCTGGGCACAAACTGGAAGTCGCCCTGCAACACCTCGGTTTCTATTGATCGCCTGCGCTTTTGTAACGACAGGATACAGCGGTTGCCAACCGGTTTTGAAATGCACCCAAGAGTCGCCAAGGTAATGGACAACCGTCGCAAGATGGCGGCCGGAGCCATGCCACTGGACTGGGGTTTTGCCGAAAATATGGCTTATGCGACGCTGTTGACGGAAAAATACAATATTCGCTTGACCGGGCAGGATGTCGGCCGTGGCACCTTTGTACACCGCCATGCTGTCTTGCATAATCAACTGCATAACAAAACCTATACGCCCCTTAAACACTTGGATAAAGACCAGGGCAAGGCGCAGATATTCGACTCACTGCTTTCCGAAGCGGGCGTGTTGGGTTTCGAATACGGTTACAGTACGACAATGCCGAACACGCTGGTCATCTGGGAAGCGCAATTTGGCGACTTTGCCAATGGCGCGCAAGTGGTTATCGACCAATTCATCAGTTCCGGCGAAACCAAATGGGGACGCATGTGCAATCTGGTGATGCTGCTTCCGCACGGTTTTGAAGGCCAGGGGCCGGAGCACTCTTCCGCCCGGCTGGAACGCTATCTGCAACTGTGCGCCGAACATAACATGCAGGTTTGCAGTCCGACAACGCCTGCGCAAATATTTCATTTGCTGCGCCGCCAGATGCTGCGTCCGTATCGGAAACCGTTGATCGTTATGAGCCCCAAGAGCTTACTGCGCCATAAACTGGCCGTTTCGACACTGGAAGACTTGACTCACGGTCAATTCCTGCCTGTCATTGGCGAGCAGGACGATATCAATCCCAAGAAAGTGACTCGCCTAGTCATGTGTGCAGGTAAAGTCTATTACGATCTGCTGGAAGCCCGGCGTCAGGACGACCTTAAGCACGTAGCCATTGCCCGGATAGAGCAGCTTTACCCCTTTCCCGAAGAATTATTTAAAGCGGAAGTCGGAAAATATCCACAGCTCAAAGAATTCATCTGGTGTCAGGAAGAACCCCAAAATCAAGGCGCTTGGTATCAATCAAGGCATCACTTTAGCGATAATCTCGGCTCCAGGATCAGCATGACTTATGCCGGGCGAGAGGCATCGGCAGCGCCGGCTGTCGGTAATTTCCGAGTCCATATAGAACAACAAAAAGCAGTCGTTCAATCGGCACTTTACGGCAAACTTTCAGGAAAATAATATGAGTATTGAAGTCCTAGTTCCCAATCTACCCGAATCCGTTTCCGATGCAACACTGATCACCTGGCATAAACAGCCCGGCGATACCGTTATCAAGAATGAAAATCTCGTTGACCTTGAGACGGACAAAGTTGTGCTCGAAGTCCCTGCGCCGGAATCCGGCGTCCTTAGTAAAATACTTAAGGAAGACGGTGCCGTTGTAGTTGGCGGCGAGATACTGGCTTTGCTGGAGCCTCAAGCCGTAGCAGAAGGTCAAAAAACAGCGGCGACCAGCCCCGAGCCTGAGGAAGAGGAAGAGTCGAACATCCCGTTAAGCCCTTCGGTACGCCGGTTAATTGCTGAAAATGCGCTGGATCCTTCCGCTATTAAAGGCTCTGGAAAAGATGGGCGTCTGACAAAAACCGATGTCATGGATTACTTGCACAAAAAGACCCTGCAGGAAGCTCAGCTGATAGTCCCGACTGAAAAAGCCCAGCCGGAAGCTCCCAAGGAAGCTGAAAAACCTGCTCCATCTCCTGCTTTATCAAAGGGAGCAGCCGCCGAAACCCGCGGCGTTTCAAATCTCCGTCCTGAACAGCGAGTACCTATGACACGGCTCAGAGCCAAAGTTGCCGAACGCCTGCTGCAAGCCCAGCAAAATGCGGCGATGCTGACCACATTTAATGAGGTCAACATGCAGAACGTGATCGATCTTCGCAACCAGTATAAGGAACGCTTTGAAAAAAAGCACCATGTCAAACTGGGCTTTATGTCGTTCTTTGTTAAGGCATCTATCGAAGCTTTAAAGCGCTTCCCGGCCATTAACGCTTCCATAGACGATAACGATATTATCTATCACGGCTACTATGACATAGGCATAGCAGTCAGCACCGAGCGCGGCCTGATTGTGCCGGTGTTGCGTGATGCGGATCAGCTCGATTTTGCCGGCATCGAACAAAGCATCGTCGACTTCGGCGCAAAGACCCGATCCGGCACCTTAACTTACGATGACTTGAAAGGCGGCACTTTCACCATTACCAACGGCGGCATTTTCGGCTCCATGCTGTCCACTCCGATACTCAATCCGCCGCAATGCGCCATTTTGGGCATGCATGCCATCAAGGAGCGCCCTGTGGTTGAAAACGGCCAGATCGTTATCAGGCCAATCATGTATCTGGCTTTATCGTACGATCATCGGCTGGTTGACGGCCGCGAAGCCGTGCAGTTCTTAGTCACCATTAAAGAATGCCTGGAATCGCCCGCTCACCTGTTGCTTAACATATAAGACGATGGCAAAGAAACCAGCAAAACCGGCAATTGTTCCCAGTCCACCCCCAGCATCCATGCAGTCGTTTGATGTGATTGTCATCGGCGCAGGACCGGCGGGCTATTCCAGCGCCATCAGATGCGCTCAGCTAGGCTTAAAAACCGCTTGTATTGATAACTGGCAGGACAAAAAAGGCCGGAGCAGTCTGGGCGGCACTTATCTCAACGCCGGATGCGTCGCGTCTATCGCTTTGCTTGAATCTGCTAAAGTTTATCAATCGATTTCTGAAAACCTGAGAGAACACGGCATTCAGGTTGAAACCGTTTCCGTGGATATTGCGCAGATGATGCAGCGGAAAAACAATATTATTGGCGCACTCAGCCGGCAAATCGCCGATTCATTTGCTCATCATAAAGTTACCTCCATTCAGGCAGAGGCCAAGCTGCTCAATGAGCGGCTGGTGGAAATCACGCCGGCCGATCATTCGGCTGTATCGATAATCGAAGCCAAGCATATTATTCTGGCCACAGGCTCCTCCCCTATCGATCTGCCCTGCGCACCGATAGATAACGAGTTTATTATTGATACCAGTAGGGCTTTGAATCTCGATGCCGTCCCCAAGAGGTTAGCTATTATCGGGGCAGGCATTATAGGTCTCGAATTGGCAGGCATCTGGAACAGGCTCGGCGCTGAAACCATCCTGCTGGAAGCGCAGGAATCATTCTTAAGCATGGCCGACCAGCAAATTTCGCGAGAAGCTTATCGTATTTACAGCAAGCAAGGACTGGAACTGCGCTTGGGCGCACGGGTTATTTCCGCCAAAAAAAGCGCCAAAAAAGTCACCGTAGAATATCAGGATAGTGAAGGCACTCATGCCCTGCGTGTCGACAAACTGATTGTCTCATCCGGTCGAAAACCCAATACCGAAAATCTGGCTGCGGCGGAAGCCGATTTATTGCTCGATGAAAACGGTTATGTTCACGTCGATGAAAACTGCCGCACCACCTTGCCCGGCGTTTACGCGATAGGCGACCTAACCTTGCTCGGGCCCATGATTGCTCATAAAGGCATAGAAGAAGGCCTATTTGTCGCCGAACAAATTGCCGGTCATCACAACCCTGTCAATTACGACCTGCTGCCCAGCGTTGTTTTTACCTATCCAGAAATTGCCTGGGTAGGTCAAACCGAACAAGCGTTAAGAGGAATGGGGGAATCCATTAAAGTCGGCACCTTTCCGTTAAAGTCCACCGCTCGCGCCCAAGCTTCAGGCCAAACAGATGGCATGGTAAAAATTATCGCGCATGCACAAACCGATGCCCTGCTCGGCATTCATATTATTGGCGCACAAGCTTCCGAAATGATTGCTGAAGCCGTGTTGGCGATGGAATTTTCCGCCAGTAGCGAAGATTTGGCCAGAATCATCCATGCGCATCCTACTTTCGCCAAAGCCCTGCACGGCGCGGCGCTTGATCTTAAAAACAAAACATGACAGCCAAAGCGTAGGATGGGTAGAGGCGCTAGCCGAAACCCACCCTGCAAGCTATTTGCTCAGCCAGCAGCGGCCCTCGTTATATTTGTAGCTTAGTTTGCTTAATCCGTTTCCATCTTTCTCGGTTTGATCCAGAACCGTCACCAATCCACGGTATAACTGGCTAGGCGAAACCGGTTTATGCAGTATCGGTATGCCGCTGGCCAGTGGTATGTCAACACTTATCCGGACACAAGATTCAGCAATGGGTCTCAGCAGATACTGTCATCTCCTGCGTGGTCCGGACTGATGTTTTAAATAGGCCTGAGTATTTGAATAACATCGCTTTCTTTACGCTTTCAATTATATAGCTTCCAAATCCTGGTTTATGAGGATGATGCGTCCTTGAGCTTAGCTCCATTTCTAAAGCATCCTGCTTTATTTCATGTCAAAATATGTGTTTATCTCAATACATTAAATCGAGAATTTATAAGTCTTTATGAAAATAGCTATTTTGTCCCGTAATCCCAAACTGTATTCGACCTCTCGATTGGTCAAAGCTGCAGAAGCACGGGGTCATAAGGTACGGGTTTTGGATGTATTGCGTTGCTATATGAATATTACTTCGCACAATCCTTCCATCCATTACCGGGGTGAAGACTTAACGGGATTCGATGCCGTTATTCCCAGAATTGGCGCTTCAGTCACTTTCTATGGGACTGCGGTTTTAAGACAGTTTGAAATGATGAATGTGTTCCCTTTGAATGAGTCTGTGGCCATATCGCGCTCCCGTGATAAATTAAGATCGACTCAGTTACTTGCCAGAAAAGGTATCGGTCTCCCGGTAACCGGTTTTGCCAATAATCCTGATGATATTGAGGACTTGATTGCCCAGGTTGGCGGCGCTCCGCTAGTAATTAAATTACTGGAGGGTACGCAAGGCATCGGCGTGGTCTTGGCGGAAACGCATAACGCCGCGGAAAGCGTTATTCAGGCTTTCATGGGGCTGAAAGCCAATATCATGGTTCAGGAGTTTATCAAGGAAGCCGGCGGCAGCGACATTCGTTGTTTTGTAGTGGATGGCAAAGTCGTTGCCGCGATGAAGCGACAAGCAATAGCAGGTGAGTTCCGTTCTAATCTACACCGCGGTGGGTCTGCCGCTTTAGTACGCTTGACGCCTGAAGAGCGCTCTACCGCAGTGCGCGCCGCAAAAATCATGGGACTGAACGTGTGCGGCGTCGATATGCTGCGATCCAATCACGGCCCTGTCATCATGGAGGTTAACTCATCACCCGGCTTGCAGGGAATCGAAGCTGCCAGTGGCAAGGATATTGCCGATTTAATCATTCAGTTTATTGAAAAAAAGTTTGAGACGATGGAAACTTCAAAGGAAAAATCGCCTACCAGTCCGAACACCAGAACCCGTACCCGCGGAAAAGGTTAACCGTACAGCCGATTTTCAATACACATAGACTACCCTTTCAATTAGCTTAAGAAGGCACAATATGTCGGATTTTAAAAAATACCATTGCTTGGAATGCGAACATACCTATGATGAAGCCAAAGGCGACCCCGATAGCGGTATTGCACCGGGAACCCGCTGGGCGGATATTTCCGATAGCTGGGAATGCCCGATATGCGGCGCCCCCAAAAGTTTTTTTAAGCTGCTGGTGGAATGACCGTGCTTTTGGGCTAGGGGCATCAAAAATGAAACATAGCTGCGCTATCTGCGGTGCCTGTAACGATGGCAAGGAGCATAAGTGGGGAGCAGCGGCTTTTCCCTATCATTTGCCATTCAACAAAATCGTTAAACCGTTCATTTTGGCGCTGCTGACTTTTTGTCCCTTTAGCGTATTCGCCGATAACACCTGGAGTTATCATCAGGAAACTGATAAATCAAGCAATCGAACCTATAGTTTTGCCCGATCGCCTCTACCGCCACGTGGCCTTTACGACAACATCAGGCTGGAAATCGTCTGTAAGGACAATACCTTACAAGTAGTCGTTGATGCCGATAGTTTAATTGCCTCGCAGGGTAGAACCTTTGATTTTGAATATCAAATCGATAAAAATCCTGCTGTTAAGGTTCAAATGAAGACCCTTCCGGACTCAAAGCGAAGAGGCTACACGGAAGAGTATGCCAAACGCATCGTCGATGACATGTTGACCGGGCAGTCCATTTTTATCCGCGTTAATACTATGATACGCACGGTCTTGTCCGCAGCCATACCATTGGAAAGCGCCTCCGAACCTGTTAAACACGTTGTTTCCGATTGCGGCCTCAGTGCATCCGATAACACAGCCGGTGAATCCTATAGCTTGGCCGAATTTGAGCAGGAATTTGCCAACCTGCCTTTAGAGCAGCAACAGCAAGTGTTGAAACAAATTAAAAAAATTATCACGGAAACACAAAAAGCTCTTTTAAGAGATAAATGAGTATAATTACGACATTCTCGAATGCTGAGCTGAATTGGATGGAAACCTCGCAATGAAATCACAACCTATTTTTGACTACCCGCTTTTTGCACTTGGATTTAGAGCCTTTTTTGCTTTGGCAGGCCTCGCGGCGCTGGTGCTGATTGTTTTCTGGAATGCCATATACAGCGGCACGTTAACGTCCGAACACTATTATCCGAATAACTACTGGCATGCTCACGAAATGCTGTTGGGTTATGCCGTAGCGGTCATTGCAGGTTTTTTATTGACGGCGGTTAAAAACTGGACCGGAAAACCGACCATAACCGGTGATCAACTAGCCAGCTTATGCCTGTTATGGCTTTATGGACGCATTCTGCCGTTTTATGCGGGCGCATTGCCTGATGTATTGATTGCACTGGTGGATTTTTCATTTTTACCTATTCTGGCTTATCAAGTCAGCAAGCCGATCATTCAAGCAAAGCAGTTTGGAAATCTATTTTTTACCGGCCTGTTACTGCTGCTGGCTCTGGGTAACGGCTTGATTCATACTGAAATGCTGGGGTTGCAGGATAATAGCGCAGCAATCGGGATTCAGCTGGTTGTTGCGACTATTATCATCTTAATATTGATCATCGCCGGGCGCGTCTTTCCTTTCTTTACCGAGCGGGGAATTCCCGGAACGCTGGTCATCAGGAACCCGTTGCTGGACAGCTTGTCTGTCGCGTCAGCCGTCATCGTATTTGCTCTGCAATTATTCGATATTTCAGGAACGCTGTTAGCCTTGGCGGCAGTTATTGCCATTGTCGTTAACATCGCCAGATTAGCCGGCTGGTATGTGCGACGCATCTGGTACGTGCCTTTATTATGGGTGCTTTATGCCGGTTACGGCTGGATAATTCTGGGCTTTATATTGACTGCACTGTCGGCCTATTCTGTCGTACTGCCGACGTTGGCGTTGCATGCTTTTACGTTGGGCGGGATCGGCATATTAACGTTAGGAATGATGGCGAGAGTATCGCTAGGTCACACAGGTCGGGCGCTCAAGGCTTCCAATGCAATAGCTATAGCGTTTGTGCTGATTAATGTCGCCGCATTATTTCGGGTTCTATTACCGATAGCGATGCCGCACTGGTACGAAAACTTGCTTTATGTATCAACGCTTTCCTGGCTGGCGGCATTTTCCCTGTTTATTTTTGTTTACGCCCCTATTTTAACCAGTGCCAGAGTTGATGGTCAGGAAGGCTAAGTGCAATCCCAACTCGAGGGCATTGTTGAACTGATAACCAGCTCGCTGGTTTTGTTTTCCAGTATCGGTATTTTTGTACTGACCTTAAACGCCCGTTATACCCATGCAATAGGCCGGGTTAGAGATATTTACGATGCTCTGAACAATGGTGAAAAAAGTGAAAAGCTGGAAAAGGAACTCAATACCATGGTGTACCGCTGTCAAGTACTTAAATGGAGTTTCGGCCTGCTTTTATGCAGTGCGATCAGCAGCGGTGTATTTATGTTGGGTTCAATAGCGTTGCGATTTACCGATCAAGTCATCAGCACTGAAATTTTGATTCTATTTGTCGTGCTCAGCGTGTTGTTTATTTTCAGCTCAATGGTTTGCTTATTTATCGATGTGCTGGCTTCTTTACGCGCAACGATGATTCATATTGAGCGAGTAAAATAATTATTCTACTTGTTCATTTTTTCTCGTAACAAGCTTAATAATTGCTCGGAAAAACCTGCTTCAGGGACAGCTTTTACAGGAATATACCAATGCTGGTCGTCTGCAAATGCCAAACACTTTACCGCATCCTTCTCGGTCATTAATACCGCCTCGGAGCCCGGAAACGAGATGTCGCTGTTCCGGAATTTATAATGATCCGGGAAACTATGAGTTTTGCAGCGTAACCCGGCTAATTCCAGCAACTTAAAAAACCGGTCGGGATTGCCGATGCCCGCCAAAGCATGACAACTGGTTGCATTGAATTCCTGCAATGGTTTTTGCACTCCGTTAGCGAGATTGACCGCAGTGTTTCCGGTGATTTGCATCGAAAATTCGTTGTCTTCGTATTTTTCTCCGTTCACGACGACAAAATCGACGCTCTGCAGTCTTTCTATCGGTTCGCGGAGCGGCCCTGCCGGTAGGCAATAACCGTTGCCAAAGCGCCTTTCCCCATCGATCACGGCAATTTCAATATCCCTGTTCAACGCATAATGTTGCAGGCCGTCGTCGGATAAAATGACATTACAGTCCGATTTATCAAGCAGTAGCTTCGCAGCATCTGCCCGTATCGGACTTACCGCCATTGGGCACCCGGTCTGCTTGGCGATCAACAAAGCCTCATCACCGACCTGTTCCGCCGTACTGTTTGCGGCTACCCATTGCGGCCAGGCTTCAGCTTGTCCGCCGTAGCCTCTGCTGATAATGCCGGGCTTGAAGCCCTCACTTTTAAGCAATTCGGCCAGCCAGATAATCAACGGCGTTTTGCCAGTGCCGCCGACAGTAATATTGCCTATCACGATGACCGGAACCGGCAGGGTGTGTTTCTTTAATAAGCCAATTCGGTACAGGAATTTCCTGAATTTAACGAAATCGCTGAATAAAAAACCCAACGGCATCAGCCACACGCCGATAAACGGGTCTTTGTACCAAATGTCCACCAGCCATCGGGATAAGGTTTTTTTCATGCTATTCGGCCGGATGCAGTGTCGCAAAAGTGATATGGCTGAATCCTACCTGACCGGCAATATCCAAAGCAGTCATGACCGCTTTATTTGGCGTTTTGTCATCGGCATTGATGATAAAAGGGACATCTTTTGAATTGACAGCAAGCGTACCCAATTCCTGTTTTAGGCCTGCCCTGCTTTGATCGGTTAATTGATGAGGCTGGCCGTCAGCGCCAAGCAGCGAATAAATACCGTCCGCATCGATTATCAGGGAAACTGTTTTAGGATGCTCCTCTGCCGGCGATCCTTCAGCTTCCGGAAGCTTGATATTGACTTCCGTATAGTGACTAAATGTTGTCGAGACCATGAAGAACAGCAGCAACACAAACAGCACGTCGATCATTGAGATCAACGTAATGTCGACATTTTCTCGTTTTTTACGTTGAAACTTCATCAGGATGTTTTCCGGTCTTCATGCAAAATATCAACCAGTTTTAGCGCTTCCTCTTCCATCGTAACGACATATTCGTCAACCAGCCTTTCAAAATAGCGATGAAAAACCAAACTGGGGATAGCCACCGTTAAACCAGATGCTGTAGTAATCAGTGCTACCGAAATTCCTCCAGCCAAAACGGCGGGATTGCCTGCGCCATGCTGCAAAAGAGACGCAAAAATATCAATCATGCCAAATACGGTGCCTAATAAACCCAGCAGTGGACTGACTGCGGCAATAGTTCCCAATGTGTTAAGAAAACGTTCCAGGTCATGCACGACCCTGCGGCCGGTCTCTTCAATACATTCTTTCATGAATTTTCTGCCATGATGGCTATTGGCAATACCTGCGGCCAAAATACGGCCGAGCGGCGAACTGTTTTTCAAGTGCCGCAGGGTAACGTCATCAATTTTGTTGTCGCGGGATAATCGCCATACCTGCGAAACCAGCTCTGGCGGCAAAATCTTCTTTCTTCGTAAAGACCAAAAACGCTCCGCAATAATGCCCATGGCAGTAATGGAACACAGTATGATCGGCAGCATCATCCAGCCACCGCTTTTTATGATTTCAAACACATTATTTCCCAAAAAATTGCAGGTCGGGTTAATGCAACCCAACACTATGCTTAATCGTTGCAGTTAAAAATTAGGCCCGTTTATACCCTCTCCCACTGGAGAGGATTAAGGAGATCTAAAAATCGAGTTCAATAAGTATTTTAACCTAAGACAGCACTGTTTTGAGAACTTTCCCGACCAACCCAGATATAGGCGACAACAAAAGCAAGACTACAAAATACTGCCGCCGCTGAATAAACGAACTCAGCCCCAAATAATTCCCAGTAATACCCGCTAAAGTAGCTGCCCAGCATTCCGCCCAGGCCAAAAGTCAAGCTGGTGTATAAGGCCTGGCCTTTGCCTTGATGCCGGTCGCCAAAATATAAATGCACCAAATGAATGGCGGCAACATGAGCTCCCGCAAACGTGGCGGCATGCAATAACTGAGCAAAAAGCAGCAGCCAAAAATAATCGACGCACCAGGCAATCATCAACCAGCGAATAACCGACAACAGAATGCTGAACAACAAAATCACGCGCAGTGAAAAACGCTTCAATAAACGGCGCATGTAAATGAATAAAATAATCTCGGCAAATACAGCCAGTGCCCACAAAAATCCGGTCAGGCTTGCCGTGTATTGATAGTGCTTAAGATAGATTGAATAAAAAACATAATAAGGCGCGTGCGCAAGCTGTAACAGCATATAAACGACCAGGAAGGCCCACAGCTCCGGCCTTTTCATGATTTGCGTTATGCCGATAGCAACGGATTCATGATGAGGCGCTTGAATGGTCGGCGTTATCAGGCTGACCAGCCAGATGAGGATCATCAGCGCGGTAATCGATATTGGGATAAAACTCGAGGGCTGATAATCCAATAACCGGCCTACGCCCAGCACCGCAACGATGAAGCCAATAGAGCCCCACAGCCTTACCCGGCTGTAACGGTGCGCTTCAGTTTTTAAATGGTACAAGGTTACCGCTTCAAATTGCGGTAACGCGGCATTCCAAAAAAAGCTAAAGGCTATCGTTATCCAGGCAAACCAGAAGTAACCATGGATAAATAAGAATCCGGCAAAGAATGCAGCCGTAAAAAAAGCGGCTATGCGGATAATCCGCAGGTTTTTTCCGGTACGGTCGGCAATCCAGCCCCATAGAATCGGCGCGACAATTCTAGTGCCGCTTAGCATCGCAGAAAGCTCGCCGATTTGAGCAGGATTAAAGCCGCTTTCTTTTAAATAAAGACCCCAGTAAGGGATAAAAACGCCGACTGTCGCAAAATAGAAAAAATAAAAGCCCGACAGTCGCCAGTAAGGGATAGACATTGAATTATTCATCTTCGTTCGTTCTCACGCATTGCATGGGATTGCTTTGAGGACGTGCACGTCCTATGCATGCATGATCTAAGTTTCGAATATCTTGTGTTAGTTGTGGCGTATAGCGCGCTAGTCGTTATACACATATTGCGCTGGCACCCAATCCAGCTTGGGTACAAGCGCAGAGGCTTTTTAAGGCTGCGGCTGGAGTGCAGGCCTCGCCTGCAAGCACAAGCAAAGCTTGCACTCCTGTTTATCTCGTTCCCACGCGGCACTCATTGTTATACACATGTTTGCGAGACACCATCATTTCGACAGGGATTGCTGGGGCATGGTATCCAATTGTCGATTGTATATAAAGACGAGCATGACGCGTGAGAGCGATGAAAAACCGGCCGTTTATCTTAAAACAGGCAATCCCGATTGAACGTCGATGTTTTGTGCTCGATGACGCAACAAATGATCCATGATCACTATCGCCATCATTGCTTCGGCAATGGGTGTTGCCCGTATGCCCACGCAAGGGTCGTGACGGCCTTCGGTGATTACGTCGATCGCCTCGCCTTGCAGGTTGATGCTTCTGCCCGGCAGACGCAGGCTGGAAGTAGGCTTCAAGGCGATACTGGCTGTAATCTGTTGGCCGCTGGAAATGCCGCCCAGAATGCCGCCGGCATGATTGCTTAAAAAACCGTCCGGGGTGATTTCATCGCGAAACTGCGTGCCTTTACTGTTGATGCAATCGAAACCGTCGCCGATTTCCACGCCTTTTACCGCATTAATGCTCATCAGGGCATGGGCCAGATCGGCATCAAGCCGGTCAAAGATAGGCTCGCCCAAGCCCGGCGGGACGTTAGTTGCCACCACTTCAATTCGCGCACCGATGGATTCGCCTTCCTTGCGCAGGGCATCCATATAAGCTTCCATTTCCGCGACTTTATCGGCATCGGGACAGAAAAACGGATTGCTGTCGATAATTGTCCAATCGACTTTTTCGATTTTTATCGGTCCCAGCTGCGATAGATAGCCGCGTATTTCTATGCCGGCCAGTTCTTTCAGGTATTTTTTTGCGATGCCGCCTGCAGCAACACGCATCGCCGTTTCACGAGCCGATGAGCGCCCGCCGCCCCGGTAATCGCGGATGCCGTATTTTTGTTGATAGGTATAATCTGCATGGCCGGGTCTGAACGTGTCGGCGATCTTTGAATAATCCTTGGAACGCTGGTCGGTGTTTTCAATTAACAGGCCAATCGGCGTGCCGGTGGTTTTGCCTTCAAATACGCCGGACAGGATTTTGACTTCATCGGCTTCGCGCCGTTGGGTAGTATGACGCGAAGTGCCGGGTTTCCTGCGATCCAGGTCTGCCTGCAAATCGGCTTCGGTCAACGCCATGCCCGGAGGACAGCCATCGACGATGCAGCCTATCGCAGGGCCATGGCTTTCGCCAAACGAAGTAACGGTAAATAATTTTCCTATTGAGTTTCCAGACATATTTATAAAGCCGCTAAAAATAATTCGTTATATTGACTGACCTGTTCAGCCGTCAGCAAAAATACGCCATCGCCGCCGCGCTCGAAATCCAACCAGTAAAAAGGTACATCAGGGAAAGCATTCTGCAAGGTTTCCGCACTGCTGCCCACTTCTACAATCAAAATCCCCTGCACTGCCAGATAGCGGTTGGCCTCGGCCAGAATGCGCAACACGATATCCAGCCCTGTATGTCCGCCTTTAAAGCCCATATCCGGCTCGGCGCGAAATTCCGCCGGCAATTGCTCCCATTCTTCAAGGCATACATAGGGCGGATTGCTGACGATGACATCATAGCGAAATTCGGGCAGTTCATTAAACAAGTCAGACTGGTAAAGGGTTACCACATCTTCCAACTGATGTTTGGCGACATTCAGTTCGGCGACAGCCAGCGCATCGGTCGATAGATCCACCGCATCAACGTTAGCATCGGGAAAAGCATAAGCGCAGGCTATGGCGATGCAGGCGCTGCCAGTACATAAGTCCAGGATGCGGACGACCCGTTCTTCGTTCACCCAAGGCGAGAAGCGTTGTTCGATCAATTCGGCAATAGGCGATCTTGGCACCAGTACTCGCTCATCGACATAGAATGACAGGCCTGCAAAAATGGCCTCATGCGTCAAATAGGCGGCCGGTATACGCTCATTGATGCGCCTGTCTATCATATAAATTACGGCCTGGCGCTCGGTTGGCGCCAAAACGCTTTGCAGATAGGTATCCGACAAATTATAAGGCTGATGAACAGTATGTAAAACAAGCGCCGCTGCCTCATCCAGCGCAGATGCAGTGCCATGGCCAAAACATACTTTGGCCTCGGTAAAACGGCTGGCGGCCCAGCGGATGTAGTCGCGAATGGTTGATAAAGTTGTTAAAACTTCAGATGGCGTTGTTTTCATTGCGGGACAAAATAAGATAGATGCAACACGGTTCGACGAAAGAAGAGATTTTAAACTAAACTTTGCGAGCTTGTTTGAATATTAAATAAACATAACATGAGCCAAACTAACAAAGACATTAATAATACTGCCGCAAGTTTGGCTAAAAACAAACTCTTAATGGACTGTTACCGGAATATGCAAACCAATAATCTGGTATTGCCGACTATTCCTGATGCATGTTTTAAAATTCGCCGCGCAATGAATGTTGAAAATTCGAGTATCTCTTCAATAGCGCGAATAGTCCAAATTGACCCGTCAATTACAGCCAGGTTGATACAGATATCCAACAGTCCTTTATATATGGGGCGAAAAAAAATTGAAAGTTGCCCTGAAGCAATGACCCGACTGGGATTAAAGGCGGCCCAGGATATTATTACAGCGTTTGCACTAAAATCGGTATTTAGCGCCAAGTCCCCGGTTATTCGTAAAAAAATGGCAGAGCTATGGGCGCACAGCAGTCACATTGCGTCCATCAGCGCTGTCTTCGCACATAAAATTCCAGGCTTTGACCCTGACCGGGCCATGCTGGCCGGGTTGGTGCATGATATTGGCATTGTGCCCATCTTGACTTATGCCGACAATCATCCCGATATTATTGATAATCCCAAAGACCTTGTAGAAACGGTAAAGGAATTACGCGCAGCCATAGGCGTACAAATTATTCGTCAATGGGATTTTCCCAGTGATTTTGAAGATGTGGTGATTAATGCCGAAAATTGGTTCCGCAATAACAATTACCCATCCAGTTACGCAGATATTGTGATGATCTCGCAGATATATAGCTTTATCGGTAAAGTTGACATAAAAAAAATACCTAAAATAGATGACCTGCCCGCTTATAGAAAATTGGCCGGGCATTTGGATGCAAATGACGCGATTAATATGCTGGATGCCGTAAAGGGTGAGATCGAGAATGTTCAAAAAATGCTGGCTTAAGATATTTTTCAATGGATATTAACTCGCCAATAAATACTCAATCGCTATTTGCTGCCAATAGACTGTTGGAAAACAGTTTAAACCTGAAAGTCAGCCAGCAGCTTGACGTAAAAGTGATCAAAGCCGATATACAAGCGGCAAAAAACGCTATTACCTTATCATTGGGCGGCAAAGACGTTACTGTACAAAGCAACCGGCCGATTGAACTGAGCCCTGGGCAGAATATAAAAATCCAGGTGACTCAAGTCGCCCCTGTCATAGAATTCAAAGTTGTTGAGCCGCCGCCCGAGCTAAAAAATCAAGCGGTTGATTTGCGCCTAAAGCTAATTCCGACCGCCAGGGATGGAGGAAGTGCCACAATGGGTACGACTGCAAGGATGCAGGAGGTAGAGCAACGCCGGGAGCAGTTGCCGAAGGATGGGGCAAACTCCATAACCCAACAGGATAGCGTTCCCCTCTCACTGCCTGTAAAGCAGCTATTGGACGCAAAGATAATCAGCATTGTCGGCAATAAAATCCAATTACAAGTTTTTAACTCGGCGGAGACCGGCAATAAGCAAGTTGGCCTTATCAATATTGATCGAACCCAACTGGTCAACGCACCTTCGGATTTAAAAGTTGGCCAAAGCCTGAACCTGGAAATCGTCAAAGCAGGTACCGCGCCCGAATTTAGGATTATTCCTGTCGGGAATAATATTCCTGAAGCCAAAGTGGCCGAATTTATAAAGCAGTTCCTGCCGCGACATGAAGCATCGCCCATCTTTTTAAATCAACTGATAAAAGATTTGCCGCAACTGATGAAAAACGAAAGCGTGCCGCAGGCGCTAAAGGATATTGCCGCAAAAATAGTCCAGAACCTGCCGCCAAAAGAGCAGTTAATTAGTAGTCAAGGCCTTAAGCAAGCAATTGCTAATTCGGGACTGTTTCTTGAAGCCAAATTACCGCCTGCGCTATCTCAAACCGAATTAATTAAAGAGCTACCCCAACTGATAAATAACGAAAGCGTACCTCAATCATTGCAACGCATTGCCGCTGAAATATTACAGAACCTGACGCAAAAACAGCCATTGCTTAACAGCCCAAATATTGAACAACCGGCGGCCATTTCGAAACCAGTTCCCGAAGCGGCATTAAAGTTAAATCCGGCAAATGCTGGAGAGAATGCGCCCACGGCAGGCGCTTTAGGCGATGCAGGATTAATGGCCGAAGATTTCAAAGCCAACTTGCTAAAATTCATTCAAGCTTTAAAGCAGGAAATCACCCCTCAAGGCGAACAGCCATTAAATCAATTCGATCTTGACCTGCTAAAAAACCTGCAACATAAAACTGAAAATACCGTTGCCAGGCTAGCTCTGGATCAATTGATGTCCCTACCCAAGGAAGACAACCCAAAGCAGCTATGGATCATCGACATTCCATTCATAGACAGGCAACAGGCGGAATCGGTCAGGATTGAAGTGCAACGTAATAAGGAAAATAAACCACAATCCGGCAATGGCGACTGGTCGGTTAATATCACTATTACGCCGCCGGGACTGGATACGATCCATTGCATAGCTTCCTACCGGGACAATGTCATCAATACCTTTTTTAAAAGCCGGAACACGCAAACGACTGAGCTTATCAAACATCATCTCGATTATTTGAAAACCCAGCTTGAAGAATCAGGCTTGAAAACGGGGCATATGGACGCCCACGCCGAGCAGCAAAAAACACATACAGCACATGCTCATCAGCTAACAGGAAAAAAACTGTTTGATGATAACGCTTAGTTTTAAAAGCCCAAAAGTTGGGGTGGCACCCAAGGAGGCGCTGATTAAACCTGATCAGGATAAGAATGGGTGTCAATCAACACTGCTGAAACCACTATACTGAAAATTAAGTGCATGTAAGACGGGTTCAGTTTTTTCGACCGGCATATATAAAAAAGCACACTATAAAATTGACAACATACGTCAGTTTGTCAGTTTGTCAGCTTGCGTTCATCACTTTACAGAATTCTAAATAAGCGACAAACCTATGCTTTTGTAAAGCTTGTAGCCCTTGACTCGCAAACGGCCGCTATTTAATAGCTATAAGTTTTAAAGAAAAAATAGCTAATTATACTAGACTGGTATTGATCAGTTTACCCACCTAAAACGCGGTGAGTACTGTGCTGTTTCAACCTTATCAGATATTTTTATTGAGCAACATCTGATGATATTTCAATGCGTTCAGGGATAATAATAATGAAACGATTTAATGAAAAAATATCTTTAAAGTCTCAAGCTGCGATTTTATTGATGATGGCAGTCTAAGGTACTCCCCATTGTCCAGACCAAATAATCATGTAATTAAGATAGAGGCGGGTTGATAAAAAGTTGTTATTTCCGTTTCTTCATGACGCTTCGCCAAATACACATCAGCTGGGGTCCGATAGTCCAGCGACTGATG
>DATBRD010000062.1:0-40013 GCA_036560465.1 Methylobacter sp.
TTTGTTGGCGGATAGCCTCAACGGCCACTTTCGCCTTAAATTCCGTTGTATGATTTTTTCGTATCTTTGCCATATTTCACTTTGCCTCTCGATAAGATTTTCTATCTTAAGCCGTGGTCTGAAATATGGGGAGTACTATAGTCATACCTACAATAGGTCAGGCAGAAAGAGGGGGAAGCTCACTCGCTGATAATGCACCCGCGGTACCTGGAGAGTTGCTTGTACAATTTTTACCGGGCGCCCGTGCCGCAGACAAAGGCCGGGCACTGGGCCGCGTACATGCTGAAGTCATCGATAAAGTGGTAGCTGAAAATAACAGGGAAGATGGCGGCGGTGAGTTGGTGTTAATCCGTTATCAACCGGACTTCACCCCAGCTTCAGCTCGTCGCGAGATTGAATCCGACCCTGCTATTGAGTTTGCGGAGCCTAACTACATCTATACTCACCAAGCAACTTCTAACGATACCTACTATACCAACGGCTCGCTTTGGGGCATGTACAGCAGTCCCACTAATCAATATGGCAGTCAAGCTAGTGCGGCATGGGTAACAGATAGTAAAACCGATTGCAGTTCCGTTTATGTCGGCATTATTGACGAAGGGTATATGTACCAACACGTTGACCTTGCAAGCAACGCCGGCACAAATTCAGGCGAAGTTCCTAACGACAGGATCGATAATGACGGCAACGGCAACGGCTACGTTGACGATGTGTACGGCTGGGACTTCGATGGCAATAACAATTCTGTATTTGACGGAACCAACGATGACCATGGCACCCATGTGGCCGGTACCATCGGTGGTGTGGGCGGCAATGGGCTAGGTGTCGCCGGGGTTTGCTGGAAAGTCAAATTATTGAATGCCAAGTTCCTCGGTACCAACGGGGGCACCACTGCCAACGCAATTAAAGCGGTTGACTACTTCACTACATTAAAAAACCGTTCAACAAATCCCGTTAATATTGTCGCAACCAATAACTCATGGGGCGGCGGAGGCTATTCTCAAGGTTTACGTGACGCCATTGATCGGGCCAATACAGCGAATATTCTCTTTGTTGCGGCAGCAGGAAATAGCAGCGTCAATATCGACACTACACCGTCTTACCCTGCCAGCTACGATAACGACAACATTATTGCAGTAGCTTCGATTACATCTACTGGCGTTCTGTCAAGTTTCTCAAACTATGGTGCTACATCGGTAGATTTGGGTGCGCCGGGTTCTGGGATTGTTTCAACAGTGCCTGTTAAGAGCGGTAGAAACATCGTCTCCGGCTATGCGAATTATAGCGGCACATCCATGGCTACACCGCATGTGACAGGGGCTTGTGCACTTTACGCCGCGTCCCATCCAGGCGCTACCGCCGCTACTATTAAGAGTGCAATCCTCGCTAGTGCATACAATACCCCTACTCCTTCACTGAGCGGCAAAACTGCGGCCAATGGGCGACTGGACGTCAACAAATTCTGATTTTTCAGCAATCCTGATTTTCTTCGAGGCCAGATCTGCGTCTGGCCTTTTTTATTAATCGAAATACTCGATTCATCAGTCATTTCCCGCTGCTTTATATGAACTTGCAATTTAAAAGCTCATGACAATGCTATTGATACACCGGTAACGTTCAGGGTGACGGAACAAGTGGTAATATATTATTGTCACCAATCCCCGATTTCCAGATTGGGGGACTCGGAAATGAAACTCTAGTTTTAAAAAACGGAAAGCTTGAGTTTCTAAACTGAAATCCCAAGCTTAAGTTTTCACCAGAGAAAGTCTTACAATTCCCGAGTTGCGCTGAATTTAATATCCGGCCAGCGTTCTTCGGTCAGTTGCAGATTGACCCGGCTGTTGGCGACATAAACCAGATAACCGCCGCCGTCTTCGGCCAGATTGTCAAAAGCCTTTTTCTTGAACTCTTCCAATTTGGCTGGTTTGTCCGAGCTTACCCAGCGCACGGTTGAGATGGGTACTGCGTCATAAACGCATTCAACGTTATATTCGCTTTTAAGCCTGAATGCGGTAACGTCAAACTGCAACACACCGACTGCGCCCAAAATGAGATCATTATTTTTTAATGGCTTAAATAGCTGGGTCGCGCCTTCTTCGGTCAACTGCACCAGTCCTTTTTGCAGGGCTTTGGCCCTTAACGGATCCTTTAACACCACCCGGCGGAATAATTCCGGTGCAAAATACGGAATGCCGCCGTATTTGAGCGTTTCGCCCTGAGTAAAGGTATCGCCGACCTGAATGGTGCCATGGTTATGCAGGCCAATGATATCGCCGGGGTAAGCTTCTTCGACGCTTTTTCGGGTGTCAGCCTGAAAGGTAATGGCATTGGCAACCTGAATGTTTTTACCGATGCGCACATGATGAATTTTCATGCCCTTGTCGAATTTACCGGAACACACCCTTAAAAAAGCAATGCGGTCTCGGTGAGACGGGTCCATATTGGCCTGCACTTTAAACACAAAGCCGGTAAACGCCGGTTCATCCGGTAACACTGTGCGTTGCTCTGCCTCACGGGGTCTAGGCGATGGCGCATATTCAGCAAATGCATCGAGCAATTCGATGATGCCAAAATTATTGATGGCTGAACCGAAGAAAACCGGTGTCAGGTTACCGGCCAGATAATCTTCAAGATCGAACTCATGGCTGGCGCCTTTGACCAAATCGATTTCATCCCTGAGTTCCTGGGCCTGATCGTCCAGCAGCTCATCCAACTTTGGATTATCCAAGCCCTTGATAACTTCAGCCTGGGCGATTCTGCCGCCGTGCTGGGCGCTGAATAGGTGAATTTCATCTTTATACAGATGATAAACCCCTTTAAAGCGTTTACCCATGCCGATAGGCCAGGTCATCGGCGCACATTTAATGTTCAGGACATTCTCGACTTCGTCCATCAATTCAATGGGTTCCCGCCCTTCCCTGTCCAGCTTGTTAATAAAGGTCAGAATCGGTGTAGTGCGCAGACGGCACACTTCCATCAAGTTGATAGTTCTGTCTTCAACGCCTTTGGCAACGTCTATAACCATCAGCGCGGAATCGACTGCGGTCAAGGTACGGTAGGTATCTTCCGAGAAGTCTTCATGACCGGGAGTATCGAGCAGGTTAATAATGCTGTCTTTATGCTCAAATTGCATGACCGACGTGGTCACCGAAATACCCCGCTCCTTTTCCATTTCCATCCAATCGGAAGTCGCGTGGCGCGCGGCTTTACGACCTTTTACCGAGCCTGCCAGCTGAATCGCACCGCCAAACAGCAATAGCTTTTCGGTGATGGTGGTTTTACCCGCATCAGGGTGAGAGATAATGGCAAAAGTTCTACGACGTTTGGTTTCGGAGCTTATTTCAGTAATCGACATGTTTTATGCAAAAAATAGGTACGCGAGGTACACAACAAAAAGAGCACCCATTGTTATTGGACGAATGGATGATTGAAGGCTTTCATCAATAATGTACAAAAATCCTGTTGGTGAGCGGCAGATATTACCGGTAGATCTAACTAAATCTGGGCAAGATTTTTAAATACAAGGTAGCTTCAACCTGCTGATTTTACCTAATTTACATAAAATAAGTAAGACTCAGTCTTCTCAATGCTGAATAAACCGGCTGCCAATGAAGCCAAAGATAACTATCTGGTAAGTAAGAGCACTTATTGATTGCTTACATAGGATTTTCTATCCTAATTCACTCTTAATAATTTCTTAATTCTATCTTAATTAACCCTTAATAATTTCTTAACCAATTTTCAGGATCATTAACAACCAGACAAACGATGTCTTTTGGGTTGTTGTGCCATTTTTTGATAACTATATGGACTTTTTATAATTGGTAAATAAGTTGTTAATTATCCACAGGAATTATGCGGCAGACTTTTTTTTAATATTAAATAATCACTATTGATATGGAACAAGACCTGAATCAAAGCAAAGAAAATCGATTAGCCGGACGCTATCCTACTTTTTGTACCGTTGAACTTGATTCAGGGACGGGTATAACACGCGACCTGAGCACTATGGGTGTCCGCTTTACTACAGATAATGAAATTGAACCGGAATCAATGCTGCGGTGTTTCATTCTCATGCAAAAAGTGGGCAAGAATATGACCCGTATTCGCTGTGAAGGCAGAGTGGTGCGTGTAAACAAATCCGCTGATGGGTGGGAGGTTGCCGTTAATTTAACAACATTAGAATGGTAATTTCTTGAAGTCGGTAAAGCACTTAACAGCCTTGATGAGGCTGCCGCTCAGTTCAGCACAACTAATGCATAATGCTGCTACCTCTCGTTTCCATGAATACTAAAGCATATTTTGAATGCCCATTCAGCCGCCAAACTAGATTGCAGAAGAAACGGTGTGGTATTCATTGAACATCATGACTTCAATAACCGTCCATGCCGCAGTCGAGATGGACGTGATTTTTATAGTCTTGGTGATAAATCTTAGGACCGGCATGGATAACCTATGCAAATAACTGTGTACGAATCGGCGCATTACCCCCGTTTTACATGTACGACTAGTTATATTGCACCCTCTAACAAAATAACTGCATGAATAAAATGCATGAAAGAACATACCAATCAATGAAAGTTCAGCCGGATAATATTTTTTTAAAAAAAATAATTATTAAGCAACACCAAAAAATAGCTATTAATTCACAAGGAACCTTGAGTGAAGATAAGCGCTTTGTAACAAATCGACCTGTATTAAAATAAACGGATTCTTAACGATGCAAGAACAAAGGAATGAGCGTAAAACCGATCGAATTGACAGAAAACGAGCAAGAGCAACTGAAAATAATCATTAGAAAAGGTAGTGACTGGCGAGCGCGTGATCGTGCCGAGACTATTCTGATGTTATCAGAAGGCCAAACCGTGTTTTCGGTTGCAGAAAAACAAGTTGTTATGCCGGAAGCAATTCGGGAACGACGGCGAAGATGGCTGAAAAATGGGCTTTCAAGCCTTCCCGATCAACCACGTAGCGGTGCGCCTAGCAAATTGAACGAAGATCACAGAGCTCTCCTGAAAGAGTGGATGGATGCCGAACCCTTAACTTGTCGGGTGTTAGTAAACCGACTGGAAACGGAGTGCGATATTAGCATCAGTGCCAGCACCTTGCGTAATGAGCTGAAACGATTGGGCTACGTTTGGAAACGCACCCGATACAGTTTAAAAAAAATCGTGATCCCGAGCGTTTCGAGCAAGCCCAGCGCGAAATTGCCGAACTGATCGACCAAGCGCAAGCGGGCGCAATCGAACTGGCTTACGTTGACGAAGCGGGTTTCGCTCCACAACCACCGAATCGATCCGCCTGGACGAAAATTGGTGAAACCCATGCGATCACGGCTAAACGGGCGCAGAGGCTAAATGTAATGGGGGCACTACTTTCTTCCGGCAAACTGATCATGGCTAAATTGTGGCAGAGCGTCAATGGCTTGTGGTTTTTTGGATTTTTGGATTTTTGATGGCTATGCTCGAGGGCGTCAGCAAGCCCTTGGTGGTGATTTTGGATAATGCATCTATTCACACGGCCAAAAAGCTCAAGCCTTATTGGGAGTTATTGGAAGAGAAAGGCATGCGATTTTATTTCTTGCCACCTTACAGTCCTGAATTGAACCGTATTGAGCTGCTGTGGAACAAGATGAAATACGAATGGCTATCCTTCAAATTGTTTACACCTAACGAACTTGAACAGGCCATTGACGAGATTGGAGTAGGATTTGGCTCAAAATACAGGCTAACTTTTTGCTAAGCGCTTAAGCGAATTTATAGATACGCACTATTACCAATAGAAATTATCATACTTATGCATTAAGTTGTGGCAGTGATAACGTTATTGTAACTTGCTAATTTGCTGTGGCTTTTAGTTATTAAGGCTTTTATCTTTTATAAATGAACTATTTTCTTGTTGGCCCTTCAGACTTGGCGTCTGTTCATCTTCATGGATTTTACGAGGACCCGTATGAACACAAATTTCCGGATTGGATTAATTAGTAATGACCCTTATCATCAGGGACTATTAAAAGGGTACTGTCAAGCACATCGTTATAAGTTTTTTGAATCGACCGCAGACAGAGAGTCAATTAATAAAATGATTCAGATACAGCCAAACATAGTTATTCTTACTGACGGTCTGGCACAAGATCAAAAAAGCAACTTCGACTTGATTCGCGACATGAGTGTTAATCATCAAATTCCGGTATGTTATTTACGTGACAGTAATAAAGCTTCCAGTCTACCAAAGGAGGTAAATTGCTGGTTAGATGCAACCTTAGATGCCCCTCTTGACGTCAATCAGCTAAAAGATTACTTGCACAATAAATTCAAGCTCCATCATCGATTTATCCAGGAAAAAAGAAATCATGAAAGACGAGCCCTCATTGATCGCAGAATGTTAAAGTCTGAGCAACAAAATGAAGCTGTCTACATTAATCAGCCGATTAAAAACTTACCTTCTAATGACCACTGTTTCATGGTCGAGCCTTTTCAAATTGATCAACGTTCTAAATCTGTTCTGTTTAACGGAAGGTTATTGAACTTAACTAGAAAAGAATATGAACTTTTTGAGCTGTTGGCGAAAGATATTGATCGGGTATTTATGACCAACGAAATTATCAATCATCTCTGGCCTGAGAATAATCGGGCAACCAAATCAGATCTATATCAGTACATGCATCTATTAAGGAAAAAAATTGAAGACGATCCGAATAACCCTCAATGGATTTTGACTGTAAAAGGCTTTGGATACAAATTGAATGTGACTGCGCCTGCTAAAGTAAACTAGCAAACATTTAGCGAATCATTCTTTAGAATAGGACGACTCCAAGATAATATTGCTTTTTACTGTCGGACTCTAGAGTGAGGCTTTGTGAAGACATTTTATTACAGCCACCCTGATTTTCTCTTTCATGAAACAGGTATTGGACACCCTGAATGCGCAGACCGACTCAGAAGTATAGAAAAAGCATTGGCAGCACCGGAGTTCTCAGATTTAACCCGACAGTCACCGCCACTCGGTACTGAAGAGCAAATCAGGCTGATTCATCCGCAGTCGCATATTGACGCCATTCTTAAAGCCATCCCCCAACAAGGCGAACATCATTATGATCAGGATACGGTACTGTCGCCTGGATCAAGACTAGCCGCTTTTCGTGCAGTTGGCGCTGTTTGCGATGCGGTTGACCAAGTCTTGACCGGCAAAGCTGACAATGCTTTTTGTGCCATACGTCCCCCTGGACACCATGCGGAACCCCAGCAGGCAATGGGTTTCTGTTTATTTAACAATATAGCGATAGCAGCTAATTATGCACGTCAACATTACCAGCTCGAACGTATCGCCATTGTTGACTTTGATGTCCACCATGGTAACGGTACGCAGGCGGCTTTTTACAATCAGCCTGACGTGCTTTATGCATCCAGCCATGAGATGCCACATTACCCAGGTACCGGATATCCTACTGAAACCGGTGCAGGTAATATTATTAATGTGCCGCTGGCTGCGGGTGACTCCGGTATAGAATTCAGGCAAAAATACAACCGCCTTATTTTGCCCGTGCTGAAAAACTTCAAACCTGAGTTATTGCTGATCTCGGCTGGCTTCGATGCCCATAAAGATGATCCGTTAGCTTCTGTCAGGCTGGTTGAAGATGATTTCAAATGGGTCACGCAAGAACTCATGATCATTGCAGACAGTTGCTGCAATGGCCGGATTATTTCAGCCTTAGAAGGCGGCTATAATCTTAAAGCATTAGCTGCCTGCGTTGCTATTCACGTTAAGGCATTAATGACCGATCTGGATATTATTAAGTAGCCGAATTACCTCGTTATGTTAATAGTCAACTTGAGGCAAGTATTGCTCCGAAAAAGCTTTATATATAGTCTTTATAAATCGCTTACCTAAATTATCGCTGCGTTTAAGCGTATCAACTTGAAATAGATAATTAATAATCTATTTTTGCGTCGTCAACTTACATGAACTATAGTTAAGCAAATACTCTCTAAATTGCGGTACTTAGTTACATGACTACGTTGAAAAACACCGTCCAGTTTAAAAAAATCGGCACTATTGATAACGGACTCTCTGCCGACTTACAAAAAATTATCAGTCAAGTCGAAAAACTAACCGACATCGGTATTGCACTTTCCTCTGAAAAAGATACTGCGAGATTATTGGAAAAGATTCTGCTGGGAGCGAAATCCATTACCAACTCAGACGGAGGAACAATATATCGGGTCGACGGCGACACTATTAAAATAGAAATCATCCGTTCCGACAGTCTCGGCATTTTTCTGGGAGGCGGAGAAAACCCCATTAATCTTCCAAATATTCCACTCTATCTGGAAAATGGGGAACCCAACCTTAAAAATGTCGTCTGTTACTCATACCACAACAATAAAACCATCAATATTGATGATGCCTACGATGCGATTCATTTCGATTTTTCCGGTACCAAGGCGTTCGACAAAAAAAACAATTATCGCTCAAGATCTTTCCTTTCCATTCCCTTGGCTAATCATCAAGGCGAGATCATCGGCATCTTGCAACTAATCAATGCCGTTGATCCTGAAACCAAAGAAATCATCAAATTCGATTCAGTCTCACAACGTTTTGCTGAAGCATTGGCTTCACAAGCGGCAACCGTATTAACAAAGCAGCAGCTTATTACCGACTTGGAAAACATGTTTGAGTCGCTGGTCAAATTAATAGCGACCGCAGTTGATGAAAAATCGCCCTATACCGGCGGGCATTGCCGCCGCGTTCCGGAGTTGACCCTAATGCTGGCGCAAGCAGCCAGCGATACCCATCATGGCTATTTGCAGGATTTTAAACTTAGCGAAGCAGATCGCTATGAACTTACAATCGCAAGTTGGTTACATGATTGCGGCAAAATTATCACGCCCGAGTACGTCATAGACAAGGCCACAAAGCTGGAAGCTATATTCGACCGTATCCATTTGGTGGAAACGCGTTTTGAAATATTAAAACGCGATCAGGAAATCGCACTGCTTAAACAGCAGCTTGCTGAGTTTGAATACAAGAGAATCCCATCACCCGAGCTGGAGCAAGCTTATCAAGCCAATATCGCCCAGTTGGATGATGACATGGCGTTTGTTCGCGAATGCAACACTGGCGGAGAAGCCATGTCGGATGAACACATTGCCCGCCTTAAATCGTTACAAAACCTTACATGGACATCCAACAATGTCGCTGTCCCCTTATTAAATGATGAAGAGGTCCACAATTTAAGCATATTTCGAGGCACGTTGACCTCCGAAGAACGAACAATCATAAACAATCATATCAACGTGACCATTGCCATGCTGGAAGCCATTAAATTCCCCAAGCATTTACAAAACGTCGTCGAATATGCCGGTGGACACCATGAACGCATGGATGGGAAAGGGTATCCCAAAGGGCTTATGCGAGACCAAATGTCCATCCCGGCACGGGTGATGGCCATTGCAGATGTCTTTGAAGCATTAACTGCAAAAGACCGGCCTTATAAATCAGGAAAAAAGCTTTCCGATGCTTTATCCATCCTAAAAAAAATGAAAGAGGATAAGCATATTGACCCCGATCTGTATGATGCATTTATTGAACATAAGATCTATAAAAAATATGCCGAAAAGTTTCTGGATGCTTACCAAATCGACTTTGACTAAATAGATAAGAAAAATTATTACCGCAGGGACAAAGCAACGCCAATAAAAATCCCGCATTACCCCAGCTGAATATTTCCCGCACCCCCGCATTAATTCTGATCAACTTGGCTTCTCTGATGAAATTCAGTAACAAATGGCTTAAATTTTATCGTTTTCTGGCATGTGTTCTAGTCACGCTGCTGTTCATGGCGCATACCGCATATTGGCTGCGCCTTCCAACCCTGCAACGCATGGAAAATATTTTATATGACCTGCGCTTACGGGCAACGGTTGTTAACACCGTCGATCCGCGCATTGTCATTATCGATATAGACGAGGAGAGTCTTGCTAAAGAAGGCCGTTGGCCTTGGCGTAGGGATAAACTGGCTTATTTGGTCGACATGCTGTTCGATTATTACAACGTTAAGCTGCTGGGCTTTGACGTGGTTTTTTCAGAACCGGATACCAGCGGAGGCGTTGAGTTATTGGAAAAACTGGCAGCCGGGCCGCTACAAAAAGATACCGAATTCTTATCAACACTAAAAACGGTGCGTTCGCAATTGTCTTACGATGACGTGTTTGCCAAAAGTTTGGAAAACCGGCCTGTGGTTTTGGGTTATTTTGCCAGTCATATAACCGAAAAGACACCGGAGGTGGGTATGTTACCAGCTCCTTTGACAGCCGCAGATGAACACCCCTTCAGCCCTTTACTGTTCAAGGAAGAAAGCTATACCGCTAATCTGCCGAAACTGCAGGCAGCGGCAATGTCGGGCGGTTTTTTTAACAATCCCAATGTCGACGAGGATGGTGTCTATCGTAGATTGCCGTTATTAATCAATTATAAAAACCAGGTTTATGAAGCGTTGTCGCTGGCATTGTACAGAACCTTGCTGGGCATGCCGGAAGTCAAATTTATTACCGGAGTGGGCTATGGCAAAGACAATATCGATAGTCAGCTGGAAGGCTTGGACATTGAAGGTTTTCAAATCCCGGTCGACCAGAGCAGCACCTTGTTGGTGCCCTATCGCGGACGCCAAGGAAGCTTCCCTTATATTTCAGCGACAGACGTGCTTAATGGTGTTGCCGATGTTGATAAATTAAAAGACAAGATTGTTATTGTCGGCACGTCTGCGGCGGGGTTGCTCGACTTACGAGTAACACCGGTACAAAATGTCTACGCCGGGGTCGAATTGCATGCCAACATTCTTAGCGGTTTAATCGATCAAACCATTAAATCCAGGCCCAGTAATATTCTTGGGGCTGAATTGGCTGAATTACTATTCATTTGCCTCATTGCAGTCTTTATATTTCCCCGCTTACCGGTAATTTTATCCGCCATTATATTCAGTGTGTTACTTATCGGTGGCATAGCCTTCAATTTTTACTGCTGGACGGCTTGGAATATCGATACCATGTTGGCAATTCCCGTCACCTTATTGACTGTGCTTTACGGCATCCAGATATTTTTCGGCTTTTTCTTCGAAAGCCGCAAGAAAAAACAAATGGGCAACATGTTCGGTCAGTATATTCCGCCCGAATTAGTCGAGCAGATGAGCCAATCGGATGAAGAATTCTCACTAAAAGGCGAAAGCCGGGAAATGACCGTATTATTTTCCGATGTCCGGGGCTTTACCACCATTTCCGAAGGCATGGAACCGCAGGAATTATGCGAGCTGATTAACGACATTTTAACGCCGGTAACACATGTTATACATGAGTCCAAAGGCACCATCGATAAGTATATCGGCGACGCGATCATGGCGTTTTGGGGTGCCCCGATGCACAACCCGCAACATGCCAGCTACGCCGTAAAGGCGGGTATGACAATCTTGCAGGCGTTGACGACTATTCAGCAGGATTTTAAAACCAAAGGCTGGCCGGAAATCGATATAGGCATCGGCATAAATACCGGAAAAATGAGTGTGGGCAATATGGGATCGCAATTTCGCATTGCTTATACAGTGATGGGCGATGCCGTCAATTTAGGTTCGCGGCTGGAAGGGCTCACTAAACAATACGGCGTAAAAATGATAGTCAGCGAGAGCACCCTTCAGGCGGCTCCTGAGTTTACTTACCGGGAACTCGACAAAGTGCGTGTCAAAGGCAAGCATAGACCCATTGCTATTTATGAACCGTTAGGCGTGACAGCCGACATCAGCCCCGAACAGTTACAGACTCTCAACCTATTGAATCAAGGTCTACACGACTATCGCCAACAACAATGGGGCTCGGCTCAACTCATTTTTGAGCAGCTAGCCGAGCAACACCCTCATGACAAGCTATACTCAATTTATCTTGAACGGATAGCCTATTACCTTGAATCGCCACCTGATAATGACTGGGATGGTGCATTTACGCATACCAGCAAGTAGCACTTTGGCAGTTAGCTCACATTTTTAGCTATCAGAGTTAAGGAATTGGTTTAACAAACGATATAATGTAAGAAAACAATTACAAAATATAAAGTGGACTTATTACAATGAAAGCCTATCGCAAAAAACAGCCGGCCCTGAATCAGTCATTGTTCAGCGGAGGTCTGCCGTTGCGTCAAGCACTTAACCTGGCTATTTTAGCGGCGCTCTACCCTGCTTTCTCTTACGCCAACCCGGACGGCGCGCAAATCGTCAGCGGGCAAGTCAGCATCGACACCGCCACGCCGGGCGTGACAACTGTTACCAACAGCCCCAATGCGATTATCAACTGGCAGAACTTCAGCATTGCCCAAAATGAACTGACCCAGTTTATTCAACAAAACGGCCAGAGCGCGGTACTCAACCGCATTATCGGTCAAAACCCCAGTGAAATCTTGGGGCAATTAACTTCCAACGGCAAAGTCTTCTTGATCAATCCTAACGGCATCGTGTTCGGCGCAGGTTCAACGATTGACACCCAAGGCCTGGTGGCTTCCAGCCTTAACCTCAGCAACCAAGATTTTCTCAGCGGAAACTATCACTTTATGGCAGGTTCCAGCGCCGGAAACATCCTCAACGAAGGTATCATCCGCGCAGGAAAAGACGGCAACATTATTCTGATTGCCCCGCAAATCCAAAACAACGGCATTATCAAAAGCGATGGCGGCTCCATTACTCTCGCGGCAGGGCAGGAACTCACCATTACCAACCTGGATGACCCGGATATTCGTTTTCAAATTCAGGCACCCGCCGATAACGTACTTAATCTTGGCAAACTGTTAACCGAAGGCGGCGCAATCAACGTGTTTGCCAGTACCATCAAACACAGCGGTGAAATCAATGCCGACAGCGTACAGATAGATAAACAAGGCAATATCCAACTGGTCGCGCAACAGGATATAACGCTAGCCTCCGGCAGTAAAATATCGGCGAATAACAGCCAGGGCGATGCCGGGACTATCCACATCGACAGCAAAGCCGGCACCACTTTGGCGCAGGGCACTATCGAAGCCCAGGCCACCCAGACCGGTAAAGGCGGCAGTATAGAATTGCTCGGCGAGCGAGTCGGAGTGCTGGATCAGGCTCAGATTGACGCCAGCGGCGAAAATGGCGGCGGACAGGTATTAATCGGCGGTGATTATCAGGGTAAGAATCCCAATGTACACAATGCCAAAGCGACTTATATCGGCAAAGACACGACGATCAAAGCTGATGCCAAAACTACTGGCAACGGTGGCAAAGCCATCGTCTGGTCGGATGACACCACCAGAGTCTACGGCAACATCTCGGCCAAGGGCGGCGCAGACGGGGGCAATGGCGGGTTTGTTGAAACCTCGGGGCACAACTACCTTGACGTCGCTGGCGCACGGGTCGATACCCGTGCCCCGAACGGCACGACCGGCAATTGGTTGCTCGACCCGACCGACATCACGATCACCCACAGCCTCACGCCTACCGCTGCGACGTTTACTGGAAATATATTCGACAACGGTGCTGGAGCCACATCAAGCCTCACCGACTACGACATTAATGCGGCACTTAACACTAGCAGCATCACGATCCAGACGGCGAGCGCCTATACCGGCGTACTAGGCGACATTACTTTCGACTCTACGGGCGGAGCCATTCTCATCAGCGAGACCAATGCGGCTCCCAGGACTCTCACACTCAATGCCGACAACAACATCGTATTCACTGGCGCGAACGGCACCCTCTTTCGGGCAGCAAGCAGCACCGGGCAACTGGATGTTTTTTTCAATGTGCTTAATGGCAAGGTAATAACCGACGCAGGATCGTCGGTAACACTCGATGGCAACAGCAGCGGCCCTTACGGCCTGACAAGAGCGTGGCTCTCCGATGGGCGTTCATGGGACAACCATGGCACCCTGAACATCACGGACAATGCCGCTGTTCATTTGGGCGTTGCTTCTTCCTTTAACAACAAAAGCGGCGGCATAGCAAATATCGCCGGCACGACCGGATGGGCTTTTTGGAGCGACCCCAATGATGACGGTGTCATCAACAACGAAGGCACCTTTAACGTAACGAAGAGCACGGCATTTGAGGCTGCCTACAACCAAGCCGCCAGCGGTTTATTGAACGTAAAGGATGTCAATCTGAACCTTCAAAATGCTAAGTCGATTTCAGGAACCGTGAACCTAACGCCCGCTGGCGCAACAACTTTTGCAACGCTAAATGTGAACGAGTCTCACGGCGCAGCCGCATCCTTCATTAATACGAACATTTTAGGCGCGGGCCCAATTGGCAGTAAGCTTACTATCGGGGGCAACGTCGGTGGTACGCCGACAGCAAGTTTCAGCGGTATCTACGCACCCGACGTTCTGTTGAGCATTGGCGGAGCGAATCCCGGCAATGTCAGCATCGTGGGAGATTCGCTGTTTAAAACCGTTGCTTATACCAGCGGCACATTTGCCCTCAACAATGCGGTTCTGAGTATTAATGACGGAGACTTCACGATACCTACTGTAACAACCCATACCGGCAATGTCGGCTATCGGGTTCGCGGCAACCTGACTGTCAACTCAGCATTCGCACTGCCCGGCAATTTGGACTTGGTGGCTGGCTGGAATGGGTCGGGCTACGCTGTAAACCCGGGCGCCAACGCAAACATCGTTTTTGGTCCCAGCGGCAGCCTTTCCACGTCTGGCAATATCTGGCTGAACGCTGGCAATGCGATCACTCAGGACGCGGCGGCCGCTATTACCGCCAACACATTGAGCATTGGCAACACGAATGGTAGTGCCTTACCAGGCGGCGTCAGCTTGCTGGGAACCAATATGGTGAACACGCTGGCAGCACAAATTGACAGTCCCACCGGCGGCCTGACTTTTAAGAATGGCAAGACTTTGACCATTGGCTCGGGTAATTACTTCAATGGAATTGTGGCTACCGGCAACACCGCTCCCATCAACATCACCACAACCGCTGGAAACATCAGCGTCATCCAGAATATCACTTCCGCCGGCCCCGTATCGCTTACATCGTCAATGGGTGCGATCGCCGAAGCAGGCGGCATCATCAATACAACCGGACTTTTGACCACGATTTCCAGCCTCGGAACAATGTTGAATGGCGCGAATACGGTGGGCAGCTTTAATGCAACCAATACCGCCAACGGAAACATTGCGTTGACCAACACCGCAGCGAACCTAACGCTCACTGGAATCAGCAATACGGCAGCCAATGACGACGTTACGTTAAACAACACAGGTATGGTCACCAATAGCGCTCCAATCAGCGCCAGCAACGTTAGCCTTAAAGCCGGTAAAATGGCACTAGCTGGCGGCACAATCAATGGCAGCAACTCTGTCAGCCTGCTAAGCGCCAATGCCATTGACGTTGCCGCCACTACTACCGGCGATGCATTAAGTACGCTCGAACTAAGCAACGCTGAGTTAAATACCATCACGGCACCTGTGCTGCGCATTGGCGATGCCAGTAGCGGTGCCATCGACATTAAGTCGGCACTGGCACTGACTCACATTTCCAGCGCATTAAACCTGACTTCCGGCGGCGCTATTACCCAGCAAGCTGGCGCAACAATCGCCGCTTTACCTGGACTGAGTCTATCAGGGGCTTCAGTGACACTAAACCAGGCTAATGGTGCCGGTGTAATTTCAGGCAAGGCTACCAGCCCTAGCGGCCAATTTAGTTATACCTCTGCTAATCCGATTAACGTAACGACGGTAGATGGCGTTAGTGGCATTACCACCAACAACGGAAATGTTTCGCTAACTGCCAATTCAGGCGACTTGCTTATACCCGACCAAATCAATGCAGGTACAGGCACGGTCAATCTAAAAGCGATTAGCGGCTCCGTGTTCGGCACGGGCACAAGCCCGGATATTATTGCTGGTAATGTGCTTATTAGCGCATATAACAACATCACCGGCTCAGGCGGACTACATATAGATGCACCCTTGATTAGCCTTCTAGACGCAACTAACGGTTTCATTGATGTTGAGAGTTTTAGCAGCAGTACAACTCTGGGAACTGTCAGTGCATACGATGATATTATGATCAAAGCCTCCTCCTCTCTCTCGGTGAACGGAGGGATTACTTCGACAATTGGCGACATCTATCTTTCGGCCACCGCTCTAAATATCAATAATCTTATTAATAGTTCCGCAGAAGTGGAACTGGAAACAGATGCACTGACATGGGATGCAGCAGGCTCTGGTAGAGTCATTGGCAATTTGGTAAGCATCCAACCCTATACTGACGGCCTCCCAATCACTGTCGGTGCGCCGTGTATCGGTGGACCTGGAACCTGCCTGAGCGTAACCGAGCTGTGGCGAATTTTATCGCCCACAATTGGCATCGGCAGCGATTTAACGGGGGATATTTTTGTTAGCGGCATCACCAGCGGCGTCTCAACCATTACCGACAGAAATGCAGCAACGACTCGCATAGGCTTAATCAGCAACGGCGGTATCACCCAAAGTACGACTGCCATTAATGTCCAGGATCTGGGGATCGAGGCAAATGGCGAAGTAATACTTAGCGCAGCTAATAACATCACCAATCTCGCCGCAAAAACTTTGGGTCATAGTTTTACCTTTAATAACGGACAAGGGTTCAACGTCGTACAAATGAGCGGTGGTACTACTTCAGCCGGCTACTATAACCATGAGTACAATATTGTCGGCATCAACACCTGCTCAATAACAGGTAGCTGCGGCGATGTTACACTTACAGCAGTTGGCTCAATATTGCAAAGTTCGGCACCAATTACAGCCGCCAATCTTAAAATCAACAGCAGCGGTGATGTCAGTCTTATCGGATCAAATTATGTCAGCGGCATGCTGGACATTAGTGCGGGCGGTAATATTTATTCACGCACCAAGGGAGTGACCGCCATGAACCGCCTGAACGCTGCCAATGGTTGGATTGATGTTGAAAATATTGGCGGATTTATTCTTGGCTCAACTGCCCTTAGCCCTGGAAAAACGGTCGTTAATGCTGCCGGCAATATTATGATTAAAGCGATGTCTCCCCTGACCGTTAACGGGGCGGTTGCTTCAAGTGGTGGCAGTGTCGGTCTTACGGCTAATAATGGCGACACTCTCTCTATTAATGCGCCTATTTCCGCGCCCAACGGCATCACGCTGGCAGGTGGTACACTTAGCGGAAGCTATGCCGGTTCTTATATGCAATATTTTAATGGCGGTACGGGCGCCCGTACTAGCACAGACAGCACAACTGAGGCCTTAAGCAATACCGTAACGGATTCCACCGAGCAAGTTATTGCCGGAGTGTTGGGGACAACACCTCAATCAGGGCAACTGTTAAGCGATGAACTGGCTAAGTCTAATAGCAGCACTGGCGAGTCTACAGACTCCTCAGGAAAAGGCAAAAATTCCAAACAGTGCACTAAATGATAGTCTACTCATCCTCTTTCTGTAGAACCACCATGCCTATTCAAATAACACAACTTGTTAAAAGTTATGGCTTATGGCTATGCTTATTTATCTTCGCCTTGCCAGCCTTTGCCGATCCTCAAGTCGTTGGTCATATCAGTTTTGTGAAAGGCAGCAACGCCGCGCAACAACCCGGGGCTGCGCCTCGTATTCTCGGCAAGGACACGGAAATTTTTCAGGGCGATAATATTCAAACTACCGAGCGCAGTTTTGTCATTATCGAATTTACCGATGGCGCCAAGGTTACCGTTCGCCCGGACAGTAACTTTACTATCAATCATTATGACAGCAAGTCTGCCAATAAAACTGCACAAATGGTGCTACATCAAGGCGGAGTTAATGCCAGCACCGGAGATATAGCCAAGGGTAACCCGGACAGCTTTCAAATAAAGACACCTACAGCCACCGTTAAACCCGACTCCAAAAAATCAGAGTTTACTGTGGGTATTTGTGACCAGGCATGTGAAGAAAAGGGGAGAAAAGAAGCCGCAGCTAATGCGGAAAGAACCGAGCAGAGCGTAGTGGCTCGTGTGGTTGACATTAAAGGTGATGTGAGCGCCATAAACCGTGCCGACAAAAATGCAAAAGAACGCCCTTTATCATTGGGCAACCCTTTGTATAACTCCGACACTATTTCAAGTGAAAAAGATAGTTATGCGCTTCTGGTATTTCCTGATGGGCAAAAAATCACGCTGCAAGCCAACAGTGAGCTGGATATTAAACAATATAATTATCAGATTAAAGGAAAAAAAGATCAGGTCTTATTGCGTTTGGCAAATGGTGGACTGCGAGCGCTAACCGGCAGTATCGGCAAGAACGACCATAATGCCTATACCCTCGACACGCCGGTTGCCACTATCGGCATTAGAGGCTCCGGTGGTGACACTGAAACAGACGGAACAAGTCTTAACCAAACGACTTGGCAAGACGCCATGTTCGTCAGAACTAACGACGGAGTAGAACATGATGTGAATGAGGGGTTTAGCCTCTCGTTGCCCAATGCAAACTCGCAGCCCCAGGTATATCGCACTCCGCCGAATGCCCCTAAGCCTAATGAGCCCAGACCGGATACCAATAAATCTGATCCCAAAGCAGTGTTTAAGGAAAAGCCGCCCGCCAAAGGAGATACATCTGTTAATGTAACTAAAGGTAGAGCTAGCGTTGATTCTAACTCTAGTAAAAACACGGCAAAACTAAAAGAAGGTGAAACCGGTTCTACAAATAAGAATGGCGAAACTACGACATCTCCCATTCAATCAAATGAGACGACACAAAATAACCAACCCAGTCCAGAAAATTTATTTGACGGCGATGAACCTGACAACTCACTTGAAGGTTGCTTGTGATTGTAAAGGCGTTATACTTCAACGCCTTTACACAGCTAGTGCAGAAAATAGTTTAGATACACAATATAAAAAATCATGAGAAAGCAACAAAAAGGGAATAAAGGATTTTATTGGTTCAATGCCCGCTTGATTAAATCATCCTTGATAACTACCGGTTTATGCTTAATTCCTCAAGCCTTATGCTTGGCTGCCGCTGCACCGCCGGAATTCAAGTTTAACGTTAAACATTTTTCGGTTGAAGGTTCATCGCCACTCTCCAAAACGTTTATTGACGACTATCTTAAACCGCTACAAAACAAGCCTTACACGCTTAAAGAACTGCAGGAAGTCAGCAAGGGATTAGAGCAGATAATTCGCGAACAGGGATATCCGTTTTATCGGGTTATAGTGCCGCCACAAACACTGTCTACCGGTGATGTCAAACTGCAAGTTATCTCCTTTAGCTTGGGCGAGACCGAAGTGACCGGTAATAGTTACTTTACCCGCGACAACATTATTGCCAGTTTACCTGTTCTCAGTAAGTCTGAATCGCCCAATACCCAGGATTTGTCCGAAGCGATTAAGGTAGCCAATAAACATCCTTCGAAACAGGTGCAAGTCCTCTTTAAACCCAGTAAAAGCCCTGACAAATTAGATGCGAATGTTGCCGTATCCGAACACAGGCCCTATCAGGCATCTTTAATTGTCAATAATTACGGCACCCCGACTTCGGGCGACTACCGGATGACCGGCGCATTGCAGTACAGCAACCTGTGGGGATTGGATCACATCGTCAACGGAAGCTACTCAACCTCCCCTGATCATGCCGACACCGTTCGACAGTACGGCGGCAGCTACAGTTTGCCTATATATAAACTCAAAGGCTGGCTGAGCGCTTACTATGCTAATTCCTCGGTTAACACTGGCACGGTAGCGACCGATTTAACGGTCACCGGATCGGGTGAAATGTACGGCATCCATTATCAGCAATTCTTACCAAAGCTGGGCAAATACGAGCACAGCCTGGATTTAGGCATTGATAACCGCTATTTCATCAATGATATTCAATTTCAAAATACGCAGGTAGGTGCCAATGTTCGCAGTGCGCCGTTCAGTGTACTTTATAAAGGCGAATATCCTTGGCAAAACACCCACACCAGCTATTACATACAGTGGGTAGGCAATACTGACTTCGGCGGACACAATACCCAGGCACATTATCAAGCGGCCCGCCTTAATGCCAAACAAAATTGGGATTTATTGCGCTTTGGCAGTAATTTTTCGGTCTATGTTAAAGACTGGCTGGTACAAACCACTTTTAGCGGTCAGGAGAGTCATGCTCCACTCATAGCCGGAGAGCAACTTGGCATTGGCGGCAGTTTTGATGTGAGGGGCTATGAACAGCGTGAAACCGGGGCTGATAGCGGCCAGATTGTGAAATTCGAAGTCACTACGCCTGCTTGGCAAAAAGTCAATTTATTTGCATTTTACGATTATGGACACGGTAGCTTGCAAAGCACAACGCCGGGGCAAGTCAAGGATTGGAACCTGAGCGGCACCGGCATTGGTGCACGCTATCAATGGCGCGAGTATTTTATGGGCAATATTGCCTTTGCGACGGCGCTTAACACTGTTGAGGCGGGAACAACCAAGGCGGGCAACAATCGGATCCATGCCAATATTGTATTTAAGTATTGATTGAATACGGTACAGCACAATTTCATTCCCTTCCTGGTTTCGGTACAGCATTAGTGTCTGCCTGAGCCTATCTTAAAGATCGTCCCCTTGAAATCGCCATAAATCCGTCGCTTCGGCGTAGCTAGCCTACCAGTGGCGGCTGGCGGTTATCGGTATTTCATCACAAACGCCTGCAATTTAAGTTCATCAAGGCTGCCACCCTAATATCTTCTACGCATCACACAGCCGCACTAAATAGATTGCTAAATGATGTTGAGTTTTCTATCATCGGTTGGTAGTTGGACTTGCCCAGAGTAAGTTTTTTTGTTCTTTAGCGGTAATTCATGAGCGGACGATGAACTTGATTAAATCCACCCAATTCATGCACCTGCCCACTCCCCACATTCTTGTCCTTGAGTTGGATCATTCAGGGCATGCCGTACCATGCGTTAAACAGCTCAGCCCTTCAGCCACGACTTTTTTAGGTTATAGCGAACAAGAGCTGATCGGCAAGCCTGCTGACCTTATTTACGCTGCCGGAAACGACAAAGAAACATGGCAGGCGACCATCGCCGAGATAATAGATAAAAACACCAGTCAAAGCTTTGCCTACAGGGATGTAGGTAAGGAGCGTGAACCTGGAGCGGTAAGCTTTACCGCAGAAATAGTCACCAAAACCGGCGAGAAAATCCGGGCCTTAATATCGCTCTTTGCCTTATCCGGCCATGAGTCCAATAAAACCGACATTGTTTTACTGATCCATGATAGCTCTTCCGAGAACCTTAGCGCTGAATCGGCATTAGCAGAAAGTGAAGAACGTTTCCGGCAGATGGCGGAAATGGCCGGTGAATGGTTATGGGAGCAGGACCCTGACGGATACTATAGCTATAGCAGTAATGCTGTGACACAGATACTGGGTTATAGTCCGAATGAAGTGCTTGGCAGACACTATACCGAATTCTTAACACCGCAGGACAAAGCAAAACAGCAGCGATACTCAAACAGTCACCAGCCTTTTTATGCAGTGCTTTCCCACTATCAGCACAAAGATGGTCGACAGATACTGACTGAATCGACCGGCTTGCCCATTACCAACACCGCTGGCAGAGTTATTAAATGGCGAGGAGTTGATAGGGATGTCACCGCCAAAGTGCATTTTCAGGAAGCGCTTATCGAAAGTGAAAAACGCGTCCGTCTGATCATTGAAAATTCCTTGAGCGCAATCGTGATTATGAACTCATACGGCATTGTTACCGACTGGAACCATCCAGCAGAGAAAATATTCGGCTGGACCAAAGAGGAAGCTATCGGAAGGCGCCTTGATGAGTTAATCATCCCACCTGCACAACGCGATGCGCATCGGCAGGGCTTGGAAAGATTTCTACGTACCGGGGTTGGACCATTTTTAAATAAATCGATTGAACAGACCGCCATTCGGCGCGATGGTACTGAATTCCCCGTTGAAGTTAACATCTCATCCTTGAAACTTGGAAATATCTATATTTTTAGCGGTTTCGTTCACGATATTACAGAGCGCAAGCGCCTGGAGCATCGGTTTCGGCAAGCGGTGGAATCAGCACCCAATGCTATTGTGATGGTCAACAAATCTGGAGCCATCGAGATGGTCAATTCGCAAACGGAAGCATTTTTCGGATACTCCCGCTCTGAATTAATTGGCCAACCGGTTGAAATATTAGTGCCTGAACGCTTTCGCAACCATCATGTCGGCTATCGCGACGCGTATCTCTCCGCTCCTGTGTCGAGACCAATGGGAGCCGGACGAGATCTTTACGGGTTGCGCAAAGACGGCACTGAATTCCCAGTTGAAATAGGCCTCAGCCTGATCGATAGCAAGGAAGAAACACTGGTGCTGAGCACGATCGTAGACATTACAACGCGAAAAGCCACCGAGGCGGCAATTCGCCAAGCGCAGATAAATCTGGCTATTGCGCAGAGTGAAATCAAAATTGCCCAGCGCATTCAGGCATCACTTTCACCTTCGGCGCCGATCAAATCCAGCCACTTTGAAATCACCGGCTATTGCTTGCCGGCTGATAAGGTTGGCGGCGATTATTTCGATTATTTTTACCGCAATGAAGACCATTTGGACATGGTTATTGCCGATGTTTCCGGCCATTCCATCGGCCCTTCCCTGTTTATGGTGGAGACCCGTAGCGCGATTCGAACTCAGGCGAGCATCTCAGCGACACCCTCAGAAACCCTGAAAATTCTTAATAATTTTCTTTTTGAGGATTTAGATAAATCCGACTACTTTATTACGTTGTTTTATTTGCAATACAACATTGCAACTCACCAGCTGAGTTTTGCCAATGCAGGTCACCCGCCTCCGTTGCTGCTCAATCCTTTTCAATCGGAATGCGAGCAATTGGATGCGGACGGGTTAATACTGGGTGTGTATAAGAATGTGGTATTTGAAGAAAAAGTTACCACGCTGTCAAAAGGCGGATTAATTCTGCTGTATACCGACGGTTTAACCGAAGCGCAAAATGCTGATGGCGAGTTTTTCGGACTAAAGCGCGTCAATGATATTTTTATTCAACATGCCCAACAATCTCCACAGGTCATCATTGAAACGCTGTTGGAACAGCTAAAACAGTTTTGCCGCCGTGAAGTTTTTGTTGATGATATTACGTTAATGGTTTTTAAGCGGCATTAACAGGAACCGGACAACCCACCCATACAATGACGATAAAGGCGCGGCAAAGTTCTTACAAGAACTTATCGGGGGTTACGATCAAAAATAGCTCGAAGCCCAAAACAAAACGGCGCCGGCAAACACACCGGCCAACACGTCATCCAACATGATGCCCAAGCCGCCGCATACCTTGCGATCAGCCCAGCTGATCGGCCATGGTTTGAGTATGTCGAAGATTCTAAACAAAATAAAGCCCAGCACCATAGCCTGCCAAGTAAAAGGAACCACCCACAGGGTGATCAGGTAGCCTGCAATCTCATCCCAAACGATACCGCCAAAAT
This sequence comes from Methylobacter sp., assembly GCA_036560465.1. Classification (GTDB taxonomy): domain Bacteria; phylum Pseudomonadota; class Gammaproteobacteria; order Methylococcales; family Methylomonadaceae; genus Methylobacter_A. The sequence goes on from DATBRD010000062.1 coordinate 23,484, forward strand.
CATGCTCACCCAGTTTTTTTGCGGCTATGTCACATATCCAGATTCCGGCAATTGTCACGATGAGTGTCAACAGGCTATAAACGAAGATATTGGTTTGCGCAAACAGCCAGTAAACCGGAATGGCCGCCAAAGTACCTAAGGTGCCGGGAGCTTTTTTTGCCAAACCGGAGCCAAAACCAAAAGCCAGAAACAGCACCGGATCAGATAGTATCTGCTTGGGTGTCAGCTTATTTTTGCCCAGCTGGGTATTAAGAAAAATGCTCAAAACCTTTTACCTCTAATGGTGTGATATTGCCAGACTTATTCACCCGCAAACCTGGCTGGGACTCAATGACGCCGATTCTTGTCGCCGCTACGGTCAACTGCGTAGCTTGCTCGGGACTTACCGTAAAGCACAGCTCGTAATCATCACCGGCGGTCAGCGGCATAGACCAATCACCGGTATTGTTGATATAGGCCTGCACCGTTTTTGACAACGGCAACGCGTCCCAATCAAGACAGGCACCTACCCGGCTTTTTTCCAGAATATGGCCCAGATCGCCCGCCAAGCCGTCCGATAAATCGATACAAGCATTGGCGATACCGATCAATGCCCGCCCTGCTTCAATTTGCGGTTCCGGCCGGTTAAACCGGGTTAAAGCCGCTTCTGAGTCAGCACAGATATAACCTTGCTTTATCTTCAAGCCCAGCCCGGCATCACCCAAGAAACCGGTCATATAAATGAAATCGCCCGGCATCGCTGCTGAGCGCATCAGCGCCCGGCCTTTCGGAACAAGGCCCATGGCTTGGAGGGTCAATGTCAACGGGCCGGATGTGGTATCGCCACCGATCAAATCCACTGAATAGCGCTCGGCCAGACTTAAGAGGCCTGTTGCAAAAGCCGTCAGCCAATTTTCATCAACCTTGGGCAGCGTTAATGCCAGTGTCACGGAAACGGGCTTTGCGCCCATCGCAGCAAGATCGCTCAAATTGACGGCCAGAAGTTTATGGCCCAGCAGTTCCGGGTCAGTGCCGGCAAAGAAATGCACATTTTCCACCATCGTGTCGGTGGTGATCGCCAACTCGAAACCCTCGGGAATGGACAACAACGCGCAGTCATCCCCTATGCCCAAAAGCGTTGATGGATTTTTGACTTTCTGCTGGGTGAAGAATCGCTGGATTAGGGCAAATTCAGAAACTGGCATAAGGTGCCTTTATTTTTCAACTTTCGCCTTACCCTTGATTTCCATCGCTCTTTTTTGCTGAGCAACTTTATCCAGTATGCCGTTCACATACTTGTGGCTACCGTCGGCGCCAAAATATTTGGCGAGATTGATGCCTTCATTTAAAACAACCCGATACGGCATGTCCAAGCGATGCAACAATTCATACACACCGATTCTTAAAATCGCCCTTTCGACCGGGTCGATCGTATCAACAGGACGATCTACAAATTCCGACAATGCCTGATCTATGGCCTCTAGATTTTTAGGTACGCCGTAAAACAACTCGGCAAAATAGCTTTTCTGAGCGTCTTTCAAACGCTCTTCTTCCAGAAACTGCCGTTCAATCTCACTCAGGTTCTGACCGGCCATCTGCCATTGATACAATGCCTGTACAGCCGCTTTTCGGGCATTGGTTCGAGCTTGACTCATTAGATTTCCAGATTGTTAAATAAACTTACCATTTCGATGGCTGACATAGCCGCTTCGGCGCCTTTATTGCCGGCTTTGGTACCGGCACGCTCAATCGCCTGCTCAATACTGTCAACAGTTAGCACGCCAAAGCTGACAGGTACATTATATTGCAGGGAAACTTGCGCCAAGCCCTTAACGCATTCACCGGCAACATATTCAAAATGCGGCGTACCGCCGCGAATTACTGCACCAACGGCAATAATCGCATCGTATTTTTTAGCCGCTGCCACGCGTTGCACCACCATCGGCAACTCAAACGCACCCGGAGCTTTAACCAGATGAATGTCATCTTTATTAGCACCGTGACGCACCAGCGCGTCAATCGCACCGGCTTCCAGTTGTTCAACGATGAAACTGTTAAACCGGGAAGCTACGATGCAGAATTTTCCGCCTTGAACGAGCAAATTGCCCTCAAAGGTTTTTAATGTTGACATGATGTTTCTCTACTTAAGTAATTAACGTGTAATATTGCTGGGCTAATTTTTTAGCCGACATGCTCAGAGACTTCCAGATCAAAGCCGGACAATGCGACATATTTTTTTTGGGTTCCTAAAACTTTCAGTTTATGCACGCCCAGATCGGCCAATATTCGGGCGCCGGTTCCGGTAGTGCGCCAATCTACAGTGCCGGTAGTTTGTGCCGGGCTAACAATGCCATGATCTTCCAGTTGATAGTGATGTATCAGTTCAGCCAGCGATTTATTGTCTTCGCTTTGCCTGATAACGACCAGCACCCCGCGCCCTTCCTTGGCTATTTTCTGCATGGCTGAACGCAAGGAAATGCTGAAATCGTTGCGCTTGGATGCAAACAGATCATCCAGCAAATTGCGCGCATGAACCCTGACTAAAACAGGATCGTCACCGGAAACCTGTCCCATGACCAATGCCAGGTGCAGGTTATTGTCATTTCGGTCCTGATAGGCATAAAGCCTGAAATCGCCGAATTCAGTCGGATAAGCACACTCGCTGATGCGTTCCAGGGTGTTTTCGTGCTGAATGCGATAATGGATCAAGTCGGCGATCGTGCCGATTTTAAGATCGTGTTGCTTGGCAAACACCTCTAGGTCAGGCCGCCTTGCCATCGAGCCGTCTTCATTGAGTATCTCAACGATAACTGCCGCTGGTTCAACGCCCGCCAGCCTGGCTAAATCACAACCTGCTTCGGTATGTCCGGCGCGATTTAATACGCCGCCGGATTGCGCCATTAACGGGAATATGTGTCCCGGCTGTACCAAGTCATCGGCTTTTGCATTTTCCGCTACGGCACATTGAATGGTACGCGCCCGATCGGCTGCCGAAATACCAGTGGTTACACCAGTTGCCGCTTCGATAGACACGGTAAAGTTGGTTGAATGAGCAGTTTTGTTTTCATTGACCATCAGCGGCAAGCGTAATTGCTGACAACGCTCGCTAGTCAAGGTCAAGCAAATCAGGCCGCGGCCGTAACGTGCCATAAAATTTACGTCTTCGGGACGCGTGAAAGAAGCCGCCATAACCAAGTCGCCTTCATTCTCACGGTCTTCATCATCCATTATGATGACCATTTTACCTAAGCGTAAATCTTCTATAATTTCTTCGATAGTATTCATTGTGCCTTTGGGCTTAGCCTAAAAAACCGCTTTTTTGCAATAACTCTTCTGTGATGCCGCCAGAACTTTGGGCCGCCGCATCCCCCTTGATTAACCGTTCCATATAACGAGCCAGTAAATCCACTTCCAGGTTGACTTTAGTGCCGACCACCGCTTCGCCTAAAGTGGTTTCTTTAAGCGTATGCGGCACGATATTAACACTGAACACGGCGCCGTCGACTTCATTGACGGTCAGGCTGATGCCGTTGATACAAATAGAACCTTTTTCGGCAATATATTTAGCCAAGTTATCGGGCGCTTTAAATTTAAAACGGAAAGAACGTCCGTCCGCCTGCTTTTCGGTCACTGTGCCGATGCCATCGACATGGCCGCTGACTATGTGACCGCCCAGCCGGGTTGACGGCGTCAAGGCCAGCTCCAGATTGACCGGAGTACCGACTGTCGCGGCATTTAGAATGGTTCTGGACAAGGTTTCGTTGGAAACATCGGCGCAAAAATAGTTTGAGCCCAGCTCCACCGCGGTCAGGCACACGCCGTTGACGGCAATGCTGTCGCCTAGCACGACATCGTGCAGCGGTAATTTTCCGGTCGTTATGGTCAATCGGCAATCACCGGCTTTCCGCTCAATGGCCGATATTTTGCCCACTGCCAAGATAATGCCTGTAAACATGGTTATCCTATGATGGAATATAAGTTAATTTTAAATCCGGGCCGACCTGTCTGACATCGAGCAATTTTAACTGCTTTTTATCGGCCATCTGCTGTAAACCCGGCAGCTTAAACAAGCCGCGTCCCTGATCACCTAAAATACAGGGCGCCATGTAAATGATAACTTCATCAACCAGACCTTCGTCTAGTAATGCGCCATTCAGTACGGAACCGGCCTCAACCAACAGTTCGTTGATTTGTTGCCCGGCTAAAAACTCCATCACGGCATGTAAATCCAGTCGCCCGTTTTTGGAAGCTAATTGATAAACTTCAAAACCTGCCTGTTGCAATATCTGCTGTTTTTGCTGATCTTCCGCACAGGTTAAAATCAGGCTGCGTCCCGGCAGTTTTGTCATCTGCGCGCTTATCGGCATGTTCAGATGCGTATCCAGCACCACTCTGACCGGCTGCACGACATCTCCTTCTACCCGTGCATTCAGCGCCGGATCGTCAGCCAACACTGTATTGATGCCGGTTAAGATCGCCGAACTTTCCGCCCTTAGTCGCTGTACATCGGCTCTGGATTTATCTGATGTAATCCATTTACTTTCGCCCGATGCCATGGCGGTACGCCCATCCAGGCTCATAGCCAGCTTGCTGCGCACAAACGGACGGTTGACAGTCATACGCTTGATAAAACCGCGATTCAGCGCCTGTGTGTCTTCCTGTAATATGCCGCAGACAACCTCAATCCCCGCCGCTTTGAGCCTCTCCAGTCCTCTGCCCGACACCTGCGGATTTGGGTCCTGCATCGCGGCAACAACCCGGCTGACACCTGCTTTTATCAAGGCATCGCAACACGGCGGCGTCCTGCCCTGATGGCTGCAAGGCTCCAGTGTCACATAGGCTGTTGCACCTTTGGCATCCGGTGTATTTTTTAACGCTTCAACTTCCGCATGGCCTTGGCCCGCTTTAACATGCCAGCCCTCGCCGATCACGACATCATCCCTGACTAAAACGCAACCTACACGCGGATTCGGGTCGGTGGTATAGCGGCCTTTTCTTGCCAAGTTAATGGCTTGCGCTATATAAAAAGCATCGCGTGGCGCTGTCATTATTTCTTTTGCAGGTGCTTAATCATATCGGTAAATTCACTGACATCCTGAAAACTGCGGTAAACAGAGGCAAAGCGCACAAATGCCACATGATCCAGCAAGCTCAATTCCTTCATGACTTTTTCGCCCAGCTCCTGAGCAGGTACTTCCCGCTCGCCCATCGCCCGCAATTCTTTTTTGATTCGATTGATCGCAGCTTCAATATCATCGCTGCTTACCGGCCGTTTTTCCAGTGCCCTGAGCATACCTGAGCGTAGTTTATTTTCCTCGAAAGGCTCGCTTATCCCGTCGCGCTTGATAATGCGAGGCAGCGTTAATTCGGCCACTTCGTGCGTAGTAAATCGTTCTTTACAAACGTTACATTCGCGACGGCGGCGAACCTGATCGCCTTCGTTTGCCAATCTAGAATCAAGTACTCGCGTATCTTGCGCCCCACAAAACGGACATCGCATAAGTTAAGCCACTGTTTTTTGTTTACCGATGACCTCCATATATGGAGGAAATGCCGACGACTGCCGGGAGCGGTCACGGCAAAATCGGCCTTCAAATTTGAGAACCGTCAATTTTATAACACTCTGCATTTTATCTGTATTTTATTTTCTAAACTATACTGTAGCCTCGTTCATACTTACTCAGCCATCCAGCCAAATGACGGAACAAGAAGGCGTAATAAAATATCAACTAAAGCATACGCAACAGCCGGTTGATCTCTCGTTCTCGCTAACCGAAATCAACGCGTGGCGTACTATCTTCGTCCGGCTTGATCTTATCGGACAGGTCCCTGAGCGATACGACAACATCGGCTTCGGCAATATCAGCCAAAGAATCGATCCTCACAGCGATCAATTCATGATCAGCGGCACTCAAACCGGACATATTGAGCATCTAAGTCTCGAAGATTACGCTCTTGTCCTCAAAGCGGAACCTCACCAGAACAGGCTTCAATCCTGCGGTCTGTGCAAACCCTCTTCAGAATCTTTGACCCACGCCAGTGTTTATGCCCAGTGTAATGCCATTCAAGCTGTAATTCACGCACACAGCCCCGAAATCTGGAAGCATACCGCAGCGCTAGGCTTGCCCCATACCTGTGCCGATGTTCCGTATGGTACGGTTGAAATGGCGACGGCAGTCGAGCAATTATTCCAATCAGGCGAGCTAACGCAGACTTCTCTATTTACCATGCTGGGACATGAAGACGGCGTGGTTGCATTCGGCAAAAACATGCAGGAGGCGGCATGGGAATTGATCAAATATTTGTCAATAGCCATTGGAATTGAACAGCAACGTATTAACCGATAAAATGCCCGGCACCTATATTAGCAATCTTTAATAAAAATATGCCGGAAATACTGATTTACACCACCAACATCTGCCCTTATTGCATGATGGCAAAACGCCTGCTCGACAAGAAAGGCACTTCTTATACGGAAATTAATGTGGAAGCCAAACCCGGCTTAAGGGAAGAAATGATGCGCAAAACAAACCGCAGAACGGTTCCTCAAATCTATATCGGCGATTATCATGTCGGCGGCTTTGACGAACTGTATGCACTGGACCAGCAAAAGAAACTGGATGTCTTATTGTCACCAGCCACTTAAAGGCAATGATTTTTTCGCTTTAAACCTGAATACTGATCAACGAGGCACACGATGGATCACTATAAACTGGTTTTACCCCAACATTTAAATCATTACGGCTATTTGTTCGGTGGCAATCTGTTGCAGTGGATTGATGAAATTGGCTATATCGCGGCCAATCTCCAGTTTCCGGGCCATGAATTTGTCACGATTGGACTGGACAATGTGGTATTCAAACAGAGCATCAAGCTCGGTTCCATCTTGAAGTTTGAATCGAGACTGATCAGGCTCGGTAACACGTCGGCAACATATAATGTCAAGGTTTCCTGCGAAGATCGCGACACCGGCTGCATTGCCCATGTTTTTGAAACCAATATTACTTTTGTCAGCATTGACAAGTCCGGCAATAAAAAACCGATTAATACCAGCGGTGCCGATCAAGGAACTATTATTCCTTGATCGGCACCGAATCCGCCGTATTATCTAAATGCCGCTCTCCCGCCTGTTTTTTTACAGACCTCTTAAAAGGTCGTTCTTAATATCTTCAATATTTTCCAGACCGACTGAAACTCTTACCAAGCCGTCCTTAATACCGGCCGCCGCCCTGACCTCCGGAGCCAATCGACCATGCGTGGTGGATGCCGGGTGAGTAATGGTAGTTTTAACATCACCCAGATTTGCGGTAATTGACAGCATTTCAGTGGCGTCGATCAGTTTCCAGGCATGTTCTTTGCCGCCGGTCAATTCGAAACTGACCACTCCGCCGAAATGGCTTTGCTGGCGCTTAGCCAGTTCGTGCTGAGCATGCGATGACAACCCGGGATAGTGAACCTTGGCGACACCGGTCTGTTGCTCCAGCCAAAGAGCCAGTTCAAACGCGTTGTCGCAATGGGCTTTGACTCTGATTGCCAGCGTTTCCAAGCCGGACAAAAATACCCAGGCATTGAAAGGGCTCATAGTCGCGCCGCCGGTGCGAAGATAAGGATAAATATGCTTTTCTATGATCTCATCACTGGCAACAACCGCGCCGCCGACGCAACGGCCCTGCCCGTCTATATATTTAGTTGCCGAATGGACAACGATATCCGCACCCAGCTCCAAAGGTTTTTGCAGTATGGGCGTACAAAAACAATTATCAACAATCAGCAAGCAGTCGTGTTTGTGGGCAATATCTGCAAGCGCTGAAATATCGGCAATTTCAATTAACGGGTTGGATGGTGTTTCCAGAAACAAAAAACGGGTATTCGGTTTAATCGCCGCTTCCCAGGCTGCGGTATCGATCAAGTCGACAAAATCGGTCTCAACCCCGAATTTGCCGAAGTAATTCTGGAACATCAATACGGTATTACCGAATACGCCGCGCGAACAAACCACATGATCTCCGGCTTTAAGCAAGCCCATGCCGACCGCCATAATAGCTGCCATTCCGGAGGCAAAGGCCAGACAGCGCTCGCCTTTTTCCATCAATGCCAGCCTTTCCTGAAAAGCATTAACCGTCGGATTGGTAAAACGCGAATAGATATTTCCCGGCTTCTTGCCGGTAAAGCGCAAAGAAGCTTCTTCGGCGCTCTTGAACACATAACTGGATGTCGCAAAAATAGGGATGCTGTGCTCATCTTCATGAGTACGCCGATGTCCGGCTCTTATTGCTTGGGTTTCCAGCGTGTAATCGTTCCAGTTAATGTCTTTCATCGCTTTATTCAACGTTTTTATTTATTAAAAATTACCTGCAATTTATTTACAGCTTGAAACTTAATCCCCGTTCTGCATTCCGATAATGAAGTTTTCCGAGTTTCGTTGCTGTTGGGCGCTATCGTTGCGTAAAGCCTCGGTACGCTCCAGATACTCATCGTCAATATCGCCGGTGATGTATTCTTTACTAAAGCAAGAGGTGTCGAAGTGCCCGATATCCAGATTGCCTTTGCGCACTGCATCAATCAGGTCATTCAGTTCCTGATAAATCACCCGGTCTGCGCCGATTGCTACACAAACTTCGTCTTCAGTACGATCATGGGCAATCAATTCGTGAGCTGCCGGCATATCAATACCGTAAACATTAGGATAACGAACCGGGGGGGCGGCAGAAGCAAAATAAACTTTTTTAGCGCCGGCATCTCTGGCCATCTGGATAATTTGCGCGGATGTCGTGCCTCTGACAATTGAATCATCGACCAGCAACACATTCTTGCCTTCAAACTCAAGGCCGATGGCGTTTAACTTTTGCTTGACCGACTTTTCCCGCATTTTTTGGCCCGGCATGATAAAGGTCCGGCCGATATAACGGTTTTTTATAAAACCTTCACGGTACTTGACGCCCAGAAGGTTTGCCATCTGCAAAGCCGCTGTCCTGCTGGTATCAGGAATCGGAATAACCACATCAATATCATGATCGGGCCAGTCTCTCTGTATCTTTTTGGCTAATTTTTCACCCATGCGCAGACGCGCCTTATAAACCGAAATACGGTCAATAATCGAATCCGGCCTGGCAAAATACACATACTCGAAAATACAGGGACAATGATCGGTCCTTTCAGCGCATTGTTTAGTGTGCAATACGCCTGATTCTTCTATAAATACCGCCTCGCCCGGCTCGATGTCTCTAATAAGTTCAAAGCCCAGCACATCCAGAGCAACGCTTTCTGAAGCGATCATGAATTCCGATTCTTGCCCGGTTTTTCTTTCACCGAATACGATCGGCCGAATACCGTGAGGGTCTCTGAAACCTAAAACCCCAAACCCTGCAATCATAATCACAACTGCATAAGCTCCGCGACAACGGCGATGCACTCCGGATACTGCCTGAAACACATCGTCTACGCTTAACTGCAATTTACCCAAGCTCTGCAATTCGTGAGCAAAAACATTCAACAAGACTTCCGAATCGGAATCGGTATTGATATGCCGTTGGTCTTCTACAAACAGGGCCTTTTTTAACTCTGCGGTGTTGGTTAAATTGCCGTTATGCGCAAGCGTCAAGCCAAAAGGGGAGTTTACATAGAAAGGTTGCGCTTCTGCGGAACTGGTGCAACCCGCTGTTGGATAACGCACATGAGCAATACCCATATTGCCTTTCAATTTCAGCATCTGGGCATTGGTAAAAACATCACGGGTCAAACCGTTTTCCTTGCGCAAATGCAGCCGCCCGGCTTCACAAGTCACAATACCTGCGGCATCCTGACCCCTATGTTGCAAAACTGTCAGAGCATCATATAGCTCTTGATTGACAGCTTGATGTGAAACGATACCAGCAATACCACACATTATTTTTTAACCTGCATTGATTTGTAGAGATTAACGAAAGAAATTAACGATAAATGATGTATTCCGCCATACCTGACGAAAAATGATCTCGCAACCATACCGCGAGTAATTGAAAAGGTGGAATCAATGTTGATTCTGTCCACCAGGAATCTTTGGGTAAAGGTGTCAATCCCGCCAGTAAGACAACGACAGTAATAACGATCAGGCCGCGAACAACGCCAAAAACCATCCCGCCGAAACGTTCCATAAAAGTTAATCCGGTCTTTTTTTCCAAAATACTCAACAAAAAACCGATTAAACCGCCAAGACTTAATGTAATAGCAAACAAAGCCACAAAAGATGCAACTATTCTGGCTGGCGGGTGGCTGATAGTCGACTCCAGAAAACCTGAAAAATCACGACTAAACATTAAACTCACCCAGATTGCCAGAATCCAGAATACTAATGAAAAAACTTCCTTGAGAAATCCGCGTAGCAGTCCGATTACAAAGGAAATAAAAATAAGCCCTAAAAGGGTAAAATCTATCCAAATCATGCTCTAGCTAAACGCATTACTCGGAAATCAGGATTGCCTTTATATTCAATTTATCCAATCTTGCCTTCATTGCGGCTGCCTTTTTCCCATCAAGTTCCGGACCTACGCGGAGTCGATACGAAGTTCCTTTATCTGTTTGAACTGTATCCAATGAGGCAGGCAAGCCTTGTTCATGCAAACTGTCCCAAAGCGACATTGCATTTTCTTTTTTACTAAAGCTTCCCAATTGGATATACCAACGCACCAATTTTTCAGCTGGCTTTGGTGCAACTACCGGTTTTTTTGCCTCGGCTACAGCGGCAGCCAAACTCTTTGCACTATTAGGCTGTTTAAGGTCAGACTGTAAAGCCGCTGCTTTGGCCGCATTTTCTTTACTGGCTATCGATGGTTCAATTTCAGGTTTTCTAACTATGGGCCGTATGGGTTCTGCAACTTTTTTAACCTTTGCAGGCTCTTTAACCATTGCTTCTATACGCGGCTCTTTGACTTGTGCCTTTGGAGTCATGCCTTTGCGGATACCATCCGCAGCGTCTACAGATAAAGGCTGTTCTGCAGGAGCCTGTTTTATCCGCGATTTTGGCTGGTTATCTTCCGGTTCAACGACTTCTTCTGCACCAGCATCCTCGCGAGTATAGCCTTCAGACTCGGCATACAATGTCTCTTCGGAATTTCCCTGTTTAGGCTGGCCAGATGATGCAGGTTCTTCGATAATTTCTTCCGCCGCCCCGGCACTCTCAAGCGTATCGCCAGCGGTTTCATTAGCTAAAGGCTCAGGATCCGGCAACTTTGAAACCTGCTCGGCACTGGTCGGCAGTTTATCGGCTGTGCTTGCACCTGATTCAGCAGGGGCGGGAATATTCAACTCACTTACAAGCTGACCACTATTATCGACAGGATCATCGAACAGCATGGGGATAAAAATAGCACATAGCGCCGTAACAACGACGGCACCAATCAAACGTTGTTTTAATTCATGATCCATTTCGTCTACTCACTTATTCTCAAATTCAACCAAGCACTCAGATACCAAAAAAAAAGATCCAAAAACCAATAACAGATCACCTTGTTGTGACTGATGTTTTGCTGCCAAAAATGCTTCATTAAAGCCGGAAAAACCAAATGAAACATTGGTTACCGAACTTTGTGAAAAAATATCGCGCATAACGGATTCCGTAGCCGCTCTAGGATTTGCCAACGGCGCAAAAAACCAGTCATAAACTACATGATTCATAATTTCCAGGACGCCGGCGATATCTTTATCTTTCATCATTGAAAAAACAGCATGGATGCGTCTATCTGGAAAAACAGTCGTTACATATTCGGCCAGTGTTCTGACTGCCTGAGGATTATGCCCCACATCCAGCAGCACGGGTATTTCGCCGTCGATCAATTGAAACCGCCCGGCTAAATGAACATTTTTTAGCCCCTGTTTAATCGATGCTTCAGTTACCGGCAGGATCTCGGCCATCTGGGTCACTGCTAAAATGACCGCAGATGCATTACGGTATTGGTGCTCCCCTTTTAAGCCGGGCTCCGGTAATTGTAACATTTGCCGGCCAGCAAAGTACCAATCCCATCCTATTGCCTGCTTTTTGTAACCAAAATCTTTACCTATGCAATATGACAAGGCATGCCGCTCAATAGCGCTCTGCCTCAATGATTCCGGCGGATCGGGATCACCGACGATAGCCGGAGTTGCGGCTCGAAAGATACCTGCTTTTTCCCGTCCTATTGCTTCTCGCGTACCGCCCAACCATTCAATATGGTCAATGCAAATGCTGGTGATTAATGCAACATCGGGATCGACAATATTAACGGCATCCAAGCGTCCGCCCAAGCCGACTTCAAGCAGTTGAACATCAACCCCGGCGCGGTGGAATATATCCAAAGCCGCCAACGTACCAAACTCAAAATAGCTTAATGAAGTATCGCCTCGCACCGACTCTATTCTTGCAAATGCCTTGCAAATTTCGTCGTCCGGTACTGGCTTGCCGTCTATTTTTATTCTTTCATTATATTTCAGAATATGCGGCGATGTATAAGCCCCTACCCGATAACCTTGCGCCGTGTAAATCGACTCAAGGTAAGCCACTGTCGAACCTTTGCCGTTGGTTCCTGCAACGGTAATGGTTGGAGGCTTAATATAATCTGGGTTAAGGGCATGAAAAACCTGTGACGCCCGCTCGAGTCCCAAATCAATTACTAGAGGATGTAAGCTCTCCTGCCACTTCAGCCAATCCTGTAGCGAATCAAAATGTATCATTAACAGGTATTAAAAATCAGTCTTCCTGATCCGGGTGATGGTCAACATCAACCGCTTCATCTTCAATAGCCACAGCTTCCATCTCGACACTAAAATGTTGCGATGGAGTGTCTCTGCCCGCCATCAGCAAAGCTAATACATCGGCTATTTTATCGCGCATTTCACGTCTATCGATAATCATGTCAATAGCGCCATGCTCTTGTAGAAATTCGCTACGCTGAAAGCCTTCCGGTAGTTTTTCCCGGACGGTTTGCTCTATTACGCGAGGACCTGCGAAACCAATCAAGGCATTGGGTTCGGCGGCATTAATATCGCCCAGCATGGCCAAACTGGCTGAAACACCGCCCATGGTCGGGTCAGTCATAAACGAAATGTACGGAAGCCCGGCTTCGGATAGCTTGGTTAATGCCGCGCTGGTTTTGGCCATTTGAAACAATGAAAACAGCGACTCTTGCATCCGTGCGCCGCCACTGGCCGTAAACACGATAAACGGCACGCCCAACTCCAAGCTCTTGCTGATGCCACGGACAAACTTTTCGCCGACCACTGATCCCATTGACCCGCCCATAAAGCTGAAATCAAAGGCGGCCGCAACAATATCTTTGCCTTTTAGCTGGCCTTTTATCACAACCAGCGCATCATTTTCTTTGCTCTGCTTTTGCGCTTGAGTAATACGGTCCTTATATTTCTTACTATCTTTGAACCTTAACGGATCGACAGGCTTAACATTTTTGCCTATCTCTTCATGACCGCCCTCATCCAAAAACATATTCAAGCGCGTTCTGGCTGAAATACGCATGTGATGATCACATTTTGGACAAACGCTAAAATTTCTTTCTAACTCTGTGTTATAAAGAATTGCATTACAGCTAGGGCACTTATTCCACAATCCTTCAGGCACAGCGCCTTTTTTATTTGACCCTTCGGTTCTAATTGTTGAAGGGATTAACTTCTCAAACCAACTCATTCGTATGCCCCATCGTATTTCATCATCGTATTCTAAACCTTGTCTTTTAGCTATCCATTGCCTGACGCATCGCTCCCAATAACTCGACTATCTCTTTTTTGGCACGTTCCGGTTCATCCAGATTTGCTTCGATTTTGCTGATCAAAGCGCTGCCGATAACCACCCCGTTTCCCAGATTTGCAACCGTCTTCGCAGTTTGTGCGTCTTTGACACCAAAACCGATCGCCACAGGCAAATGTGTATTTGTTCTGATTTGGTTGAGCTTGGTTTCTACATCCCCAACATCCAAATGCCCTGCGCCGGTTACGCCCTTTAGCGAAACATAATAGATATAACCGCTACCGGCTGCATCCATTTTTTTAATCCGCTCATCGCTACTGTTGGGCGCTAACAGGAAAATCGGATCGATGTCGCGCGCCTTTAACAACGCAACACACTCATCCGCTTCTTCCGGCGGCAAATCAACGGTTAAAACGCCGTCAATCTCGGCCCGTTGCGCGGCATTGGCAAACTCTTCATAGCCCATGGCTTCAATAGGGTTCACATAACCCATCAGCACCACCGGCGTTTGTTGATTGGTTTTTCTAAATTCTGCCGCGATGGCCAATGTGCGTCTTAAGCTCATTTTATGGTCCAAAGCGCGCTCGCTGGCTCGCTGAATAACCGGGCCGTCCGCCATCGGATCGGAAAACGGCACACCCAGCTCGATAACATCAGCACCGGCTTCAACCATGGCATGCATCAACGGCAAGGTGAAATCAGGTCTAGGATCGCCTGCGGTAACAAACGGAATTAACGCCTTACGGCCTGCTTTTGCTAGTTGTTCAAATGTAGCAGCTAATCGACTCACAGTTCTATCCCCTCGCGTTGAGCCATCGTTTGCATATCTTTATCGCCGCGACCGGACAGACAGACAATGATAATTTCATCTTTTTTCATGGTAGGCGCAAGCTTCATGGTGTATGCCATCGCATGGCTTGATTCCAATGCCGGAATAATACCTTCCATTCGGGTCAGCGCATGAAAACCTTCCAACGCCTCAGTGTCAGTAATATTGACATATTGAGCTCTGCCGGTATCTTTCAGCCATGCATGTTCAGGCCCGACACCCGGGTAGTCCAAACCGGCCGAAATGGAGTGTGTCTCGATAATTTCGCCGTCGTCATCTTCCATCAGATAAGTCCGATTGCCATGCAATACGCCAGGACGGCCCGCACATAACGGCGCAGAGTGACGGCCTGTTTCAACGCCGTCGCCAGCCGCTTCAACACCGATCATTTTTACCGAACGGTCGTCAATAAAAGGATAAAACAAGCCGATCGCATTTGATCCGCCGCCAACGCAGGCAACCAAGGCATCAGGCAAGCGTCCGGCTTGATCCAGACATTGCTGTCTTGCTTCGCGGCCAATAATGGCTTGAAAATCCCTGACCATTGCAGGATAAGGATGCGGACCTGCAACCGTACCGATAATATAAAAGGTGTTATCGACATTAGTTACCCAGTCTCTGAGCGCCTCATTCAACGCATCTTTTAGGGTTTTGGAACCGGATTCAACGGCGACAACTTTGGCGCCCAGTAACTTCATCCGATACACATTCAAAGACTGCCTTGCAACATCCACAGCGCCCATGTAAACCACGCACTCTAACCCCAACCGTGCTGCAACTGTGGCTGTCGCAACACCATGCTGACCGGCACCGGTTTCAGCAATGATGCGGGTCTTGCCCATGCGTTTAGCCAATAAAGCCTGGCCGATCGTGTTATTTATTTTATGTGCGCCGGTATGATTGAGGTCTTCGCGTTTCAGATAAATCTGCGCTCCGCCCAGCTCACGACTCCAGCGTTCAGCATGATATAAAGGCGAAGGCCGACCTACGTAATGCTGTAAATCAGCATCCAGTTCCGCTATAAATTCAGGATCGTTTAAATACCGCTGATAAGCAGCATTCAATTCCTGAATCGGTGGGATCAATGTTTCTGCGACAAACATTCCGCCATAAGGGCCAAAGTGTCCCCGTTCATCGGGCATATTATATTTTTCTGTCATATTATTATTCTGTCACCCTCATTAACTTCACGTATGAATGCGGCCATTTTTAGCGCATCCTTAATACCTTTTTCCGTTTCCACACCGCTGCTGACATCCAGAGCATAGGGTCTTACTGTCTGCACCGCTTGTCTGGCATTACTCATATCCAAGCCGCCCGCCAATATAATCGGCAGGGCGCAATGTTCAGGGATCAAATCCCAATCAAACCGGCTGCCGGTACCGCCTTTCGCTCCAGGATGATAGGCATCCAGCAGCAACCCGGCCGCATCATGATATTGCAGAGTCAAGTCTGAAACATCGGTGGCGGCCTGCATTCTTACCGCCTTCATATAACGCTTGCCGTACAGCCTGCAGGCTTCAGCTGGCTCATCTCCATGAAATTGCAGGCAGTCGATCGGCACCTGATCCAGAACCTTGCGTATCTGAGATTCCTGCTCATCGACAAACAAAGCGATGACCGAAACAAACGCAGGCAAAGCATTAACAATTTTAACCGCTTGATCAATATCAACATTTCTCGGGCTAGGCGGATAAAACACCAGACCGATTGCATCCACGCCCAGTTGAGCCGCACAAACAGCATCTTCAGCACGGGTAAAACCGCAAATTTTAACGCGAGTTCGCATAAAGTGATATGAGAAATTTAATCAAAAAAAACTAGCCGCCTAGAATAACATAAAACGGCGCTATGATTTGTCTGTAATCGTCATTAATTTAACCTCAATTCGGTTTAAACGTTATGAAGAAACGGAAGCAAATCAGCCTCACGTAATAGAAGAGCGGGTTTTTTATCCTGGTAAGAATAAGCGACCAGGCCAGCCACGATATTAGAGAGGTAATTGAGCAAA
>DATBRD010000063.1:0-12203 GCA_036560465.1 Methylobacter sp.
AATGCGGTTTTAAATAACGCCACGCCCCATCACTCAAATTGCTCGGATAATGTTTTCGTTTTTTGTGCTCATACTATTAATGTCGTAATCAAAATTGATACCTTAGGGGCGAAAAGAGAAATTTCCAAACAGCTTCTTAGATAGTTCGGCTTTTCTAAGTTTATGATAAAGCAGCGCAGATATCGGTCTTGTTTTCGCTTCCCGATACCAAGGTGAAGTTAAAATCGGCGTCGGACATGAAGACGACTTTACCCACATACAGCGTCGTCGATGGCCCTGGTGGGGTATCTGTCGGGAAGAGGATGAGGACAGTGTGTCCCGTGTTAGTCTCGGTGAATGATCCATCTAGGGCATACGTCGTTATGTGGTTTACAGCGCCGTCAGATTTCGTAAATAACGTTTTACCGTTTGCTGGATTCGTGAAACGCAGCGCGGAGCCAGTTCCAGCAGTGATGGAGCGCACAAAACCGTTCTTGTCCTTGAACACATTGTCGTGCTGCTTTCCATCCCAAATCTCAATACTGAGAGCAAAGCTACACGCCAAGCCACCAGGAAAGTCTAACACTGAGTCGGGGGGTGTGCTGGGGGCAGTGCTGGCTGCGATTGCCAAGCTTCCGTAGCTCAGCAAGACGGCCATCATGTATGCTAAAAGATGACGGGCACTCAATCTACTCATATTGTTCATGATCTTCTCCAAAGTAGAAAACATTTAGACGCTCAACAATAAATCTAAACTCCATTATTGTGGTTTTGATGCTGGTCGCACTTTCGCCCATTTCTAGGTGCAGGTACGATCAATCGCCAAGGAAAAAATGTAGCCCTTCCAGAACCGGCAATACCATAAAACACTTTAAACCATGGATCGTGAATAAGTGTTTATACATAATTTCAAGAAAGCTAACGAATAACACTCACATTTAACATGGTTTTCATCTAAAACTAATGAGGATGTGAGATTGGGAGGCGACCTTAGGAAGTAAGTTCCGCATTCATGGCTAGACTACAACTTTAAAAACAATAAAAAATTATCGCCGTACAATCGATCTCTCACTGACAGGTTATGCCCGAACTGAGAAAGTCAGCGTCAGACTCAACCCAAACGGGTGCTTGAAACCTTAAGATCAAGTTCAAGGTTATACACTTAATGCCTGCACCGGATCGGTATGCTTCATGCCGAACGCTTCTGCGACGGCAGGGTATGTCACGGCCCCGCGATAGGTGTTGAGTCCGTATTGCAGCGCCTTGTCTTTACGCAGAGCGTCCAGGCCTTCGTTGGCGAGCTGCAAGGCGTACTTGGCCGTTTGATTGTTCAGCGCGAAGGTGCTGGTGCGCGGTACGGCTCCCGGCATGTTGGCAACGCAATAATGCACTACGTCGTCGACGACATAAGTAGGATGGCTGTGAGTCGTCGGGCGCGTGGTTTCCACGCAGCCGCCTTGGTCGACGGCCACGTCCACGATCACTGAGCCTTTGCGCATGGTCGGCAGCATGTCGCGGGTGATCAGCCAGGGCGCTCGTCCGCCGTGGATCAAAATCGCGCCGATGACCAGATCGGCGGTTTCGATGGCCTCTTCGATGGTCGATTCGTTGCTGATGCGGGTTTGCAGTTGGCCTCGGTAAATATCATCCAGATATTTCAGGCGCGCATGGCTGATGTCCAGCACCGTAACTTGCGCGCCCAAACCGACCGCTACCCGAGCGGCGTTGGTGCCGACGATGCCGCCGCCCAGAATGATGACATTGGCGGGCGCGACGCCCGGCACGCCGCCGATCAGTACGCCGCGGCCGCCGTGCGATTTTTGCAGATAAGTGGCGCCGGCCTGGGTCGCCATGCGGCCCGCCACTTCGCTCATCGGTATCAGTAAAGGCAAACTGCCGTCATCGGTCTGGACGGTCTCGTAGGCGATGCCGGTGGTGCCGCTGGCTAACAGGGCTTCGGTCAGCGGCTTATCGGAGGCCAGATGCAGGTAGGTAAACAGCAGCAAGTCCTGGCGCAGATAGGAATATTCCGAGGCAATCGGTTCCTTGACTTTGACCACCATGTCTGCCGCCCACGCATCTTCCGCGTTGGGAACGATTTGGGCTCCGGCAGAGCGATATTCTTCGTCCGAAAGCGAACTGCCTTCCCCGGCGCCGCTTTGTACCAGCACCTGATGGCCCCGGCGCGTTAACGCCCTGACTGAGCCTGGCGTCAGACCGACTCGATTTTCGTTGTCCTTAATTTCTTTAGGTAGGCCGATTAGCATGGTTTGACTCCTGGTAAGTGGAACGGAAACGCGTTAATAAAAATCTTGCCGCTTAAATTTATATGCCCTTTAGAAGAGCGTAGCATAATTTAGCGCGGTTTTTTAAGTACAGCTTAATGTCGTGTCCCGGTTAATACGGTAGGGTAGGCATTGCGTACCGTTTTTCTGGATCAAATCCCAAAAGGTACGCGATGCGTACCCTACGACGTTTGTTTAGCAAAAGTTGCTGAGGCCCAGACGTTTGAATCAGCTTGCCGGCTTTTTTGCCAAAACTTACGTAATGACCGCTATTGCCGGTCCGGCCGGCTTGGCGTAGCCTGATAAGTAAAGCCGTAAATATCGCGTTATTTCTCATCCCAAGAACCGGGGGATTTATATGCAGATATTATTACCAGAACGCAGCCAGACGCCGTTAAACGACGATCAATATCATCTGCTCCAACAATTTTTTTCGACTTTATCGCCGGAGCAGGCTGCCTGGGTTGGGGGGTATGTGACCGGGCGGGTTGCAAAGGATTTGCCATCCCTCCCAAGCGCCGCCGATATTGCCGATATTACCATTCTGGTCGGTTCGCAAACCGGCAACGGTGAAGCGTTGGCTGAGCAGCTGCACAGCCTGGCCGCCGGGCGCGGCTTAAAAACAGTCGTCAAAAAAATGGGCGATTACAAGCCGCAGCAATTGAAAGCCGAGAAAAACCTGCTGGTCATTGTCAGTACTTACGGCGAAGGCGAACCGCCTGACAATGCCAAGGAATTGGTCGATTATTTATTCAGCAAGCGCGCTCCGACTCTCCAGCAAATGCACTTCGCGGTGCTGGGCCTGGGCGATTCCGGTTATGAGTTCTTCTGCAAAACCGGCATTGATTTTGACCACCGATTGGAAGAGCTGGGGGCAACACGAATTCATCCTAGGGTTGATTGCGATGTGGACTACGAGTCCAGCGCCGAAGCGTGGATGGATGCGGTGTTGAATGTACTGTCCCTGCGGCTGGAAGCCAACTCCCAAACGGCAGAGCCCGCGTCTCCGTCTGTTGCAAGCTCCTCTGTCTATTCACGTAAGCATCCGTTTCCTGCGCTGTTGCTGGAAAACATCGTGCTGAACGGGCGGGGTTCGCTGAAGGAAACCCATCACCTTGAATTTTCGCTGGAAGGCTCCGGCCTGGCTTACGAGCCGGGCGATGTGCTCGGCGTTTATCCGACCAATGCGCCTGACGTGATCGATGCCCTGCTACAGACGCTGCACTTTGCCGGTACGGAATGGGTTACGCTTGATGACAATAAGGAAGGCTTTCTTTATGACGCGCTGTTCCGGCATTATGAAATTACGGCCATTACCCGGCCGGTAATGCAAAAATACGCCTTATTAGCAGGTAACCAGAAGCTGGATCAGTTGCTGCAAAACAAACAAAAACTGAACGACTATCTGTATGGCCGTGAAATAATTGACCTGATAACCGATTTTCCAATCGGGCAGCTATCGCCGCAGGCGTTCATCGGTTGCCTGCGCAAACTGCCGCCCCGTTTGTATTCGATTGCCTCCAGCCTGAAACAGCATCCCGACGAAGTGCATATCACCGTGGCGGCGGTGCGTTACCAGGCGCATGGCCGGGAGCGCAAAGGGGTCGGTTCGACATTTCTGGCCGAGCGCATAGATGAGAATGCGGCTATTCCTATTTATATCGACCACAACAATAATTTTAAGCTGCCGGTCGACCCGGCTACGCCGATTATCATGATCGGCCCCGGCACAGGCATCGCGCCGTTCCGCGCCTTCATCGAAGAGCGTGAAGCGGTGGGCGCGCCGGGCAAAAATTGGCTGTTTTTCGGCGACCAGCATTTCGAGACCGATTTTCTGTATCAGGCCGAATGGCTGCGTTATCTCAAGAACGGGGTGTTGACCCGCATGGATGTTGCATTCTCCCGCGACCAGCAGCAAAAGATCTATGTCCAGCACCGGATGGCCGAACACGGCAAGGAGTTGTACGCGTGGTTGCAGGAAGGCGCTCATGTTTACGTCTGCGGTGACGCAAAATGCATGGCGAATGACGTGCATCAGGAATTGCTGAACATTGTCGCGGCCGAAAGCGGTACGGACAATGCGGAAGACTATGTTGCCAACCTGCAAAAAACAAAACGCTATCAACGGGATGTGTATTAAATGAGGCTCACTAGCTACGTAGAGGGTTGCAAAAAACCGTCCCAGCCGCGATTTAGACCTTCCAGGTTTTAAAAACCTGGAAGGTCTGCATTCCGGCAGATACTTGTGTGTTAAATGAGGTTTAAACGATGACCGATATCACTCCGGAACAATTGGCAAAACAGGCTGACGTCGAGCGGATTAAGGATGCGAGCAACTATCTTCGCGGCACTTTAAGCAAGAGCCTGCAAGATACGCTGACCGGGGCGCTGGCCGAGGACGACACCCAGCTATGCAAATATCATGGCATTTATCAGCAGGACGACCGCGACTTGCGCGACGAACGCCGCAGGCAGAAGCTGGAGCCGCGCTACCAGTTTATGGTGCGTATCCGTATGCCCGGCGGAGTTTGCACGCCGACGCAATGGCTGGAAGTGGACCGCATCGCCAACATCTGGTGCAATAACAGCATAAGGCTGACGTCAAGGCAGACTGTCCAGCTGCACGGCATCGTCAAGCGCAACCTGAAAAAGACCATTGCCGAAATTAATGCCGCCTTGCTGAGCACCATTGCCGCCTGCGGCGATGTCAACCGCAACGTCATGTGCAATCCCAATCCGCAGCAATCGCGGCTGCATGCGGAAGTTTACGAATACACGCGCCGTATCAGCGAGCATTTGACGCCTCGGACTACGGCTTACCATGAAATCTGGTTGGATGAAGAACTGCTGTCTTCAAGCCGGCAGGACGAAGAGCCGATCTACGGCAAGCGCTACCTGCCGCGCAAATTCAAGATAGCGGTCGCGATCCCGCCGAGCAACGACGTCGATATCTTTGCCAACGATCTCGGCTTTATCGCAATTGCCGAGGGTGATCATCTGCTAGGGTTTAACGTCACCGCCGGCGGTGGCTTGAGCATGACCCACGGCGAGCCGGAGACCTACCCGCGCCTTGCCGACGTGATCGGCTATTGCCCGAAAAACAAGACCCTGCAAGTTGCCGAGGAAATCGTCAAGATTCAGCGCGATTTCGGCGACAGAAGCCACCGCAAACATGCCCGCTTTAAATACACCATCGAGGACCGGGGCATCGACTGGCTAAAGTTCGAACTGAACCAGCGCCTGGGCTGGAACATGGAGCCGCCCCGGACTTTTGTATTCGAACATTCCGGCGACCGCTACGGCTGGGCCGAGGGCGCTAACGACACTTGGCATTACACGCTGTTTGTCCAGAACGGCCGCATATTCGACACCGAGGTTCACCCGATGATGACTGGGCTGCGGGAAATCGCCAGAGTGCATGACGGCGACTTCAGGCTCACCGCTAACCAGAATTTGATGATCGGGCAGGTCAGCAGTAAACGCAAACCAGTCATTGATGAGCTGCTGGAAAAATATCAGCTGAGCAGCAGCGGCCATCAGACCGCGCTGCGCCTGAACTCTATGGCCTGCGTGGCTTTTCCGACCTGCGGCTTGGCCATGGCTGAAAGTGAGCGCTACTTTCCCTCGTTGCTCGACAAGCTTGATAAGATCGTCAAACAGGCCGGGCTTGCCGACGATCCGATACTGATCCGCATGACCGGTTGCCCGAACGGATGCGCGCGCTCGGTGCTGGCGGAAATCGGCTTTATCGGCAAAGCGCCGGGCAAGTACAACCTGTACCTGGGCGGAGGCTTTTACGGCCAGCGCCTGAATAAACTGTACCGCGAGAATATAGGCGAAGAACAGATCCTTGCCGAACTCACTCCGATTCTTCAACGCTATGCCCGTGAGCGGGAGCCGGGGCAGCGTTTCGGCGATTTTGTCATCAAAGCAGGTTATGTCAGGGAGGTGTCGGCGGGCAGGGATTTCCATACGTGAACAATCGCTATCTGCGTGAACTATCGACGCATTCGCCGTTATGAAACAGCAAATAAGAGCCGGGCTCCATTTTGTGCCACTGTTCATTGCCCGTTAGCGGCTGCGTGGCGATCACGGTGACAATATCGTTGGGCGTGGTTTCCTGATGGAAATCGATCTCGACATCTTCATCAATCAGCTGGGCTTGCCCGAAGGGCGCGCGGCGGGTGATCCAGTGCAAGTTGCTGCTGCAAAAGCAGAACAAATAGTTGCCATCAGAAAGCAGGATGTTGGCGGTGCCGAATTGTTGCAAGTGCAGGCACAGCTCGTGCAGGTAACGGAACATGGCTGGCATGTCGGCGGGTTTGCCGGGATATTTTCGGTCCAGTTCGTTAAGCAGCCAGCAAAATGCCGTTTCGCTGTCGGTATCGCCGACCGGCAGATGCTTTCCGGGTTGCTGCAAGGCTTGATAGTCGGTTAATTGACCGTTATGGGCGAGCGTCCAGAAACTGCCCCATTGTTCTCGGGTGAAAGGATGAGTGTTTTCCAACGCAACAGGGCCGCGGTTAGCTTGCCGGATATGGCCGATAACGGTGCGGCTTTTAATCGGGTAAGCCTGCACCAGTTTGGCAATGGGCGAGTCGTAGCACGGCGCGGGATCTTTAAAGGTGCGACAGCCCTTATCTTCATAAAAGGTGATGCCCCAGCCGTCCCGATGCGGCCCGGTGCGCCCGCCGCGTTGCATCAGGCCGGTAAAACTGAAGCAGATATCGGTCGGGACATTCGCGCTCATACCCAATAATTCGCACATGGAATTTCCTCGCAACGTCAGGATGGTTGACGCCATTATAAGCTATTGTCTAATCTCCAGTCCGGTAGGGTACGCATCGCGTACCAGTTTTCTATCCTGCCGAGTTGTCTCGGCAAATGCTCCGGTACTTGGTGCGGCAAACGGAGAAATATTTCCTATGCGTAATATCAGTTAAAGATTAGCCGCTGGCGCTTACTTCGATACCGGATAATTTCGGGGTAAATACCGGTTCCGAGTAGCGTTCATAATAACTGCCCTGCACCAGGTCAAAACCAGTGTGTCGGGCCAACAGATCGGACTTTTTTTGATCGATTTGCTGCAGAATGGTTCGTCCGCCTACTGCTGTTACCAATCCCCTTAAATCGCGCAATTTTTCGAGTAAGGTATTGTCGCGCACCTGGTCGAGGTGTCTTGCCGATAAACTGACGTAATTCGGGGACAGTTTGGCAATCAGCTCGAACGATTGAGGCTCCTGTGCGACGTAATCGAACTTGAGCGCGATTTGATAACCCCGATGACGGTAATTATCCAGTCCGGTAACCAGCTCTTGAAAATGCCGGGCGTATTGGCTGTTTGCAGCCATAGTGATGACGACATTTTTGGTTTCCAGTCCGCACTGGGCAATGACTTCTTCAAAATAGGCACCATGATCCTGTTTAACGCCCAGTATATGGCGCGGATCAACTTCCACGAATAACGAACTCTGCAAATGGGTTATCGGCAGATAATTAAGCATATGCACGGTACGGGACAAACGGTCAAAATTGATGATGGATTCAAAATCGTTAGCCTGATGCGGTTGATTACTCAGCAGGTTCTCAATTTCGTCTGAATACAGGTATTGAACTTCATGAGTAGACACCTTGAGTTTCGCGGCATGGCCGATGATTTCGGCAGGGTTCAGGGCCAGGCGTATCGGCGAGAAAACACTGCCTATTTTGATTTGGCCGAATAGTGCGCTTATTGTCCCTTCTTCCAGAATAAACGGGCGAAAGCTTGAACGATGCTCCTGCCCGAAGCGGTCATTGAAATATTCAACTAAATTTTGTAACGGCATAAACTGATTCCTCCTGTTTGATAAAGGTTGTCGTCACCGGCGGGTTTTTCGTTTCCGGTTGCAATCGATTCAATTTGTAAAAAAATCTGTACCTTTCGGTTTAAAAAAAGGCGGGCCGAAACCCGCACCAAAACAATCCTTGTATAGAGGAGGTACACATAAAAAATGATGGTAAACATGCCGTACTATTTTTTCCGGCAGTTCTTTGTGGTTGGATATAGCTTAGGGGGATTATTTCTTTTAATAAAGCGATATTATTCGATAGTTGTATCTAATAAATTGATAACTAAACGGTCTCCACAATAGAATTGTTTAAGTCCTTGTCCAGCTTCATCCGCTCCATTAGTAGAGCGGAGGATTGTGTGATATGCCCGGATTTTTATGCGAAATACCCGATCATGCGCTTCATGGCTTATTTAAACTCAGCAGCTGCGTGTTTCTATCATGCAAATCAGAGTGTTCAGCAACTAGCGTACCGTTTGTAGGGACAAATTGTCGCGCGGCAATTGGTCACATTTTCAAGGTTGTGTTTAGTTATTAGAATGCACGCAACTCTTGAATGCGCTCCCTCTCCTAAAGGGGATTAGAGTTATTTATCCTCCTCTATGCGGCCAGTCTGCTGACCGCATCTTTTTTATTTCGTGACATCATGTAACGGAACTTTGCCAAGCTGATGCCCTGTTAATCAAGATCCGATCGGACAGACCGCTTTTTCATAAAGCTATTTACTGCACAACTACTGCCGGTTTTATTCTTAACGTTCATAATGCTGAGCCTTGGCGGGCAAGGCAATGTTACTAAAACAATATCTATTTATCTGATATTAACATCGAATAATATCGTTTCTTTGTCGGTTATATGCTGCATTAGACTGGTCTTAGCAATAATAAATATTGAAGGATAAACAGGTGATGCAGTTAGTAAAAAAAGCCGGCTATTTGAACACTAGCCTGAAACGGAAGACAGACTTGAGTTTTCAGCGACAGATTCTATCCGTTACCGGCGACCTTCAACTGAACCTTGCCTCGCCGCAACCTCAAATAGAGCCATCGGTGTACCAATGTTTTTTCGAATATTCATCGGATGCCATGCTAATTGCCGATGCGGACTGCAAAATTATCCGTGTTAATGCAGCCTTTGTAGCTATCACCGGCTATTCGGAGAATGAAGTCATCGGGCAAACCCCGCATCTGCTTTCTTCGGAAGCGCACGATGATTCGTTTCACGATCGGCTTTGGGAGTCGCTTAACAAAAAGGGATATTGGCGAGGCGAGTTAGTCGACAAACATAAAAACGGCGATTTGCTTCCAATTTGGCAACGCATCAACGCCATTGAAGATGACAATCGGCAGGTGCTTTATTACGTTTCCGCGTTCAGTGATATATCAATCATCAAGAACACTGAGCGAAAATTATGGCAGATGGCTCACGTCGATTCCTTGTCCGGGCTTGCCAATCGTGCGTTCCTGGAGCAGCGGCTGCTGCAGGAGATCTTCGCTGCCAAGCGCTCCGGGCAATTTGGTGCGGTTATTTTCCTGGATCTGGATGATTTTAAAAAAATCAATGACTGCTTAGGTCATCGGTGCGGCGATCTATTATTGCAAGAGGTCGCCAAACGGTTACAGGCTAATTTACGCACCGAAGATACCGTGGCACGGATAGGCGGCGATGAGTTTGTTATTGTGCTCTCAGGATTAACGCATAATGCGGATCATTCGGAAAAAACGGCCGGCAATGTGGCTCAAAAAGTACTGAATGCACTGCTTCAAGGTTACCTTATCGACGGACAGGAACTGCAAATATCCGCGAGTCTGGGCATTACTCTTTTTTCCACAGGAATCGATGAAAGCGCTGAAAAACTGCTCAGGCAAGCGGATATTGCCATGTATGCGGCGAAAACCGAAGGCAAAAACACGTACTGTTTTTATCATTCGGACATGCTGGAGCAGGCCAATAAGCGCCTGAGTATTGAAACCGAATTGCGGCTTGCCTTACAAAACGACCAGATCATTTTATTTTATCAACCGCAGTACGACTCGGCGCATCAACTGCTGGGTTTTGAGGCCTTGGCTCGCTGGCAGCATCCCGAAAAGGGCATGATTCTTCCGGCTGACTTCCTGTCTATCGCCGAACAAACCGGCATTATCATTGAGCTGGGCGAGCGCCTCTTATATCAGGGATGTCAGCAGCTTGCCGCCTGGCACTCGCAGGACTTTGATGTGCCGCATTTGGCAATCAATATCAGTCCTGTGCAATTTGAACATTTTAATTTTGTCGGCTCGGTTATTTCTGTACTGGAATTGACCGGGGTTAATCCCTCTTCGGTCATGCTGGAAATTACTGAAAACATGATCATTAAAGATGTTAATGAGGTCATTGAAAAAATGCAGCTTTTAAAACAAAGAGGCATCCGTTTCTCAATTGATGATTTCGGTACCGGCTATTCATCGCTGTCCTATTTAAAACGTCTGCCTATTGATCAACTTAAAATTGACCGCTCTTTTGTCCAGGATATCGTCCACCACGAAAATGATGCGGCGATCGTTAATACCATCATTTCATTGGCCGGCAACCTAAAGCTGGAAGTGATTGCAGAAGGCGTCGAAACACAGGAACAGGTGAATTGTCTTGTCGACAGCGGCTGCAATGCTTTTCAGGGCTATTGGTTTGGGCGGCCGCTATCTGGCGCTGACGCTTTATTGAAACTCGATAAGCTTAATACACAATCGGTTAACGCATGATGACAGGAATATCCAGGAATGGCTCTGACAAGGGGCCGGTTGAACCCGCTGCATCATTCACAAGGCAATACAATTAAAAAGGAGACGATATCATGTTTAAGCACATCACCAAGCGGCATCAGTTAACGATCAGGATGCGATTTATACTGATTCTAGGGACATTGGTCATTGGATTCTCGCTGTTCGGCCTTGCGACTTTTAAGGCGATGAACACTCTTAATATTAATGGTCCGATTTATCAGCATATTGTACAGGGCAAGGATGTTATTGCCGATGTCTTGCCTCCGCCTGAATACATCCTCGAATCCTATATGGTGGCGCTGCAACTGACTGTTGCCGAAGACTTTTATGACATGAAGACTCAAGCGCTGGTATCGCGGTTTAAGAAATTGAAATCGGCATACGATGCCCGTCATAGCTTCTGGTTGACTCAGCCGTTGGATCAGGAGCTCCATGATTTATTGCTGTAGCGTTCCTACCGGCCTGCACAAGCTTTTTATGCTGAGGCCGAGCTGCGGTTTCTGCCTGCGATCCTGAGGGGAGACCGCGACGGGGCGCTCGCCAGTTTTCAGGACATGCGCCGCTCTTATGACGAACATCGCGTCGCTATTGACGAAATGTTGCGCTATGTAACGGCGCGCAATGCTGAGGATGAGCAGCAGGCGCAGGCAATGACCGATCGGTACAACATCGGTTTGCTGGGGATTTTTTCTTTCAGTGTCCTGATAGCGGTAGTATTGACCATACTGATCAGCCGCGGCATCCTGCGCTCGCTCAAAACCGTTCAACAGGTCGCTGGAGCCATTGCCGAGGGCGACCTGAGTTCCAGCATCGACGCTCAGCAACGTGATGAGATCGGCGACCTGTTGCGCTCGATGAACACCATGCAACAACAGCTGCTGGCACGCATCACCGCGGAGCGCCAGGCGGCCGACGAAACCCTGCGCGTCAAGATCGCGCTGGACAGCGTCAGCACCGGCGTAATGATCGCCGACAACAACCGCCAGATCATCTACGCCAACCAGGAAGTGATCAACATACTGGCCAAGGCCGAAGCGGAAACCCGCCTGCACAGCGGCGGGCCAGGCGTCTCCATCGACCAGCTGGTCGGCGCCAGCATGGATGATTTCCACGCCCAGCCTTCGCACCAGGCCGACCTGCTGACCGCCCTGAGCGGCCCCCACGAAGCCAGCATGCAGCTCGGCGGCCGCTCGATGGTGGTGATCGCCAACCCGGTCGTCAACGCGCAGGGCCAGCGGCTGGGCACGGTCGCCGAATGGCGCGACCGCACCGACGAGGTCAGCGCCGAGAACGAAGTCGCCCGCATCGTCGAGGCCGCGGCCCAGGGCGACTTCAGCCTGCGCCTGGCGCTG
>DATBRD010000064.1:0-14439 GCA_036560465.1 Methylobacter sp.
GGAAGGCTTGATCGGCTTTTTCGTCAACACCCTGGTGTTGCGGGCGGACCTGTCCGGCAACCCGCGTTTTTGTGAGCTGCTGGCGCAGGTGCGGGACGTCACGCTGGGGGCTTATGCCCATCAGGACCTGCCGTTCGACAAGCTGGTCGAGGCCCTGAATTTGCAGCGGGACCGTAGCCGTAATCCGCTATTTCAGGTCTGGTTTGTGCTGCAAAACATTAATGATGCCGAACTGCAACTCAACAATGTCAGCATTGATCGGCTTCCGGTCATTGAAGACGGCGCCAAATTCGACCTCGCGGTCTACGTGGAAGAAACTGCTAGCGGTACCAAAGGCTATGTGACCTATGCGACGGACTTGTTCGAGGCCGCAACCATTACCCGCCTGATCGGCCATTTTCAGACGCTGCTCGAAGGCATTGTCGCTAACCCGGAGGCGCGGCTGTCCGAATTGCCTCTGCTGACGGAGCTTGAACTCCGTCAATTGGGTTTGCCTGATCCATTCGCTGAATTGCCGGAGCATCCTCAAGAACCGGTAACTAAACAGTTTTTAAAATGGGCGGAGCTAAAACCGGAAAGGGTCGCCGTAAGTCAAGGGATGAAGCAACTCAGCTATGGAGAGCTGGCTGCAAAGGCTAAAGCTTTAGCGACGCACCTCTACAGCAATGATGTGCATAAAGGCGATGTGATTGCGATTGTTGGTTCGCGTAGTTTCGGAACGGTAACAAGCATGTTGGCCGTTATGATGGCCGGAGGCGTGTTTGTGACGATCGACAGTACATTACCGATCTCGCGTCAAAGACTCATTGCCAGCGAAGCCTCAGCAAAAGTTCTTTTAAGTTGTAACGGAAAAAATTCATCTTTAAAGGAATGGATAAAAGAAGAGCCTGAGCTTAAGTTTATGTCAGTCGACTCGGAAACCGGAGCCTTAAGAGGCGCCGATCATCAATTGGCCGCTGATGCAAATGATTTGCCGGATATAGAAATTAATGACGCGGCTTATATCTTTTTTACTTCAGGAAGCACAGGCACTCCCAAAGGTATTTTGGGGACACATAAGGGATTAAGCCATTTTGTTAATTGGCAACGGAATCAGTTTGCCATAGGCGTAGAAGATAAGGTGTCACAGCTAACGAATCTGGGCTTCGACGTCATTATGCGTGATATTTTCCTTCCGCTGACCAGCGGCGCGAGAATTTGTATGCCTGAAGATAACGATCTGTTAAATCCCTTAGCCTGGATAGCAAAGGAACATATTTCGGTAGCCCATACCACGCCCTCCCTACTGCAATCCTGGCTGCCGGCAGCTCAACAGCCCATTGATCTGTCAGCCTTACGGTGGTTATTTGTAGCGGGAGAGCCGCTCACTGAGGCTCTAATTGGCAAGTGGCGGCGATTATTTCCCAAGCAGGGACAGATCGTGAACTTATACGGACCGACCGAGACCACCTTGGCCAAGTGCTTCTATCCGATTCCCCGGCAGCTATCCCCAGGAATTCAGCCGGTGGGTTACCCTTTACCGGAAACGCAAGCGCTGGTTTTTGGAAAGGATGGTCGCCTGTGCGGAATCGGTGAACAAGGTGAAATCGTGTTGCGGACTCCTTTTCGCACCCGTGGCTATATCAATTTGCCTGAAGAGATGCAACGACGGTTTCGGAAAAATCCATTCCGAGATGATGACACGGATCTGCTTTATTTCACGGGAGACCTCGGCCGCTATCGGCCGGACGGCTTATTGGAAATTTCGGGCCGGATCGATGATCAAGTGAAGATACGCGGTGTTCGAATCGAACCTGCTGAAGTCATGGCGTGTTTGTCGCGTCATGAGGCTGTGGAAAATTGTTATGTGATGGCTGTGAAAAACAAGGAAGGGCAGGGTGAATTAGTCGCTTATGTAGTTTTGAAACCACACAAAGTAACTGAGTCCGGGCAATTCCGCGCTTATCTGTGTAGTCAATTGCCGGCACCTTTTATCCCCGGCACATTTGTATTTGTCGACGCTCTGCCGCGTTTGCCCAACGGCAAAGTAAATCGCAATGCGCTTCCGCCGCCCGAGCAGAGTCGGCAAAAAAGTGTAGTCGTGGCATTTTCCGCTCCGAGTAATGAAATTGAACGCAAACTGGCTGATATTTGGCAGGATTTACTGAATCTGAAACATATCGGCATTCAGGTTAATTTCTTTGATCTCGGCGGACATTCTTTGTTAGCGGTTAAGATGGTTGTTGAGATTAATAAACTGTTCGGCATCGACTTGCCTTTGGGTGCAATTTACCAGTATCCGACCATTAAGCAGCTGGCAACCGTTATATCGTCAGATAAGCGGAAACCCTCTTGGTATTCTCTTGTTCCAATTCAGACGGAAGGTTCGCGTCCGCCTCTATTTGCGATTCATACCATAACTCTCCAGGATTTGCCTAGGCATCTGGGCAAGGATCAGCCGCTCTATTTTCTACGCTACGGGATGGCAGCAGAGCTAAACGATCATCCTATCAAACTGCCAACATTGGAAGATCTGGCTAGCCACTATATTGAAGAACTGCAACAGGTGCAGCCGCAAGGCCCTTATTATTTGGCGGGGTTTTCCTTTGGTGGGGTGATTGCCTATGAAATGGCTCGACAATTACTGGCAAATGGACACAGAGTGAACTTGGTAGCATTGCTGGATACCTACCTGTACTGGGAAAAACAGCCGCTGCCCGTACACCGGATTATCACTAAGTTTTTTAAGCTAAGCCCAAGGCAATTCTTGGCGAGAGTTAAAAATAAAATCAATGATCTGACAATATCAAACAAATACGGCACGGACTTTTGGCCTCACATTTATACATTGGCGCCTAACTTGGCTTGTCATAATAACTATCAGCCAAAAAGTTACACCGGGCATGTCATATTGTTTCAAGCATCCGCTTGGGAGACGATGTTTTTTAGCTATGCCCTTCCGGAACAAGCATGGAAAAAGCTTGTAGGAGACAGGCTAGACGTTCAACAGCTTTCCGGAAATCATTTTGAGATATTTGATGAGCCTCATGTAAAAACCTTGGCTGACAAATTAATAGCCTGCATGGATAAAACAATTGATGAGGGATGATGTCTTATTCTGGGTGGCGCTGGACATGTAATGTCTGATCGTTATTAAGCTTATGATTATTAAGTAAATTTATGGAAAAAAATATAAAAATCTTAGATTCACGATTTCCACTGCAAGGAAATTCATTGTCATTATGTCTTCCTGTGGTGTTAACAATATGAATTCAGCAGTCAGCCAATTAGACCGGAATAGATCGCTTGCCATCATGGTGGCAAGCCTGCTTATAGCAATCCTGTTCGGTTTGATTTCGACCACGGCCAACTTGATATTTATAAGCTTTACGGTAGCACTTTTTATAGGTGGATTTTTGCTGAACCGGCCCATATGGATCGTGTGGATTGTTTTGTCGAGTGGTTTGCTGGTGCTGGGCATCCTCCCCGTTTATGACGAAAGATTGGATTCGAAAGCAGGATGGGCTGTCTCGCTTCTTTGTTTCATTTTAATGGCCTTAGCGTTTTTCAAATCCTTCACAACCCCGGGCACGCGGAAAGGCACGCCTTCTTTTATATGGCTTTTGCTTGTTTTTTTTATTTATGCAGTGCTTAATTCATTTGTCCAATGCTACTCCGCGGAAGAGTTCATCGGTGGTTTCAAGCGCTACTTCCAGCTCTGGGGGCTGTTGTTCGCCTTATGCTGGATGGCCTTCGATGAGAGGCACATTCGTTTATGGCGAAAGTTCTTTTTAATTGTCGCCTTGGTACAGTTGCCTTTTGTGGTTTATGAACTTATTGCTTTGGTTCCTGTGCGGAAAGGAATGGTTGATTCCCTTCCTGGCATGGTGCCTATTGATGTTGTTGCGGGAACTTTTGGGTCAAGCATTTACGGCGGAGGCAACAGTGGAGAAATGTCCACTTTCCTAGTTATCGTGTTGGCGTTTTTGCTGTCCCAGAGAATGCAAAAGACGCTATCATTTGGACGTTTTGTCTTGCTGATACCTTGGGTGCTGGCACCCTTGTTCCTTGGTGAAACCAAAGCCGTGATCGTTATGCTGCCGCTCTCGTTTTTGGTGCTTTACCGTCGAGAATTACTTGCCCGGCCGCATTATGGGCTGGCAGCAATGACTGTCGGCAGCTTACTTGCGGTAGGTATGGGCTACGCCTACATGAGCGCCTCGCAAATGTCCATGAATGAACTGATAGCAGATACCCTCCGCTACAACGTTTATGAGACAGGTTATGGCTCAAATTTACTCAATCGCACTACCGTGCTGACTTTTTGGGCCGACCAGCAAGGAGCTCACGATCCAGTCTCCTTCGTGTTCGGAAACGGTCTGGGTAGTTCTCATCAAAATACAGGAGATCAAGGAGGAGGGCATGTAGACATTCGCTATCCTTACTACGGAATCGGATTAACGGGGGCTTCGACCCTGCTTTGGGAGACAGGTGTGTTTGGCTGCGGCCTGTTTATTGCCATTTTTAGCTGTGCTTGGTTCGCCGCCGGTCGATTGTACCGGGGCTCAATCGATCCCATAGTCAAGGCTGATGCCAACGCCATTCAGGTAGCTTTGTCGCTGTTTGTCTTTCACCTCTTTTACAATCCCGGTCTACTGGAGGTTTTGAGTTTTCAGATCGTGTTTACCGCTGTGCTGGGTTATCTGGCATGGTTATACCGTAGGCATGTTGCTTTAGTGACCGGGAGCCACCCATGAGCGCTTTGCCATATTCCGGTGCCGCATTAAAGCGTGGCGTCATACACTTCATTATCGGTAAGGCCACTTCCGCCTTGCTTTCCATGGGTATCTTGTTTTGGCTGGTGCGCTTACTTGTCGTGGAGGAGTATGGGGCCTATGTGAACATCCAGGCAGGAGTAGGATTGGGGTTGGCCATTACATCATTCGGCTTGCCTTGGGTGGCGGCGCGCTATTTGCCGGAGTTTCGTCTATATGCCAAAGGGAAACAGCTTAAGCGTTTCGTATGGCAGATCATTGCGCTGATCTGTCTTTTTTCCGTAGCGGGTGCGCTGTTGCTTTTTGTGGCTATGCCATGGCTGCTCGGATTCCTGAATCTCACTCATCAAATGGATGTGGCAAGACTTTATCTGTTGGTTTTGGTGCTGGAAGGTTTAAGGATAAATATCCAAGATTGCATCCTTGATCCTCTATTGCAGCAAGGCCAATCGCAACTCAGCCTAGTAGTGCGCAATATAGTTTTATTATCATGTCTTGGCATAGTGGTGGCAGTTCAAGGCAGGGTTCATTTGCATCATGTGGCGTTGGCCGAGTTGACGGGATCGTTTCTGAGCGTCGCGTTATCATTGCGTGGAGTGGTTCGGTATTTGCGTGCGCACCTCAATTTGGAGGGAGGTAACGGCTGGCAACCTCCAAAATGGTCAGAAATGTGGCTTACTGCTTGGCACATGTATTTCAGCTATCTCGTTACCCTGACATATGGTCCGTGGGTATTTGTATTCCTGACCCAACGATTCCTTGGCCTGCAAACCACCGCGTTGTTTGGCTTCCTGCTCAGCTTGTACGCGCAGGTGTACCGTTATCTGCCGGCCACTTTGCTGTTCAGTCTGATCCGGCCGAAACTGGTGGCTTCTTATATAGGAGAAGGCGGAATGGCGCAATTGACGCGCAACGCCAATCTCGTGGGCAAGATTAGCCTGTTTATTCTGATGCCCCTCTTGGTATTTGTCTGGCTTACCGGCAGTGAATTGGTAAGCCTGCTCAGTGGCGGAAAATTCACCCAAGCCGGATATTATCTTGGCGGTATGCTGCTGGCGCTTATTCCCTTGAGCCAGCGCCAGACACTGGAGACTGTGGTAGTGGCTTCCGGTCATGGACATTTATGCGTCAGGAGCAGCGCCCTTGGTATCCTGGTTCTGCCCTTGGCTTATTGGCTTTTTGAATCGGGCCAGGGTTTGTGGAGTCCCATCCTGGCAATGATTGTCAGTCAAACCATATTCAACGTTACTCTCATTGTCGCCATGAGGGCCTCCACCACTTACCGGCCCGATGTTGCAGGACTGTTCAAGTTGGTGACAGCGGCTTTGGTAGGGTTTGTACTAAGCATTCTGACAAAAATGGCTTGGACTGGTTCACTCCAGTTACACGCAAATGATTTTGTTAAATTAATGGGAAATATTAACGATTTTGTTGAACTGATGGGAGATATTCAAGACATTGTTGCTAAGTTTCTGGTACAGCAGATTTCGGTTCCTGTGCATGGATGGCTAGACTTATCCATCACGGCTGCGCTTGCTTGCTGTCTTTTTCTGCTGGCATCTTATTTATTCAAGCCTTTCCGGGCAGAAGAGCGAATGAGGTTGAGCCGTCTGCTCAATAACAAACCAATGTAACGCAATGAAAAACAACCCTAAGCGCTAAATTAGCAAAATATAATAATAGAGAGGGAGCAAATGGCATCAGATTCTATTAGAGCATCACGAGTGAAGACGCTCCATGCTGCCGATGGTGAGTCTGGTTTTGCTCAGAAGAGATTTAATAAGCTCACTATATCGGTATCTGCCAATTACATTGCTGGAGATGATGCTTGGCCATACCTGTATGTGGCAGTCACTGTAAATAGCAGTTTGGATGAAGTTATTGGTTCAGCATCTTATTCAAACAATCTTCGGTGAATCCCAATGCATAAAAGTAGTCGCTTTCATCTTTTATATCTTACCGCAGAACAGTGGCCAACTTTTCGTCCGGATGTTGCTGTTTTGTTCGGCAAATATTTGCCCCAGCATGGAATTACGTGCGATCTGGTAACTGAGCGTAATATTTCAGCAGAAGGCAATCCGGAAACGCCATGGGGCGGCGGTCATACAATGTTATGCAATGTGCCGAGAAATCGCGCAGGACAGTATATAGTCAAACTTTGGCATAACCTGCGGGTTCTAGTCACTATGGATGCAAAGAAATATGATGCGATCCAGGTTCGCGACATGTCGATAACGGCTCTTGCAGGGCTTATCACGGCGAGACTAAAGGGCGTTCAATTTTTTTATTGGCTTTCTTACCCACACTCAGAAAATCAGATCTTTTTGGCAAGGACTCAAGGGATCAAGGGGGGCATGCGTTTCTGGTTCCGGTTGGTTCAGGGTACTTTTGGCAAGTGGCTATTGTATCGGGTTGTGTTCCCTAAGGCTGACCATGTGTTTGTGCAAACTGGCCAGATGCAACGGGATCTGGCCAAACAGGGCATCCCCATGACGAAGATGACTCCGGTGCCCATGGGAGTGGATACGGAAGCGGCTAGCTCTGAGAACATTCAGCCTACTGATGACCAGCGCCTCGCCGGAAAGCGTATCGTGGCTTATCTTGGCACGCTGGATCCGAGCCGGCAGATTGAGGTTTTGTTTCACATGCTTGCCCTCTGTAAACAGACAGTGCCCGATATTCTACTGATTTTGGCAGGCGATACCTCAGAGGCTTCACATAGGGATTGGTTAAAGCAGGAAGCCAGGCGCTTGGGTGTGGCTGATCATGTGCTCTGGACCGGATGGCTGCCGGCATCCGAAGCTTGGAGTTATATGCGTAAAGCAGAGCTAGGGTTGTCTCCCATCCCGCGTGGTTATCTACTGGATATGGGGTCACCCACAAAAGCAGTGGAATACATGGCTTTAGGGTTGCCCGTCGTGGCGAACGACAATCCCGACCAAGCACAAGTGATCGAAGAAAGTGGCGCCGGAATATGTGTGCCGTTAGATGGTAATGCCTTTGCCCAAGCCGTGGTCGGCTTATTGAATTCCCCAGAAACAATGCGGCAGATGGGAGCCAAAGGACGCGAGTATGTAGTGAGCAAAAGAAATTATGACAGCATTGCGCGTAAGGTTGCGTCGGACTTTCTTAATATCGGTAGCTCAACCTCGCCAGTTGAAATTGCAACTTAATGCGAAATAGGGAGGACCTATCTCTTATCAGTGACTCAGGAGCCGAGCGTTAACTTTGCTTTGTCTCATGGACTTGCGGCTTATTTCAAAATGACCAATCAGGAGTAATAATGGATTCTATTGCAATCGTTGTCCCTGAGCTGCTGCCGGTTCCGCCGGAGCAGGGTGGTGCAGTCGAGTATTGGGTGGATGTTGCCAGCCGGCATCTAGTAGCGTCTGACCGCAGACTAGCTATCGTATCGCGCCCGGGCGGCGTGGCGGGTCAAGACAATATCGAGTATATCGGTATCCCATGGACCCCTATAGAACGCTTTTTTCATCGTATTAAGGAACGCGTAACTTGGAAGAATCCGCTACGCTATCTGGCAAAAATCCAGAATGTATACTCATATGGGCAGCGCGTGACGAGAGTCGTCCGGAATTTTGATGTAGTCTATCTGCATAACGAGCCGAATATTCTGCTGTTCCTCCGTAAGCGTCCGGGCCAGAAAATTGTGCTGCACATGCATAATGACCATCTATCCATGCGGCTGTTCCGACCTTTTTATCGCCTGGCGCTAGCAAAGGCCGACAGGGTAGTTTGTGTCAGTGATTATATTCGTCGGCAGGCCACTACAGTCTTTCCGGAATATGCCGACCGGTTCTGCGTAATATTAAATGCGACCGACCCGGACGTATTCAAGCCCTATGACGATGAAGCGATACGTCAATTGCAAGATGTTATCAAGATCGAGCGGAACAAAAAGTATCTGCTTTATGTGGGGCGACTTACGCCGATCAAGGGAGTTCACATTCTGGTCGAAGCATTCAACGCAATTCATCATCGGATGCCGGATGTCCGCCTGATTATCACCGGCCCATCTTTTTTTGGAAGAACCGCAAAAACAGCCTATGAGCAGGAACTGGTGTCCTTGGCTGAGCCTGTCAGTGACGCTGTTATTTTTACCGGCTTTCTGCCGCATGAAAAGCTGAAGTATTTGTATTCTGCGGCATATATTGTGGTGTTTCCTTCGGTATGGCCAGAGCCATTCGGGCTCGTCATGCTGGAAGCGATGGCATCGGGGTCATGTCTCGTGGCCTCTGCCGTGGGCGGGATCCCGGAAGTAGTGGAAAACGGGATCAACGGTGTATTAGTCAAACCGGCCGATGCCGGCGCCCTTGCACATGCAGTCTGTAATGCATTAAGCGAACCAGAATTAATGCGCAGGATGGAAACCGCGGCTCGACAGAAAATTGTTGCCAATCATACATGGGAACGGCTGGTCGGTGAACTTGAAACTCTATTTGGATCACTGTAATGATTGCGATTGTTTATCCTCAGTTTTATAGCGTCGGTGGCATTGCCCGATACCTGGATTCTTTTCTTGCCAATTTGCCGGAAAATCATCCGCCTGTTTACCTGATTACCAGTGATGAGCATCGGGATAAACGGCATTATCCGGGCGTTGAAATTATTCATTTTCCCTACAACCGTAGCAGATTCAGTCTTTTTTTCTGGAGTTTGAGAGTACGTAATAAGCTGGTAAGCCTATATGACGAAGGTAAGATTCAGTGGGTTAACCTACATTCTCCGCCACTGATCCCCGGTCTATTTCTGCCACGGCATATTCCGATCTTGCTGACAGCGCACACCACATACCTTGGCATGTCCGGACAGTTTTATGAGACACGGCATTTTGTGAGCCAGTGGAGCAGGTTGTCGCTTGCCATCAAATCATGGATGGAACACCGGATTTTTAGCTTGGCCAGTAAGGTGATTACACTGACAGAACAGGGTAGACAGGAAGTTCTTGCGTATGGTTTCAAGGGCTCGGTGGCTGTTATTCCGAACGGTGCCGATGTGAAATTATTTACACCTGATGACGCTATTGAAAAAAATATCGATGTACTGTTTTGCGGTCGTATCGAGTTGCGCAAAGGCAGTAGACCTATGGTGGAGCTATGCCGCCAATTGATAGTAAGAAAACCGGATATTCGAATAGCCATCGTTGGCTATGGCGATGACGATGCATGGGTTAAAGCGGCTCTGGAGCCTTACGGGCATAATGTGCTGATGGCGGGTCAGGTACCGTTCTCGGAAACACTCGGATACTACAACCATAGTCGTGTTTATGTCTCCACTTCCTATTATGAAGGGTTGCCGGGAACATGCTTGGAGGCGATGGCGATGCAGGTTCCTGCGGTTGTGTGGGATTTCCTCTTTTATCGCGGCTTGGTAGTCGACGGCAAGACAGGAGCACTGGCGGCACCTAACGATTATGCCGTGATGACCGACAAAGTTCTGGGACTTTTATCAAACCCTCTGCTGGCGTCTGAAATGGGTAGGAATGGCCGTGCACTGCTCGAATCAAATTACAACTGGGCGAATTTGGCCCGTGATGTATTGGGCGTTTTTCGCTAAGGCAGGATAAAAATGAATCGACCAATTCGCGTGATAATGTTGGGTTTGCGTGGTTTTCCGGGGATGCAGGGCGGAGTGGAAACACACGCGGAGCATTTATGTCCTCTGTTAGCCGCGATGGGCTGTGATGTGACAGTGCTGGTGCGATCGCCATACCAATCTTCCGAAATTGGCCCGGAATGGAAAGGCGTGAAGTTTGTATCGCTGTGGACACCTAAATCGAAATTGCTGGAGGCCATAGTACACAGCTTTTCGGGTGTGTTGTACGCAGCCGTTAAACGTCCGGATATTTTGCATATCCAGGCCATCGGCCCGGCCATCATGACGCTGCCCGCCAGATTGTTAGGGTTACGGGTGGTGGTGACGCACCACGGGCCGGATTACGACCGACAGAAATGGGGGCCTTTTGCCCGCTTTGTTCTTCAATTGGGCGAACGTTGGGGAATGCGTTGGTCGAACGGACGGATTGTGATTTCGAAAGTTATTGCCGATCTGGTTCGTGTGAAACATGGCGTGGAATCGGCGTTGATACCAAATGGTGTGGTACTGCCGCAGCTTCCGGATTCTATCGGGGCTCTTGAGAAATTCGGCCTGAACCGTGGTCGCTATGTGCTGCTGGTGAGTCGGTTGGTACAAGAAAAGCGCCATTTGGATTTGATATCGGCATTTCAGCAGGCTAATTTGGCAGACTGGAAGCTGGTATTGGTGGGGGGCGCAGACCATCCTGATGCTTATCAGCGAGAAGTGATGAAAAAAGCTGCCGAATCGGGTGTTGTTATGACCGGTGTTCAACGAGGCCTGGCATTGCAAGAGCTCTATACGCATGCGGGACTTTTTGTATTGCCTTCATCGCATGAGGGATTACCTATCGCATTGCTGGAAGCATTGAGCTATGGGTTACCGGTATTAGCAAGCGACATTCCTGCAAATATGGAGATAGGCCTGCCTTTAGAGCAATATTTTCCATTGGGTGATATCGACGCGCTTGCAGATCGGATCAGGCAGAGTTCGATTAAAAGTCCCTCTACTGATGCGCGTGAAAATTGTCGATTATGGGTGGCTCAGAGTTATGATTGGCAGGATATAGCCAAGAAAACATTAGGTACTTATACCGGCTGTCTTGGTAAAAATTGGACTGGATCTGATTGAATGGATTTATTGCTGAGTTTGCATTTTACAGCAACCTGATCAAAGCTTGGCAAGACAAAAACCGAACAATTTGGGGGATATTTCTCTACTCGCGAGAAATATCATTATTGGATATGACTGGATGTGTTTGCAAATCATGTTGCATGTTCAAACGCTACTTCAAGATGACATGACTTTTTTGAAATGATTGCAAAAGCTATTGCATAATCTGAAAGTGAGACAAATCAGCCTGCTTGTTAACTTAAGCAGGCTGATTGTTCCATAGCAGCACTATCTATATTTGGTAGTTACTTGGATTCAACAAAGAACCTCTTGTTGACTCCAAAACCGATAGCTTAATAAGTTTTTCAGCTAATTTTTCAGTAACTACCGATATATATCAATGCTGTAACCCCCAATTCGAGCGTTTACTTCTTGTTACCCTTTAATACTGAAGGGTTTTAAAGGTCGAAGTACTAGATGAAGCGGTAGACGATCCGTTTGTTGCAGTAATCTTGTAGTAATAAGTAGTGTTATTGTACAAATTACCAAGTTGTACTGAGTGGCTCGTCGATAAATTGCTGACATTAGTTTTGTAATAGAAGTTACCGGCAGCAGCCGCAGCACTTTGAGTCGTGTACGAAATTACCGCTGTTGTTGGAACGTTAGTCGTCCAATTAATAGTGGCATTACTGCGAGTTATACCACTAACATATTTGGAAGATATGTTAACGCTTGTCGTCGTCGGCTGCGTGGTAGTCGTCGGCGTGGTGCTTGTAGGCGCAGTAGTAGTTGTCGTAGGGCTGGTAGTGGTAGTGGTAGTGGATGACCCATACTCATGACCGCCTATATCCGGCGCACTTCCCCGACTAGCCTTAAAGTGGTCGTCAACCACGAGGCTTAGCGGCATTGCAACATTGATCGCAGGTGAACTTCCAAGCACTTTGAAATAATCTGGTGTCAAACTGCCTGGTGTTACTGATCCTGTTCTAGCTATTTGCGGATCCTTAACGATGTTAGTTGAGACCGCTGCTGCTGACGGAGGAGTTGTAGACCAGTTATTATGAGAAAAAGTAATGCCGCTATTGGTTGCTATATGACTACTATTTCCTGAGATAATATTGTTTCTGATTTGGGAGTTTGAATGAACAATTGCAGGACTTCCGCCAGACCCTACATTCAAGCTGCCATCAACGATGGTATTGTTTGCTATCAATGCATTTCTTAATCCGGAATTGTCAACCTGTGTCCAAGTAAAGGCGTTCAATTCGGCATTATAGAGAAAATTGTTGATAACCGTATTGTTGGTGGAACGAGGAACGCTTGCCACTTCATCAAACAGCCCGATACCCGGATGCGTACTATTTTTAGTAGATATGGCAGGTGCTGAAGAAACATAAACCGTATTACGTTGCACCAAACTATTGGTCGCATCAGAAAGATACAGGTTAACTGTAAAGTTGTCGTAAACAATATTATCTTCTACTGTGCAATGATCCACTTCGTAGCAGGATAGACCTTCACCCCAGTTGTTATAAACTTTATTGCGTCGTATAGTGGCGTAAGAAGTGATGCCGGGCTTCAATGCAGAGGAACTGCGGTTTCGAGCTGCACTCAAGCCTGAACTCCATCCTTTACCAGTGCCGTTATTATTCTGTCTTGCTGTCTGCCATACTGCAGAGTCTTCGATAATGCCGTAATCGCCTTGAAGTATGATTCCGTTTTCCCAAGAGTGATGGACATTCATTTTACTGATCGTATTGTGATGACCCCCTACCCATACGGCATAGCCACCTAAATGAGCTCCATTGATGTTACAGTTTTTTACTTCAAAACCGGAAATCTTGTTGTTATTGCCTGATATTGACATCAGCGATCCCCAATCTCCGCTAGGTAATGAGGTTTGACCATCAATCACGGGTTTTTCATCTTGATAAGCGCTCAGCGTAATACCGCTCTGGCCAACGTTAACGGTTTCTACATAAGTGCCCGCCCTTACGTAAATAATATCGCCAGTACTCCAGGCTTTGCTCAACGCCTGTCTTATAGTTTTTACAGGTGTTGAAAGCGATGTGCCGTTATTGGCATCAGAACCGTTGGGCGAAACATAATAAGTTGCCGCATAGGCTTGTTGAAGTCCGAAAAGGCCTTGTATGCAAACAATAAAAAATAGTTTGCTGGAAATTTTTTTCTTCATATTAATTTTGGAATTTTTAGTTGCTGGATTAGTCCCATGAGATGCTGAATGCGGGACAGATAAGTCGGATGTCCGAGAAAAATGCTTTGTAGTGGGTCGAAGCTGGTCGTCTTGATTTAAGGGTTGTAAGTCCAGATTTAAGTCATTCAGATCTGATCCGTGTTCCCGAGACAAGCTAAGAGTCGCCGCTGAAAAGCTAGTTATAGGAGGTAACAAACATGCTACTTTAGTCGATTTAGTCATAAATTATCTCTATTACAAAAACCATTTAATTGCGAGACATTCGATGTCTCATTTTTATATCACATTGAATTATAATTAAAATCACAAAAAGTATGAGATGTCTTTACATTTCATTTATGCGAAATAGTTTCTATATAACTCGAGCTAAAGTTTATCCATAAAATATTAATGTTCTCTTAAAAATACGTATAATTACCTAAGTATTTTCACCTATCAGCAATGATTTCCAATTTTTGGCCAATCAATTGACGGTTACCTTACTTATATATAAGGAATAGGTTGTTGGTGAGATGAAGCGAAAAATTTTACTGGTGCTTTCAAGCTTATAGCCCTTAAAGCAATGCGAGCCGGCACGATCTGAACGTTCTGGTTAACAGTGTACCGGTGAAAGTTAGGTTGTGGAATGAAAGTGCCGCTATTTTTGCGAAAGCTTGTTTTGGGCATCCCAGCCCAAGCAAGCGGCAAAAATTACGCGGCAGCCAATGCCTCCGGCGGCCCCAGCCGTCCTGCTTCATTCGTTGGATACCCGACAAGGGGCATCCA
>DATBRD010000065.1:0-60636 GCA_036560465.1 Methylobacter sp.
TTGTTGGCGGATAGCCTCAACGGCCACTTTCGCCTTAAATTCCGTTGTATGATTTTTTCGTATCTTTGCCATATTTCACTTTGCCTCTCGATAAGATTTTCTATCTTAAGCCGTGGTCTGAAATATGGGGAGTACTATACCAGGCCCGTAACAGGTATTCAACGATAAACAGACTGATCACGCAGCGCTCGAACAGCACCTCGACTTTGCCCAAGTTATGATCCACTTCGTAAATCAGCAGAAAAACGCTGAGCATCACCAGGAAAATCATAAAAACATCAAAGAAAGACTTGAGCCGACTCTTGGGGTTTTCCAGCAAGTTATAGAAAAACAGCTTGGCGCTCTGGTAACGCTTTGATGTTTTCAGGAAGTAAGCAAAGTAAACAATCAGTCGCGTCAACATGTAGCTTCCTGCAAGTCATCTTTAAAGATTAACGATTGGGTGGAGGCATTGGCTTTCTTGTCGCCCAAGCCGCCCCAAAAGCATGACATATCCTGCTGATGTAATTTATTCATGAGTTATTAATTTAAGGCTTGACGGTAATTTAACTTTGCTTAGCGCTGGAAGGTTTGCCGGTAGTGGTTGGAGCCCTTGGCAAAAGGCAGCTCCAGCCGAATTAAATTGACCATAGAATAATAAATAGAGGTGGATAATGCGCCAAAATATGCGGAGCGCCTGAGCTAAGTTGCTCAAGCAGTTGCAGATCACG
Source organism: Methylobacter sp. (assembly GCA_036560465.1). Classification (GTDB taxonomy): domain Bacteria; phylum Pseudomonadota; class Gammaproteobacteria; order Methylococcales; family Methylomonadaceae; genus Methylobacter_A. The sequence goes on from DATBRD010000065.1 coordinate 711, forward strand.
GAAAAACCTGCGGTTCCGATTTCTCTATCACAAGTTTTATCCTGAAACGGATAGCATCATTACTTAAACTGACAATGATGTACGATAGATTGGAAAGACATCCGCTAGCAGGAGGCTCAAAAATCTATTCTAACTGAATTACTTCCCTTTTATATTAAATTAAAACCGATAACTTCTTGTTCAGCGCTACATGGAGAGATGCCTGAAAGATCAGGGTGAGATCGAACTATCCGCGAAAGTAGCCATCCATCCGCAAGCTCTCTTAATATTTATAGACAAAAAATGCAGTTATTCTCTGTGTTACAGCTGCGGCAACGGTTTAAATACACACTACAGGATTAAAAGAGCGCAACGTTTTACTCTATCCATCGAATTCTCATCACAAGTTAAAAGTTTATATCCCGCTAGACCAATATCAATACGTCATAAGGATAAAATACTTATGCATTGCTACTTATGGATCACGTGCCGCCATTGGTGCTAAGTTGCTGTTTTCCGAAAAGCAAATAATCACCTTGGGAATTAAACATGGAAAAGACAATTTCTATTTGGGAAGGCACCGCTAAAGAAGGCAGCACATTTTCTTCGCTTGCAGGCCACAAAGAAGCTGACGTAGTGATTATCGGCGGTGGCATTACCGGACTGACCTCAGCATTGCTATTAAGCGAGGCTGGAAAAAAGGTCATCGTACTGGAAGCGTTGCAGATCGGCCTAGGCACTACCGGGAATTCAACCGGAAACCTCTATATGACAGTCGACGAATATCTATCAGGCATCAAAAAGAAATGGGGCATCGAGGTTATGAAAACGGTGGCTCACTCACGGAAAGAAGCGATTAGCCTGATTGAGGCAAACATAACTAAATACAATCTTGACTGCGATTTTTACAGGACCTCGTTTAATCTTTTTGCTGAAGACCTCGACAAGGATATTGAAGAATTCATCGAAGAAGAACTCCAAGCGCTAACAGAAGCGGGAGCCACAGTAAGCATTGGCAGCAATCCGGGGCTTCCTTTTGAAGTTAAAAAATCACTTACTGTTGAAGGACAGGCACAGTTCCATCCGCTCAAATACGTACGCGGACTTGCAGAGATATTAAAAGATACCTGCGAGATCCATGAGAACAGCCAAGTCATTGACTTTGATGAAGACGAAGGCATCGTTAAAACCAAGGATGGATCGGTAAAAGCCACACATGTGGTCATGGCTACGCATACCCCCAAAGGTATTTATGGGGTGCATACTGTTCTCGGCCCATACAGAGAATATGGAGTGGCAGCAGAGTTGCTATCCGGTGAAATGCCTAAGGGAGTTTTCTGGAGCCTGAATCAACCGAAGCGTTCGGTAAGGTGTTTTAAAGATGGAGACAAAGACTATGTGCTGGTGATTGGCGATAAGTACAAGACCGGGCACGGAAACGATACCGGCAAATACGTCCAAGATATTGAGGACTATTTAAAAGCGCATTTCAACATTGGTCCGGTTACTCATGTTTGGGCTGGACAGCAATACCGTCCGGCAGATAATCTTCCCTACATTGGAAAGCATGGCGATTCTATGTATTTCCTGACCGGCTTTGCTAGTGATGGACTTGTCTACGGCACGCTTGCATCGATGATTGTTAGTGACATGATCGTCGGCAAGGTAAACAAATGGGAAGATATTTATAAGCTAAGCCGGTTTGCGCCGGCAAAATCTTTTGCAAAATTCTTCAAAGAGAACGCCGAGAATCTCGTCCAATACTTGAAAGGTGCCCCTTCGGATGCGGAGGCCGATTCAATGGAAGAAGTACCGCTAGGTGAAGGAAAGGTCATTGAAAAAGATGGAGAAAAGCTGGCGGTCTATAAAGATGAGAACGGGGTTAATCATGTCTGCTCAGCCATCTGTACGCACTTGAAATGCACTGTTAATTGGAACCCATCAGAAAAATCATGGGATTGCCCTTGTCATGGCAGCCGATTTAAGACCAATGGACAAGTCATCGAGGGCCCGGCAGTAGTTGACCTATCGGTAAAAAACACATAACGAATATCATCCATGGCCGATGTTACTCGCTGTCCATGAAAGCCAAAAATAGGCGCCTCTACGACTGCAAGGATGCAGGAGGTAGAGCAACGCAGGAGCAGTTGCCGAGGCGACACGAAAAGTACGAAAAACATCAACCGTAGGTTTCTCGCTGACGGTGTGATACCTGGCATTCATTCTTGTCCCGCGACTCCCCGGACAGGCCCTCGCCCTTACACTTATTTGGACGTAGGCCGGAATAAGCCGGTTTGAGCGAAAGCGAAAACCGGTGTTTCCGGCATTCCGATTGCCGGAAACACCCGCCCTTGCTGTCGCCGGGCGGGCTTATTCCGGCCTACATCCAAGCCATTCCAGTATTCATACCAGGCTTATGTATAACGATGACGGACAAACCTGTGACTGGATACGCGTTGCTGATGGCCTCTTTATTTCCTTGTACTCCGCTTTTTTCGTCCTTTTCGTCCTTTTCGTCCTTTTCGTCCTTTTCGTGCCTTTCGTGGACTACGCTTTTTCTATCATGTGCATGCGTAACATCTTCACGTTAAGCCCATTTTTTAAATCAAGGTTTTTTAAACTTCACCACCTTGTTTAAAGGGCTTAGATTGATTTCATCGATCACTATCTGTGCCCGCGAATTGAGCACGTAGGATACTGCCTCGGCGACATCTTCCGGTTCTATGAAATTGCTTTGATCATCGCCCGGCTCAAAAGACAGTTGCTCAAAAAATGCCGTTTTGACCATGCCGGGATTGATCAGGCAGACCCGCAAGTTGCTTTTGCCGCACTCTTCGCGCAAGGCCTGGGTAAAGCCGCGCACCGCAAACTTGGCCGCACAGTATATCGCGCCTTTACGGCTGCCTTTTAATGCCGCTTCGGAGCCGATAAAAATCAGATCGCCGTGCGCCTTGCGCTTTAAGGCGGGCAGCAGCGCCTTAACCAAAAAGGCCTGGCTGGTAAAGTTTAGGGTCATCAAGTCTTCGATTTGCGCATAGGAAAACTCTTCCACCGAGCCGAACTGGCCCATGCCGGCGCAAAAAACCACGGCATCGATTTCCGGGAAGGTCTGCTCCAGCTCCCGTATTTTCTGCGGTATGTCCCTTAACCGGCTTAAATCCAGCTGTACTGAACTAAAGTTATCCAGCTGTCGGATAAATTTGCCGCTATCCCGGGACATGCCGATGACATGGTGACCTTGCTGCAAAAGGTTTCTGGCGATGGCGCGGCCTATGCCGGAACTGGCTCCGGTCACCAGAACGGTGCGTTTTATAGTATGCATGGGAAAAATTTGGCGTCTGGAATGTAGCTTAATAATAGTTCGCTGCAATACTGCATCATTTCTTGCTCGAGTTCTTGCTGGTAAGACATCATGCCCTGCTGGCTGATCAAGGGACTGGCAAACAGTTTTTCATCCGGATAAAGTTTATGTACTTTTTTGAAAAAATTCTCCGGCAATCTGAACACGCCGAGACTGACCGAATGCAGCCGGTTTAAATCGATACGGGAAAAAACCTGCTCGAACAATTCCCGGTACTGCTGCTGGTAGCCCGCCTGATAAATCAGCGGATCAAAGCGCAAGCCGATTTGCCACCCCTGTTGCTGCAATTTGCATAGCGCATCCAGGCGTCGCTCAACCGATGGCGCTTTGGCTTCGACTTTTGCGGCTATTTGATCCGGCGACAAGCTGAAAGCCACAATACAGCGGGGCAGCGGCTCTCGGTTTAACAGGCTTCTGACCTGAGTGCTTTTAGTTCTTAGCTCTAACCAGGCATTGGGCAATGTGGCAAAAAACGGCAGAAACTGCTCGGCAAAGCCAGTGACCGGCTCCAAGGCCAGACTGTCGCAATCGTAGCCGGAAAAAAAATGCACAGGCTCATCAGGCATCTTTTCGCACAGTTGCCGGATATCCTGCTGGAAATCCTCGTAATTGACAAACAGCACGTAATTGGCCGACTGGTACATGCCCTGCAAAAAACAGTAACGGCAATCGTACAGACAGTTAAGCATGTGCGAGAAATAGTAGTTTCTTTTCGCACCGATGCCGTAACCTTCAGGTGCAGGCAATGCAAAGTTTTTATATTTTTCCGCGAGTATCAAGGCCGGCTGTTGTTTTTGCAGGCGGAAATTCTGTGCTTTCGGGTTAAACACTTCGCCGTAACGGCCGCAGGTTATTTTCCTGGCTTGCGGGAAGCGCGCCATAATGTCCAGAACGCGCGGGTGTTGCAGGATGGCTTCTTCTATATAAATGACTTCAATCATAGCTCTGCTTATCGTTTAGTGCGCCTAATGTAGCACAGCTTGCCAACTCAAAAGGCTTGTGATTTATCATGCTGACCTTATATAGGGTAAAATACTTTTAACTCAACCAACACATTAACAAGCATGAAAACAAACAAAATAGGTTTTATCGGCGGTGGCAACATGGCTTCCAGCCTGATCAGCGGATTGATTGCCAGTGGCCATGCTCCTGAGCAGATTTGGGTGTCGGATATTAACCCGGACACGTTGGCTGATCTGAAAAAACAGCTCAACATTAACACCACTATAAACAATGAGGACGTCATCAATGCCGCCGATGTTGTGGTCTTGGCCGTCAAGCCCCAAACATTAAGCACTGTGGCGCAAAGTATCGCCGCTTTGATTCAGCAAAAAAAACCGCTGGTGGTATCAATCGCCGCCGGTATTAATCAAAATAGTTTAAGCCGCTGGCTAGGTGCTGATACCGCCATCGTGCGCTGTATGCCCAACACTCCGGCGTTGGTATTGACTGGCGCCACCGCACTGCATGCCAACAACAAGGTCACGGCTGAGCAATGCGATCTGGCGGAAAATATTTTACGCGCGGTCGGCATTGCGCTGTGGGTTGACGATGAAGCTGAACTGGACGCGGTGACCGCGATTTCCGGCAGCGGCCCCGCTTATTTTTTCCTGCTGATGGAAGCCATGGAAAAAGCCGCTCTGGAACTGGGCTTGGGCCGGGAAACCTCGCGTTTACTGGTGCAGCAAACGGCATTGGGCGCTGCCAAGATAGCGCTGGAATCGGCCGAATCGCCCGAACAGTTACGCAAGCGAGTGACTTCTCCCGGCGGCACCACACAGCGAGCTATTGAAACTTTTGAGCAAGGCGGCTTTACCGAGCTGGTTTCAAAAGCATTACATGCGGCACGAGACCGCTCTATCGAAATGTCTAAACAAATGGAGAATTCATAATGGATTCCAGCTATATGACCGACCCGGCTATTTTCATCATCGATTCACTGTTTTCATTGTATATTCTGGCAGTGATGCTGCGTTTTTTACTGCAATGGTGCGGCGCCGACTTTTATAACCCCATCTCCCAATTTCTGGTCAAGGCGACGCATCCGCCGCTAAAACTGCTGCGCCGCTTTGTGCCATCTATCGGAAAAATAGATACGTCTTCGCTGGTGCTGGTACTCGCTCTGCAAATGCTGGCCGATTTTTCGATACTGCTGCTGAAAGGCGTTGCGATCAGTATCGGCGCATTGACCATTTTATCGCTGACCCAACTGGTTTCGTTGCTGATCAATATTTTCATCTACGCCGTATTCGCCAGAGCCATACTCAGCTGGCTCAATCCCGGCACGTTTAATTCCGCATCGTCTATCCTGCACAGTCTGACCGAGCCTTTGCTCGACACCTGCCGCAAGTTCATTCCCGACCTGGGCGGCATAGACTTGTCACCTTTGGCCGCGTTAATGCTGCTGCAACTGGCAAAAATGGTGCTACTGCCGCCGTTGCATCAACTAGCCAATCTGATCGGTTGAACTGGTACCACTGGGAACATGGAGTTTTGACGCTGAATCTCCATGTCCAACCCAAGGCCAGCAAAGACGAATGGGCGGGACTGCATGGCGACCGCTTGAAGCTGCGCATCAAGGCCGCGCCGATCGACGGCAAAGCCAATCAGCACCTGATTGCATTTATAGCCGATGAGTTTGGGGTCAGCAAGTCGGCCTGCAAGCTCATTACAGGTGAATCCGGGCGGGAAAAGCGTATCGCCATCAGTTCACCAAAAAAGCTTCCAAGCCTGCCGGATTCCCTGCATTTTGATATTGCCTTGTAATCATGTTGCAAGGCGAAAAATTTCGTTTCTGCTATCTTTACAACACAATTTATTTTTCTTGAAACAATCACACATCCGCCATGCAAACACGACCTTTTTCAATCAGCTTTTTCGTAATTTGTTTCCTTTGCCTCAGCAGCCAGCCTGCGTTTGCCAAAAAGATGTACAAGTGGGTCAATGAGAACGGCGAAACCATTTTTTCCGATCAAGTACCGCCGGAACATTCTCAATACCGCAGGGAGTCGCTAAACGAAAAAGGCCGGGTTGTTGAAGTCACCGCAGAAGCAAAAACCAAAGAACAGCAGGCTGTTGACGCCAGATTGAACGCACTGAAAAAAGCCCAGGAAAAAATCATCGCCCAGCAAGCGGCTAACGACAAAGTGCTGCTTAGCACCTTCCGCAATGTGAAGGACATGGAAGCGAGCCTTTACGCAACCTTGCAGTCTCTGGATGCCCAGCGCAATGTGGCCCAAGGCAATTTAAAGCGTGTCGAAGATCAACTGGCATCCCAACAAAAGAAAGCCGCAGAACTCGAACGTAACGGCAAAAAAGTTCCACAACCCTTGCTGGACGAAATCAAGCAAACAGAAGAACAGATACAAGTCGCTTATGCTGAGATAAACAAACAGATCGAAAAAAAGAACCGCGCCAAGTCCGAGTTGGAAGCCAACATTGAACGCTTTAAGTTTTTGACTCAACAAAACACAGACCCATCAAAAGCGCCTGACCAAGCAGCGCAAACAAAAGCCGCCGATGAAATAGGCCTGTATGCCTGCGAAACCGACGAGCTTTGCGCAAAGGCATGGGCAAGCGCGCATGATTTCATCAAGGCTAATGCTACTACACCGATTGATACCGACACCGACAAATTGATTATGGGCCGCGCGCCCGCAACCGACAGCGATCTGAGCTTGTCGATCTCGAAACTGGACGATGAAAACAAAAAACATCAGCTTTTTCTCGACATCCGCTGCCGGGAATCATCGCTAGGCACCGAGCTCTGCGACAGCCAGAAAGTGCATGATATGAGGTCGGCGTTCAGGCCGTTTATTGAGGCTGCGGTGGGTAAGTAGGGCAAGGCACTAGCCATGAAGTGGTCTATAACTCTCCAAATTGGGGTGGTTTTCGGCTTGTTGTTAGTCGCCATCCTCTTTTTATGCTTTGAAAAATCAGAAGTATACTCGGGGCCAGAGAATCTCAGTTTTCAAGTCAAACTGACCAAACTGATCGCGAAACTTGAGAGCGACCCTCCATTCCCGAACAAGGAGAATATTATTCCACTTGTAAAAACCTTTGCTGAATCCAATCTATCTTATAGAGAAGCCCTCCATGCCGATGCAGAGCTTTTGGAAACTACTGGTTACCTCTTGCTTTCCCTAGCCTCCCTTCAATGCTGGGGAATTTATTGCTTCCTACGCTCTGGGAAGAAATAGCAAACGTGTAATATGGGTAGCCATGTAGGGTACGCATCGCGTACCTTTTGTGATTTTAAGTTGAACAGATTTGTAAATGGTACGCAATGCGCACCCTACTTGCCTCTACCTCCTGTCCATGCAGCCGTTCGCGGCAAAAATACCTTGCTCATCCTGTAGACGAGATTGATTAGATGGGTTTCGGCTACCGCCTCTACCCATCCTACTACACTACCCATTTAACAGTAACGTACCAACCCCCTGGTCGGTAAACAGCTCCAGCAACACTGCATGATCAACACGGCCATCGATAATATGCACGCTGGTGACGCCGCCTTTAATCGCATCGGTTGCGCAGCGGGTTTTGGGGATCATGCCGCCGGAAATGGTGCCGTCAGCGATAAGCTCCTCGGTCTTTTTGATCGACAAGCCAGTCAGCAATTCGCCCTGTTTATCGAGTATGCCCGGTATGTTGGTCAGCAAAATCAACTTCTCGGCTTTCAACTGTTCGGCGATTTTTCCTGCCACCAGATCGGCATTGATGTTGTAAGAATGGCCGTCTTCGCCGACGCCGATCGGGGCAATAACCGGAATAAAATCGCTACCGCCAAGCATATCCAAAACCGCCGGGTCTATGCTGTCCACTTCGCCGACATGGCCCAGATCGATAATCTCAGAGGGCAGGTTGTCGCGCGGAGCAAGATGCAGTTTTTTGGCGCGGATAAAATTGCCGTCCTTGCCGGTCAAGCCGACCGCTTTGCCGCCGTGCATGTTGATTAAATTGACGATCTCCTTGTTCACCAGCCCGCCCAGCACCATTTCAACCACGTCCATGGTTTCGCTGTCGGTGATGCGCATGCCGTCGATAAAGCCGGTGGTTTTGCCGAGCTTTTCCAGCAACTGGCCGATTTGCGGGCCGCCGCCGTGAACCACGATCGGGTTTAAGCCGACCAGCTTCATCAACACGATGTCGCGTGCGAAGCTGTGTTTAAGCTCTTCATCAACCATGGCGTTGCCGCCGAATTTGACCACGATGGTTTTGCCTTTAAAGCGCTGGATATAGGGCAGAGCCTCAATCAGCACATCGGCGATCTGGTGGGCTGTTCTTTTTTGCATCATGTTGGTTTTCCGCTATTTAAAAATTCGTTTGCAGATCGAATGGGGCAGTGAAAGATTTATCCGAATCAGACTAAACAATTATTTACCACAGAGAGCACGAAGGACACGAAGAAAATAACCTTTCCACATATAGAAAACTTCGTGTTCTCTGTGTTCTTCGTGGTTATGTCTTTTATCTATTCATTAGTCCCGGATGGGATCCGCCCACTACAGCTGGTGAATAATCTTTCCAGCCTGCAAGGTGTGGGTTACCCGCCCTCTCAGGGTTTGTCCCCAAAATGGCGTGTTAACGCCCTGGCTTTTCCAGTTTTCCGAATTCACCTGCCAGTCGAGTTCCGGATCGAAAATACACACATCGGCTGAAAAGCCCGGCGTCAGTGCGCCGCTCTTTAAACGCAGCACCCGCGCCGGATTTGCGCTTAAGCAGGCAATGCCCTGCTCCAGCGTGATAACGTCTTGCGTGACCAGTTTGAGCATTAGCGGCAACAGGGTTTCCATCGATGACATCCCCGGCTCCGTCTCCGGGAACGCGCCCAATTTGGCATCCAGATCATGCGGCTGATGATCGGAACAGATGCTGTTCAGGGTGCTGCCGGCCAGACCTTTTCTTAAATACTGCTTATCCGCTTCGGTGCGCAACGGCGGCATGACATGGTAGGCGCTGTCAAAAGGCGTCATGTCATCTTCCGTCAAATGCAGCTGATGAATCGCGACGTCGGCGCTAACCTTCAAGCCGTATTTTTTGGCCTGATGTATTTTAATCACCGAACGCTTGCAGCTTAACTGGCCAAAATGCACCCGGCAACCGGTCAACTCGGCCAGTTCCAGACATTGCGCCAGGGCTATGGTTTCGGCAGCTTCCGGAGTGCTGGGCAAACCGTAGCGGGTGGCGACTGCGCCTTCATGAGCGCAACCGTTATTGCTCAGCCAGAAATCATTGGGGCGGAACATCATCAACAAGTCATGGCTGGCCGCATACTCCATTGCCCGTCTTAATATCAGCAGATTTTTCACCGGCTGATTGGCATTACCGACGGCAATGCATCCCGCATTTTTAAGCGACAACATGGAACTCAGTTCCGTGCCTTCCAGTTTCTGGGTGAGTGCGCCAACCGCGTAGATTTGCGGATAATCGGCTTTTTCCGACAGATCCTTGATCAATTCGACAACGGCAGGCGTATCGATAACCGGTGCAGTATCCGGTTGCAGGCATAGGGTGGTGATACCCGCGGCGGCGGCGGCAACCACTTCGCTTTTAAATGTCGCTTTGCGGCTGTGTCCCATATCCCGCAAGCGGGTGCTTAAATCGATAAAGCCGGGGCAGACGACTTGATTTTCGGCATTGATAACAGTATTCGGCTTGAAACCGGACGGTTCGTCAGTCACTGAAACGATCTTGCCGCCTTCGATATAAACGGAACCGACGCGGTCTATGTTGTTGACTGGATCAATGATTCTGCCGTGGTCTATGCGAATTTTCATCATACCGTCACCTTATCGCCATGGATGGTGTGTACGTCCGCAGACCTGCCGGGAGCAGGTGCGGTCGTTTGCATGGCCATCGCCATGACTGCCATGCGCACGGCGACGCCGTTGCTGACTTGTTTGAGTATCACCGACTGCGGGCCATCTGCGACTTTGGAATCGATTTCTACACCCCGGTTGATAGGCCCCGGATGCATGACGATGGCATCGGGCTTGGCGATTTTCAGTTTTTCTTCGGTCAGCCCGAAACATTTGAAATATTCGCTTTCGCTGGGCAGTAACGCCGAACTCATGCGTTCTTTCTGCAAGCGCAACATCATGACGACATCAATGTCTTTAAGCCCCTCGGTCAGATTATGCGAAACCGTCACGCCTAAGCTTTCCACATGCGCGGGCAGCAAAGTTTTGGGCGCAATCACCCTGACTTCGGCCGCGCCCAAGGTATTTAAGGCATGAATCTCCGAGCGCGCCACTCTGGAATGCAATATGTCGCCGATAATGGCGACTCTCAGGCTGGAAAAATCCGGCTTGATCTGGCGTATCGTAAACATGTCCAGCATGGCCTGAGTCGGATGGGCATGTTGCCCGTCGCCGGCATTGATGACGCTGATATGCGGCGCGGTCTGTTGGGCGATAAAGTGCGCTGCACCGCTGAGCGCATGGCGCACCACAAACATGTCGACAAACATCGCTTCCAGGTTGCGTATGGTATCGAGCAAGCTTTCGCCTTTTGAGGTGGCCGAGGTCGCGATATTCATATTGATCACGTCGGCGGACAGACGCGTGGCCGCCAACTCGAAGGTCGTCCGGGTGCGGGTGCTGTTTTCAAAAAACAGGTTGACGATGGTCTTGCCGCGCAACAGCGGGACTTTTTTAACCTGGTGCTCGGACATGCCGGCGAATGACTCGGCGGTATCGAGGATTTCCGTCAATAAGCTCTTGCTCAGGCCTTCGATGGTCAGGAAGTGTTTAAGCTTGCCTTCCGCATTTAATTGCAGGTTATCAGTCATTGCTTATGCCGCCGTATCAATGGTTTCCAGGTGAACGGCCAAGGGTTCCGGCCCGGTCAGTTTTATCCGCTGATTGGCATCTAGGGTCATCCTCGCGCCGACGCAGTCAGGGCTAAGCGGGATTTGCCTGCCGTCGCGCTCTATTAAGACCGCCAAAACGATCTGATTCGGCCTGCCGTAATCGAAAATTTCATTCATTGCCGCGCGTATCGTTCTGCCGGTATAAAACACGTCATCGATCAGGATAATATCTCGGCCTTCAATGTGAGTTGGCAGCTGGCTGGGCTTGACGTTGGGATTGACGCCGATTTGCGAGAAGTCGTCCCGGTAAAATGAAATATCCAACAGGCCCAAAGGCTCACTGATATTTAATCGCTGGTGCATTTGCTCGGCAATCCAGACGCCACCGGTACGAATGCCTATCATCAACGGGTCAACCAGCTGTCTCTCGCCGATAATGCGCTTTAGCTCGGCTTCCAGGTTATCTAATAATTCGGAAATCTTTAACACTTAATGGTCCTTTCTTCTATGATCGTTTAGCCATGTTTGCAAGATAAGCTGGGCAGCGAGCTGGTCTTGCACTTCCCAAAGCTTGCTTGCGCTAACGCTGACTTCATCAAACAACATTTGCTTGGCTTCAAATGTCGACAGGGTCTCGTCCTGCTGAAAAACCGGCAGTTGATAACGCCCTTCCAGTTGCCTGCAAAATTTTAACATCCGAGGCGTTACCGGATTGTCCGAACCGTCGGCCTGCTTTGATATGCCGACCACTAAACCGGCCGGTCGCCATTCTTGAATCAGTTTGCCGATTATTTCCCAGTTGGGGTTTTGATTGATAGAGCGAATGGTTTGTAGCGGACTGGCCGTAGCTGTTGTTGTCTGCCCGACAGCTGCACCTATTTTTTTGGTACCGAAATCAAAGCCCAGATAAGTATCGGTATCGGCTTTGGTTAGTAACGGGTCTTGCATAATTTATATCGCCAGAAATGGTGTGTATGACGCTAAACCTGCCGGGAGCAGGTGTAGCGTATTGTTTGTGCTCAAAATGAATGCCTGTAATCAGCCATGCCCTGCCGGAGCAGTCAACTGACTAATATCAATGCCGATCTGATCGGCTGCCGCGCTCCAGCGCAAGTTAACCGGCGTATCAAACAAAATCTGCTTGCCGCAAGGCGTATTAAGCCACGAATTATCCATGATTTCTTTTTCCAATTGCCCAGCTCCCCAGCCGGCATAACCTAAAGCGATCAGATACTGCTCCGGGCCTTTGCCGGCGGCAATGGCTTCAAGCACATCTCGAGATGTGGTCAGGGATATGGTCTCTGAAACAGCCATGCTGGCATTCCAGTCTCCGCCGGAAGTATGCACTACAAAGCCGCGTTCCTGTTGCACTGGGCCTCCCGCAAAAACAGGCGTTTCAGCCGCAGCGGGCGCAGTGACATTGATATCCATCTGCTTGAAAATTTCGCCCAGTTTCATGTCCGTCGGCCTGTTGATGACGATGCCTAATGCACCGTCTTCATTGTGCTGGCACAAAAAGGCAACGGTATGGGAAAAATTAGGGTCCGCCAGATTGGGCATGGCGATAATAAACTGGTTGGTCAAATAAGTAGCTTGGTTCATGGATATTAGTATCAAAGTTTATGATGACTTAAGCAACTGTTTATCACGAGGCGTATCTGATTGCCCCAAAATGTCCAAGCCTTGCTTGGCAAACGCCTGCTCTCGCCATTGCCAGAACTAGCTTGTTCCGGTCTACGATATTATCGGGCGGTCATGCCGGATTCATCAGAAAACTTCCAAACCCGGGTAATCACCAGAACATCCAGTTCTTTCAGCAATTCTAAGGGTAACGGCGCAAATGGCGCACTCATACGGACAATTCTTTTAGCTGCCTCATCCAACGCGGGATTTCCCGAAGATTGATTGATGCGTATGCTGTAAATACTGCCGTCTGCCTTAATCCCGACATCCATGGTTAAGGTACCGGAAAAGTTTTTCTTGGCCGCAACTTCCGGATAATTAAGGTTGCCGGTGCGCTCCACTTTGTCTTCCCAATCTTTCATGTATTGAGCGGCAACGTATTTATGGGCGCTCACCGAGTCAACAAATTTTATCTTGCTTTGCTCGGCAGTTTGCTGGTTGAGCCTGATTTCGGTGCCCAATTGCGCAATTTGTTGCTGCAGCATCTCCGCAGTCAACTGCGGACGCTTTTCAACATGCTGATCGGTATCGGGCTTGCTTGCGGCAACGATCTTTTTTTCCGCCTTTTTCTGGGTGATCAGCTTTTTCTCCGCTTTGGACTCACTCTGTTTAGGTGCGCTTTTTTTTATCTGCTTGGTCTCGCTACTGCCTTGGCTGGGCAGTTGTTGCGGAGGAGGTTCCGGCTTTACACTTTGCTCACCGGCGCCAATCTGATTTTCCTGGGCCAAAAACTGCGCTTTTTCAGGTGCTTTTTGGGACGGCATATTAACCAAAGTTATATCAATGGATCGGCTGACTTGCTCCGGTTGCGGCGCGGTGAAATTAATCCCCAGCCCAATGACAACATGAATTACAGCCGCTAAAAATAAGGCGATCAATAACGAGTCGTTACTAGACAACGGCGCAGGCGGATCAAACATTACCTGATTTGTTCTCATTTATGCCATGGAGGGTGTGTATGCAGCAGACCTGCCGGGAGCAGGTGCGGCAAGGGCCGTTTCAATATGATCCATTAATTGACCACAGATATTCAAGCCAAACTGGCGATCCAATTCCTGAACGCAAGTAGGACTGGTGACATTAATTTCGGTCAGCGTATCGCCGATCACGTCAATGCCGACAAAAACCAGACCTTTTTCCCGTAATGTAGGCCCGACTTGGCCGGCAATCCAGCGATCCCGTTCGGTTAATGGCCGGCCTTCGGCCCGCCCGCCCGCCGCTAAATTGCCGCGGGTTTCGCCTTGGGCGGGGATGCGCGCCAGTGCATAAGGTATGACTTCACCATTAACCAGCAAGATGCGTTTATCTCCATCTACAATTTGCGGCAAGTATTTTTGCGCCATCACATAGCGAGTGTTGTATTCGGTCATGGTTTCCAGAATCACGCTAAGATTCGGATCGCCTTGACGCAAACGGAAAATAGAGGTGCCGCCCATGCCGTCCAATGGTTTTAAAATGATTTCGCCCTGCTCCAGCAAAAAACTCCTGATTCTGGCTGGCTCCCGCGCAACCAGGGTTTCCGCACAGCATTGCGGAAACCATGCGGTAAAAAGCTTTTCATTGGCATCCCGCAATGACTGCGGCTTGTTGATTACATAGGCACCCATACTTTCCGCTCGTTCCAGCAAGTAAGTTGCGTAAATATATTCCTGGTCGAAGGGTGGATCCTTGCGCATCATGATCACATCCAGCTGATCCAGGGGGATGTCCTGCTCTGCCGTAAACTCGTGCCATTTTTTTTCGTCCCGCTGAACTTTAATCGTCCGTGTTCTGGCATAGGCTCTGCCATTTCTCAGAAACAAATCATTGAGTTCCATATAATGCAGCTCCCAGCCTCTGGACTGCGCTTCAAGTAACATTGCAAAACTGGTGTCTTTCTTTATGTTGATATGATCGATGGAATCCATGACCATGCCGAGCTTAATGGGCATTATTTTTTTCCTGATGATTACGAGAGGACGGTTTATATAAAAAGGCGCTAGAGGCTAGACGGCAACAAGATTGAAAAAATCATTGTAAATTCTGTGTCTTTTCGTCTTGTATTTTATACCTTTTCGACCTGAAGATGATCTTATATTAAGCTCATTTTATAGTTTGTTATTTACCTTGAAAAGATTTTTTGGTATAAAGCTCGGCTAACTTTTGAATTTAGGCACGCATTAGGGGTTAATCATGTCCAGAGTATGTCAAGTAACAGGCAAACGCCCGGTTACAGGTAACAACGTTTCACACGCTAACAACAAAACTAAAAGACGCTTTTGTCCAAATCTGCAACACCACAGATTCTGGGTAGAAAGCGAAAACCGCTGGGTTCGCCTCAGAATTTCCACCAAAGGCATGCGTATCATTGACAAGAGAGGCATCGATGCTGTTCTTGCCGATTTGCGTAAAGCCGGCGACATCTCTTAAGAGGATAAAAAAATGCGCGATAAAATTAAATTGATTTCGACCGAAGGAACCGGACACTTTTACACGACAACCAAAAACAAACGGACTATGCCCGAAAAAATGGAGATCAAAAAATTTGATCCTGTTGTTCGTAAACACGTTATTTACAAAGAAGCAAAAATCAAATAATTATTTGGCTTAAGCTTCTTTTCGGTTTGTGTTCCTAAAGCGCCTGTTTCCGGCGCTCTCGGCAACTGCTTCATAGGCACAAACCCAGCATATCGTAGCCCGGCATCTGTATCTGACTGCCGGGCTACAACTCCGCTTTTATGGCCCTTGAGCCGCTCGAACTTATCCTCCCTTTAACTTATCCAGCACCTGGGTCAGCTTCTCCATCTGCTTGTGCAGTATTCGACATTGCTTTTCAGCATGTTGTTTGTCAAATTCCAGCTTCATGCACTTATCATTGAGCTGCTGGTTGGCATTTTTGAGGGCTTCATTTTCAAGCTTAAGGACTCTTAACTGATCTTCCAATATATTGGTAGCGACAACAGCCGCCGAATTATCGGCAGGCTGTTTCCTGTCACTATTTTCAGCGACATTCTCACTCTTGGAAAGACTGGAAAGAGGAGCTTCATTTTCCGGCTCAGGCGTAATATCCGGCCTTATCTCCAGGGATGGAGTGTTTGCCGCAAGCCTGCCGGGAGCTGGCGCGGCGGGCGCAAGGCCTTCCATCCCATTTCTCAAAATCATTGCGTCAATTTTGTTCCTGAGCAACAAAAACGCAGCCGCTTCACTAACCTTCCCATCCTGGCAAACAACAACGACAGGCTTTTCTGGGCTTAATGTCTTAAGCTGCATCCTTAACGAGAAAAAAGGCGCATTAATACTGCCCTCAAGATGATGATTTTCATACTCATCCGGGGCACGTACATCCAACAAAACCGCCCCTTTTTTTATTGCTTCCTGCACGCCTTCATAATCAACAAACTTTAAAGAAGGCTCTTTTATTAAAGATACAAATTGTTGTTTATCCAAACGCAATAAAACAATGTCCGTCAGTGCCGTAATAGTTACGTTTCTAGGAGCACCGGAAAGCAATGCATCTTCCCCAAAAGTGTCGCCGTTTGACAGCTGAGCTAATTTAATTTCTTTTGCATTGGGTGTGGGCTTACGCGTTAACAGGCATTGCCCGTTTTTAATCAGATAATAATAATCTCCAACGCTACCTTGTTCGATTATGGTGTCGCCTGTTTTGAAATGAACGACCTCCAAAGTCATTAAGATTTTTTGTAGATTAGCAGGAGGGAGACGTTGAAAAATTGGCGACCGCAATAATGCTGTCATCCAGTCATTTGGATCGCCTTCAGTCTCGTCAATGACCATGTAACTGTTGTCCTCTTTATAAGCAAGGGAGAGTGGATTATTAACAATATCGGCACTTAGTCGCAAAAAACGCACCCTTCCGTTCGCGACTGCATCAATTTTTCTTGGGATCTGATGCGCCAGGGCAAACTTGGCAGAATCACTGTTTGCGGCAATAACCTCGACGACCAGCCCGGCCGCCTGAAGAGTAACCTCTCCAGTTATCAGATAAACAAGTTCGGGGGATATATCGCCTTTTTTAAACAAAAAGCCGTCTTGTATCTCTTCGACCGTTATTTCAGCGCATAACGCATTAAACCGGGCGCTCGGCAATGTTGCGAGCGGGATTAGCTTACGAATAACCAGCCCATCTTCAGAATTGCCGTCTATAGCCATTCAAATATTTTAAGCAAGATAATAGCCAAATGACAGTGTTGATATTTAAAAAACTACTTTAACACACCTTGTATTAAACATTTTTACACATATATTGTAGACCATGTATGTTCACAAACGCCGGAAAAACATAATGAATGCTAAAACTGTAAAGCAGCTGTTATTTATAACTTTTTTATCCATTTGTATATCTACGCCTGTAACCGCAACTTTGCCGCCTTATGTAGAAGGCCAGGCATTGCCGTCTCTGGCTCCCATGCTTGAGCGCAGCATGCCGGCGGTAGTCAACATCTCAACCTCGACCAATATCACGGTCAGTGAAAACCCGCTAATGCAAGACCCGGTTTTTCGCCAATTTTTTAACATCCCCGATCAGCAACTGCGACGGCAGCAAAAAAACAGCTTGGGCTCCGGCGTTATTGTCGACAGCAAACAAGGTCTGGTTCTAACCAACAACCATGTTATCGACAAAGCTGATACCATCACGGTGACCTTGAATGATGGCCGCCAGCTTGCCGCCAAATTGGTCGGCACCGACCCTGAAGCCGATGTCGCTGTTATTCAGATTCCTGCCGACAATTTAACCATGCTGCCCATTGCTGATTCCACTCAACTTAAAGTCGGCGATTTCGTGGTCGCTATCGGCAATCCGTTCGGCTTGGGACAGACCGTAACTTCCGGCATAGTCAGCGCCTTGGGTCGTTCCGGCCTGGGCATAGAAGGCTACGAAGATTTTATTCAGACCGATGCTTCGATCAATCCCGGCAATTCAGGTGGTGCGCTGGTTAACCTGCGCGGCGAACTTGTCGGCATGAATACTGCAATCCTGGCGCCGACCGGCGGCAACGTCGGCATCGGTTTTGCAATACCCTCCAATATGATCATGACCATTAAGGAATCGCTGGTCAAGCACGGAGAAGTCCGGCGCGGCTTACTGGGCGTGACTACCCAGGATCTGACACCTGAGCTGGTTAAGGCTTTTAACCTGCAAAACCTACAGGGCGCCGCAATCAACCGGGTTGAAGCCAACTCGCCCGCAGCTAAAGCCGGGTTGGAGCCTGGCGACATTATCGTTTCGGCTAACGGCCACCCCATTAAAAACAGCCATGACATACGCAACATCATAGGCATGATGCAAATCGGCGATAAAGTTGACCTGGAATATTTCCGCGGCAACGAGAAAAGACAGGTTACCGCGACAGTCGGCAAACAGGAGTTGCCAAGGCTGGCAGGAAGCCAACTGCACCGCTCGCTAAAGGGCACACTGCTAAGCACCACGCAAAGAAACCAGATTGAAGGCGTTTTAATTGAAAAAGTCGACACAGCGTCCGATGCATGGCGTGCGGGCCTGCGTCCCGGCGATGTTATCGTGTCGGCAAATCGCTATCGCGTTCGCAGTATTGAAGAATTAAAACAGGTGGTTAATCTGAATGGCCCATTATTGATGAATATCCAGCGAGGACAGGAAGGCTTTTTTGTTGTGTTAAAATAACAGGTCAAAAGGTGCAAGGCGAAAAAACTTGGCCTTGCACCCTTAGCGTTTCGTCTTTCGCCCTCCACCTTTCAAAATATGACTACAGATAGAAATTTCATCCCTTTAAGCATCGCCATTCTGGTCGTTTCCGACAGCCGCACCGATGCCGATGATGTATCCGGCAGAACGCTGTCGGAACGCGTAACCGATGCAGGACATCAGGTTATCGAAAAGAAAATAGTGCGTGATGACATTTATCAAATCAGGGCGGCTGTTTCAAACTGGATTGCCGCAGATGATGTTAATGTCGTGATCAGCACCGGCGGCACCGGCGTAACCGGCAGGGACGGTACGCCCGAGGCGGTGGCGCCGTTGCTGGACAAAATGCTGGACGGTTTTGGCGAGGTTTTCAGAATGCTCTCCTATCAGGATATTAAAACCTCGACCATTCAATCCAGGGCGATTGCCGGGGTTGCCAATGCAACTTATATTTTTTGCTTGCCCGGCTCATCGGGAGCCTGCCGCACTGCGTGGGACGCTTTGATTAAAGAACAACTGGATTACCGCACCCGCCCCTGTAATTTAGTGCAGCTCATGCCCAGACTACGGGAAAAATGATGAAATCGACTTTTTTATTGCTCGGCGCATTAAGCGCATTGATCGGCGTCGGCATGGGCGCATTCGGCGCTCATGGCTTGAAAGCGGTCATCAGCCCGGAGATGCTAATCGTCTATCAAACCGGCGTGACTTATCAAATGTGGCATGCGCTGGGACTGATCGGCGTCGCCCTGATCCATCACCAAGCGCCCAACTCCAAATTATTGCACTGGGCAGGCTGGTTGATGTTCGCAGGCATCTTGCTGTTTTCCGGCAGCTTGTATGCTCTGGCATTGCTCAACCATACCTGGCTAGGCATGATCACTCCTTTCGGCGGTGTTTGTTTTTTAGTAGCCTGGCTATTAATCACACTATCTGCCGCCCCAAACATCAGATCTTCCGATCACAACAGCAGGTATAAATAATGCGTGACGCTAACCCACAAACCATCTATCTAAAAGATTACACCGTACCTGAATATCTGGTTCACAGCGTTGCTTTAAATTTCGCGCTGGATGATGCAAACACCCTGGTCAGTTCAAGGCTCACCCTGAGCCGCAACCCGGCCAGCCGGTCAAGCAACACATCGCTGACCTTATGGGGCGAGAACCTGAAACTTATCCGGGTTAATCTGGATGACGGCAACGACTTAAGCCAGGGTCAATACCTGCAAGCCCAGGATGCGTTAATCATTCACAACGTTCCGCAGCAGCAACGTTTTGCGCTAACCATCGAAAATACCATTAACCCAAAAGCCAATACTGCCCTGGAAGGACTGTATTTATCCAACGGCATGCTCTGCACCCAATGCGAAGCGGAAGGCTTCAGGAAAATCACTTACTTTCTGGACCGCCCCGACGTGATGACCCTGTTCACCACGACACTGGTCGGCGACAAAGACCGCTATCCGGTTTTATTATCCAATGGCAACAAAGTGGCTCAAGGTGAGCTGCCTGACAATCGCCACTGGGTAACATGGGAAGACCCATTCAACAAACCGTGCTATTTGTTCGCACTGGTTGCAGGGCAGCTCGAATGCATCGCTGACCATTTTATCACGCAATCCGGCCGCAACATCGACCTGCAAATCTTTGTAGAAAAACACGATCTGGATAAGTGCGACCATGCCATGCAATCCTTAAAAAATGCGATGCGCTGGGATGAACAAGCGTATGGCCGCGAATACGACCTGGATTTGTACATGATCGTCGCGGTGGGCCATTTCAATATGGGCGCAATGGAAAACAAAGGACTTAATGTATTCAACACCAAGTATGTGCTGGCTCGGCCCGATACCGCGACCGACTCGGATTATGAACATATTGAAGGCGTGATCGGCCATGAATATTTTCATAACTGGACCGGCAACCGCATCACCTGCCGGGACTGGTTCCAGCTCAGCCTGAAAGAAGGCTTTACGGTATTTCGCGACCAGGAATTTACCGGCGACCGCACGTCCAAAGCCGTTAAACGCATTGAAGACGTCAACATGCTGCGCACCCGCCAGTTTGCCGAAGACGCAGGGCCGTTGGCGCATCCGATACGTCCTGACGCCTACATAGAAATCAACAATTTCTATACCTTGACCGTGTATGAAAAAGGTGCGGAAGTGGTGCGCATGATCCACACGCTGGTTGGCCCTGAAGGTTTTCGCAAAGGCAGCGATTTGTATTTTGAGCGTCATGATGGACAAGCAGTCACTTGCGATGATTTCGTCAACGCCATGGAAGCTGCTAACGACATTGATTTAGCTCAATTCCGCCGCTGGTATTCCCAGGCAGGAACGCCGGTGTTAACGGCTCAGCAGCATTATGACCCATCCGCGCAAACCCTGACTTTAACTCTAAGCCAAAGTTGTCCACCAACTCCGGGACAAACAGTTAAAGAACCGCTGCATATTCCGATCACTATGGGCTTATTGAATAAAGACGGCTCCGTCGCACCTTGCAAGCTGCAAGGCAATGATAAACCCCAGGATGAAGTCATTTTGCAACTCACTCAGTCCGAACAGGCGTTTACCTTTGAAGGCTTGGCCGAGCAACCGGTTGTTTCTATCCTGAGAGGTTTTTCAGCACCGGCTAAACTGGTAATGGAACGCAGCCTGGATGAGCTCGCGTTCTTATTGAGCTATGACAGCGACACCTTTAATCGCTGGGAAGCCGGGCAGCAACTGGCCGGACAAATTATTACCGGACTGATTGCCGACGTACAAAACGGCAGGGAGTTGCACATCAACCCCATCATGGTTACCGCCTTTAAGCAAGTGCTGGAGCAACCGTGGGACGACTTGTCATACTTTTCCTTACTGTTAAGCCTGCCCTCGGAAACCTATCTGGCCGAACAAATGCAGGTTGTGGATGTGGAAGCTATCCATGCCGCGCGTGAATTTGTCACACTGACCCTGGCCGAACAGCTGCAAACGCAGTTCCAGGCTTTATACAAAAATAATCATCGGGATGAATCCGGAAAATTCGATGCCGGCGCAATCGGCCGCAGACGGATTAAAAACACCTGTTTACATTATTTAAGCAAGCTGGAAAACAAAGACATTCACCAATTGTCTCAACAGCAATTTAATACCGCTAAAAACATGACCGACCAGATAGCGGCGTTAACGGTCATTGTCGATAACCCGCATTATGCTAAACAGCAGTGCCTGGACAGCTTTTATCATCAATGGCAAGCGGAAGCGCTGGTTATAGACAAATGGTTTGCACTGCAAGCTTCCAGCAGCATGCCCGATACCTTTGCCACAGTGCAGGCTTTAATGCAGCACCCGGCGTTTGATTTGAAAAATCCAAACCGCGTCAGGTCGTTGATCGGCGCATTCAGTCAGTCTAATCCGCTGCACTTCCATGCCGCCAATGGCCAAGGCTATCAATTTCTCGCCGACCAAATTATCGCACTGAACACTTTGAATCCGCAGGTTGCATCACGTATGGTCGGCGCATTAACGGCATGGCGCAGATATGATGAAAGCAGGCAGGCACTGATGAAAGCGCAGCTGGAACGTATCATATCGACTGAAGCGATTTCCAAAGATGTTTACGAAGTGGCGAGCAAAAGCCTGGCTCATCAAGGCTGATGAAGGGGCTGGCAAAAAATGTGCTGATTACCGGCGCCGCCAAGCGGATAGGGGCGGCTTGCGCGCGGTTGCTGCATAGCGAAGGCTGTAATGTTTTTCTGCATTACCGGTCTTCGGGAACCGAAGCGCAGCAGCTTTGCGATGAGCTGAATCAACAGCGCCCCGATTCGGCAAAACTTATTCAAGCAGATTTACTGAATATGGCCGAACTGGAGGCGGTTGCCCGTGACGCCAGTAGGGTCTGGGGCGGCATAGATGTACTGGTGAATAATGCCTCGTCCTTTTACCCAACGGCTATATCCGATGTAACCGAACGGCAATGGGACGAGTTATTGGGCAGTAATTTAAAAGCGCCGTTTTTTCTGTCTAAAGCCTTGTCAAAGACCTTAGCCGACAATAAGGGCTGCATTGTCAATATTGTCGACATCCACGCCGAACGCGGGCTGAACGGTTATCCCGTATACAGCATTTCAAAAGCGGGACTGGCCGCCATGACCAAGGTTTTAGCCAAGGAATTGGGGCCTGCCGTCAGAGTCAATGGCGTGGCCCCGGGGGCCATACTCTGGCCCGATAACGACTTGTCCGAACCGGCCAAACTGGAGATACTTCAACGGGTGATGTTAAAGCGTAGCGGCGAACCGATTGATATAGCCAAGGCAGTGCTTTTTTTGATTAAGGATGCCGACTATATCACCGGCCAAATACTGACAATCGATGGCGGGCGTACTCTATTTTCTTAACGCCCAGGACGGTATCACGCGCTTTTGCTTGAGGCCGGTCTTATCGAACTTATCCCAAAGCTCGGCATAGCTCAAATGGCTGATCGGATGCTTTAGGGTCGGAGCAATTTCCGCTAAAGGCTCAAGCACAAAAGCGTAATGTTCAATCTCATTCCGAGGTATCTGCAAACGGCCATCGTTGACGATCAGATCTCCGTATAAAATCAAATCCAGATCAAGGGTACGCGCAGCAAATTTTCGGCTGTCGGGAGTTCGGCCATTATCAAGCTCTATTTGTCTGAGCTGTTTGGCAACCGCTTTCACCTCCAAATCGGAATCGAACCCGACCACAAGATTGTAGAAAACATCGCCTGTAAAGCCCACAGGCTCGGATTCATAAATACTTGAAGTGGTCAGTTCGCCAAAAGCTTGTTCAAGCGCGCTGAGGCTGGCAGGAATATGCTTGTCCTTGTCTATATTGCTGCCGATGCTGATATAGCCTCTGGTCACGACGTTCTTTCTCCCCGCTCAATGATAATGCCAACATCAGTGGCGCCACTGATAGCGCCTTTTTTATTTAGAGTTATTTTCACCCAGGGCACATTAAACTCGCTGCGGATGATGTCGGCTATTTCCGAAATTAACTTTTCAACCAGAAAAAACTGACTGGCCTCAACAAAAGAAATGACGCGGCGAGAAACTGTTTTGTAATCAAGCGTGTACTGAATATCATCGGTTTCAGCAGCTTTTTGAATATCAAAAGCCATCTCAATATCAAGAATGACGGTTTGCTTGGTCACTCTTTCCCAGTCATAAATGCCGATGATCGTTTCGATTTCCAGCCCGCCTAAAAATATGATATCCATTGTGATTTCCGGTTATGATGCGTGTTTTTTAAAAAGCGGTAAGTATCAGGGAAACGCACTGTGCTTACAAGTTCTGAATGTTAAAAGGTTATGCAATGATTGAATGGTTGTTTGTTCCGGCTGCCTACCTGATAGGCTCAATTTCCAGCGCAATTATTATTTGTCGTCTAATGGGCTTGCCAGATCCCCGCGAACAGGGTTCGGGCAATCCCGGCGCGACTAATGTAATGCGTATCGGTGGAAAAAAGGCGGCAGCAATTACGCTGCTGGGCGATTCGCTAAAAGGTTTAATCCCCGTCTATGCCGCGAATACGTTGGGCCTTCCGGCCGAGCTAGTTGCCGCTACAGGACTGGCGGCTTTTATGGGTCACCTTTATCCGGTGTTTTTTGGCTTCAAAGGCGGCAAGGGCGTTGCCACATCGGTTGGTGTTTTGCTCGGTTTTTTCTGGGCGCTTGGTTTTGCGTTCATGGCAACCTGGTACCTGATCTATAAATTGGGCAAAATCTCGTCTTTGTCCGCATTAGTCGCTTCGACCCTATCGCCGATTTTCGCCTGGTTTATAGTCGGCGACGAAACTATTGTCGCAGCTTGCGCGCTCATGACAGTCTTCTTGCTATTGCGGCATAAAGGCAATATTCAACGCTTGCTGGCCGGACAGGAAGGCAGATCAGCAGCCCGATAGTTCACTAATCGGCCAGCGCGGGCGGGCGTAAATTTCCAGCCCCTGCTGCTGGCCTGCCATTAAACGCTGGCAACCGGCATAGGCGATCATCGCGCCATTGTCGGTACAAAACTGAAGTCTTGGAAAATAGAGTTGAGCGTTTTCCTTGGCCACCATGTCCGTCAGGCATGCGCGAATTTGCTTGTTGGCGCTGACACCTCCTGCAATAACCAACCTTTTCAGACCGGTTTGTTGCAAGGCCCGTCTGCATTTAATACTGAGTGTTTCGGCAACCGCCTGTTGAAACGCGGCGGCGACATCGGCTTTATCCTGATCGGTTTTTTCGGAGGCGTTAATGGTATTCAGGGTGAATGTTTTTAAGCCGCTAAAGCTAAAGTCCAATCCGGGGCGGTCGGTCATCGGCCGGGGAAATTTAATCTGCGCCTTGCCTTGCTCTGCAAGTGAGGACAATTTTGGCCCGCCGGGATACCCCAAGCCCAACATTTTGGCGGTCTTATCAAACGCTTCACCAGCGGCATCATCCAGGGACTCCCCTAATAATTGATAGCGACCAATACCTTCAACATGTACCAGCAGGGTATGTCCTCCGGAAATCAGCAACGCGACAAAAGGAAATTCCGGCGGATTTTCTTCCAGCATAGGCGCCAGCAAATGCCCTTCCATATGATGAACGGCAAGCGCCGGAACTTGCCATGTCCAAGCCAGGCTTCTGGCCGTTGCCGCGCCGACCAGCAAAGCCCCCATCAACCCGGGCCCTGCCGTGTAGGCAATGCCGTTAATGTCGCTGCTGGCTAGTTGACTTTCTTTTAAGCATTGCTTAATCAACGGCACTAATTTTCGAATATGATCACGAGAGGCAAGCTCCGGAACAACGCCGCCATATTCGCTGTGCATATCAACCTGGCTGTATAAAAGATGGCTACATAAGCCTTGTTCGGAGTGATAAATTGCGACACCGGTTTCATCGCAAGAGGTTTCTATGCCTAAAACGTACATTGATTTTTGAAATTTTTAAAAGTAAAGGTATAATTAAGGGTTCTGTTTGTGCAGTGGATTAAAAATCCTAACTTTTTAAATATTAACATATTCGGGTCATTATAATGCCGTCAGTAAAAATCAAAGAAAACGAACCATTTGATATTGCAATTCGCCGTTTTAAACGCGCTTGTGAAAAAGCGGGTGTATTAGCTGAAGTACGTCGTCGCGAGTTTTATGAAAAACCAACCGCAGAGCGCAAGCGCAAAGGCGCGGCGGCTGTTAAACGTCACTTGAAAAAATTAGCTCGTGAACGTTATGCATTGAAAAACTTACGTCGCGGACGCCCTGCACTGTAAAACCAAGGTCAATACGATGGATTTGTTAACAGATCGTATCAAGGAAGATATGAAAGCCGCCATGAAAGGCGGCAACAAAGCAAGGCTAGGCGTAATTCGCTTGATTTTGGCCGCCATTAAGCAGGTCGAAGTCGACGAGCGCATTGTTTTGGATAACGAACGCGTTATCCAAGTACTCGATAAGATGCTCAAACAACGCCGCGAGTCTATACGTCAATATGCCGAAGCCGGCAGACAAGACCTAGTAGCCATTGAAGAGGCCGAAATCCCGGTGATCCAGGATTTCTTACCTCAGGCCTTGACTGAAGCCGAAATTGACTTAATGGTTAAAGACGCTGTCGCAGAATCCAGAGCTGAATCTATCAAGGATATGGGCAAGGTCATGGCTTTGCTTAAGGCAAAAATGCAAGGGCGCGCCGACATGTCTGTTGTGAGCAACAAGATCAAGGCAGCTCTAGCTGGGTAGATTGTTTTTACCGGTTTTTGTCGGCAACCACTTCCCGCGTTGCCTTACATCCACGCAGTTGTCGGAGCGTAGTTGTGTCCGGTAGAATTCCTCGCGAGTTTATTGATGAGCTTTTGGTGCGGGTTGATATTGTCGATTTAATCGATTCGCACGTTCCTCTAAAAAAAACGGGCGCCAACTTTGTAGCCCGCTGCCCTTTTCACACCGAAAAAACCCCCAGCTTTTCCGTAAACCAAAAAAAACAATTTTTTCACTGTTTTGGCTGCGGAACCAGCGGCAACGCCATCAGTTTTCTAATGAACTTCAGCCATCTTGATTTTGTTGAAGCCGTTGAAGACTTGGCGGGATTTGCCGGGATCGCAGTACCCAGAGAATCAGTCGAGCACCAACCAAGACAACAGAAAGATAACCTAACTAGCCTGTATACACTAATGGAACAGGTGGCCGCCTTTTATACCGAACAACTAAGGGCCAGCAACGAAGGAAAAAAAGCAGCCAAGTACTTAAAAAATCGAGGCGTCACCGGCGATTGCGCCGGCGATTTCATGCTGGGCTACGCCCCTGACGAATGGAAAGCCTTGGCGACCCGCTTCGACCAGAAATTATTGCTCGAAGCCGGATTACTGGTTAGCAAAGAGAACGGTCAGCTCTATGACCGCTTTCGCGGCCGAATCATGTTCCCTATCAGAGATAAGCGGGCACGAATTATAGGCTTCGGTGGACGAGTGCTCGATAATTCTCTACCCAAATACTTGAATTCCCCAGAAACGTCCCTATTTCATAAAGGCAAAGAAGTTTACGGCTTGCATGAGCTTCTGCAAAAGAATGCCAAACCTCAAAGAATCTTGATTGTTGAGGGCTATATGGATGTTATTACCTTGGCTCAGTTTGGCATTCATTACGCAGTTGCCGCATTAGGAACCGCAGCATCGCATGCACATCTTGATTTATTGTTCCGATTTTCTTCGGAACTAGTGCTTTGTTTTGATGGCGACAATGCAGGCCGGGAAGCAGCCTGGAGAGCCATGGAGTCGGCTTTTTCCAGCTTAAAGGATGGACGACAGATTCGTATCATGCTGTTACCGCAAAATCATGACCCTGATTCGCTGGTGCGTGAGGAGGGAGTTGATGGCTTTATAGGTCGTGTACAGACTGCCGAAACCTTGTCGGAGTATTTTTTCGGGCATTTCTCGAAAGAGCTGAATCTATCCGAAATGGAAGGACGAGCACAATTAGTAACTAAAGCCAAACCGTATCTGGATAAATTATCGGAAAGTATTTTTAAAGAAATGATGTTTGCACGATTAAAAGAACTATCTGGATGGACCAGCCTGGATGTTTTGGAGAATACAGCTACACTTGCCCCCAAGCAAGACCCAAAACAACACAGGAATACAGCCAGAAATCAGCCTCAGGATAGCGGCAGATTATCGTCGGCGCGAGTTGCCATCGCCTTGCTGGTTCAGACCCCCCGTCTGGCCGAGCTGATCGAACAGCGAGAAATTGACTGGAACGGGCTGGATTTTTCAGGTGCAGCCCTGTTTAAAAATATCCTGCAAGTCATTGCAGACAAGAATCCGTCAAACGCAGCTGTTTTAATGGAACACTACCGAGACACCGCCGAAGAAAAATCTATAAAGGCATTAGCTTTATTAGATGTGCAAGTTTCGGACGACAAAATAGAGACTGTATTTTGCGACTCTCTGGACAGGTTATTAACTCAAGCCAGGGAAACCGCTTTAACCAGATTATTGAATAAAGGCAAGACAGAAGGACTGGATGCACAGGAGAAAGAGCTGTTACGAAAAATGCTAGCAGCCCAAAATTTTGGTGCCAAATAATAGGAATTCGTAGTATAATCATTGGTTCGGCGAAGTCAGGCCGAAGCAGAGTCTTCCGTGAGTAAATGATGAATCAAGAACAACAGCAGTCCCAACTTAAACAATTGATAGCCAAAGGCAAAGTCCAGGGTTACCTGACTTATGCGGAGGTTAATGATCACTTGCCGAGTGATATTGTTGATCCTGAGCAAATTGAAGATATTATTGGCATGATCAATGATATGGGGATTCAGGTTTACGAAGTTGCGCCTGATGAAGATTCCCTTATCACCGATTCAGCGGCTGTTACTACAGACGATGAAGACGCCGAAGAAGTTGCAGCTTTAGCTTCTGTTGATAGCGAATTTGGCAGAACCACGGATCCAGTGCGCATGTACATGCGGGAAATGGGTTCGGTGGAATTGCTGACTCGATCAGACGAATTAAAAATCGCCAAGCGCATTGAAGAAGGCCAACAGCAGCTGGTCAAGGCCATCGCTCGCTCCTGCATCGTAGTTGAAGATTTTTTACAATCATTTGACAATATTTCCGGCGAAGAAGGCGGCATTCGCCTTACCGATTTAATTTCCGGCTTTGTAGATTTAACGGAACCCGAAGATTTTGTTAACGTCCTGCCCGTGAGCGAGGATGTCGAAGAAACTCCAGCCGAAGAAGAGCCCAAAGGACTGAATTATGAAGAAGTCAAAGAGAAAGTTGAGGCTCTCAGAAAACAGTTAAAAACAGCCGCCGCAGCAATCAAAAAGCACGGCTACTCAAGTGATAAAACCGAAAAAGAATTTGAGGCATTAGCCGACTTATTCATGGAGTTTAAATGGACTCCACAATACTTGAAGAAATTGACGGCTATTATTCCTAATGGTGTTACCGCTGTGCGTGAACAGGAGAAACTCATTATGGATATTTGCGTTAATCATGCAAAAATGCCGCGCAAAGAGTTTATTGCCTCATTTCCTGAGCACGAGACCAGTTCAGAATGGCTTGATCAGTATTTGAGCCCATCCAGCAAGTACGCGGCACTATTGAAAGAACGCGAGAAAGAAATAAGAAAAGCCCAAAAAATATTGGCTGATATTGAGGCCGACTATGGCCTGACCATTAGCGGCCTAAAAGACATTAACCGCCGCATGTCTATCGGCGAAGCCAAGGCAAGACGGGCTAAAAAAGAAATGATTGAGGCCAACTTAAGGCTGGTCATTTCAATAGCTAAAAAATATACTAATCGTGGACTGCAATTTCTGGATTTGATCCAAGAAGGCAATATCGGCCTAATGAAAGCAGTCGATAAATTCGAATATCGTCGCGGTTACAAGTTTTCCACCTATGCCACATGGTGGATCAGACAGGCTATCACCCGGTCAATCGCAGACCAGGCCAGAACTATTCGCATCCCGGTACATATGATCGAAACGATCAATAAATTAAACCGGATTTCCAGACAGATTCTTCAGGAATTGGGACGGGAAGCGACACCGGAAGAATTGGCAGAACGCATGGAAATGCCGGAAGATAAAGTTCGTAAGGTATTGAAAATTGCCAAAGAACCTATCTCAATGGAAACGCCTATCGGTGACGATGAAGATTCTCATTTGGGAGATTTCATAGAAGATGCTAAAGTATTGTCCCCGGTTGAGGCTGCAACGATTGCCGGCTTGCGTGAATCAACACAAAATGTGTTAGCCGGATTAACCGCAAGGGAAGCAAAGGTTCTACGCATGCGCTTTGGTATTAACATGAATACCGACCATACGCTGGAAGAAGTTGGCAAACAATTCGATGTAACGCGTGAGCGGATTCGTCAAATTGAAGCCAAAGCATTGAGAAAACTGAGACATCCTTCAAGATCAGAGCAATTAAGGTGCTTTCTGGATGGCGAGTAAATAATACATAAGGGCCCTTAGCTCAGTTGGTTAGAGCGTCCGACTCATAATCGGCAGGTCGTAGGTTCAAGTCCTACAGGGCCCACCATACACAAGAAGGCTGCCTATGCAGCCTTTTGTACATCTGGGTTTTTACATTTTATAAGGTGGGATCGTGAGCAATAACTATACTTTTACATCAGAATCAGTTTCAGAGGGGCATCCTGACAAGGTTGCCGATCAAATTTCAGATGCAGTACTTGATGCCTTATTGGCACAAGATCCTCGCTCACGCGTCGCTTGCGAGACACTGGTAAAAACCGGCATGGTCATTCTGGCTGGCGAAGTCACTACCGACGCATGGGTTGATCTTGAAGGGTTGGTTCGGAAAGTTGTTTGCGAAATCGGCTACGATCACGGCGATATCGGTTTTGACGGTCAAAGCTGTGCGGTTTTAAATGCTATCGGCAAACAATCTGCGGATATTGCAATGGGTGTCGATGAAGCCGAAAATCACGAACAGGGTGCAGGTGACCAAGGCTTGATGTTTGGTTATGCCAGCAATGAAACCGATGTACTGATGCCGGCTCCGATCACCTATTCCCACCTGCTGGTCAAACGCCAGGCCGAAGTACGTAAAAATAAAACTCTGCCTTGGCTGCGTCCTGATGCCAAAAGCCAGATTACTTTCCGCTACGAAAATAATAAACCCGTAGCCATCGATGCGGTCGTTTTGTCTACACAGCATTCGCCCGAAATTGCCACAAAATCATTGCATGAAGCAGTGATGGACGAAATTATCCTGCCGGTTCTGCCTAAAGAATGGCTGCATAAAGATACCAAATATTTCATTAACCCAACAGGTCAATTCGTTATCGGCGGCCCCGTCGGCGACTGCGGCTTAACAGGGCGTAAAATTATTGTTGACTCCTACGGCGGCATGGCAAGACACGGCGGCGGCGCGTTTTCAGGCAAGGACCCTTCAAAAGTTGATCGTTCTGCAGCGTACATGGCGCGGTACGTAGCAAAAAACATTGTTGCCGCCGGATTGGCTGAACGTTGTGAAATCCAGGTTTCTTACGCGATCGGTGTTGCAGAACCGACATCTATCACTGTTGAAACTTTTGGCACTGGTAAAATCAGCGAAGACAGGATGGTGCAAATCATCAGGGATATTTTTGACTTAAGGCCCAAGGGCTTGATTGCGATGTTGGGCTTGTTAAAGCCTATCTACCAACCGACAGCAGCATATGGTCACTTCGGTCGTACCGAAGATTCCTTTAGCTGGGAAAAAACCGACAAAGTTGACGCATTGAAAGATGCGGCTGGTCTTAAATAAATACTAAACAAAGGAAAAGCAATGAGTCAACCAGATTATAAAATCGCCGATATTGCTCTGGCAGAATGGGGCCGCAAGGAAATCAATATTGCCGAAACTGAAATGCCGGGCTTGATGGCTCTGCGCGAAGAATTCGGTGCAGAACAACCATTAAAAGGCGCACGTATCGCCGGTTGTTTGCACATGACTATTCAAACAGCGGTATTAATTGAAACCCTGACAGCATTAGGCGCTGAAGTACGCTGGTCGTCATGCAATATTTTTTCTACCCAGGATCATGCCGCCGCAGCAATAGCGGCTGCGGGCATTCCCGTTTTCGCCTGGAAAGGCGAAACCGAAGAAGAAGCCGAGTGGTGTATCGCACAAACGATCGACGGCCTTGACGGCTGGCGCCCGAACATGATTCTGGATGATGGCGGCGACTTAACCGTCATGATGCATGAAAAATACCCTGAATTAATGGCTGATATTAAAGGCTTGTCCGAAGAAACCACTACCGGCGTATTGCGTCTGTACGAAATGGTTGCCAAAGGCACCTTAAAAGTTCCTGCTTTTAACGTTAACGACTCGGTCACAAAATCAAAATTCGACAATCTGTACGGTTGCCGAGAATCACTGGTTGACGGTATCAAACGTGCCACCGATGTGATGATCGCCGGTAAAATCGCTGTCGTTTGCGGTTATGGTGATGTCGGCAAAGGCTGTGCGCAATCTCTACGCGGCCTGGGTGCAACCGTATGGATTACCGAAATCGACCCGATTTGCGCATTGCAAGCGGCCATGGAAGGCTATCGCGTCGTAACCATGGAAGACGCAGCCCCGCTGGCTAATATTTTTGTTACCGCAACCGGCAACTTCAATATCATCACTCATCAGCACATGCTGGCGATGAGAGATCAGGCGATTGTTTGCAATATCGGCCATTTCGATGCTGAAATTGAAATTTCCTCATTGCGTCAATACAAATGGGAAAATATCAAGCCTCAAGTCGATCATGTGATTTTCCCTGACGGCAAGCGCCTGATCATTTTGGCAGAAGGCCGTTTGGTTAACCTAGGCTGTGCTACAGGGCATCCTAGCTTTGTGATGTCTAACTCGTTCTGCAACCAAGTTCTGGCGCAAATTGAACTTTGGAAAAATGCCGAGCAGTATGAAAACAAGGTTTATATCCTGCCTAAAAAGCTGGACGAAAAAGTTGCCAGATCGCATCTTAAGCAGCTGGGCGTGAAGCTGACGGTATTAACTGAAGCACAAGCCAAATATATCAATGTTCCGGTAGAAGGGCCATTTAAAGCCGATCATTACCGTTATTGATTAATCATCGTTCCCGCGGCCTCCGTGGGAATGCGGTCCGTATCACTCCAATGATGCGGACTGCAATGCGTCCACAGCGGCATCTCGACAGAAACCGCGGGAACGATACATTTCGACAGACATCTGTACCTGCAGTCGTTTGATTCCCGGCAGTGAGACCGTAAAAATGCAAAAGCATCCCCAACTATTTAGTTTCGAATTTTACCCACCGAAGACCGAAGAAGGCGCTGCAAACCTGCAAGTTGTTCATAGCAAACTGGCAAAACTCAATCCGGACTTTTTTTCCGTTACCTTTGGCGCTGGCGGCTCGACCCGCGACAAAACTTTCGCTACAGTCATCGATATTCAGGCCAGAGGCATCCCTGCCGCCCCTCATTTATCCTGCGTTGCATCAACCAGAGACAACATTCGCGCCATTCTGAAAGACTACCAGGATCATGGCATTACTAAAATTGTCGCATTGAGAGGCGATTTGCCATCCGGAACCATGTCGGCCGGGGAATTTCGCTACGCTAATGAGCTGGTCGAGTTCATTCGTCAGGAAACCGGCAACCATTTCCAGATTCATGTTGCCGCCTACCCCGAAGTGCATCCGCAAGCCGCCAGCGGTGCGGAAGACTTCAACAACTTCAAGCGCAAGGTGACAGCGGGCGCCAATGCGGCCATTACCCAGTATTTTTACAATGCCGAAGCGTATTTTTATTTTGTGGATACCTGCGAAAAAAATGGCATAACCATTCCGATCATACCTGGCATTATGCCAATTACCCAATACGCGCAATTATTCCGCTTTTCGGAAATGTGCGGCGCGGATATTCCTCGTTGGCTAAGAAAACGCCTGGAAAGCTTTGGCGATGACAGAGAATCAATACAGAAATTCGGCCTGGACGTGGTCAGCAGCCTTTGCCAACGTTTGCTGGAAGGCGGTGCGCCGGGACTGCACTTTTACACGATGAACCAGGCTACGCCCACCCTGGCGATTTTGGAAAATCTGCACGTCAAACCCAAAGACTGAACACAAGGTCGCACTCCAAACCCGCATTTGCAGCAAGAATTACACCGCTCCCAAGCCAGATTGGGAACGTCTACCAACCTGAACCGCTAGCTTATGTCGTCCAACCAATCCCTTTCCAACCGTGATCTTTCCGTTTTGTGGCATCCCTGCACGCAAATGAAAGATCACGAGACTTTTCCGGTTATCCCGATCAAGAAAGGACAGGGCGCTTGGTTGGAGGATTTTGACGGCAACCGCTATCTCGATGCGATTAGCTCATGGTGGGTAAATTTATTCGGACATGCCAATCCAGCTATTAATGCGGCATTAAAAGACCAACTCGATACCCTGGAGCACGTGATTTTCGCCGGGTTTACCCATGAGTCAGCGGTCGAACTGGCGGAGAAACTGGTCGAAATAACCCCGCCAGGACTGAACCGCTGTTTTTATGCCGACAATGGTTCTGCCGCAGTAGAAGTCGCGCTCAAGATGAGCTTTCATTATTGGCGCAACCACGGACAGCCCCAAAAAACCAAGTTCATCACGCTGGAAAACAGCTATCACGGCGAAACCCTGGGCGCGCTGGCCGTCGGCAATGTGCCGCTTTATAAAGAAACCTACGCGCCGCTATTAATGGACGTCATCACCGTGCCCGGACCGGACTGCTACCTCTGCGAACCCAGCGAATCCTGGGCGGATTATACGACACGCCGTTTCGCACTGATGGAGCAGACGCTGCAACAGCACAGCGAGACGGTTTGTGCAGTCATCATCGAACCTTTGGTGCAATGCGCCGGCAATATGCGCATGTATGATCCTGTCTACTTGAAACTGCTGCGCGCCGCCTGTGACAAATACAACGTGCACTTGATCGCCGATGAAATCGCGGTCGGCTTCGGGCGCACCGGAACCTTATTTGCCTGCGAACAGGCTGTAATCAGCCCAGACTTCATGTGCCTGTCCAAAGGCTTAACTGGCGGCTATTTGCCGCTATCTGCGGTGTTGACCACTGACCAGGTGTATCAGGCTTTTTATGCCGATTACCAAACAATGAGCGCATTTTTACATTCGCACAGCTATACCGGCAATGCGCTGGCCTGCAGGGCAGGAGTCGCCACTATAGATATTTTCCAGCAACATAACATCATCGAAAAAAACCGATTGTTGGCTGATAGCATGGCGAAAGCGGCAGCGCGTTTTCATGACCATCCGCATGTCGCTGAAGTCAGGCAGACGGGCATGATTCTGGCGATTGAACTGGTCAAAAACAAGCACACCCGCGAACCTTACCCCTGGCAGGAGCGCCGCGGGCTTAAAGTCTATCAATACGCGCTGTCCAAGGGCGTATTACTGCGCCCCTTGGGCAACGTCATTTATTTCATGCCGCCCTATATTGTCACTGAGGATGAACTATTATTGATCGCTGAGGTTGCATGGCAAGGCATACAACAGGCAGTTAAGGACTGATTATGCGAGTTTCCAGATTATATACGCCGGCGCCGCTGGCTACGGGCAACCTGATCGAACTGGATGATGACAATGGGCATTATGTCAGAACGGTGTTGCGGTTAAAAAAAGAAGACCCGATCATTTTATTTAACGGGCACGGCGGCGAGTATTTGGGCACCGTTGCCGAAGTCAGCCGGAAAGCCGTGCTGATTGCCGTCGGGCAATGGAGCGATCGTAGCGTGGAATCGCCATTGCAGGTCATCTTGGGCCTGGGCATCTCGCGGGGCGACAGGATGGATTTGACGGTGCAAAAAGCCGTGGAACTGGGCGTCAACCACATCACGCCGCTATTGACCGAGCGCTGCGTGGTGCAATTCAAAGGCGAAAAAAAGCCGCAACGCCTATTGCACTGGCAAAAAATTGTCCAACATGCCGCCGAACAAAGTGGCAGAACCGCTTTACCCGCATTGCCGGAAGTTGAAACGCTGCAAAACTGGGTAAGTGGCCAACAGGGGCTAAAAGTATTTCTCGACCCCTACGCGGAAACATCATTAATGGATTTAAAACCCGAAGCAATGAAAGTAACCTTACTCACCGGTCCCGAAGGCGGTTTTTCCAATCAGGAACGGGGCATAGCGCAAGCCTCCGGCTTTATACCCGTCCGCTTGGGCGCTCGCATATTAAGAACTGAGACCGCATCCATTGCCGCCTTAGCCGCCGTACAGCTGCTATGGGGCGATTTCGGCAAAGGAAATAACGGATGATCAGGAAAATTATTTATTCAATAGTGCCGCTGCTGGTGTTGCTGGCGACCTCATCGCTAGCCTGTATCGTAGGCTATTTTGTTTTTCAGGGTATCGACGGCCAGTTTCCTTTATCCAAAGTAATTACCAAATCGACGCAGTTGTTTTTGGTGCTGAGTATTTTCCCGGCCATGGCTTATCTGAAGTTGAACAAGGGCGATTTGGGCTTTGCCACAAAAGCGATCTTTTTCAAGCAAGTATTACTGGGGTTCGGCTTGGGATTTGCAACGTTGATGCCGGTGTTTATCGTCGAGTATACGCTTGGCATCCATATCATTGATCAGACGCAGCACTGGACTGCCGGTTTACTGGCTGAAAAAATGCTTATCTCGTTGTTGCTTGCGTTGTTGATTTCGATGATTGAAGAGCCTATTTTCCGAGGCATTCTATTCGCCGGTTTAAAAAAGAACTTGCCAGTCATAGCGGCCATTTTGCTCAGCTCGACTTATTATGCCGCGCTGCATTTCCTGGACAGCAAAACCGAGATACCTTTTCAGCAAGCCAGCGTATTCAGCGGCTTTAGCTTATTGGGCGAAGCCTTTGCCAATTTACTGAACCCGCAAATCCTGTCGACATTTTTAGCTTTGCTGATGGTGGGTATCTTCCTTGGCGTACTCAGGGCAAATGTCAAAGAAAGTCTGGGCTTATGTATCGGCTGCCATACCTGCTGGGTGTGGCAAATTAAGATGAGCAAGAGTTTATTTAATACTGATTCCAGCTCGGAATATTTTTATCTAGTCAGCAGCTATGATGGCGTCATCGGCCCTTTGGTTACCGGTTGGCTCAGCCTCGCCATCATCGGCTATTTTATTTACAAAAAGGCTCATGGATAAATCTCAATCCCTGAAATTTTCAAACTGCAACGGCATTTCCAGCTTCTCTTCCCTGAGCATTTTAATTACGTCTTGCAGATCATCGCGGCTTTTGCCGGTCACCCTGACCTGGTCGCCCTGAATGGCGGCCTGAACTTTCAGTTTTTTATCTTTAATCAATTTAACGACTTTTTTGGCCAGCTCCTTATCCAGCCCCTGCTTCATGGTAATTTCCTGACGCATCCCCTTACCGCTAGGCTTTGGATCGCCCGTCTCCATGCAAGCTATATCTATGCCGCGCCGTGTGAGTTTTGCGCAGATAACACTGAACATTTGCTGTAACTGGAACGTCGATTGGGAGATCATGATCACTTTATCGTCATTCAATTCAAAGCTTGAGTCGGTGCCCTTAAAATCAAAGCGCGTGCTGACTTCCTTATTGGCTTGGTCAACGGCGTTAGTAAGCTCGTGTTTATCAAATTCTGAAATGATGTCGAAAGAAGGCATGATTATGATGTCAGGGTTATGAAAGGGATTTAACTATAATGATCTTTACGGCATTATTCAACACCATTGGACCGGTACAAGCGGCTTTTATTCCGACTTAATAAATTCGCTGACGGCCTTGATGCGCAGGCGGCGAATTGCCTCGCCGATTTGTGCGCCTTTAAGTTCGCCATTCAGGATAAATGAAGTATCAACCGATGCCGCCGCCTTGGCCGCGCCTTTCAGCAGTTCGGCTTGGGGATAGGGCGCATTTTCAAGCCCGGCCCTGCCTTTGGCATCCGCCTCGCAAGCTAGCAAAAACTCAGGCAGTTTATTGACCGGCTTAAAAGCCCCCAAAGCGGCCAGCGTATCGGTTAACGTTGAAGCGCGTAATTCAAACGCCCTATGACAGTGAGTATGGTATTGCATGACCTGCAAGGCCAGCGCTTTAAACGAATTGGGCACGCGCAAACGGGTGCACATTTGTTCCAGAATCGGCAGGCCTTGAGTTTCGTGGCCGCGATGATGCGGCAGATCTTCTTTAGGCGATACGCCCTTGCCCAAGTCATGGACTAATGCCGCAAACCGTACTTCAGGATTGGATGACAACAGCGCAGCCTGCTCCAGGCAGAGCATGACATGAACGCCGGTATCGATTTCCGGATGATATTTTTCCGGCTGCGGCACGCCAAATAAGCAGGCTATTTCCGGAAAGATTTTATCCACCGCCGAGCAGTCTTTTAAGGTGTAGAAAAAAGCACTGGGCGATTTTTCGTTCAGCGCCTTAAACAATTCCGCCCATACCCGTTCCGGAACCAGATGATCCACCTCCCCTGCCGTCACCATGGCTTGCATCAAGCCCTTGGTTTCTTCGGCTAGCGTAAAGCCGAGATGCTGGTATCTTGCCGCAAAACGGGCGACACGCAATATCCGCACCGGATCTTCGGCAAAGGCCGGCGAGATATGCCGAAAAATGCGTTTTTCAAGATCGACCTGCCCGCCGTAAGGATCAACAAGCTGCCCTTCCGGCGTCATCGCCATCGCATTGATGGTCAGGTCACGGCGGATCAAATCCCGCTCCAGGCTGACATCGGGCGCTGCATGTACCGTAAAGCCCTTATAACCGGGCGCAGTTTTTCTTTCGGTTCTGGCCAGTGCGTATTCTTCCTGACTTTGCGGATGCAGGAATACCGGAAAATCCTTGCCCACCGGCCTAAAGCCCTGCCGCACCATTGATTCCGGAGTCTCGCCGATCACCACCCAGTCCTTCTCCTTGACCGGAAGCCCCAGTAATTTATCGCGCACCGCGCCGCCAACAAGGTATATTTCCACTCAGTTACTCAAGCCGTTTAATAATGCGTCTAGAATAACATAGCAGAATTCAAAAAAAGGCATAATGGCCGGGCGACCGACGAACCATCCAACACATATTCAGGGAAACAAAATGATAGCAATTTTTTTAGCCAGCCTTTTACTGGGTGCTATTTCAGGGCTTATGGCAGGCCTTTTCGGGATAGGCGGCGGCCTTATTATTGTGCCGGTTTTAGCGATATTGTTTGCGGGGCAAGGGTTTCCCTCCGAACTGATCATGATCATGTCTGTCGCAACCTCGCTGGCGACCATTATTTTCACCTCAATATCTTCAGTACTGGCGCACCACCGTTTGAATTCCGTGCTATGGCATAGAGTTAAGACCCTGGCACCGGGAATTATGGTCGGTTCGGCTATCGGAGCCGTGGTTGCGGATCATATAGACGCTGATATGTTACGCTCTATCTTCATCATCTATTTGGTAACTGTAGGTGTGCAAATGGCTTTGAAATGGAAGCCTAAACCCGGTCAAGAACAGCCTTCCAAAGAGTTGGATTTTGGTGCGGCAGCCATAATGGGACTGCTGTCATCATTGCTGGGCATAGGCGGAGGCACGCTGACTGTTCCATTTTTAGTCCATTTCCAAACGCCTATGCGAAATGCAGTCGCGATAGCCAGCGCCTGCGGTTTGCCGATCTCCTTGGTAGGAACGGTGAGCTATGCTCTACTGGGCAAGGACGCATCGCAGTTGCTTGAATGGAGTTTAGGCTATATCTACCTGCCCGCTTTCCTAGGCATAGTACTGACCAGCATCTATACCGCCCCGATAGGCGCCAAACTGGCCCATAAACTGCCTGCGGAAGAATTAAAACGCTATTTTTCGTTGCTGCTGTTTGTTATGGCGGCTAAGTTGATCTGGTTTTGAAGATATTCCCTCGATAAAATTTACTTTATTTTTACACCGCCAAATTTGCGATAATGCGCGGTCATTTTATTTACAAGGTATCCGTTGCACATGTGGTTTAAAAATCTAAGCATTTTTCGTCTCACTGAAGAATTCACTTTGGCTCCAGCAGACCTGGAATTAAAACTTGAACAAATGGCGTTCCGCCCCTGCGGCAGCCATGAAGAATTTACTTTCGGCTGGACCTCACCGCTAGGCAAGTCGTCGGAACAGCTGGTTCACAGCGCGAACGGCTTTTTGATGCTGTGCGGAAAAAAGGAAGAAAGAGTCCTGCCTGCGTCTGTCGTCAATGAGATGATGCAGGAAAAGATTCTGGAAACTGAAGAACAACAAGGCCATAAATTATCCAAAAAAGAACGCACTGCCATTAAAGACGAGCTTATCTTTGAGTTATTGCCGAGAGCTTTCACGTTCTCGAACAAGACTTATGCCTATATCGATCCTAAAGGCGGCTGGCTGATCGTCGATGCGGCTTCCGCCAAAAAAGCCGAAGATTTGCTGAGCAGTTTGCGTAAATG
The DNA here is from genome assembly GCA_036560465.1 of Methylobacter sp. GTDB lineage: Bacteria > Pseudomonadota > Gammaproteobacteria > Methylococcales > Methylomonadaceae > Methylobacter_A. The sequence goes on from DATBRD010000065.1 coordinate 40,607, forward strand.
CCTGGGTTCGCTGCCGGCCGTCCCGCTCAATACCATCGAAAAACCGGTCAAGGTCATGACCGAATGGCTGATCAACAATCAAGCCCCGGACGACATCGTCATTGAGGACGAGTGCGAATTGCGCTCGCCGGAAGAGGAAGGCGGGATTATTCGCTGCAAACGCCATGACCTTAGCTTGCCGGAAATTAAAAACCATCTGGATACCGGCAAGGAAGTCATCAAACTAGCCGTAAACTGGGCCGACCGTGTTTCTTTCATTATCGATGAAAATCTGGCCGTTAAACGCTTGAAGTTTCTTGATTTGATTCAGGATCAGGTGTCCGATATTGAAGCAGGCTCTGAAGCCGAGCAGTTCGATGTGGATTTTTCGATTATGTCGTTGGAACTGTCAAACTTCCTGCCGCGTTTGCTGGAGTTATTCGGCGGCGAGAATAAGACGTGATCGTAATTTCTCAGTAATCCTAAAAAGCGATTTTTCACGAAGGGCACGAAAAAATAAAACTCTGTGTCCTTCGTGGAGAATAAGAGAAGCTTTTTCATGCTCCAGTCTAAATAACGCACATATATTCAGGTTTTATGAGGCTTGCGAGCGAACCATGATGCGCTTACACTGCGGTTTCAGGTTTTAACAATCCGCGAACTCTCAAGGAGATGCCCATGTTAGAAAAACACCAGCAAGCCCCGCAGTTCAGTGCAAAAAATCAAGCAAATGAGACAGTCAGTTTGTCTGATTACTTAGGCAAAAAGAATGTGGTTTTATATTTTTATCCCAAGGATGACACGCCGGGCTGCACCATAGAAGCCAACCAGTTTACCCAGCTTGCCGAGGAATTTGCCAAGGCGGACACTGTCGTTATCGGTGTAAGCAAGGATACCTGCGCCAGCCACACAGATTTCATTAACAAATACGGCTTGAAAGTGGATTTACTGGCCGATGTAGACGGCAAACTTTGCGAAAGCTATGGCGTATGGCAGGAACGGGAAAAGAACGGCATTAAAAGCATGGCTATTCTTCGCTCCACGTTCATTATCAATAAGCAAGGCGAATTGGTTGATGTAGCTTATGGCGTCACGCCCGAAGGTCACGCCCAGGACGTGCTGGAAAAAGTAAAAAACCTGAAATAACAACTATTATCACTGATGCTTCATTGCACTTTTGGATAGTCTGATGTCTAAATTTAATTTCACCATGCATCATGCCAGTCTTGTTGTTGCCGACACGGCGGCATCGTTAAAGTTTTACTGCGACATTCTTGACATGCAACAGACCGCTCGGCCGGATCTGGGCTTTCCTGGCGCCTGGTTGCAGTTAGGCGCTCAGCAGATTCATTTGCTGGAACTGGAAAATCCCGACCCGACAACCGGCCGCCCCGAGCATGGCGGGCGCGACCGGCATATTGCGTTAAGCGTGCCGGACCTGGAGCCGGTTCGGGAAGTGCTGGAACAAAACAGTATCGCCTACACCCTGAGCAAATCCGGCCGAAAAGCGCTGTTTTTCCGTGACCCGGACGGCAATGCGCTGGAGATTCTTCAACAGCTATAAATTTGCCTAGGCTTTTTTGTTGCGAATTAAATTGTAGATTTTGAAGCTTAGTATTGATGCGGCCAACAGCAGTGTTATTGAGTTTGCAATGATGATAGCCTTATCGCCGAGATGAATTCCGTAAATCAGCCAACACAGCACACCCAACGTAAAGGTGCTGTACATGCCTAGAGAAAGAGACTCGGTGTCTCTTGTTTTTATCGTCAATACGGCCTGAGGTACGAATGAGGCGGTAGTGAGAGTTGCAGCTAAATAACCGATAATTTCAGGAGTGAATATCATAAATGCTTGGGCGTAACGCCACTATTTTTCCGCCGCAGATTTCTTTAGTTTTTTCAGTACGCTTTGACCGATAGCGTTTGCAAAATCCTCAATATTTTCATAATCCTGCTCTTGGGCAAAATTCACTACCGCCATGACTAACTTCTTAGTTTCGGCTATTTCTTTGTGTGTTCGACCACACCCTTCACAGTGAGTTCCTTCGTAAGTACATTTATCAACGCATGGACTGAATTTCATGGTATTTCCTCTAATGTTATAGCCTGTTCATAACGATAAATAGCAGACAAACTAAAATAAGCTGCCCACTTTGAATATTTCGGGAATTTTACCACACCGAAAATAAGCAGTTACATCCCTTATCAATAATCGCGCCCGGCTATAAATTTTCTATCTCAGTTTGATCCGTTGACGCTCAACATCGTATTGTCAAAATCAATTTCACTGTCAACGATTTTAAAAACACCTTTGCCACGTTCTTCGTTATTTTTCCAAATAGAATTTCCAATCTGGATTTCGGCTCCGCAATGGACGGCTTCTTCGGCGATCACTTGAACGTGCTCGGCAAGGGTCATCTCCGACAGCAAATGGATGCGATCGGCATGAAGCTGAGTGCAGTCAATTTCGAGTTTTTCTCTGGTATGAAGGAGCTTATTAAGTAAATCATTCTTGTCCTTTTCGGGATGCATTGAAATAAAAGCAATAATCTTCTTGATGTCTTCCTGCTCCTTTTCGTTCGCATCAATCTCAGGCTTGAGCTTGTCTATCTTCGCCTGAAGATAAGGGTTGAAGCCCGCCCTGATCTTGGTTATAAAGCCGGCGCTTGAGCCAATTATTGCTGTTTTTACCAAAACTGATGCACAGGTAATGCCGCCGATAATACGGCCTTTTTTTCTGCCGGATTTCCCCACCAAGATCCGATTAAGAGCGGTCAAATGGTTATGCATGGAGAATTCTTCAATGATGATATCGACTCCCGCATCCATAGAGACATTTTCGGCAAAACGCGCACTGATTGAACCTTTGCTGATAATTTTCGCGTTAAAGATAAGAACTTCGTTTGGATCGCCACTTTGTTCACTATGACCGATTACGCCGCCTTTTATAATGACATTCCCACCCGCTTCAATTTCTGCCGCTTCGACGGTCCCTCCCACGAACACATCTCCCGTCACGTGAATTTTCATCCCCTCCTTGACGTCGCCTTTAATATTGATAGTGCCATCGAAACGCATATTGCCGGTTGAAATATCTACCTGCGGTAGAGCGATGGTAGGTTCCACCACAACACCATTAGGAACCAACTTTGGCTGACCGGCGATGGTTGCTAACAGCAGACTGTTACTATCAGGATCAAGCTCGGTATCCGAGTCCAACTCTACACCTTGCAGCCCTGAGGCAAACGGTATGTCCTGTCCGGGCTGAGGCATAAGCACTTGCCCGGTAATGTCCCAGCCTTTTTGGCCCTCGGTGGGCGGAGTGCGGCACATCAACGGATCGCCAGATTTTACAACAATTAGCTGTCCAAGGTCGCGGTAATTGACGATACCGTGCTCGTCTATTCGGGGTTTGCGTTCTCTTATTTCCGGTATCAAACTCTGAAACCGTGCGTCAATGCCTCGTACAGGATGCGCTCCTTGGGCGATAATACGTTCTGTGGCGTAACCTTCCTTTAAGGCGGCCTCGATTTCATTCTTTATGATGCCCTTGACTACCCCTTTTTCCTGTAAAGCCTGCTGAATTTGAAGTAGACCGACTGGAGTTCCGCCATAGGTAGGGATTAAAGTAAGCTTAGCGGTCATCTTATCGTCATCGATTTTAAGTATACATCCACCATCTCTGCGCTCACCGATTTTTCAGCACAAAGCCTTCATTAGCATCGCTATACTTTTTTATCAAATCCAGGAGTGAGTTTTCATACAGAAACAGGCTGGATAAACCTTGTTTAGCCAGTGCATCTTTGATTATTGCTTTATCCAGCGGAGGTTTGCACTCGCACGCTTCAAATATTGCAAGCAACTTACCATCATCGCTAAGCTTAAATATCAGAACATCTGTAGGCGGCTCATCATTCACAGCGTGTTCCTTGGAGAATTATTTCGGCCTTCAAGAAAAAATATCAAGAAATCAGCCATTTTGATCATCTGATTATCAGCACCAATAAGAGGCGCTTTATGTTTAAATTAACTAAATAATTTAACTTTAAGGGTAGCACACTATTAAAAAATCACATTTAATAGCGGAAAAGCAAAGGATAAACTTATCAACAATATGCGGGGCCGATTGTATGGTGGGTATGCTGGTTTTTATTCAAAAAAAGTCCCAGAACACAAGAAATGTGCTGGGACTAAAAGTCACCTGCTTGGTTGGCACTTTGTTCCGTCCTTGGCAACATCCTGTTGATCTTTCTTAAAATCCATCTCCTCTTTTGGTGACGTGACCATTGTCTCAGAAAGTGACCACAAAAAAAGCCAGCCAAAGCTGAATATAATGTACGCTCAAAATTACATATGTCTCAAGTGCTGAGCAAGTTCGATAGTGCAGATAACAAACGCTGCAAAATCTTGCTTGTCATAGTAATATATTGCCAGTCTTTAATATAAGTAATGCAAACATGGATCAACGTACTGCAGAAGTAGAGCGAAATACGCTTGAAACTCAAATTAAAATCAAAATTAACCTGGATGGGTCAGGTAAATCCTCGTTTTCAACTGGCGTACCTTTTCTTGAACATATGCTCGATCAGATTGCCAGACACGGCCTGATTGATATGGTAGTTGAAGCTAAAGGCGATTTGGATATTGATGATCATCACACTGTAGAAGACATTGGCATTACCTTAGGGCAAGCGTTTGCCAAGGCCATGCAAGACAAAAAAGGCATTTATCGTTACGGGCATGCCTACGTGCCGCTGGATGAAGCATTGTCGCGGGTGGTTATTGATTTCTCCGGGCGCCCCGGATTGTTTTATGAAGTAAAATATCCAAAGGCCATGATCGGAAGTTTTGACGTGGATTTGTTCCGTGAGTTTTTCCAGGGCTTTGTCAACCATGCCGGAGTGAGTTTGCATATCGACAACTTGAAGGGCGCAAATGCCCACCATGTTGCAGAAACCATCTTTAAAGCCATGGGCCGAGCCATACGCATGGCGATTACCGCCGACCCGCGCATGGCGGGCATGATGCCATCTACCAAGGGCAGCCTTTAACCTCTAACTTTTAGCCTGTATTTCTTATGTCTTCTGTCGCTGTAATTGATTATGGAATGGGCAACCTGCACTCCATCGTAAAGGCACTGCAACATGCAGCGCCTGAAGTCGATGTTGTGTGCGTGTCCGATGCCGATTCTATCCTTCGTGCTGACCGGGTAGTTTTCCCCGGCGTCGGTGCAATACGGGATTGTATGCAGGCACTGAATCAATCGGGCTTATCCAATGTTATCCAGCAAGTTGCCAAAAGCAAGCCTTTGCTGGGAATTTGCTTAGGCATGCAGGCCCTATTAACCGATAGCGAAGAAAACGGCGGCACCCAATGCCTAGACGTTTTTTCCGGACATGTTGTGCATTTTCCTGAATCGTTAACAGACAGCAGCGGCAATTTGCTTAAAATTCCGCACATGGGCTGGAACCAAGTCCATCAACTGCAACAACATCCATTGTGGGAAAATATTCCCCAAGACAGCCGCTTTTACTTTGTTCATAGTTATTATGCGCAGCCGGATGATGCAACGATAATGGCGGCGACTGCGCAATACCCGAATGCATTTACCTGCGCTTTGGCACAAGACAATATTTTTGCCGTACAATTTCATCCCGAAAAAAGTCAGGCCGTCGGCTTGCAGTTGTTAAAAAACTTCATGCATTGGGATGGGCAAGCGTAGGAATGAATTCATTTGTGTCTTTTGGTATTTCGTCGTCTTTGGGCAGATCACTCCGCCTCTATAATAATTACATGCCGTTGAGGATTTTATAAATTATGTTGTTAATACCAGCAATCGATTTGAAAGAGGGAAAATGTGTTCGTTTGCGTCAGGGACGAATGGATGATAATACGATTTTTTCCGACGACCCGGTCGCTGTAGCCGGGAGGTGGGTTGCCGCTGGCGCGAAAAGAATCCATTTAGTTGATCTGGATGGCGCATTTGCCGGAAGACCAAGAAATGCCGAGGTAATTAATGCTATCGTCGAAGCCTACCCCAATGTACCGGTACAGATAGGCGGCGGTATTCGCGATGAAGAAACCATTCAGGCTTATCTTAATGCCGGTGTGGAATATGTCATTATCGGCACCAAGGCAGTTAATGAGCCGCATTTTGTCAGGGATATGGCGCTGGAATATCCGCGTCACATCATCGTCGGGCTGGATGCAAAGGATGGCAAAGTCGCTATTGACGGCTGGTCAAAGCTATCCAAGCATGACGTAATCGACATGGCTCAACGTTTTGAAGAAGACGGCGTCGAAGCCATTATCTACACCGATATTTCCAGAGACGGCATGATGTCCGGAGTTAATGTCGAAGCAACAGCCAGATTGGCGCGCGCGATTCGGATTCCCGTTATCGCTTCCGGCGGCATTACCAATATGGATGACATCAAAGCTTTAGGCGCTGCCGCAGGCGACGGCATCATGGGCGCTATCACCGGACGAGCAATTTACGAAGGCACGCTGGATTTTGAAGCGGCCGAGAAATTAGCGGAATCATTCGAATAACCATGAGCTTAGCCAAACGCATTATTCCCTGTCTGGATGTCGATAATGGCCGCGTCGTTAAAGGCGTAAAATTTGTCGATATTCGTGATGCCGGCGATCCCGTAGAGATCGCCAGACGTTATGACCGTGAAGGCGCTGACGAAATCACTTTTCTGGATATTACCGCCACGCACGATAACCGGGACACTATTGTCCATGTCGTTGAGCAGGTGGCCGGTGAAGTTTTTATTCCGCTGACGGTCGGCGGCGGTATCAGAACCTTGGAAGATATACGCCGTATGCTGAACGCAGGAGCCGATAAAGTCGGCATTAACAGCGCCGCGGTTGCAAATCCGGAATTTGTTCGTGATGCAGCGGAGCGTTTCGGCTCACAATGCATTGTGGTAGCCATGGACGCTAAAAAAGTCAGCCAGCCTGGCGAACCTAGCCGATGGGAAATTTTTACCCACGGCGGACGCAAGGCGACAGGCATCGAAGCGATTGGCTGGGCAAAAAAAATGGTCGATTACGGAGCAGGGGAAATCCTGCTGACCAGCATGGACAGGGACGGCACCCGTGAAGGTTTTGATTTGCCGTTAACCCGCGCCATCAGCGAGGCGGTGACGGTACCAGTTATTGCATCGGGCGGCGTCGGCAATTTGGATCATCTGGCCGAGGGTATTCTTGAAGGCAAGGCCGATGCAGTATTGGCCGCTAGCATTTTTCATTTTGCTGAATACTCCATTGAGCAGGCCAAACAGCACATGGCTACCCGCGGCATAGAGGTACGGCTGTGAGCGCATCCTGGCTGGACGAAATAAGCTGGACTGAAAACGGGCTGGTGCCGGTTATCGCGCAGCAGGCAGACACCGGAAAAATATTGATGTTCGCCTGGATGAATCGCGAGTCATTGGCTTTAACGGTTGCAGAAGGTTATGCGGTCTACTGGTCAAGGTCACGCGGAAGATTATGGCGCAAAGGCGAAGAATCCGGGCACCGGCAGAAAGTGCTAGATATATTTCTGGATTGCGACGAAGATGTCATTTTGCTTAAAATTGAACAGGAAGGCGATATTGCCTGCCATACTGGCCGTGAAAGTTGTTTTTATCGCAGTCTGGTTGATGGTCAATGGCAAAGCGTAGAACCGGTACTAAAAGACCCTGAAGCTATTTATAGAAAGTCATGAGCGACGTATTACAACAGCTGGCGCAAATTCTGGAACAGCGTAAACTGGAACCTGCCGATAAATCTTATGTCGCAAGTCTTTATGCCAAAGGACTGGACAGCATACTGAAAAAGATCGGCGAAGAAGCCACGGAAACCGTTATTGCCGCCAAAGACGGTGATAAAAAACAGATTGTTTATGAAACCGCCGATTTGTGGTTTCATTGCATGGTATTGTTGGCCGATCAAGGACTGGGACCGGACGATGTATTGCAGGAACTGCAACGTCGTTTCGGCTTGTCCGGCCTTGAAGAAAAGGCGCAACGTAACAAATAATGACTTTGCCTTGCAAAGTCTCCATTGGAGTTAGAAATGGGTCTTAGCGTTACTCACTTATTAGTCGTATTAGCCATTGTCATTGTTGTATTCGGCACCAAGCGCCTACGCAATATAGGCGCCGATCTGGGCGGAGCCATCAAAGGCTTTCGCACAGCCATGAAGGAAGGCGAAGAAGACAAGCCCGCCGAAGATAAAAGTGAAAGCATCGAAGGCGAAGTCACTTCCAAAAAAGCCGATAAAGATTAACACCTATGTTTGATGTGGGATTCTCGGAGCTTTGCCTGATCGGTCTGGTCAGCTTATTGGTGATAGGCCCTGAAAGGTTGCCTAAAGTAGCCAGGGTTGTCGGGTTCTGGCTCGGTAAAACGCGCCATATGGTGGCTTCCGTCAAGGAAGAAATCAAGATGGAACTGCACGCCGAAGAAATGCGCCAAATATTTAAAGAGCAGTCCGGCTTGCCGGAAGTTCAGCAAATAATGGATGAAACCTCTGACACCCTCAAATCCACGATTTCAAAAGCGCAGGATAACTTGGATACAAGAGCAGTTACCGACACAGAACAACATAAGGAGTCGTTACCGACATCCAAAGCCGAACAGCATGAGCCAAAATAACTTTGACGGAGGCGGAGAACAGCCTTTTATCAGCCACCTGATTGAATTGCGCAACCGGCTGTTGCGCATCGTTTTTTTCGTATTAGCCGTATTTTTGGGCTTGGCTTTCTACGCTAACGAAATTTATACCCTGCTAGCCGACCCCTTGCTAAAGTACATGCCCAAAAATAGCACGATGATCGCTATTGATGTGGCCTCCCCCTTTTTCACGCCGTTTAAACTGGCGCTGGTCGCTGCAATTTTCATTTCCGTCCCCTTTATTCTGTATCAGTTCTGGGCGTTTGTAGCGCCGGGTTTGTATAAGCGGGAGCGGCGCATGATTTTGCCGTTGCTGGTTGCCAGCACGCTGTTGTTTTACATCGGCGTGGCTTTTGCCTATTTCGTGGTTTTTCCGCTGGTTTTTAAATTCCTGTCTGCGGCTGCGCCCGATGGCGTAGCGGTTATGACCGATATTGCCAAGTATCTGGATTTTGTTTTAGCCTTGTTTTTCGCGTTTGGGGTTTGCTTTGAAGTGCCGATATTCACCATCGTCTTGGTCTGGACCGGTGTGGTCACGCCGGCCGATCTTGCCGATAAGCGCCCTTATGTCATCGTCGGCGCGTTTATCGTCGGGGCCGTTTTAACGCCTCCCGACGCCGTCTCGCAAACCTTGTTGGCGGTACCGATGTGGATGTTGTTTGAACTGGGTTTGTTATGCTCAAAGCTTTTTGTGCCCAAGCCCGATAACGATTATCAAACACCCGACAATCTGAAAGCAGAAGCTCGGCTGAATAAAATTGAACGGCAAGAAGAAGATGAATAATTATCGCCCATGCGTTTGGACGATAATCAGCATATTGATTAATAAATTATAAATTTCTTTACTCTGGCTTTCTGTATTGCGCGTAGCGTTATGTCAGGCTGAGCGGGTAGTGTCGCAGTTTTATTCCCTTCTTTATACCACAGCTATCCCGCCCCGACTCTTTAGCGGCGGGCAGCTTTTTTATAAAATCTGCTGATGACAGTATCATAAAAAAAACAGTACAATACCCCAAGTCAGAAAACAGATGTTGAGTTAAGGGATTCCTAAATTGTTAGGTTGTCCGGTTATCAATGTTGTAGTTCTGTGTTAACCGTAAGTTTTTATTTTAGGAGTTTCAAAATGGCAACAGGCACCGTAAAGTGGTTTAACAACACGAAAGGTTTTGGTTTTATTGCACCTGCTGATGGCGGCGAAGATGTTTTTGTTCATCATTCAGTTATTCAAGGCGAAGGATTTAAAACTCTGACTGAAGGCGACACAGTCACTTTTGATATTGAATCAGGCCCAAAAGGCTTAACTGCGGTTAATGTTAGTTCCAAATAAGGAATAAACAGCTTTAAAAAAAGCCCTTGTGATAACTTCACAAGGGCTTTTTTTTGCCTTCCTGTTTTTAAACTATTTTAAAGGACGATCTTTAGCATCTTTGTTGATCTGTCCGCCAAAAAGTAGAATGCCTTCGGTAAAACCCCAGAGCGCCGCAAACCCGGGCAGTCCTGTTACATAAAGTACCACTGTCAGCATTAACTGCATAAAGGCCATTTTGTAAAAGCCCAGATAAAGCCTATGTATCCCTGTCCATCCTAAAAATAACGCCAGCATCGCGGCCAAGTATTTATATTTAACGGCTTTAGGCGGTTCCAAATATGCGCCCACCAGATTAATATTGCGCGCAAATGTGCCTTCAGCATCAAAGGTAACATCATCGCCTTCTTCCGGCGGTACATCCGCGATCCATCCGTCTAAATGAAACGTAAACAACTCTTTCTCCGTTTTTATCACCCCGGTTTGCGTATCGGGATCATAACTTTCAATCTGTCCAATCATTTACTATCTACCTTTAAAATTAGAACGCCCATAGGCCGCCATTTATAACCGTCAGGGTCACGAGTACCCTATGAATACTACAATACCAGCACCACGATCACTCATTCTGCAATCGCACGGCTAAAACATCACACAGCGCATGATGCAACACGCCGTTTGCGGTCGACCCCAGCAACAGCGCGAAACCATGCCGGCCGTGTGAGCCGACTACGATTAAATCCACCTCGTTTTCCTCAGCAACCCTAATTATTTCCAATTTAGGACTGCCCGTTTCCATCCATCGACAATCTTCAGCAATATTAAGTTTGTCAGCCAAATTGGCCAGTCTCTTTTTTGCCGATGCCATTAACTCGGCAGTTAAATCAAGATCAAAAGGAATAGTTGATCCATAAGCCGCATCAGTAATCAGCAAATTATCCATCACATGCACAATGCTCAATTTTGCCTGATATCTCTCGGATAAATCTTTCGCTCTACTGGCAACAGCCTCGCCATGCTCTGAAAAGTCAGCCGCTAGTAATATGTGTTTATAGCTTTCCATGATCCCTCCTATTTGACACCGGCAACTTCAGGAAACAACAGAGCTATTACCTGATAAGATCCCAGTATGTATAAAAATGCCAAGCCTAAACTAAAAGTCCAGGTTTGTCCCAGCGCATTACGAAAAATATGTCCGGTAACTACCCAATGCCAAGCCATTAGAACCATCGTTACAGCAAATACCAGCAAAGAGCCTGTGCCGATTGCCATTGAAGCTATTGCCGGCAGGGCAAAAAAACTAATCAATGCATCAGTACCCAATAAGGCGCCGCTTGTTTGGTAAAATCGCTCCGGCTTTCGGCCTACATATAACATCAGCCAGCTAAACCCGACGATCAGCAAAGCGGAAACAATGGACTGTAACAGTGAGTTAAGCCAGTTCGTATGGATATTTATCATTAAAAAACTGACGATAACATCAGCAGCGACTAACAGCCGCCACACCCATACTGAAAATGGTAAGTCTTGCGGTCCCTTTTTAAACAGGCAAATATCAAATAATAGTTTTATGAGTTCAAACACGATTTTTCCTGTTATGCATCAACCTCGACCATGCTGCAAGTAAGATGACCTGACAGTTATACCGGCGGTCTCACTACACCTTATTATTTAACAGCTTCAATCTTTTCTTCAGCCTCCATCCAGGCCGCTTCCGCCTCATCCAAAGCCTTGTCGACTTTAACTTTCCGTTCCATCAGCTTTTTTAACTGCTCCTTTTCAGATTCCGCATAAATTGCAGGATCAGCCAGTTGATGTTCCAGTTGCCGCTGTTCATTATGATATTTTTCAACGGCGATTTCAGCTTTTTTAAGCGCGTCAAATAAAGGCTTATGTTTTTGTCTGCGTTCCGCATCCAGTTTTCTTTGATCTTTCCGCGATACCGTCGGCACAGCTTCAACAACGGTTTTTTCTTCGCCTTTTTTCTGCTCCGCCAGCCATAGCCGGTAGTCTTCAAGATCGCCATCGAACGGCTGCACCTTGCCGCCAGACACCAATAATAACTGATCGGTTACCGAGCGCAATAAATGTCGGTCATGCGAGACGACCACTATCGCGCCTTCATAGTCCTGTAAGGCCACGCTCAGAGCATGGCGCATTTCCAGATCCAGATGGTTGGTAGGCTCATCCAGCAGCAGCAAGTTCGGATTTTGATAAACCAGCAACGCCAACACCAAGCGCGCTTTTTCGCCGCCGGAAAAGGGCTTGACGGCTTCCAGAACCTTGTCCCCGCAAAAATCGAAACCACCCAGAAAATTCCGTAAATCCTTCTCGGCTGCCTGCTTGTCGAGTTGCTGCAAGTGCCACAAGGGACTTTCATCAAGGCGTAGCTGCTCCAGTTGGTGCTGGGCAAAATAGCCTATTTTTAACGCATCGGCTTCATTCCTGTTGCCGGATAACGGCTTCATATCGCCAGCCAGCACTTTGATCAGGCTGGACTTGCCTGCGCCATTCGGCCCGAGCAGGCCGATACGGTCGCCCGGCGATATAGATAATCCCGCCTGCTTGATAATGCAGCTTTGCCCATAGCCAATATCCGCCTTGTCCAGCGTTAAGAGCGGATTAGGCATTCTTCCCGGTTTGGCGAAGCTGAAATCGAACGGCGAATCGACATGCGCCTGTGCGATCAGCTCCATGCGTTCCAGAGCCTTGATCCGGCTTTGCGCTTGCCTTGCTTTAGTAGCCTGAGCCTTAAAGCGGTTAACAAAGCTCTGCATATGGGCGATTTCGCGTTGCTGCTTTAGATAGGAAGACTGTTGCTGCGCGAGCTTTTCGGCACGCATCCGTTCGAAGGCCGAATAATTGCCGGTATAAATTTCGGCCTTGTTCTGCTCGATATGCACGATGTGGTCGGCGATGGTGTCCAGAAAGTCCCGATCATGCGAAATCAGCAATAAAGTGCCGGGATATTTGCATAGCCAGTCCTGTAACCAGATCACCGCATCCAGATCCAAATGGTTGGTAGGCTCATCCAGCAATAATACGTCCGAGCGGCACATCAAAGCCTGGGCCAGATTAAGCCGCATCCGCCAGCCGCCGGAAAATGAGTTGACGGCATTGGTTTCCTGATCGGAACTAAACCCCAAGCCGTTCATTAAGCGCGAGGCTCTGGCTTGTGCGTTATAACCGCCGATGGTATCCAAGGCCGCATGCAATTCGGCCTGTTTTAGACCGTCATCGGCCTGTTCGGCAGTGAGCAGCTGGGCTTGCAAACGTCTTAACGGCTGATCGCCGTCAATGACATAATCGATAGCGGTGCGGTCGACGGCCGGCGTCTCCTGGGCAACATGGGCAATTTCCAGCCCCGGCGGCATCGAGAAATCGCCCTCATCCAAATGCAGCTCGCCTCTGACCAGCGCAAAAAAGCTGGACTTGCCGGCGCCGTTTGCGCCGGTAAAACCTACTTTTTGGCCTTTGTGAATGGTGAACGAAGAGTTGGCAAACAACACCCGCGCGCCACGGCGTAGGGTTATATTTCTAAAATTTAACATTGAAGTTCAAGGTAAAAGGTTCAAGCTGAAAGACATTATGCCTGTTCATAGATTATAGGATGGATAGAGGCTATAGCCGAAACCCATCATAAACAATCACCTGTACGATGGATTTCACTTCGTGCTTTACAAGTCGCTACGCTCTACCCATCCTATTAAAATTTAAGCGATCCGGTAAACGCCAGAAATGCTACATTCAATATCGCCAAGCCAATTAACAGATAGATTGTTATCTGCATACCCCATACTCTTTTCTTCAAGTCCTTTGCGGGAAGCCCCATAGCATGAAGTATTCGCCCAATTAACAATGTAGCACCCAATATATGGATAAGCATTTTCGGCGCCCCGTTTAACTCGAGCATTAATAAAAGCATTAATGCTATCGGAATATATTCCACTGCATTTGAATGGGCTCGGATCGCTAACTGCAAGGCCTCATTTCCGCCGTCACCGACACTGACCCGGTTTTTTCTGCGAAGTTTTATTACCGAAAGAGAAAGTCTTACTATTAATAAAGCTGATAATGATGCATATATTGACGTAATCATGTCTTTTTACTTTATGGAAAATTATTGCGCTATCGGCATGGGGATCGATAGGGCGGTAAAAACCGTCTATGTCCTGTTTTGGTTTTACGCAAACCGCTCAATCATCTTTTCCGCCTGCTCGGCAAATTGCTCAAGATTGCCTTTTTTGACAGTTTCTACCGGAATTACCAGCGCGGTGCTCAAGTTGATATAGATGTACACATAGCGTTTGCCGTATTCCACCCTGACCAGATCGCCCCAAGCCATTTTATGTTTGCCGCTAGGTGATTTTTCCAGCAGATAATTGGGATTGGCAGGATCAATGCTCAACGTATAAGTGCCGAACATATTAACCTTTTCTTTAGGGGTATAGCTTTTGAGTATCTGTCTGCGTAAATCCAGCATCATTATTTTTGGCGAAAACAACGCCCATAACGCTGCAATAACAATGACGTATCCCGCTGACTTCATATCGCTATAGTAGAAGTAATAAAACGAACCGATCAGCGCCATGATACCCGGCACTATCCAACGGTTTTTCCTGATATTGTTTTGTATCTCTTCATTTCTCATGAATTGCATTTCATTAAAATGAATTAAATCTTCTTCGCGGAACTCGTATTCAATTTCAAACATGTTTTTGATCTTTGTAAATGGTTATAAAAATAATTACCGGGTAATTAAGAGTTAAATAAAACAGGCACAGATAACTAAAACTTCTAATGCATTTTTATTTTTGCATGAGCGCTACGTCTGAATAAATTAGAAAGCGTCAACATTGCCGTTCTAAAATAGCCATGTACAGCCACTTGATGCATTTTGTACAAGGACAGATAAACCACCCTGGCGATAAATCCACCGACGCTGACCGAGCCCATCAGATTGCCCATCAAATTGCCGACCGTGGTGTATTTGCCCAATGCCACCAGCGATCCGTAGTCGAGATAGACATATTTCACCAGCTTGCCGCCCCGCAACCGGTTGACTATCGATTTGCTTAACGTCGATGCCTGCTGATGCGCTGCCTGCGCTCTCGGCGGTACATTGGCGTCATGGCCCGGCCATGGACAGGCCGCGCAATCGCCAATGGCAAAAATATTGTCATCACTGGTTTTTAAAGTTTCATCAACCACCAACTGATTAATTTTGTTAACCTCCAGTCCATCCAAGTTTTGCATCCAATCCGGCGCTTTAATGCCCGCCGCCCAGACTTTAAGGTCCGCCGGTATTATCTCGCCATCATGAGTATGAACCCCTTCCTTGGCGACCTCGATCACCCGGCTGCCCAGCTTGAGGTCGATGCCCAGCTTGACCAACTGTTGTTGCGTGGCACTGGCTAATTTGACCGGCAAGGCAGGCAATAATTGATTCGCTGCTTCGATGATGGTCAACTTCACATCGCTGGACTCATCCAGACCGTAAACCGCCAGCAGATCGGTCACCTCGTGCAATTGCGCCGACAATTCAACGCCGGTAGCTCCTGCGCCAATGATAACGATAGACAGGGTCTTATCGTCGGCATGGCTCTTACCGGCATGGCTTTTAATATACGATTCAACCAACTGCTTTTGAAACTTAAAAGCCTGTGCGGTGGTGTCCAGGAACAAGCAGTGTTCAGCGACGCCCTTAATATTAAAGGTGTTGCTGATACTGCCGATCGACATCACCAGTGTATCGTAACTGAACGTCCGCCTGGGGATTAATTCTTCGCCGCTGTCGCTCAGCGTAGGGCTGACATAAATTTCCTTTTTGTCCCGGTTCAAGCCCTCCATTTTGCCCAACCTGAAACGAAAATGGTTTCGATGTGCCTGGGCGAGATATTCAATCTGTTCGGATTCATCCAAGGTACCCGCAGCAACTTCATGCAACAGCGGCTTCCAGATATGCGTCGGCGAAGCATCAAGCAACATGACCTCAGCCAGATCTTTTTTGCCTAATTTTTTACCCAGACTGGTGGCCAGTTCAAGACCTGCCGCCCCGCCGCCGACAATCACTATCTTATGTTTTTTATTATTCTTATCGGTCATCGTCCCCCCTCAATTATCTCTCTGTACTATAGCATTATATTGAACCAGCTCCATCGCGATCCATTGCAGCTTTTGTCAACTGTAATCCCTTTCGCCAAACAGCGCGGTGCCGATTCTGACGATAGTTGAACCTTCGGCAATCGCGGCTTTTAAGTCTCCGGTCATGCCGAACGAGAAGGTGTCTAGCTCGGACCGCTTAAGCTCGGCAACAGCCTGATAAAGTGTTTTATAAGGTTGGCGCTGTTGCTCAAAATCCTGTTGCGGGGCCGGAATGGCCATGATGCCGCGCAGCTTCAAGTTAGGCAGCTTGGCAATCTGTTCATATAATTGCGGCAGTTCGGTCAGGGCAATGCCGGATTTGCTCTGTTCATCGCTGATATTGACTTGCAGACAAATATTCAACGGCGGTAAATGGGCCGGTCGCTGATCACTGAGCCGCTGGGCTATTTTTAGACTATCGACGCTATGCACCCAATCAAAATGCGTCGCCAGCGCCCTGGTTTTATTAGACTGTATGGGGCCTATAAAATGCCAGGTAATATCATAGGCGCCCAGTTCCTGCTGTTTTCTCAAGGCCTCCTGCAAATAATTTTCGCCGAAATGGCGCTGCCCGGCTTGATAGGCGGCGGCAATGTCTTCGGCCGGTTTGGTTTTGCTGACGGCCAATAACAGCACCGAGCCCGGCCGGCGGTTATAGGCAAGCTCTGCATCACTAATTTTCGAACGTATTTGTTTGAGTCTTTGGGTTATGCTTGTCATGGCTTGTTGCTGTCGATTCCTGGGTAATACAATCCGTAAAAGCTAACACAACACCATACATTCAAAAAACAAAAAGATGAACTATGCTATAAAGATAATTTTATTTTTGTCTTCATGAGGATGTTATGGATATCGCCGAATTACTGGCTTTTTCAGCTAAAAACAAAGCGTCGGATTTACATTTATCGGCGGGGCTTCCGCCTATGATCAGGGTTGACGGCGATATTCGGCGAATCAATATTCCGGCACTGGATCATAAGGAAGTCCATGCGCTGATTTATGACATTATGAATGACCAGCAACGCAAGGATTATGAAGAGTTCCTGGAAACGGATTTTTCGTTTGAATTGCCGGGCGTTGCCCGGTTTCGTGTTAATGCGTTTAATCAGGAGCGCGGCGCGGCGGCGGTATTCAGAACCATTCCCTCGACAATATTGAGCCTTGAAGACCTGAAGGCACCCAAGTTTTTTGAAGAATTATGCCAAAAACCGCGCGGCCTGGTTCTGGTAACCGGCCCTACCGGCTCCGGCAAATCGACTACGCTGGCGGCAATGATCAATCATATTAATTGCAATGATTATGCGCACATCCTGACCGTAGAAGATCCTATCGAATTTGTTCATGAGAGCCAAAAGTCACTGATCAACCAGCGGGAAATCAAACGTGATACGCATGGTTTTAATGAAGCGTTGCGTTCAGCACTGCGGGAAGATCCGGACGTTATCCTGGTCGGTGAAATGCGAGATCTTGAAACCATCCGGCTGGCAATGACAGCCGCCGAAACAGGCCACCTTGTGTTCGGTACATTGCATACCACCTCCGCGGCCAAAACCATCGACCGTATTATTGACGTATTTCCGGCCGCGGAAAAAGATATGGTCAGGGCCATGCTGTCTGAATCGTTGCAGGCGGTTATTTCGCAAACATTGCTTAAAAAAATCGGCGGCGGCCGTGTTGCCGCGCATGAAATCATGGTCGGCACTGCTGCTATCAGGAACCTGATTCGGGAAGCCAAAGTCGCGCAAATGTATTCTGCGATTCAAACCGGACGTAAGGACGGCATGCAAACGCTGGATCAGAATATGAAGGAGCTGGTTGATAAAGGTTTGATTACCGCCAAAATGGCCATGGAAAAAGCCGTTAATAAGGATATGTTCCGTTAAAAAATCCAGCTTTATAGTGTCGCTGGTCGTGCAGAGTGTACGGGGCGACGACAGAGGGATATGTTTGGAACCGGCTGACTAAATCCGTTGCTGGCCCAAGGATTACATACGTTTCGAAAACGCCGGTCATTTTGGCAATAATGAACGAGCTTGCCAAATATCGATAACTAAATGGAGCTTAGCGAAACTTACAGGTAAAATCACCCTATTTGACACCAGCGAGAACCTAATGACCGCTCCAGAAGCCCTATATCAATCAACATTGTCGTCTTTAAAGCTCCGCGCTCGCGGCAAAGTGCGCGATATTTATAACATTGACGACAAGCACATGCTGATCGTAACCACCGACCGGCTGTCCGCATTCGATGTGATTTTGCCCGACCCGATCCCCGGCAAAGGCCGCGTTTTAACCAATGTGTCCAATTTCTGGTTCAAAAAAATGAAGCATGTGATCCCCAATCACTTGGCCGACATTCCGCTGGAGCAGGTCGTTCCCGATCCGGCCGAGCGCGCTCAAGTCGAAGGCCGCGCCATCGTCGTCAAAAAATTGAACCCGTTACCGGTTGAAGCGATTGTCCGCGGCTACCTGATCGGCTCCGGCTGGAAAGACTACCAAAAATCCGGCGCGGTCTGCGGCATTAAACTGCCCGAAGGTTTGCAACAGGCGCAGCAACTGCCCGAACCGATTTACACCCCATCGAGCAAAGCGGAAGTGGGCGACCATGATGAGAACGTATCCTTTGACAAAACCGTCGAATTGATGGGCCAGGAACTGGCAGAAAAAGTGCGCGACGCCAGCCTGAAACTGTACAAGGAAGCCGCCACCTACGCCAAAGAGCGCGGCATTATCATTGCCGATACCAAGTTCGAATTCGGTATTGACGATAACGGCACCTTATATTTAATCGATGAAGCTTTAACTCCCGACTCGTCAAGATTCTGGCCAGCCGACCAATACCAGGTAGGTATCAGCCCGCCCAGCTTCGACAAGCAATACGTCCGAGATTATCTGGAAACGCTGGATTGGAACAAAACCGCGCCCGGCCCGCATCTGCCAGCTGAAGTAGCTGAATTTTGTGCGGCAAAATATAAGGAAGCGGAAGTTAGATTGACAAGAGGTTGATCGACATACGGCGCAACGAGCTGATGCTGTTGTGCCGTATAAATTGACATGATTGGGAGGTGCATTGATCGTGATCGATGCGCTTCACTGTATTTAACATATCCTACGACTCTAACGCGAGTCCACCTTACAGCATTATTTCGTCTTTAATTGTTGCCGCAAATTCTCAAGGTTCGCAGCATAATTGACCACGTAGGCCCCGAATGGATGCGACATAGTCGTACCATTTTTGCGCCATGCATTTATGTCCCATCCTGACTCTATTAATTCAGAAGCGGCAAATACGAACTCAAGAGTGTTGGTGAAAAACACCAAAAGAGTAATATTATTGATGTAGTTGATCTTAGATTTGCTGCCGTGTACGTAGTGGTTTCGGCAGTTTACAGCCTCATCAAGAACTTGGATTAGATCAGGAAAACGGTCGCCAGCAATATCTAAGATGTATTTGGCCCTGAAACGGACTTTGCGTTTAAGGGAGCTTTTTCCCAAGCGCCCAAGTGCGTTCAGGACACTATCTCGCTCTGGACTTAGTGATAAGTTCCTAAAAATAGACTCACACTCCTTCTTTGCATTCAAAATATTTTGCGGAAGAACGACATCCTTTGGAACCGCCGAATCCGGTAAAATATCAAACATATTGGCAGCCCCAACTAATCGATCGATGTCATATTCGTTACCACGGACAAAACAGTTCGTGAATCGGTTCCGTGCATCCTTACGCTCCTCGTCCAATTTTAGAGCATTTCCTCTTTAGTTAGAAACATAGCCAGCGTTGTTAAAATAATTTCGGCACTCGTCGGGGTGAAACTGATCCATGATCTGGCCGATAGCCTGCCAGAGCTTGTCGACACTTCGTTCTGCCGCTTGGCGTAACAGCGCTTTCAGTTTGGCGAACACCTGTTCAATCGGGTTCAGGTCAGGACTATAAG
>DATBRD010000066.1:0-12336 GCA_036560465.1 Methylobacter sp.
CAGCGCCAGGCGCAGGCTGAAGTCGCCCTGGGCCGCGGCCTCGACGATGCGGGCGACTTCGTTCTCGGCGCTGACCTCGTCGGTGCGGTCGCGCCATTCGGCGACCGTGCCCAGCCGCTGGCCCTGCGCGTTGACGACCGGATTGGCGATCACCACCATCGAGCGGCCGCCGAGCTGCATGCTGGCTTCATGGGGGCCGCTCAGGGCGGTCAGCAGGTCGGCCTGGTGCGAAGGCTGGGCGTGGAAATCATCCATGCTGGCGCCGACCAGATTGTCGATGGAGACGCCTGGCCCGCCGCCGTGCGGGCGGGTTTCCGCTTCGGCCTTGGCCAGTATGCTGATCACTTCCTGGTTGGCGTAGATGATCTGGCGGTCGTTGTCGGCGATCATCACGCCGGTGCTGACATTGTCCAGCGCGATCTTGACGCGCAGGGTTTCGTCGGCCGCCTGGCGCTCCGCGGTGATGCGGGCCAGCAGTTGTTGCTGCATATGTTTCATGCCATATAACAAACTGCTTTTATCGTTCTCAGCAACCTTTATGTCCCGCGTTAAATTGCCTTCGGCAATTTCCATCGCAATTTCTTTCGCAAAGTAAGGGTCGATGCCCAGCCGCTTGTTCAGGTAGCGGGTTAAGTAAAAAGCAATGCCCAATCCCAGGCTGATCCCGGTCAACGATATGGCCAGCATGATCATAGTCGCTTGCTTGGTTGATTCAGCGATAGCATGGGCGTTATTTTTTGCGTCGTTTACACCTTGATTTTTAATTCTGTTTAGTTGCGTGCGCAGGTTTTTCGCCAGTTTATTGAAATCGTTCAGGACCAGATTGCCGGCCTCGACGCCCTCGGTAGCATAAACCTTGGTCATGCGCTGGCCTTCGCTGTAATACCAGTCAAAGGCGGTCTCAAGAGCGGCCAGTTCTTTCATTTTAACTTCGGACGAAGCGAAGTTACTTAATGTTGTCGCATGGCTGTTCTTAACTGCTTCCGACTCCGACACTTTTTTTTCCGGAGTTTCTAAGGCCAAACGCTCGCGAAACTGTGCGATGCCCTGCTTGAAGTCTTCAACGGCCCTTTCCGCATCCTGAAAACTGTCCGGATCCTGGCTAATTGAAGCTTGAGTGAGCAATTGTTGCACTTGGACGGTATAAACCGCCATACGCTCCGCTAACAACGCATTAGGCAGAAAAGTATCATCCACTTTCGCAACATCGCGCTGAGTCTGCGAAAAACTAAGCAGCCCCACTGCAACTATGCCTATCATCAAACTTATGATGGCAAGAAAACCGAGCAATATACGGACTTTAAAACTTATATAACCAAACATTTTAAGAATCTTTATTAGATGTTATTTATTAGTTCCACGCTTTCACGTTGTATAAGAAGAAATGAGGGATCCGCTTAAGATTTAACTGCGTGCAGTTTTGTCACTGTCCCATAAGCAAGAGGTTGAAGATTTTTCTGCCTTTTTACGGCTTTCCGTTGGTTAATAAACAAACTGTTCCCTTCAATTTTTTTGGCCTGTTTTTTGGCTTCGGACGCTAAATCGGCTATATCCACATGCGATTGACATTGACTGGTTGCAACTGAATCTACCAAGCCAATTGACAGACTGATCAATGGAAAAAAGCATTTTTCTCCCGCTCTGTTTTCAGTAAAAATACCGCCCGCTTTGATATCCTCATCTTTGTAATAGCTGGGGACAGCCCCTTGAAAGTCGTTCAAAATATTTTCACAGCATTTTTCTGAGTCATTACCGGTAAAGATAACGATAAAATCATCTCCGCCGACATGCCCGACCAGACCGCTCTCCGCAGGAATATGTTGAGTCAGTGTGCTGGCAACTGCTTTGATAATATCGTCGCCCGCACTGTAGCCATACACGTCGTTAAAAGGCTTGAAATTATCCAGATCAAAATAACCGAAACTAAAAGGCACTTTGGCTGCCAACAATTGGTCGATTTGATCATTGACGGGAACGCTACCTGGCAGCAGCGTAAGAGGATTGGCATGTTTGGCGTTATGGATTTGCTGGCGGGTGATTTCTTCGAGCAATTTCAGGATCGTTCCTATACCTACATATTCCCCGTTATTAGTAATGATAAAAGCCTGGTCGTTGCGCATTATCGACGTCAGTTGCTTACTGACCAGCTCAATGGGGGCGTCTTGATCAAAACTTAACGGCGTTTTGTCTATGAACGACTTTATGGGCTTTTTTCCATACAGTTCTATGCCGTAGCGACTGGAAAACAGTTTGGACAAAAAGTGGTCGCGAAAAATAATGCCGGTAGCCACATTGTCATCAATTAGAGGCAAAATAGTTAAGTCACTATCGTGATGAAACAAACTCATGACGTCACTAATCGCGGTTTCTGACGAAACCGGCATTACATATTTAGCGAGATGAACGGCTTTGATAGCGTTAAATTGATTTGGCTGGGCGCTGATAATAAACAGGGATTTATCAACCTTCTCTAAAGGAACGGCGGTTGGTCTAGCAAAATAATAGCCTTGCGCGTGAGTGATGCCCAGTTGCTCTACGGCTTTAAATTCATCTTCCGTTTCAATGCCTTCAGCGATAACGTTGCAATTGAGAGAACTGGCAATATTTTGAATGGATCGTACAAAATTAAGCTTGACCGGGTCGTTATGGATACCTTGTATAAAATGCATATCGATTTTTACGTATTCAGGCTGCAACTCCGACCATAACCTTAATCCTGAGTAGCCTGCACCCAGGTCATCGATGGCTATTTCAAAACCCATTTTCCGGTAGTGACTGACCGCTTCGCGCATTAATTGAAAATCATCCGTAGGCTGATGTTCTGTCAATTCAATTACCACACATCGCGGATCAATGCCGAATTGGTCCAGCAGTTTCAGCGTTTCCCCTTTTTTGAAGTCCGGTTGCAGCAACACAGATGGGCTTACGTTAATAAACAGCTTTTCCTTAATATTAAGGCTGGCGTAACGCCTTATGGTGACTTCCCGGCAGATGTATTCAAGTTTGGTGCTTAAATCGAAACGTTCAGCCGTGTCGAACAAGTTAAACGGGCTGTGCAGCGGACTATCGGATGGCCCGCGGATTAAGGCTTCGTAGCCCATGATTTTCTTTTGGGCCAAAGAAACAATAGGCTGAAAATGAGGCGTTAACTGCTTGCCGTTGAGAATTTTTGTTAGTTCGGTGTGCAGGATTGACATGTAATTCCGATTAAGCGCATAGGTATAAATACTTAAATCAGAATATGACAAGTTTATTACAACAGTGTGACAGGTTCATTATGTCACTATGACAATCAAAAACGCGGGTATCGCTTTGCGCTATCGGTTGACACTTAAACCCGGCAACACGCTGGCAATTGATCGCCAGTCTAGAGGTATAAAACCACAAAGGCACGAACAATTTCAACAATGGAGCAAAGCTCAGAACATAAGAAAATCCAGGTAAAAGCTTTGTGTTCTTCGTGCCTTCGTGGTTTTAGTTGACGCGCGAGTGGGTCGC
Organism: Methylobacter sp.; assembly: GCA_036560465.1. Classification (GTDB taxonomy): domain Bacteria; phylum Pseudomonadota; class Gammaproteobacteria; order Methylococcales; family Methylomonadaceae; genus Methylobacter_A. Next base: position 3,499 of record DATBRD010000066.1, read on the forward strand.
TAACTCACTTGCACCCTATAATATTCGCGCTTTTTAACTTAACTATAATTTTTGTTCCGGATAACCCCGATCATTATATTTCTCCTTCCCGTGAAGTTTCCATTTCCAGGTTTGCGAATTCATGTTGTTCCAGTTTGCCATCTTTTCCGGCATCTACCTTGTCAAAGACTCGTAGCAGTTCAGGGAAGTTTTGCAATTCATCTTTGGTAACGTAGTGATCGCCATTTACATCGACTTGACAAAATGAAGGGTATGTCCCTGAAGGAAATTCCCCCGTACTTTTTTCAGGCCTTTGTGCAGGAGGTCTTTGCTCGCCTGACATTGGACATTCAGTCTTCGGCGCATTGGCTTGCTGAGTGCTTTGGCCGGTAGCGGCTTGACCTCCTTGTTGAGTGCTTTGGCCGGTAGTCCCGCCTTTTTCGCCTGTGCTTGTGGCTTGTTCAGCTTTTTTAGCTTCAGCCCCACTTGTCCCTGAAGGTTGCGTAGGTTTTTGGCTACCGGTTCCCGTCGTACTAGATGGGCCTTGATAAGGGACATATCGATAATAGAATTTGGCATCTTCAGTACCCGCTCTTACCGAATTGGAAACAAAGCTAAGGCTGATGCTTATAATGACCAGCCAAACGGGCAAACTGAAAATTTTGAAAAAATTTAAGTTTGTCTGATCTAACGGATGCATATTTATGACGTCAGATATTTCATAAACACTTTTTTTGACTTTCATAATGGTTTCCTTATATTTGGAGGGTTATAAAGATCAGCTTTATCGTGAAAATGATTTCAGCGGTAATATCTAGTTGATTGCCTGCTCGTTTGAAAGTAACTGTTAACGTTTGCGGGGGTTAATAATGGCATACCATTATCAATAAGATAGAAAATGACATCGTAGCCATGTTCAACTGAGTTCGGTTTAAGCACGAATCCCAAAAAATGGCGGATTCAAGCTGAAATAATCATATAGCGCGCAAGTGTTTTTAGTCGGTGCGGTATCACACAATGGCTTGAATACTAACTCTAAATATCCTCATACTATCGAAGGCTCTGGCTGACATTAACATTCTTGAGCGTGTCTAAAATTCACTCAAAGCCCGGCCTTTTTTCAGCTATTCTTTTTGCCCTCGTTTTTGATGATGTTTTTCTTTGCTTTCAATGACACTTATGTGTCCATCGCTTTCCATATAGGCCTCCTTTACTTTTGAAATATCGGAAACGCCTTGCTCGCGAAGCTGCACCCATCAAATCCTCGTCAGTTACTAATTCCTTTCTCATGTTTTTGCGTAATAACTGACCGTTCTTTACTAGAAGGAGCGGTGGCGGTTCGATAAGACGCTGAAAACTGGGAGATTTATAACTCAGCCAATCGAGCGCAAAATCCCAAAAAATAATAGTAGTAACCAGCAGTATGCCGTTGGGAAGAGACTTGTATTCACCCGCCATACCATTCTGCGAAGCATCGGCAAGAAGAGTAATCAGAAGCAAATCGGTTATCCCAAGTGTTCCGGACTGTCGCTTAAGAATAACGCGTAACAGAATGAAGAGCGAAAGATACATTATCGATCCGCGTAACACGATCTCGATCAAAGGAGTATCAGGTAAAAAAATAGTTTTCCAATCGATATTCATAAAGCACCTCCGTTAAGATGGTCTGTATGATGCCCCTATCTCTTACATAAATAACCCATCCGAACGCAAGACATTGCCTCATTCAATTAAGCGCATCCGCAAAGCCGATGCCGGTACTTACTATTCCACTCTAAGTGCTGGGTTATAAGCAACGGCGGATTATGTTCCTCCGATCCATTATTGCCAAGCTAACAAAAGGCTGGCTATCTTTTTATACGAGGTCAAATCTGCCCTGTGCTAGCTCATCGATTACAGAAAGTATTTATGTATATTTAAATACTTATCTTATAAAAAACTCAGATTCAGCCAATTAAATGTTTTTACGGCTGCTTAATCAGGAGATGCAATCTCCCGGAAAAAGGAGAGTTTGGCAACATTTTTGGGTTGTGCTTAAATGCTCGAAGCAAAGAACAATTAAATAAGAAAAATTCACTACCAAACTGAAGAGGAGGAAATATGAGTTTTAAAACTGGTTTAATAAAAATGGCAATAAAATGCACACCCAATATTATGATTATATGGGTGGCGAATATAATCCTAAAGGATATTGCAGAATTAAAAGATTTTAGTTTTGACCTTGAACCGCGGGCGGCATACGTTCAAGTTCAACTCGTCGGTGAATCCGAAACGATTGACGTTTGGATGGAGGATTTTGCTATTGTTAACAATGACGGAGCCTACCACTTAATCGTTCAAAAAGCGGAATCGAACCGGATCTGGTTGAGTAATATTCTGTCCCGTATCACTGGAAAAGCGTGGAAAATTCCTGAAATACCTCAATTAGCACCTCATCTTGAGCTTATCGCCGAACTGTTTAAACCCGAAAATCCAGAACAAGAAAAACTGGAAGAGCAGCAGGAAGAACAGGAAAAGTCTGATTCTGAGAAATAACAATAGCTATGAGATCATTGCCACAAAGGACGGTACACCTGAGACAATGATCTAACGGCTTACAGTATTAATGTGATCTTTGTTAAAGACGAAACTCTTCAAACACAAGCCGTGTCGGAATACGAGATAATCAGCAGTAAAACCTCGGATTCCGTAGGCCCCATCTCAAAATCAGCAGATTAAAAGCTGATCCGTCAAAGTAAAAATTGATGGAGTTATTAACCTGAAAATAATAAAGAAAAGCAGTAAAAATCACACGACAGCCGCGAGTAAAGTCTTGATCCCCTACCCTCTAGAGAGGGTTTCTGAAAATTGCAGTTATCCAAGCTCAAAAGTCGTCACGCCGAACAGCTGGTTTATCGGCAAATTAGGGCTTGGCCCCGCATACATGCGAGCCGTCTCGAACGAAACCGTCATGTTATGCCGATTCACCAAATCGACTGCCGCTGCATTCACTGCCGGTATGTCCAGAAAAACCGGAGCACCTTCCGTAGCATGAGATTTTAAAGCCGTGAAAAGCTGCTCGGCACACTCCGGACTGTCTGCGAACAACGGTCCCACCTTAAATCCTGTGCGACAGATGCGCAGAACCCCATAACCGGCCAGCTTGTTGTCGCGCAGAATGCCTAACGCCGTACTTTGCGGCTGATTAATCCAGCACCGCAGAAACTCCCTGCGATTGTCAGGAAAAAAAGGCTGGTCGTATGCGCAAATATCATCAAAAGCCAGCGTGGACAACGGCACGGTACCGGAATCAGCCGAATAATGCCCGCCGCCGATTCCCTGATACCGGATATTCCTATAGGCTAAGGTAAACCCCGACTTCTTGTAGTTATCCTGCTGGGCGACTACCCCATCAAGACCAATGGTACGACCGCCAAGTAACGCCAGCCCGGCATTCCATATCCGGATGCCGTAGCCCTTGCCGCGATACTCCGGCTTGACGATATAAAACCCGAGAAAGCCGGATGAATCACCGTATTTCACGACTGAAATCGTTGCAATGGGCTCATCGTCAAGCAATCCGACCAGAAAACCGCTTGGATCGGCAGCGTAAAAGCAATCTGCATCATGTAAGCCGGGATTCCATCCTTCTTCGGCAGCCCAATCGACCGCGATATTAATTTCTTGCCGGGTCATCGTTCTTATTGTGTAGCTGTTTTTTTGCATGATTTTTCGATCTTGGTTATTCGATCACAATAGCCATCGCGAGTGTGACCGTTTAGTCCCAGCCAACAGGTTGATACCCGCGCTCCTGAAGACATCTATTTACGAAGTTCTCAAAGGCAGGACTGCGTTCCGGTTTGCCGAATATCCAGTGCAGTAGCCCGGCGGTCACGCCGGTAACCGCCCCGACCGCCGATCCTGAGCCCGCCGCACCGACAATTGCACCTCCCACTGCACCCGCCGCAGCGCCGACGGCAGCACCTCCAACCGCATTAGTCGCCGCCCGCCCTGCCTCGCTGCCTCCAGAATCAGCGCCGGCAGCTTCTGCAAGATTCATGCAAGTCTCGATATCATGTTCTACGGCTTTTGACCCGACGGTGTTGAAATGCTCGTTTGGATAAAGAACCGGACGGGTCGATGCACAGCCTTGCACCGACAGGGCAATGATTAGAGCCAAAATAATCTTAAACATGAGAATCTCCTATTTTAGATAACAATTGGGGGCAAAATCGGAGCCGAATATAACGTTGGTGTACAACTTATCACTGTCCATCGATTTTTCGTAGACCGATGCAAAGTCCATATCGGGTTCAGATTAAATCCCCTGATCATGGGCCAATCATCACCCAACGCCGATATGGCACCTTGTCGCTGTTGCGGCGGATTGCCAATCCGTGAGAATCCACTCTATAAATATCCGCCTTATAGCATAAAGATTCAAGTCGATAAGCGAGAATGTCCGTTTGCATAAATACTATTTGCTTCGTTAAACATTACTATTAGCTGTTACGCCAGTACCTAATAAATCGTTGCACGTAACTTATTCCATCCGTTAGCAGCATTGCGCTATATCCGCTAAAATAATTCCATGCGCGATAAGTTTACTATCTTGCAAAAACGTCAATGCCCCAACATTCAAGCAATCAGCCATTCCATCAGCGGCCTTCTGGAGCAATTATGCCCTCTACTGTCAAAACTCAAAAAAGTTGGTTTCTTGCCCTATTCGGGCTGCCGTTTTTCTGCGTCGGCGCAGGTTTCCTGTTACTCTCCATCATACCAACGCTATACGATGCTGCGCGTATAGCTTCCTGGCCGGAAACGCCAGGGATCTTGCTGCAAGCGCGGCTCGTCACCGGCCATTCCAACAAGTCCACAACCTATCAGGTAGAATCCGAATACCGTTATAACGTCGACGGGCGCGACTATCGCGGTAGCCGCGTCGCCATCGGCTCAGGTGCCGACAACGTCGGCGATTTTCAGCAAACACTGGGCAACCGTTTACAAGATGCTTTCCGAAATAGTCAAACGGTCAGCGTCTGGTACGATCCGGCAAATCCGAACAATGCGGTGTTGAATCGTGACATTCGCTGGAGATTGCTCGGTTTCAAACTAATCTTTGTCATCGTCTTCGGCGGCGCCGGTTTTGGCTTGATCTATTTCGGACTGCGCGGCAGCAAAACCATTTCATCAGAAACCGGCACGCAACCCTGGTTACAACTCCCCGAATGGCAAGGCGGCATCATCCGTTCCGGTGCGAAAACCGGCATGTACTTCATCTGGGGGTTCGCGGTGTTCTGGAATCTGCTCAGCATCCCCGCTACTTTTGCGGTCACGGACGTATGGCGAGAAAAAGGCGCGATTGCGCTGCTAATGCTGATCTTCCCATGTATGGGTTTGTGCCTGCTGTTTTGGGCAATCAAAACCACGCTGGAATGGCGACGCTTCGGCGCAACGCCAATGACGATGGACCCGTTCCCCGGATCGATCGGCGGCGATGTCGGCGGAGAAATAGTCGTCAACATCCCCTGCCAACTATCTACGCCTTTCGAAGTAACGCTGAGCTGCATCAACAGTTACGTGTCAGGCAGCGGCAATAATCGCTCGCGCAGTGAGAAAGTAATTTGGCAAGACAAGGGATATGCAGAAGCCCAGCCGACGATGCGCGGCATCCGCCTGCAATACCGTTTCGAAGTGCCGGACGGCCTGCCGGAAAGCGAAGAGCGCGGCGACAATTATAATTTTTGGCGGCTCAGCCTCCACGGCGACATGCCCGGCGTAGACCTGAGCCGCAGCTTTGAAATCCCCGTTTATCGCAACACGGAAAAATCCCGGCACATTGCCACTCTCTCCTCACAGCACCAACCGACCGGCATTCCGGAAATCGGCGTAGAAATGCTATTGCCGCTGACCCAGACCGGCAACCGCGTCGACATCCACTACCGGATATTGCGCAAGCCGCTGAGCGCGCTCACTCTCATACTGTTCGGCGGCATCTTCACCGGCATTGGTGCGTTTTTATGGTATCGAGCCGTACAGGATGGTTTCCCGCTATATATCATGAGCAGCATTTTTCATTTCACCGGCGGTCTGATCGTGCTGTGGGGCTTATACACGCTATTCAATTCGCTGCACGTCCAATTCGACGGCCGCTCGCTCACCGCCGTACGCCGTATCCTCGGCATCCCGGTCAGCAACAAGGCCGCCGCCTATCCGCTGATCCGTGCCATAGAAATCAAACATACCGGTAGCAGCCAGGCCGGCAATACCCATCGCATCAACTATCAGGTCATCGCCAAAACGGCCTCAGATAACATTGTTTTGGCCGAAGGGCTGGATGCGCACAGTAAGGCGGATCGGGTAGTGGAGTATTTCGAGACGTTGACAAGGAGCAGTAGCTAAATAGATAGCTAGCTAGCTAGGACACTTTCACTCGGGACGGGGGACTCTATTGGGCCATATTTCTGTTTGCTTAATTAGGCTTTGTAGTAATTGCAGTGAATTATCCTTCAAGGCGAACCCAGCCTCCACAACATGATCGTACGGATTGCATTAAAGGAAGGTTATGGCTCAATGGCGGACACGGCTGACTATTGATTAAGCGCTTATTAAACTCAAAGTTTGCCGCTTGACAGGAGGAATCCGGATACTGATTTATGGCATCCGGATTTTCACGAATTTAAGCGGGCATCCAACTTTTTACCTCAAAATCAGCCAGGGCCGATGCTTCAGATAACTTTTGGTCCTGCGGCCTAGTTATTTGCACTTGTTCCCTATTAATGAAATGGACGTTATCAATTGTTATTGGAAATAACGACTCGCCGTTTCTTGTATCGATGGTCTTGCCTTTAAGTGAATGATAGAAGTTAAACAGTTCCGTATAATGCTCATCATTCTTGGAGCCTTCCGGAAATAGTGGACGGTTAACCTCCTGCAATGCTGCATAAAGCTCTTTTTGGATGAAATTGAGCAGATTCATTTTTATTCTCCTGAAGAAATCGTATAAAAAACGCAAATTTTCCGTTCAAACAGTTTTGCTTTTCAGATACAGCTTAAAACTTATCTATAACAAGCTGATGACGGTTTGTTTAAGATTTCATGACAATTACAGGAAGCTTCTAAGAAATACCCAATTCGGGCTGGCTTACATCGATAAGCTTTAGAATTTGATATTGGCATCATTCATCATTTAGAGCTCCCTATAATATAGAAAGCAAATGCTGAGCCAAAATTAAAAACATGAGTTAAATTAATTTATTATTTAATTATTACAAATACTTACATATAACAATACTAAGTTAAACCTGTCTGATTATTGCGAATCAACGCATCATATTTGTGCGCATACTGATAATCCGCACAGTGAAACTCTTTTTGTTGCTAATTTTTTATTGCCATTGAGAAAATATGATTGAGTTTCTTTTTGGGTTCTTTGTAGAGCTGACATTATCGATTCATATCAATAATATTTATTTTGAAGACCTTTAATAATTTCTAAGCTCGGCCACCTAGAAACCGCATCGCGTCCACTAAATAGCTTGGCTTATCAATCGTGGGTAGATCAACTATATCGCTACATCAATTGACCGGTAAAACACCATCAGCAACATAGCGATAAAAAGTTGAATATGGACAAGGGCAACCCGGTAACATCCACAGGACAGCGCCATAAAAGGCGGCTGTTAAATACCCCGCTCTATATACGATAAGTCTTTGCAGAAAAGTAATTTATTGGCGCCACTTCTCGAAAAATCATCCGTATATGGCAGCAGTGTCCAGATACAGTGCATGTACTCCACCCAACCATCGATGTGGAATAGATGCAAGCGACACCGAATCGCAAGTAAATCAATATGGCCGATTAGCAATTTCGATGAATGGCCTAATGGAGAATTCAGTTTACAAATACCCGCCTTACAACCTTAGAGAATACTCTTCTTAGTGAATGTGTACCTCACGTGACTTCACCGTATCGCTTCTGCGTAAAGTATAGCGATCTTCATCGCCTGCCATCTTCCCTCCCTCGCTGTTAAGCTGAATAAGCGTTCCTTCATCTTCAATACGATATTGCTTTGCGGGTGATTCATCACGCGGCGTTAAAACAACGGTACGATTGTCATCATTCCAGCTATATTTTCCTTTTTCATAAAACTCCCTTGAGGATTCTCTTGCAGGCTGAGTCACCAACAGATAATTGTTATTTTGTTTTAACGACAGCGTTGTTTTAACCCCGTTACAATCGTTGCAAGGGAGATAACCGTAAAAAACGCCATGAAAATCCAGGCTCTTATCGATAGGGTTTGCATGGGCTGAATGATCTGTATTTTGTTGGCTGCTATTTACACGCGCCCTGAGGTACTTTTCTTGAGCTTCAAAGTCTGTTTTTGCCATTGCAGGGTGATAAGCAGAAAGCAGGGTGCCGAAAAGAATCAAAGCCAGATTTTGTTTTAATTGTTTTTTTAATGTTTGCATATCACTATCTCTTTAATTTGTAATTCACGTTCAATGTTGCCGAATAACCTGAACGGTCACGAAAATGCGTAATGCAAGAACCCGACCTTATTTTACTGTTGCATTCAACTTCCGCCATTCCATCACAAGACTGCCATGAGCCAAGGAATAGATTGGCCTTCATTTCCATAATGGTTGCCGCACCGTCACGCGCCTTAACAGAAAGTTAACTGGATCGGCACGGAAGGCTGAAAAAGAGCCATTATAACCTCGCTCCTGTTGAGTGCAATGTTAGCGAAGTAACCACCTAAAGCCGGAAGGTGTTTTAAAGAAGCTCAAGGAGGCGGTGCTACAATTAACAGGTAGTCTACATCGCTAAATACCGATTGGCCAATGGTGCGTTCGCGCCCGAATGTTAGCGTGGTTTAG
>DATBRD010000067.1:0-36890 GCA_036560465.1 Methylobacter sp.
ATCGCTCTTTGCTCAATTACCTCTCTAATATCGTGGCTGGCCTGGTCGCTTATTCTTACCAGGATAAAAAACCCGCTCTTCTATTACGTGAGGCTGATTTGCTTCCGTTTCTTCATAACGTTTAAACCGAATTGAGGTTAATATTATATAACGCGCCGAATAAATTAATTCTGAACATTATCGGCATTTTTGGCAATGCAGTATCAACGAGGCTAAGGTTACCGGCAAAACCTGTGTGGTATGCTTGTCCTCAAGAAAACGAATGGCAAAAACAGTGAAGTTAACAGAAGCAGACAACCAAGCCTATTTCGATAAAAGCAAGGCCAGAGAAAAAAACTGTGCCAGATGGTTAAAAGAGCAAAGCAAAGCGGTTCGCAGGCCCATTTTATTTGCCGCTATGGCGGGCATTGCCAACGGCTTGGGCGTGATTGTGCAATCGGTCTTGCTTGCCTTTATCCTGCAAGCCCTGATTATCGACAAGCTGCCGTGGACGTCCCTGATTAAGCAATTCATGGGCATGGCAGCCGTTTTCATGCTGCGTAGCGTATGCGTTTATTGGCACCAAACCTGGGGATTTGAAGCCGGAGCGCAAGTTAGATCATCGGTAAGGCAACAGTTGTTCGATAAGTTTTTAGCCTTGGGGCCGGCTGCGATCAAGCAACGCCAAAGCGGAGAATTGGCGGCCGTTACCTTGGAACAGGTCGATGCGCTGGAAAATTATTTTTCGCGTTATCTGCCCCAGCAAATGATCGTCGGCGTATTGCCGATCGTTATGATTATCACGGTCATGCCGGTTAATTGGGTCGTTGGGCTGATCTTTTTGGTGACAGGGCCGCTGGTGCCGGTTTTCATGGCTCTAGTCGGCATGGGCGCAGCCTCCGCAAACCGTAGCCAATTTTTGGCGATGGCAAGAATGAGCGGTTATTTTCTTGATCATTTGCAAGGGCTAACAACGCTGAAGCTGTTCGGCCAAGCGGCTCAAGAGCTAGCCAATATCAATCAAATTGCCGATAGTTTTCGGGAAAAAACCATGGCGGTATTGCGCATTGCATTCTTGTCGTCGGCAGTTCTGGAATTTTTCAGCGCAGTTGCGGTTGCCCTGGTGGCCGTGTATGTCGGGCTGGGCTTGCTAGGGCTGGTTCATTTCGGCCCAGCTACGCATATCAGCTTAAGTGAAGCGCTGTTCGTGTTGCTGTTGGCGCCCGAGTTTTTTACGCCGCTCAGGCAATTGGCGATCAATTATCATGACCGGGCTGCAGCTTTGGGCGCGACTGACGCTATCCTCGAAATACTGGAGCAAGACGCCGAGGTGTTGGAAGCCGACGATAATGACGCTGAATGTGCCGACGAAGTAGGCGCCTCAATCGCGAATGATACCCTCAAGGGCACAAGTGCGCTTCGTACCTCGGCAATTGCTCCTGGCATTGCTCTACCTCCTACATCCATGCAGTCGTCAGCAGCATCCTGCGGTGACTTCCAGGGTAATAAGATCAGCCTTATCGAATTTAACACTGTCAGTAAATCGTATGGCAAGCGGCAGGTCTTAAGCGATATCAATCTGCACATTGCCGCCGGTGAAAAAATTGCCCTGGTCGGCGAATCGGGCGCGGGAAAAACGACACTGTTAGACCTATTATTGGGTTTTGAATCAGCAACAGAAGGCCGGGTATTGCTTAACGGTCAGTCCGTCAACCGTGAACGTGCCGCAAAAGCGATGGCATGGGTCGGCCAAAACGCCTACATCTTCCACGGCACTATCAAAGACAATATCGTGCTGGCCGATCCCGATGCGTCCGAGCAACGCATTACTTATGCGGCGCAGGCGGCCGGCGTGACTGAATTCAGCGCGCAATTGCCGGAAGGGCTGTTGACCCAGATCGGCGAGCGGGGCTATGGCTTGTCAGGCGGACAGGTGCAAAGAATCGCGCTGGCCAGGGCTTTTTTGAAAAATGCCCGAATCGTGTTGCTGGATGAGCCTACCGCCAATCTCGATGCGGCCAACAAAACGTTGCTGTTGGATGTGATCGATAAATTGTTTGCAGATAAAACCCTGATCATCGCCAGCCATGACCCCGAAGTGATTAATAGAATGGGCAGACGGATCGAGTTACAGCAAGGGCGGGAGGTGTCATGAAAGATTTATGGTTTTTCCTGAAATTATTCAAGCCGCATAGCGCCTGGTTAGCGGGTGGAATAGCGCTGTCACTGCTGACCGCATTCGCGTCTATCGCCTTGTTGACGCTGTCAGGCTGGTTTATCAGCGCTTCGGCTATAGCGGGATTAATTGCTCTCGACGGCAATACGCTGATCTTCAATTATATGCTGCCGGCCGCGCAAATACGCACGTTGGCGATCACCCGCACCTTAGGTCGTTATGGCGAGCGGATAGTCACGCATGAAGCAACTTTTAGGGTATTGGCGGGCATACGCAGTTGGTTATTTCAGCAGCTTGTTCCGTTGGCTCCGGGGCGTTTGTCGACCATGCGTAGCGGCGATTTACTGTCGCGCATGACGGCGGACATTGATGCGTTGGACGCGCTGTATTTGCGATTACTGGCTCCTGCCGTTGTCGCGGCGGTTGGTATAACCGCAGTCACGGCTTTTTTGGCTTTTTATGCGCCGGTAATCAGTGTAACTAACGCCCTGATACTGATCATTGCTTCGGTTTGGGTACCATGGGTTTTTAATCGACTGGGTAGTGCCGGGGCGAAAGAAATCGTCGTATTGGCGGCCAATTTCAGGATTCGACAACTGGATATGATCCAAGGTTTGGCGGATTTAATTACCAACCAGGCTTACGGACGGTTTAGCGATTTTTTGGTGCAGTTTTCCGACTTGATGATCAACATCCAACGCCGGAATAACCGCTTGTCGGCGATTTCTTCGGCATTCACCTTGTTGTTGGCGCAGATAACCTTGTTGATGGCATTGTTGCTTGCGGCGATTGCATTTAAAGACGGCCTGTTATCAGGAGCGGACTCCGCCTTGGTCGTTTTTTGCGTGATTGCGGCTTTTGAATTGGTGACGCCGTTGCCGCAAGCCCTGCAAATGTTAGGAAAAACCCAAAAAGCCGCACGGCGCATCAGGCAGGTTACCGAAATGCCGCCGACGATTATCCCGGCGGCTCAGCCCTTAGCATTGCCGGGCTGTTATGATTTGCAGTTAAACGAGGTGAGCTTTCGCTATCCGGAACAGCGGGAGCAGGTGCTGAAAAATATCAGCCTGATTATTCCGCAGGGCGGAAAAATCGCCATCGTCGGCCCCAGCGGTTCGGGCAAGACCACCTTGTTGCAGCTGTTGATGCGTTACTACGATCCAGAGCAGGGCAGTGTGTTACTGGCCAGACAGGATATCAGGCAATTCGATGCCGATGAACTGATGAGCTGTTTTGGCGTATTGTCCCAGCGCAGCCAATTGTTTGCGGCCACGATTAAAGAAAACCTGTTAATCGCCAAACCGGACGCATCGCTAGCGGAACTGAATGCAGCGGTTAAAGCCGCAGGGCTGGAGAAATTTATCGGCTATCTCCCGGAAGGTCTTGACACATGGATGGGGGAAAGTGGCGTCAAGGTGTCCGGCGGAGAAGCGCGGCGCATTGCCCTGACGCGGCTTTATCTTAAAAATGCGCCGGTATTGTTTTTGGATGAACCCACCGAAGGTTTGGACAGCGATACGGAGCGGGATGTATTTAAAGCGCTGGCGAATTTTGCCAAGGATAAAACCGTAGTAATGGTGACTCATCGTGAGGCCGGGTTGGGGCTGGTCGATGCGGTTTATCGCATGGAGCACGGAGTTTTGCGGGAGCTGTAAATTTATTCATTCAGGAAAAGCCAAAGGCACGAGAATAATGAAAAATCAAATTCCTCATAGGCTTAAACAGCTTCCTTTATTATTTGTTGGCTTCTTGGCGGCATGTACATCTTTGCCTCAGCATTTTTATCCCTATCAATCTTACTCTTTAGCATTTAATCGTCCGGAACATACTCGGCTGGGCCGCGACTTTATCAATGCGACAAAACACCATGATGGCCTTTCAGGATTCTCGCTACTTAACAATGGTTTGGATGGTTTTGTCGCTCGTTCTCAATTAATTGCCAGAGCCGAAGCTTCTTTGGATTTGCAGTACTTTATTTTCAGGGAAGATAAATCCGGCATGGCATTAACAGAGCAGTTGCTTAACGCGGCGGATCGGGGCGTTAAAATTCGAATCCTGGTAGACGACGGCAATACGCAGGATGGCGATGAACAATTACTGACTTTGGCGTCACACCCCAATATACAAGTCCGCATTTTCAACCCGCTTTACTATCGTGGTCATAACGAGTTTGTGCGATTGCTGGAAATGACCGCTAATAAATCCGAGCTCGACTACCGGATGCACAACAAACTATTTATTGCGGATAATGCTGCAGCCCTGGTCGGAGGGCGAAATATCGGTGATATCTATTTTCAGGTTGATACCGAAATTCAAGTGGCCGATGATGATGTATTTGCCGTAGGTCCAATGGTCAAGAAATTGTCGCAAAGCTTTGATGAATTTTGGAACAGTGTCCATTCAGTACCAGCGCAGACAGTCGCCCCCGAGCTTACTACTGTTGATGCTTTAGATCGCTTTAAGCTGCAACTGACAGTGAATTTGGGAAACCTAGAAAAGCAAAAAGAATCTTTTATTAATCAAGCTCAGAGCAGCAAGGTTTTAACCAGGCTTTTTACTGGCACGCCCGATCTGGCATGGGCTAAGGCTCAGTTAGTTTATGACAGCCCGGATAAAAAAGATGTCGAGGATGATAGTCTGGCGGGCAGTCTGATTTATGAACCTATTAAAGAGGCTGTTAAATCAACTCGGTCGGAACTGTTAGTTATTACCCCTTACCTGATTCCCGGCGATGAAGGCATGAAACTATTCCAGCTATTGCATGGTCATAATGTATCAGTTCGTATTTTGACCAATTCACTGGAGACCACGCCTGAACTTTTTGCTCATGCCGGGTATTCGCGTTATCGCAAACCGCTATTGAAGCTTGGCGTACAGCTTTATGAACTACGTGCAAAGCTTGGAAAAGCGGTTGGCAGCGGAGAATCCCAAAAAATGGTCCGCTATGGCAATTACGGATTACACGCCAAACAATATGTTTTTGATCGTCAGAGAGTTTTCCTGGGGTCTATGAATTTTGACCAGCGCTCTATGCATCTTAATACCGAGGTTGGGCTGATAATTGATAGCCCTGAGTTGGCAAAACAGGCCCTTGAGCGTTTTGAGCGGCTGACGGATGCTTCAAACAGTTACCAGGTTTTGTTGATGGATGATTCTGCTAGCAACTCCAAATCACTTGTTTGGTGGACAAAGGAAGACGGCAAATTGACAGAGTATAGGTCCGAACCTTCAAAGAGTCGTCTACAACTGATAAAAGAAGATCTAATGTCGATACTTCCGCTTGATGATGAGCTCTAGCATGGTCAAAGAGCCCTAGTAGTTAATAAAGAGCATCAAAATTAAAAGCATAGAGGCAGTTTTTGCCGCTAATGGAATTTTCTCTTGAAGACAAAGCAGATTCCCCGATGACTTGACGGTGTCTCTATAACCGCAAGATTTGCAGCAAAAGTCGATGCACGAAATTGTTGTCGCCGAGTGAAAGTTGACCATCTGGATGCGCTAGTTTGAATGGCTCTTCTTATATTACCTAATTTAACGCATGTTTAAGCCTGAACTTTATCTGCGGCGCGTGTCCGGAATGGGATGGACAGGATACATAAACAAAGCAGCCAAACCAGTAACTGCTGATTGTAAAGCGTATAACTTAACGCAAACGGCAGGCCTTTGTAAAAATCCGGATGTTCCAGAATAAAATCATGCCCGTCCATAAACGCCTTGGTCTCGCCGAATATCAATGCGATAGCACCCACGCCTATCAAGTAGACAAATATATAATCGCGGCGGGCTGAAAAAAAACCGCCAGTTAGGCTATCGAACTCAAAAGATTGATAATTTAGCCGGCGTTGACGCATCAACAGACAAATCATCAAGCCACACAGGCCAATTACAGGAAGAATGAATTGCTCGACTGGAAAGCTCAGATAGCGTCCATTGAAAGCTAAACTATAGGTTTTATAAAGCGCCAGCAATATGAAAAACAGGTAGCCGTTTCTCAATCGGTTCGCTAATTGTTGCTTATCCGGGTTGTCAGCCAGAACATCATAAAATCGCTGAATCAGCAGCCCAGCCAATACGGTATTCGCGGCAACGATGGCCAGCGTATATGCACGCTGCCAATGGCTGTAACTGGTATACCATTGAAAATCCGCCAACGTTACCAAGCAAACGCTAAGTACTTGCGTCAATGACAAAAACACCAGTAAATGCGGCAGAGGAACAGATTGCAGCCTTCTACAGTAAGCCGCGACAATCAGCAGCCACAAGCCTGTCGTCAAAGCAAAATGCAGCGGCCAGGCAGGGTTTTCATAGACCGGGCCGGTTAAGGGGAAAATCGGTTTATGATCGACTGACAATAATCCCCAATTAGCGCCGGCCACACCTTCAAAATCGCCTTTCCAAGGCTGGTTAAAAGCCTCAATGATGTTGTAATCGAAATTGTGGCGGTTGGCTACCTGAAGCAGGCTGCGAATGAATCGGGCTGAATTGACGACGCTGGGGACAGCACTGCCGCGCTGCCGACCGACACTGGGCCAGCCGGACTCGCCGATCAGGATAGGCTTGTTTTGCCCCATGCTGAGCGCTTTATCTTTGATTTGTTGAACGACTTTTTCAATATGCGCCGTTGCCTGTTCAATTGGGACCGGTTCGTCTTCCCAGTAAGGCAGGATGTGGATGGTAATAAAATCCACCTCATTGATCAGTTGGGGGTATTTCATGTAGATCGACCAAACATCGGCGTATGACACCGGTTGCTTAACCGCTTGTTTGACCTGCCGGATATAACCGATCAGGCTGTCAATATCCATGTCGCGACGAAGCAGTACCTCATTGCCAACGATGACTCGCTGAACCACATCAGGATGGGCATTAACCGATTTGATCAACGCCTCGATTTCTTTTTTATTATTGTCATGGTCAGGTCCCAGCCAACCGCCTTGAGTCAAGTTGACGCCATATTTACGCGCAATATCGGCGGTAGCTTCACCGCCTAGAATCGAGTAAGTGCGAATAGAGTGAGTTTTATCCGCCAGCAGTCCCAAATCTTCATCGATGTGTTCGGGCAGCGGTGTTTTAAAGCCTTCCCGGGAGGATGCAAAAGACAGGCTCATGATTTTGCCGGCCGGTACATCGGCACCGGCATCCTGTGGCCGATTGGTCAACCAGTCGATAGCGCCATGAACAATAATGATTAAAATCAGGCAAAGCAAGATTCTGGCGGTTTTCATGACTGTAGAATTTAGAGTTAACAAATGAACGTTAAAATCAACGTGCGATGAATTATACGGTCTTTGATATTTGGGCGGAAAGTTATAAGAAATTGCTACGCTTGATTTTCTCTGACGTAAAACTCTTTTTAGTCTGCTCTAGAGTTTAGGTTTATGGCCAACACCGGGTTTTAGCATCAATTTGGGGGAATGAAGTCGGGACTCAAAAACTGGTCTGCAGCCAGCAGGTCATATTTCACATTAGTCCTGTAACGGGTCTTTTATTTTGACCTATCGTCCCGCTCATTATGCAAGATGGAGGACTTGCAGAAATAGTGTAATTAAATACAGTACAGATGAATACCAGTGATATTACCTAGTAGGTTTAGAGATTAGCGTGATAACTACCCGACTATAGTTTATAGGAGGGCTTCATCAAAAAAAGGACACCCTCTCTAACCTTGGGGAGTAACGAAGCGAGACAGGGAAGATATTAACCATGACTGAATTACAGCAAAATGGGCGTTTTTCAGGAGTAGCGCCTGGAATACTGCACCCTTGTCTTAGCTATTAAGGTAGCAAGCAGAGAAGGTCTTACCCGACAGCACAGAAAAGCCAGCTCAGATGTCAGGCTGCCAGCCATGATATGAGCCAACCCATTAGCACGCAGCATTTGTAGCTGCAACTCGTGCCGCGCAGTCATAATGTAATTAAAGGTATCAGTCGCTGTCGCCAAAAAAGCCGTATGCAGCGCAATAGCAATTCCATCGCCACAGAATGATGGAATGACCGCCATCTGATCGCCAATGGGGAATAGTCCAGATCGATCCTTGCTTTCAGCCGGATGAATGTAGCCATAAGGTATGCCTGCTATCGAGATCGGCCGGTCCCAGCATGGGCTAGCATCTTGCAAACGGGTTTTCAGGTGCGGTATCTCTGCACTGAGAACGCGGAGTAGCTGTCCCCAGTCTTTGCCGTGCTGCAAAAACACCGGCTTCCTGATGACCAGGCAAAAATTGGCTTTGCCGTTTTCAATGGGCTCTAGCCCGGCATAGCCGCCATCGAATACCATCACCTCAATGCAGCCAGTCAATTCGCGCTGCTGCGCCGGGCTGAGGATGTAATGCATTTTAAGCCCGATATGCAATTCACCGCCCGCATCATCTCGCGTCCAGCCACGCAAATTATGCTTGCCCGTAGCCAGAAATACTTTTTCTCCCTGTAGCTGCTCGCTAGCCGGACTGCTGACCATCCAGCCGGGATTGTTAGGCACAAGACTGGTCACGTTGATGTCGCGACGTAATTCAACCCCAGTGCTAATAGCCAGCTGTAATAGAGCCTCATCCAGCACATAGCGTGACAGGCTAAGTGCGAGAAAGGGTAAGCGCGTATTGATCTTTCGCGATCCTTTAATCAGCAGGAACTGCCTGATTGGCACGGCGCCCAAAGCCATGAGGTCTATGCCGAGTTCCTTCAAATAGTGCTGAGCCTCGATACTGATGAATTCTCCGCATACTTTGTGTCGCGGAGCGACTTCTTTCTCGAGCAGAAGCACATCCCGTCCCTGCTTAGCCAGCCAAATCGCCGCTGCTGAACCCGCAACGCCGCCACCGATCACAATGTTTTCACGTTTTTCTAGGTTCGGCTGCATGTCACGGCATAACGGAACGGAAAACACCACCTGATGCTGACGCGGTGTGCTGGAATTCCGGCGGTCTCAAGTAGTCTCTTCAGATCAGGTACAGTGAAGGCGCGTGCTACTGAGACCGGCGCGTCATGGCGGATCAGGCGATTACGACTCAGTAGGCGCACTATGGACTTGATAAAGTAGTAAGGGATCGGATGGCGATGCAGATCATTGATAAGCCACCCCAGGCAAGCGCGATGGTCCATCCAGCGAATAAACTCGACTAACTGCTGATCGGTCAGATGGTGGGTGAATAAGGAACTGATGATGTAATCAATTTTCTGTTCCGGTGCAAAGCTGAATACGTTATCGGTAATGAAGTCAATGCCATGGCTCTGCGATGTCGCGCGCTCGGCTGACAGTTTTGACAAGGGGTTGAGGTCGACGCCGATCAGATGAAGCCGTAGCCTGCGCGCAGCCGCCCAGTTCGATAGGCAGCGCAGCATATCGCCATAGCCGCTGCCTACATCCAGTACAGTCGACCCGTCTTCTAACTGGCCCTGTTTGTACAAGTGGCCGAACCAGCGCAAGGTCGGTGTATAAGCCAGCGTAAAAAAATTGATAATTCGGAGTTGCCGCAAGCAGGCATAAAACTCAGCAAAGCTTACCGGCTCATTATCCATCAGTTCGGACTCAGCACTTCGCTGGTTGAAATCCGGTAAGCTCATCCGGTAGATGCTACCCGAAACAGCATGCTTTCTACCGTCATGCCGGGGCCAAAGGACATTGCGCAGCCGTAGCCAGGTACGGTTTCCGGCGCCAGAAGCTCCTTGAGCACGAACATAACCGTTGCCGACGACATGTTGCCATAGTGACGCAGCACTTTCCGAGAGGATTGGATTTTGTCGTCCGGTAGCTTTACTGCACTTTGTACGGCATCCAGTACACTGCGTCCCCCAGGATGAATGGCCCAATGGGTCACGTCCTCTGCTTTGTTAGTGCCGAGTATTGAAGAGAGATAGCCGGGCAGGCTGGCGGTAATCGTAGAAGGTATCAGGCCTGAGAGAGCCATTTCAAAGCCTGAACTCCCGACATGCCAGGTTATCAGCTTCTCACTTTCAGGAATAACGGTCGAGGTGAAACTCTCCAAGCCGATGCCATGGGTATCTGCTGATATGAAGCTGGCAGCACAACCATCGGCAAAAATCAGAAAAGAAAGAACTTCTTCAAGTTTGTCCGTTTCCTGCAAGTGCAGCGTACACAGCTCGAGATTAACCACGAGGACCCCGGCGTTCGTCTCTGAACGCACGATATGACGTGCCAGCTTAAGCGCATTAAGCGCTGCATAGCAACCCATAAATCCGATCAGACTCCGCTCGGTATCGGGCCTGAGGCCGTAGTGATTGACAATTTCCAGATCGACTCCTGGGGCATAGAAGCCGGTACAGGAGGTAACGATCAAATGGGTGATACTGTCTTTCCGGACAGTCTCAAATAGCTGATCGATAGCGCGACAAGCTAAACCAAAACCATATTGTTTATACATGCCCATTCGCTTCGCGGTGTCGGCAAAACGACCAGGGCGATAAAGCTCCTGCACGTCCAGTTGTCCGGTATCATTATCGGGATGCGGTTTTAGGAAAGAGTAGCGGTGTTCAATCTGGCACCGCTCGGCCATGCGCTGAAACAATGCTCGGCTGCGTGAATCAGGAAGCAGATTTGGCGCAAAATCGACAAATCTCTGGTGCACATCATAATCAGGCACAGCCGTCGCAATCTTATTGATGAAGGCGGGCGTCATAATTAACTTAACGCAAATCGTAAGTTCAAGCTCTTTGCCACAAGGGTTGCAAGTCCTCTTAACAGGTATTTAAACTGAACTTTTGGCATGGTCGACTCCAAATATACTCAACGGCTAGCATGATGCTTTTAAGGCTAAATAAACGTCAAGTTGTGCCAATTACTTATAAAAAGGGTGGATAATGATTGCTATCTGGCTGATTCCCCGATAAACGCTGTATCCATAACCACAAAATTTGCAATAAAAGGTAATAAGGGATAAGTTTCACGTAGGTGTTCGAAAAAATCCTTGCACTGATTTGGCATGATGTTAAAAACGATAAACTGAAATGGTGGCTGTCACTATGAATGGTAAGTTTTTTAGCTCAAATGAAGATCAGCAACATTGGCCAATAATCCGCCAGTTTATTCTAATATGGATGCTGCTGACGCTGGCCTTAGCCATCGCATTGTGGAGCGTTTATAAAACTCAAGAAAAATCAATGCTCGCCTACATACATAATGAAGAGCAGCAGGCTGTAAAAGCAGGCAGTCAATTTATCGCCAAAGAATTACAGATATTGCACGACGATCTGTTTTATCTCAGAGATCAGCCGGTGTTGCATGACTGGCTCGACAGAGAATCCTCCCAGAATCTGGCCAGTTTGAGCGCCGATTGGGTTGCCTTTGTGAAATACCGGGAGCGCTATGATCGAATCCTGTTTCTGGATGAGAAAAAACAAGAAAGAGTACGCGTTGATCGGAATCAGGGAGTGCCGGTAATTGTGCCGGAGAAAGAGTTGCAGGACAGATCCCGTCTCTATTTTGTCGAGCAAACGCTGGCCCTGAATAAGGATAGTCTTTATATTTCTTCGTTCGATCTTGCCATTGAACACAATAAGATCGAGCAACCGATCAGGCCCGTGATCCGGTTCGGTACGCCGGTGTTCGGCCAGCACGGGCAAAAACGCGGCATGATCCTGCTTAGCTATCGGGCGCAACAACTGATTGACCGGATTCGGGCAATTTCCGGGCAAAGCATCGGCAACTTATGGCTGCTGAACGCCAAAGGGTATTGGTTGATCGGGGCTCGCCCTGAAGACGAATGGGGCTTCATGTATCCGGAGCGCAAGGATAAGCGCTTCGCCAACGACTATGCCGAAGCGTGGGCCTCTATTATTGAGCATCCCGAGCAACAGCAGTTCATGGTTAATGGCGATTTATTCACTTATGACGAAATCCTGCCGAAAACCCTGTTCGGAGACATCCTCGAAAATGTTGTTAGCGGTGATGAACGTTGGCTATTAGTCGCCCGCGTACCGGCTGAAAAAATCTTTAGCAAAAATGTGCGGCAAGCCAGGCTGCTTGCCTTCATCGCGTTATCCCTGCTATCAGGCGTAATCAGCTGGTTCATTGCTCACTATCGTACTCGGCGGCAACAGATAGAAGAAGAAGTGAGCGCCAGCGAAGCGCGGTTTCGCAATTTAGTTGAGTCAGCGCCAGACGCCATTATCATCGTCAATGGAGAAGGGCGCATCGTATTGGTCAATGCGCAGACCGAAAAATGGTTCGGCTATGCCCGCGACGAGCTGCTTAATCAGCCGATTGAACTGTTGATACCCGAGCGTTTCCGTGCCCATCACCCGAGCTATTTTCAGGCTTACATAGCAAATCCGGTTGTTCGAGCCATGGGAGCAGGTCGTGATCTGTATGGCCGCCGAAAGGATGGCCGCGAGTTTCCTGTGGAGATCAACCTGAGCCCGCTGGAGACAAAAAAAGAAAAACTCGCGACCAGTATTATCCGCGATATTTCAAAGCGAAAGCATGCAGAAGAAGAGCTCCGCGCCAGCGAGGCTCGATTTCGGGGGCTGCTCGAATCAGCGCCTGATGCCATTGTCATTGTCAACGAGAAAGGCTGCATTGTATTGGTCAATGCGCAGGCCGAAAAATGGTTCGGCTATGCTCGCGACGAGTTGCTTAATCAGCCGATAGAACTGTTGATGCCTGAGCGTTTTCGCTCGGGCCATCAGGATTATCGGCAAGCTTATACCGAAAACCCGCAAGTCCGCCCGATGGGGGTGGGTCTTGAACTGTATGGCCGGCGCAAGGATGGCAGGGAGTTTCCTGTGGAGATCAACCTAAGCCCGCTGAAGATAGGGCAAGATCTGTTCATAATCAGTATCATCCGGGATATTACGGCCCGTAAGGGAGCTGAACAGATGCAACGCGAGGTGGAAGCCAAGTATCAAGAGCTGGTTAACAATCTGCGGGTTGGTGTTTATCGTCACTCGCCAACTTCGACCGGATGCTTCCTGGAAGTTAATCCAGCCATCGTCGAGATGTTCGAAGCAGAGTCCGCCGAGCAGCTACAGACATATCCTATCAATGAATTGTGCCGGGATCAGGGCTGCTGGCGGGAGTTTGTACATAAAGTTAGGCAGAAAGGATATATCGATAACGAAGAGATACCGCTAGTTACTCTAAAAGGGCGAGAGTTTCTTGCATCTATTACAGCCGTCATAAAAAAAGACAGCACAGGCAATACTTATTTTGACGGCATCATCGAAGACATCAGCGAGCGCAAAGAAATAGAGCACCGCATCCAGCAACTGAATACCGCGTTGCGTGAGCGAGCCATGGTTCTTGAATCGGTCAATCACGAACTCGAAGCCTTCAGCTATTCCGTCTCCCATGATTTGCGCGCGCCGTTGCGCGCTGTGGACGGTTTCAGTCGGATCCTGCTTGATGAATACGCCGAACGGCTGGATGACACGGGCCGGGACCGGCTGAAACGGGTGCGTGCCGCCGCCCAACACATGGCAGTATTGATTGACGATCTGCTCAAGCTGTCACGCATCACCCGATCCGAGCTGAAACGCGAAGATATCGATTTAAGTGCGCTTGCCAGCGAGGTGCTGGATGAGTTACGCGAGCAGGAGCCAGAGCGCAACGTACGGTGGACAGTACAGCCGGGCATGATTGTCTGGGGCGATGCCCGATTATTACGCATCGTGTTGGACAATCTGCTGGGTAATGCCTGGAAGTTCACCAGCAAGCGGCCCGAGGCGCAGATCGAATTCGGCATGCAAATGCAGAATGATGAGCCGGTTTATTTCGTACGTGACAATGGCGCCGGCTTCGATATGGCCTATGCCGAAAAACTGTTCGGCGCCTTCCAGCGCTTGCACGACACCAGCGAATTCCCCGGCACCGGCATCGGGCTGGCGACCTCGCAACGAATTATTCACAAACACGGCGGACGCATTTGGGCCGAGGCTGAGGTCGAAAAGGGAGCGACTTTTTATTTTACGCTGGAGGCGCGGGAGGATTTATGAACAGAAAGGTCATTCTTCTGGTAGAAGACAACCCTGATGATGAGGCGCTTACCCTGCATGCCCTCGAAAAGAATCATATCGACCATAATATAGTCGTAGCGCACAATGGCGCCGAGGCACTGGATTACCTGTTTGGCACAGGCGTTTATGCCGGGCGCGATCCCCACGATTTGCCATTGGTGGTGCTGCTGGATCTGAAGTTACCCAAGATTGATGGTCTGGAAGTACTGCGCCGAATCCGCGCCAATAAAGAAACCCAGTTACTGCCGGTGGTGTTGCTGACTTCATCGAATGAAGAGGAGGACCGGCTCAAAGGTTACACACTGGGCGCCAACAGCTATGTCCGGAAGCCGGTCGACTTCGACGAGTTCGTTCGGGCAGCCGGCCAGCTCGGGCTTTATTGGATACTGCTCAATGAACCGCCTCCTCGTTGTCCGGATTGTAAAAAAAGGTGATGTAATGGAAGAGCGGATAAATACAACACAGCCATTGCATATATTGATTATTGAAGACTCCGAAGATGATACGTTGTTAGTGGCGGATCAATTGGAGCTGGATGGAGGGCGGCGTATAGAATGGCAACGGGTTGAGACGGAACAGGCTTTAACCGAAGCGCTGAAACAGCGCTGGGATATTGTGCTGTCCGATTATACGATGCCGCACTTAAGCGGCATGCGGGCCCTTGAAGTGGTCAGACAACACGACCTCGATCTTCCTTTCATCTTTGTGTCAGGTACGATTGGCGAAAATACCGCGGTGAGAGCGATGAAGTCCGGCGCCCAGGATTACGTCATGAAAGGTAATTTATCCCGCCTGATGCCGGCTGTGGAACGCGAACTTGAAGAAGCGCAGCAGCGCCGGGAACGTCGTCAGACCGAACAGAGAGTGCGCATACTGTCCTTGGTCGTGGAACAGGCGGCCGACAGCGTCCTCATTACCGATCCCAACGGCTTTATTGAGTATGTCAATCCGGCTTTCGAGCGGATGACCGGCTATAGCCGCGCTGAAGCCTTAGACGGTAAGCCCTCATTGATAAAATCCGGTCGGCATGATCAGGCCTTTTATCAGGGTATCTGGGAAACGGTGACCAAGGGCGAGATATTCAGGGGAACCTTGATCAATCGCAAAAAGAATGGCGAACTGTTTTATGAGGAGAAAGTCATCACGCCTTTGAAGGACGAGCAGGGGCATGTGACCCATCTGGTTTCTACGGGACGGGATATCACAGAACGCGTTAAGGCCGACGAAGCGCGCGCTCAGTTGGTCGCTATTCTGGAAGCTACGACTGACTTGGTCGCGATTCTCGATCCCGGCGGCTGCCTTCAGTATCTCAATAATGCCGGTTATCGTTTGCTTGGCTTCGATCCCAAGGTAGACCTCAGCAAATTTTGCCTGACTGAGCTGTTTCCCGAACGCATAAAGCAGCAATTGCAGAGCGAGGCCTTGCCTGCTGCCTACCGTACAGGCAGTTGGTCCGGGGAAACTGCGTTGCGGCGCATCGACGAAATAGAAGTCCCGGTGTCGCAAGTCCTGTTGGTGCATCGCGATGCAGCCGGCGAGGTCGAATACCTGTCCACGATTGCCCGTGATATTTCCGAACGCAAACGTTTCGAAGCCGAATTACAGCATCAGGCTACCCACGATATTCTGACCGGCCTGCCGAACCGGATTCTGCTGATGGACCGGTTGAGAGCGGAAATGGAGCGCGCCCGGCATGCCAATAATTCCGTTGCCGTATTGTTTCTGGATATAGATAACTTTAAAAGAATCAACGATAGCATGGGGCATGCGATCGGCGATACCTTGCTTCAGCAGATCGCCGGCAGATTGCAGGCCGCTTTGCGCCCTAACGATACCATTGCCCGCCACGGCGGTGACGAATTCGCGATAATAGCGGGCGATCTGGCCCGCTCTGAAAGCGTATTAGCCGTATTGCGCAAAATTTATGCCGCTTTTGAGCGCCCGATGTCACTTGGTGCGCAGGAAGCCTACATCACCTTCTGTACCGGTATCGCGATCTATCCGCATGACGGTACCGGCGTCGAAGAGTTGCTGCGCAATGCCGGCATCGCCATGTACCGGGCCGTCGGAGCGGGCCATAATCAGTACCGTTTCTATGCGCCGGACATGAATGCCCGCAGCCACGAACTGCTGACACTGGAAACCGACCTGCGCCTGGCCTTCAAACGTCATGAGTTTGTTGTTTATTACCAACCTAAGGCGGAGCTTAGTTCCGGTCGCATCGTCGCAATGGAAGGGCTGATCCGTTGGCAGCATCCGCAACGCGGTTTGGTGTCGCCGGCCGGTTTTGTGTCAATGCTGGAGGAATCCGGATTGATTATACAGGTGGGGGAATGGATGCTGAGTCAGGCTTGTGCCGAGTTTAAGGAAATGGGGCTTCAGGGGATGCGCATTTCTATCAATGTCTCGGCCTCCCAGTTTAGTGACCCGGAGCTGTTACGCAAAGTAAGCCAGATCATGAAACAGCAAGGCATGCCTGCGGATGCGCTGGAGCTGGAAGTGACCGAGAATATCGTTATGCAGGACCCTGTCGCTGCTGCCGATACTCTGAAGAAATTGCGGACTCTGGGCGTTCGCATTGCCATCGACGATTTTGGCACCGGCTATTCATCGCTGTCCTATCTCAAACGCTTTCCGCTGGACGCGCTTAAGATCGACCAGAGCTTTGTGCGCGATCTGACCCACGATGCCAACGATGCGGCTATTGTTGAAGCGAGCATCACGGTTGGTAAAAAGCTCGGCCTCGAAGTCATCGCTGAAGGCGTAGAGACTAAGGAGCAATTCGAGTTCCTGCGCAATCATGGCTGTGATCTGGCTCAGGGCTATTATGTCGGCCGTCCTTTGCGTAAGGCAGAATTTCTCAACCTGTTACGCGAGAACGGCGTGATCAATAGAACGTAGATTAGGCCGTTTACGGCAGCTTCACGGTCGAATAAGATCCGAAATATCAACGTCTGTTGTTGTCTTTAAATTAGGTAAGGCACATCGCTATTTTTCTTCTTTGCGTTCATTGTCCTCCGGACATCCGTAATGTTTGGCAGTATAAGATAATACCAAGATAGAAACGCTGAGAATGGCAATGGCGATAGTTATACTGAGCAGTAAATAGAGATGAAAAGTATCGGCTACTTTTTGTACATCAATAACTAAATGGCGGGATAACGCCGTAATGGCGATATAAATCAAAAACTGCACCGGTAATCGACGAGTTTTAAAATAAGTGCCGACCATAGCGCCTAGTTCAAGATAAATAAACAGCAACAGTATATCTTCCAGACTGGCATGTCCCGATTTCATCATCTCCATATAGTCATGAATAGCAGACCAGACTATCGTGGCGCCAATACCAAATAAGGCAAGGTAATGAAAACTATCGACCAGAACATCGCCGATTTTATGAATGCTAATGGTTTTATCGTTCATGAATAACTTACCCATCAGTTATACTCAGCATTGCCGTAGTTACAGCTTTTGTTAAAAGGTTTTTGCCGCAAGGAATATGGAGCTTTTATATTCTCTCTTCGAGCCCTTGGAAATATTAGCAATTCCGAAAAACGCGACCGTTTAGAATATAACCTGAAACCGGACGGATTTTTGCAAATCCGTCCGTAGAGTTTGTGCCTGGTTTTACACGCCGCTCTTGGCCGTTGCCGCTCTGATCAATTCGTCCACCTCATTTGTAGTAGCAGAAAATTCTTCAGGGGCAGCGGGTGAGGAGTATTCCGCAACCCCCGTAGCCACATCAACAACCAGATGGGGCGCTTTAACGCATGCCGTAATTTCTTGTTTAATCTGCGACGCGACTTGCTCGGCTTTTTTCAACGGAGAACCCGGCAGCGCAATAAGAAAATCCTGATCGCCCATTCTTGCCGCAATATCAACGCCCGCCCTGATGTCTTCTTGAAAACAGTCGGCTACGTTGCGTAATACGGCGTCCATTTCAAAGTCGGATAGATTATTTTTGGCTTTAAAATTCTTTAAGCTGATAAAAAGAACGGAAAAAGGAAAACCGTTGCGTTTGGAGTTTTCAATTTTTTCTTTTAAACGGTTCAGCATCGTGTCTTTAGTCATCAACTGGGTTAGAGGATCCACGGGAATATGTTCCTTATCCCAGGTTTCCTGCGCCTCCAGCCGAAGCACATTGATAATGCCTAATGAACAAGCCAGCAATACTCCAAGTATCCAAGTGAAATACCACATAGTTATCTCCTAAATAGCCGTATGATCGGTTTGATGAATCTGTTCCGGTGTTATATCAACCTCATGAATTTGCTCCGCCGTTATCTTGCCGCGCAAGACACGGAATACCCAGGTGGTGTAAGCGAAAACAATGGGTAAAAAAATCACCGTAGCCCAGAACATGATTTTTAGGGTGCTATGGCTGGAACTGGCATCCCATACGGTCAAAGAGCTGTTTAAAGCTGAGCTTGACGGTAGCAGGAAAGGAAACATTGCTACACCCGCGGTTAAGATAATGGAAGTTACCGTTAATGAGCTGGTTATAAATGCCAGCCCCGGACGTTCAATTCTTGACAGTACTATGGTGATTGCACCGGCAACAAAAGCCAATGCAGGAATGATCCACAACACAGGATAATGGTTGTAATTATCCAGCCATAACCCCGGTGCTTTCTGAACAATTTTGGCCAATGGGTTGGACGGTGCGTTAGGGATAATTTCAGTGGTGATCTGGTAACCGTCAATATGAGTAACCCATATGCCGGCCACAGCAAAAATGACCAACGCGATGACGGTGGCAACAGTAACCACTTTTTTACAACGTCGATTAATGTTGCCCTCTGTCTTAAGCTGTAAATAGACCGCTCCATGCATAATCAACATCGATAAGCTAACCAGTCCCGCCGCTAATGCAAAAGGGTTTAGCAATGCCCAGAATGAGCCGGTATAAAAAGCGCGCAAATCGTTATCCAGATGGAACGGTACGCCTTGCAATAAATTGCCGAATGCGACGCCGAAAATTAGCGCCGGCACAAAGCCGCCGATAAATAAGGCAATATCCCAGTTATTGCGCCATTTCTGGCTGGGTAATTTGTTGCGGTAATCAAAACCTATCGGTCGCAAGAATAACGCAAACAGGGTTAGCAGCAACGCAAAATAAAACCCTGAAAAAGCGACGGCATAGGCGGCAGGCCAGGCGGCAAACAACGCGCCGCCCGCAGTGATAAACCAGACCTGGTGGCCTTCCCAGGTAGTGCCTATTGAATCAATAATGATGCGGCGTTCGGTATCGTTTTTGCCTAAAAAGGGTAACAAAATGCCTACGCCCATATCATAGCCGTCGGTAATGGCAAAGCCGATCAATAAAACGCCTAACAGGGCCCACCAGATCAAGCGCATGGTTTCATAATCGAAAGTCATAGTGATGCTCCTGTTGCGATTTCAAAATGGTAACGGCCTGTATGCAGGCTGCTGGGACCTAACTTGATGAATTTAAGCATCAAGAACATTTCGATGATTAAAAATAGCGTATATAAACCGATATAACCTGACAGACTCAGGTATATGTCCAGTTCGGTGAGAGAGGATGTGCTTAAAAAGGTCGGCAGAATCTCCGCAATAGTCCACGGTTGACGGCCGAACTCGGCCACAAACCAGCCCAGTTCAGAGGCAATCCAGGGTAAAGGAATCATATAAAGGCTGGCACGTAACAGCCAGTCTTGCCGGCATTTGCGGATTGAGCTGGCTATCACCGCAAAGACAAATACCACCAGCATTATAAAACCGCAAGCAACCATGATCCGGAACGTCCAGAATAAAGGCACGACTCTGGGTATCGAGTACTGCGCTGCCAGTTCTATTTGTTGATCGGTTGCATCGGTCACTTTGTCCGTATAACGCTTGAGTAGCAGGCCGAAGCCCAGGTCTTGTTTATAGTGTTCAAACTCGGCACGCACAATGGGATCTTTGTTGCCCGTTCTTAATGTCTGCAATAATCCGTAAGCCTGCATGCCGTTACGAATACGCAAGCGATTCCTTTCCAGAATCTCCGATAAACCGATAACCGGCTCGTCAATGGAACGCGTGCCGATCAAACCCAATAGCCAGGGAATTTTTACGCGGTAGTGCGTTTCCATGGTTTCCTGGTTTGGAAGACCGATAGCCGTAAATGCTGCGGGTGCCTCTTCGGTATGCCATTCAGCCTCAATAGCGGCCAGTTTGGTTTTTTGCACTTCGCCGGCGGTATAGCCGCTTTCATCGCCCAACACAATAACCGACAGGATGGCGGCTAGACCAAAGCCTGCGGCTATAGTGTAAGAGCGTTGCGCAAATGCTGCATCTCGGCCTTTGAGCATGTAGTAAGCGCTGATGCCCAGCACGAAAGCGGAAGCTGTGGTGTAACCTGCGGCAACGGTATGGACGAATTTAACCTGGGCGGCTGGATTGAGTAACAGATCGGCGAAGCTGGAGAGTTCCATACGCATGGTTTCATAATTAAAGTACGCACCAGTCGGATATTGCATCCAACCGTTAGCGATTAGAATCCACAATGCCGATAAGTTGCTGCCTAAAGCGACCAGCCAGGTCACTATTAAATGCTGTCCCTTGCTTAACTTATCCCAGCCGAAGAAGAATAGGCCGACAAAGGTCGATTCCAGGAAAAAGGCCATCAAGCCCTCAATGGCAAGCGGCGCTCCGAAAATATCGCCGACATAATGCGAGAAGTAGGACCAGTTCATGCCGAATTGGAATTCCATGGTCAAGCCGGTAGTCACGCCCAGCGCGAAATTGATGCCGAATAATTTTCCCCAGAACTGGGTCATGTCCTTGTAAATTTGTTTGCCGGTCATGACATAGGTCGATTCCATGATCGCCAGTAAAAACGATAAACCTAATGTCAACGGAACAAACAGAAAATGGTATAGAGAAGTTGCCGCAAACTGCCAGCGCGATAAATTAACCACGGCCTCTGAAATCATAAATTCCCCTTCTGGGTTGCAGTCTTGTAAATCGAAATTTTAGATAAATGTCACTGAATATAACGTCATTGAATATAATGCATATCAGTAACTCTTGCGTTTTAAACCAATAAATTTAATAAAACAACTCTTGTCTAAATCTAATAATTAGACTTGGATACTAAGACAGGACTGTGTTACTGTCTATTAAAACTCGCTAATATACAAACTTAATTTTTAAGCTTTCGGTACTTTTGTCTGATCGGTTACGGGAACTTTTTACTGCTCAGTGTTGGTATCGGTTTACTAATGGCATTTCTAATTAACCGGAGTTAATTGGAATTGCACGATACATAATAGTAACTATTATGAGGAGAGTATCATGGCTCGTATTGTAGTTTTAGGCGCAGGTATCGGCGGCGTACCAATGGCTTATGAAATGAAGGAAACAGTAGGGAAAAAACATGATGTTATTGTGATTTCCGATACTCCTACGTTTCATTTTGTTCCGTCAAATCCCTGGGTTCCACCCAAATGGCGCAAACCTGAGGATTTAAAGATCGAGTTGGCGCCGGTCTTGAAAAAGAAAGGCATCGAATTCATCCAAAAAGCCGCAGCAAAGGTCGACCCCGCTAATAATCAGGTGCTGCTGGATGACGGCTCGGCCGTTGCCTACGACTTCCTGGTTATTGCGACAGGGCCGCGCTTGGCCTTCGATGAAGTTCCGGGCTTGGGGCCTAACGGTTATACCTCATCAGTCTGCCATATCGATCACGCCGAGGCGGCGATAGCCGATTGGGACAAATTTATGCAAGATCCCGGCCCGATTGTTGTCGGTGCGGTTCAGGGTGCCTCCTGCTACGGCCCCGCGTATGAATATTTAATGATTATCGAAACGGAATTGCGCAAAAGGAATATTCGCGACAAAGTGCCGATGACGTTTGTTACCGCAGAACCCTATATCGGACATTTGGGTTTAGGCGGAGTAGGGGATACCAAGAGTCTGCTGGAAAGCGCCTTGCGCGACAAGACCGTCAAGTGGATAACCAATGCCAAGGTCGACAAAATCGAGCCCGGCATGATGTATGTCACTGAAGTCGATGACGATGGCAAGGAAAAGAAAAAACATGAACTGCCCTTTAAGCACTCGATGATGTTGCCCGCTTTTACCGGCGTTGACGCGGTGCGTAATGTCGGCGTTGAAGGTCTGGTTAACCCGCGCGGCTTTGTTTTGGTCGATGAGTATCAGCGCAATAAAACCTTTAAAAATATCTATTCCGTCGGCGTTTGTATCGCCATTCCGCCCGTTGAAGCAACGCCGGTGCCGGTTGGCGCGCCGAAAACCGGCTATATGATTGAATCGATGGTGACTGCCGCCGCGCATAATATTGCCGATGAGCTGGTCGGCAAAGAGCCGACACACCGGGCGACGTTGAATGCTTTATGCTTGGCCGACTTTGGCGATTCCGGGGTGGCTTTTCTGGCCAAGCCGCAAATTCCGCCGCGCAACGTAACCTGGTCAGCCGAAGGCAAATGGGTGCATTGGGCTAAAATCGGTTTCGAGAAATATTTCATGCGCAAAATCAGAAAAGGTATCAGTGAACCTTTTTATGAAAAATCAATGCTCAAATTAATGGGTATCGTTCGGTTAAAAGGAAAATAAAATGACTATTGATCGCGCAGTTTTAGCCGTTGCAGGCAGTTTTATTTTGATCAGCTTGTTGCTGGCGCATTATCATTCTGAATTATGGCTATGGTTTACCGCTTTTGTCGGCGCTAATTTGCTGCAATCGGCATTTACAGGGTTTTGCCCGATGGCAATCATACTTAAAAAGTTGGGTTTAAAATCGGGCAGCGCATTCTGACTATGTACAGTGCTATGTAAGTTTGCGCTTTGTATTTGTGCCGCGAAGACGTGAAGAAGAGCATGATTTTTCGCGTCTCGCGGTAAACAAAAAATTCAAAAGACTTTTTGCTGATTTCTTAACAGGTACGTAAAGATTATGCTTAAAATAATAAAAAACAAACTGGCATTAAGTCTGCTAGCGATACTCATGTTATCGAACGTTGCAGCCGTAGCGGAACAAATTCTTCAAAACCCTGCCGATAAAGCTGCACCGCCAAAATCGAACACTCAATTATTTACACTGGATCAGGCTATTGAGCACGCATTAGCCAACAATCCCGATATGCAAATCGCCGCGGAACGCATCAGCCAGGCTGAGGCACAGTTAGGCGTAGCGCTATCCGCTTTTTATCCGCAGGTAACCGCCAGGGTCGGCTACGAGCATTCCAACAACCCCGCTCAAGTCTTTTCGATGGTTGTGGCGCAGAGAGATTTCACTTCCGACTCGATCAATAACATCAATAACCCCGGTTACCGGCAAAATTTTCGCCCCGAAATCATTGGCAAGTTATCTCTGTTTCGTGGTGGCCAGGATTACCAGAACAGCAAGGCCGCAGAGCTGGGAATCGATGCGGCAGAGTTTGAACGGTCAAGAGTACGCAATGCCTTGATTGAAGCCGTCACCGCTTCGTACTACGCTTACCTGGCTGCGCAGGAAGCGCATAAGGTCGCCCAGGATTCCATTTCGGCAATTGACAGCGAGTTAAAGCAAAGCAGACTAAGGTACGAAGCCGGAACCGTGCTTAAATCCGATGTTTTATCATTGGAAGTTAAACTGGCTGAGGCGCAGGAAGCCCAGATCAGAGCCGCGAACGGCATCGAGGTATCCAAGACCGGCCTCGCTACGTTGCTGGGTCTGCCAGCGGATCAGGCATTCACTGTCGCGCCATCATCTTCGGTGTTGCCCAAGCCCAAGTTGCCCGCTTCATTCAACGATTTACTTGAGCTTGCCATGGCACAGCGCCCGGAAGTTAAAGCGGCCGCCAATCAGGTGGAAATCAGCCAGCGCCTGGTCAAAAGCGCGCAAGGCGCTTATTTGCCTAAAGCCGATGCTTATGTGAGTTACGGTCAGGATAGTCGAAACCCCGGATTTTACAGCAGCAAGGACAATGTCACCGCCGGAGTTAGCGTCGCAATGGATATATTTTCCGGTCTGGAAACCAAAAATCGGGTCAGCGCTGCAGAACGAAAAGCCGCCGAAGCCCGCGAAACAGAGCGTAAAACAAAACTGGCTATCGAACAGGAAGTCAAAGTTGCATTCTTAAAGCTGGAGGAGGCGCTGGCTCGCATGCGCGTTGCCGAAGCGTCAGTGGCTTCTGCCGAGGAAGCGCTAAGGTTGGTGGGTGAACAGCGGCGTGCCGAAACAGTGGTCGTCACGCGTTATATCGAAGCGGAAGTTGCTAGAGACAAGGCCCACTCCAATACGATTGCAGCGCAATATGATGCCCTGAGTGCTGAAGCCGCATTGAAAAAAGCTGTCGGCGACTGGAAATAAAACCTAAACAGCTTTTCGTGGGCCCAATGATTTATCTAAGATAAAGAGAATCTTATGTCAGCAACCGAATCCAAAAACGTCAATAAAATCATTGCTGTTTCCGTAGCCGTTTTAGCCCTGATTTTATTATTGCTTTATATGCAGGGCAGTTTTGTCAGCAAGGTATCGCCCGGACAAATCCCGCAGGTTGACGATTCAAACCCGCCCAGCAACACGGCGGTTGTTGAAAAGAAACAGGTTGACGATATTCTTGCCTGGCCCGGAACGGTAAAGTCGAGAACCGTTGCCAATATTGCACCCAAAATGACGGCCCGGATTCTTGAGATCAAGGTCCATGCCGGCGACAAGATCAAAAAAGGCGATGCAATCGCCCGACTCGACGAGCGCGATGTTAAGGCTCAGGAGAATGCAGCCCTTGCCGCACTTGCCAGCGCCAAGGCCCAGGCCAGCCGCGCCCAGGCTGACGAACAACGCACGCGCAGCTTGTACGGTAAAGAGGCGGCGACCCGGGAAAGTTTTGATGCCGCAGTGGCCAGGGCAAAAGAGGCCCAAGCCGCTGTGAGTCAGGCCAACAGTGCTGTCACTGAAATCAGGGCTCATCTGTCTGACACTAATCTAATCGCGCCTTTTGACGGCGTTGTCGTTAAACGCTTTAAGGAGCAGGGTGATATGGCGATGCCCGGTGTGCCCGTGGTGTCCTTGCAAACGCCGCAAGGATTAAGACTTGAGGCCGATGTGCCGAATACTTGCGCCGGACGTTATAGCATCGGCATGGATGTCAACGTGCGCATTGATACACTGGGTGTAACCACCCGAGCGCAAATTGACGAGATCAGTCCAGAAGTCGACCCGCAAACCCGCACCCAGCTGATCAAGGTCGCACTGCCTACCATCGAGGGCCTGCAACCGGGCTATTTCGGCTGGCTGGAACAAGTCTGCGGCCAGCATGAAGCTTTACTGATCCCCGCCAGTGCCGTGCAACATATTGGCCAGCTGGAAGTTGTCAAAGTCTTATCGGAAGGAAGACAACTGACGCGTCATATCAGGACCGGCAAAACTTTCGGCGATCAAGTTGAAGTCATTTCCGGCTTGCACGCCGGTGAAACCGTTATAACCCACCCGCAGCAGGCGCAATAATGGACAGCCTGCAAAATGAAAGCCCCAAGCGAGGATTGACGACCCGAATTGTCGAGGTTTTTACCACCTCACAGCTGTCCATCCTGTTCCTGATCATTTCGCTGTTGGCGGGAGCGGCGGCGCTGATTTTGACGCCCCGTGAAGAAGACCCGCAGATTGTCGTGCCGGTTATGGATGTGCTGGTCGAATTTCCGGGCGCTTCCAGCGAAGAAGTTGAAAAGCTGGTTGCCACTCCACTGGAGGTTCTGCTCAAACAGATTGAAGGCGTGGAATATGTGTATTCCATTTCCAGGCCCGGAGCAGCGGTTGTTACCGTGCGTTATTTCGTTGGCCAGTCTTTTGAAGACAGCCTGGTCAAGACTTGGGACAGGATGATGTCCAACCAGAACCTTATTCCGCCGGGCGTCACCCACTGGAAAGTGTCGCCGGTTGAAATTGACAACGTGCCTATCGTATTACTGACGCTTTCCGCGCAGAATGCGTCATACGATTCGATGGCCTTGCGCCGTATCGCCGACGAGCTGATTACTTCACTTAGAAGTGTCGGCGATGTCGGTAAAAGCTGGGTTGTCGGCGGCGAGCAGCGACGGGTGTCGATTTATGCCAACCCTGCAGCGCTGGCCGCGCATGGCGTAACCTTGCTTGAGATTACTCAAGCGCTGGCTAGTGCCAACGTCAATCTGCAAGTCGGCAGCATTGAACGCGGCAACCGTGAAATCCTGTTCGAAGCCGGGCCGCATTTTGAGACGTCGGAAGAAGTGGGCGAGACCGTCATTAAAAGCGTAGCCGGGCGGCCTGTGTACTTGCGCGATGTGGCGCGCATTGAAGACGGCCCGGCCGATGTTGACCATTACACTCGCATCGGCTTTGGCCCGGCTGTCGATGAAATGCCGACGATAGGCAAGGCTACCGGCAACCAGCCGCAAGTTGGGCAAGAGCGGCAGATGGTCACCATTGCCGTCGCCAAACGCAAAGGCAGCAATGCGGTCAACGTCGCCGAAGCCGTTATCGCCACCGCAGAAAAACTGCACGGCACATTGGTTCCCGAAGATGTTTTACTGACAATTACCCGTGATTACGGTGAAACCGCCAACCACAAAGTCAACGAACTGGTTAAGCATTTGAGTTTTGCGATCGTGATTATCGTGGTGCTGCTGGCGTTTTCGCTGGGCCTGAAAGAGTCGTTCATCGTATCCATCGCCGTGCCGATGACCTTGGCGCTGACTTTGCTGCTGGACTATATCTCCGGTTACACAATCAATCGAGTTACCTTGTTTGCACTGATTTTATCGCTGGGCCTGCTGGTGGACGACCCGATCGTCGATGTCGAAAACATCCACAGGCACTATAAATTACGCAAGGAATCGCCTCTGGAAGCCTTGCTGACGGCGGTCGATGAAGTCAGGCCGCCGACCATTCTGGCGACTTTCACCGTAATCGTGTCATTTTTGCCGATGTTTTTTATTACCGGCATGATGGGGCCGTATATGGCGCCGATGGCTTTTAACGTGCCGATCGCGATGATCGTGTCATTGATCGTGGCTTTCACCGTTACGCCGTGGGCGAGTTTCAAGCTGCTGCAAAGCGAATATCATAACCACAGCGAAGAAGCGCCGTTAGAGCTTAAACAGACGTATATCTACCGGACTTATCGCGCCGCGCTCGGGCCTTTGCTTGAAACTTCAAGGCGCGCCAAATTATTTCTACTGATCGTGCTGATCGCTTTTGTAGCATCGACCTTGTTGGCCGTTACTCGCGCCGTGCCGCTGAAATTATTGCCGTTCGACAATAAAAACGAGCTGCAAATCATCATTGATATGCCGCGCGGTTCGACGCTTGAGCAAACCGATGAGGTCGCGCGCGCTCTGGGCAGTTATCTTGCGACCGTCAACGAAGTCACCGATTATCAAACTTATACCGGCCTTGCCGCGCCGATGGATTTTAACGGCATGGTTCGGCATTATTATCTGCGTAGCGGCGGTCATGTCGGCGAAGTCAGGATCAATCTATTGCCTAAAGACCGGCGCGAGCAGCAATCGCACGAAATCGCCTTACGCATTCGGCCTGAAATTGAACGGATTGGCAAAAAGTACAATGCCAATCTTAAAATCACAGAAATTCCGCCGGGGCCGCCGGTGCTTTCCGATTTGGTCGCGGAAATCTATGGCCCGCCGGAAGCTAGTATTGGCGATTTGGTCGCGGTCTCTAAACGCGTCAGGGCCGATATGGAAAAAACTGAAGGCGTGGTTGATGTCGATGATTATTCCGAAGCGCAGCATGAAAAAGTCCACTTTCACCTGAACCGGGAAAAAGCCGCGTTGTCCGGCGTCAGTGTCGAACAAGTTGCCCAAACCCTGCGCATTGCCGCCGCAGGCCAGGCGGTCGGTATCGTGCACGTGGACAGCGAACGCCAGCCGCTGGAAATTACCCTGCAACTGCCACGGGCGCTCCGTTCTTCTGTTGCCGATTTACTGGCTTTGCGCGTTAAAGCCGGGCAGGGCGAACTGATACCGTTAAGCGAATTGGGCAGCGCCAATATAGAAATTGAAGACCAGCCAATTTTTCATAAGAATCTGCAACGGGTGAATTATGTGATTGCCGGAATGGCCGGACGCAGCCCGGTGGAAGCGGTTTTCGACTTAAATGACGTTCTGGATGAGCGCCCCTTGCCGGAAGGCTATACTGCCGAATTGGCGGGTGAGGGCGAATGGAAAATTACCGTCGATGTATTTCGCGATCTTGGCTTGGCCTTTGCGGCCGCGTTGGTGATGATCTATGTGCTGCTGGTCGGGCAAACCGGATCGTTGAGCGTACCGTTGGTGATGATGATCGCCATTCCGCTGACTGTTATCGGCATCATGCCGGGCTTCTGGGTGCTCAATCTGTTTGCTGCGCCTGTCGCCGGTTACCCGAACCCGATTTATTTCACCGCCACCGCAATGATCGGCATGATTGCATTGGCGGGCATTGTCGTGCGCAACTCGATTATCCTGATCGATTTTATCGAGCGCATCCGCGCCCGTGCTGGTGTGACGCTGGCAGACGCTTTGATTGAAGCCGGTGCGATTCGCTTGCGGCCGATATTTTTAACGGCCGGAGCGGCGATGTTCGGCGCGTTTGTGATTATCCTGGACCCGATCTTTTCAGGGCTGGCATGGAGTTTTATCTTCGGTATTTTTGCGTCGACCTTGTTTTCGTTGCTGGTAATACCGGTGGTATATTTTTTGATTAACAAGGAAGAGTGATTTTTACCACGGATACTTCAATATCTATTTGAAGAGAATGGCGGTATTTTTCAGGTTTACGATTTTCAATTTGCCGGTTATAAATTCCGGTTTTTTACCTTAGCGGGCATTTGCAATATGTGGTACAACATGAACCAGCAGATGCACGTGGCGATGTAGTTTAAGAATCTGATTTGCCGCAATGGGCAAGTCGGAGCCTTTTTCCTGCTACGGTTATTGCATCGAAATTTGGTTTGGAAGCTTTGGGTAAACACAACAACCGGATAACATTATGGCGATAAACACTAACAGACCCACGTCCCCGCATCTACAAGTCTACAGCCTGCCATTAACCGGCATTATTTCCATTACCCACCGCATCACCGGCGTCATGCTCTCAGCCGGTTTGATCCTGTTCGTTTGCATTATTTCAGCGCTGGCAGGCGGCGCTGAGTCGTACGACACAATGCAAACAGTCCTGAATCAATGGCCGTTCAAACTGGTAGGTTGGGGTTTTATTTACGCGCTGTTTTTCCACCTGTGCCACGGTGTCCGCCATTTGATTTGGGATACCGGCAGCAGCTTTGAAGCTGAGACATTAAACCGATACGCGATGATTGAGCTGGCGGCCTCGGTAGCGCTGACTTTGATGACTTTCATATGGGGGCATTATGGACTATAGAACGCCTTTATCCAGAGCCAAGGGCTTGGGTTCTGCAAAAAGCGGAACGGGGCACTGGTGGATGCAACGCGTGACCTCCGTAGCGATGGTTCCGCTGTCTTTTTGGCTGATCAAGTTTCTGGGGCTGAGCTTGACGGCTCCCTATCAGCAAACCGTAGATTGGTTGACGTCGCCTATTAATACCATTTGTGTAATAGCCTGGATCATCGCCGTTTTTTATCACGCCGCGTTGGGCTTGCAGGTGGTGATTGAAGATTATGTCGCCGCCGAAGGCCCCAAGATCATCTCAATCTGGGCCGTCAATCTGGCTTTCTTGTTTTTGGCGATGGCGGCTTTGCTGGCCGTGTTTCGCATCGTATCGATAGGGTGATTCATGGCAGCAGATTACAAAATTATTGAACATGCTTACGATGTAGTGGTGGTTGGCGCGGGCGGTGCGGGGCTGCGCGCTACCTTGGGCATGGCGGAAAAAGGCCTTAAAACCGCCTGCATTACCAAAGTATTCCCAACCCGCAGTCATACCGTCGCTGCTCAAGGCGGCATCAGCGCGGCCTTGGGCAACATGGGCGAAGACGATTGGCGTTTTCATATGTACGATACCGTCAAAGGCTCAGATTGGCTGGGCGATCAGGATGCGATTGAATACATGTGCCGCGAAGCCATTCCCGCCGTAATCGAATTGGAGCATTACGGCGTGCCGTTCTCCCGCACTGCCGACGGCAAAATCTATCAGCGCGCGTTCGGCGGCATGACCACGCATTTCGGCACGGGCCTTGCGCAGCGCACTTGCGCGGCGGCCGACAAAACTGGTCACGCCATTTTGCATACCTTATACCAACAGTCCTTGAAACATAAAGCCGAATTCTTCGTTGAATACATCGCGCTGGATTTGATTATGGAAGACGGCGAATGCCGCGGCGTATTAGCCTGGTGTCTGGATGATGGCTCGCTACATTTGTTCAAGTCCCAAATGACAGTATTGGCGACTGGCGGTTACGGGCGCACGTTTTTCTCCTGCACCTCGGCGCACACAGTTACCGGCGACGGCAACGCGATGGTGTTGCGCGCAGGCTTGCCGTTGCAGGATATGGAATTCATCCAGTTTCACCCGACCGGCATTTACGGCGCGGGCTGTTTGATTACCGAAGGCGTAAGAGGCGAGGGCGGCTATCTGACTAACTCGGAAGGCGAGCGCTTCATGGAACGCTATGCGCCGTCGGCCAAAGACCTCGCTTCACGCGACGTGGTCAGCCGCGCGATGACCATTGAAATCCACGAAGGCCGAGGCGTAGGGCCGCTGAAAGATCATCTCTATCTGCATATCGAACATCTTGATCCGGCGATCATTCACGAACGCTTGCCGGGCATATCCGAAACCTCGCGGATTTTTGCCAATGTCGACATCACCAAACAGCCGATTCCGGTGCTGCCGACCGTGCATTACAACATGGGCGGCATTCCGACCAATTACAAAGCCGAA
This sequence comes from Methylobacter sp., assembly GCA_036560465.1. GTDB lineage: Bacteria > Pseudomonadota > Gammaproteobacteria > Methylococcales > Methylomonadaceae > Methylobacter_A. The sequence continues at coordinate 30,963 of DATBRD010000067.1, forward strand.
GTCGTGACCTTGAAAGACGGTAATCCCGATGCGGTCGTGCCGGGCTTGATGGCAATCGGCGAAGCGGCCTGCGTTTCAGTGCATGGCGCGAACCGTCTGGGTTCAAACTCTCTGCTCGATCTGGTGGTGTTCGGCCGCTCCGCAGCGATCCGTTGCGCCGAACTGATCAAACCCGGATCAAGGCAAAAACCGTTGGCGAGTAATGCATGCGACAAAGCCATCGCCCGTTTCGATAAAATCCGTAATGCAAGCGGCAGCCGCAGCACCGCCGACATTCGCCTGGACATGCAAAAAGTCATGCAAGCCAAAGCGGCAGTGTTCAGAACCGGCTCGACGCTGACCGAAGGCATCAACATGATGGCCGAAGTCGGAAAAACCTTTGCCGATGTCAAGGTGTCCGATAAATCGTTGATCTGGAATACCGATCTGGTCGAAACGCTGGAGCTGGATAACCTGCTGAGCCAAGCCACTGTGGCAATCAACGCGGCAGGAAACCGCACCGAAAGCCGGGGCGCCCATGCACGGGAAGATTACCCGAATCGCGATGATGAAAACTGGCTGAAGCATACCCTGACCTGGCTGGACGGCGATCAGGTTAAAATCGATTACAGGCCGGTACACATATACACATTAACTGATGAAGTCGACGTAATTCCACCAAAAGAGAGGGTGTACTGATGGCTGAATTTACCTTGCCTAAAAACTCGGTTTTAATCAAAGGGAAAACCTTTAAAGCGCCGGAGGGCGCAAAAAATGTTCGCCGGTTTGAAGTGTATCGCTGGGACCCCGAGTCCGGCAAAAATCCGCGCATCGACGCGTTTGAGCTGGACATGGACAGCTGCGGCCCTATGGTGCTGGACGCGATCCTGAAAATCAAGAACGAAGTCGACAGCACCTTAACCTTCCGGCGTTCCTGCCGCGAAGGCGTGTGTGGATCTTGTGCGATGAATATTAATGGCAAAAACTCTCTGGCCTGCACCAAAGCCATCGATTCTTATTCCGGCACTATCAAAATCTATCCGTTGCCGCATATGCCAGTCATAAAAGACTTGGTGCCGGACACGACCCATTTCTTTGCCCAATACGCCTCGATCAAACCGTGGATAGAAACCCAAACCCCGCCGCCGGCCGATTCCGAGCGCCTGCAAAGCAGAGAAGACCGGGAAAAGCTGGACGGCTTATACGACTGCATTTTGTGCGCCTGCTGCTCGACCAGTTGCCCCAGTTACTGGTGGAACAGCGAGCGTTACCTGGGCCCTGCGGTGCTGTTGCAAGCCTACCGCTGGCTGGTCGACAGCCGCGACGAAAACACCGGCGAACGGCTGGACGAACTGGAAGACCCGTTTAAATTGTATCGTTGCCATACGATTATGAATTGCACCGATACTTGTCCCAAGGGCTTGAATCCGGCCAAGGCGATTGCCGAAACCAAGAAACTGTTGGTGCAGAGAAAGTTGGGGTGATGAAGGAGCTGGCTAGATTAAGGTGGCAGTGTCGGCGTGGGACTAAGGAGCTGGATTTTCTGTTGAATCGGTATTTGGAAACGGGGTATTTGGTGGCTGATCAGGGAGAGAGGGCTTTGTTTGTTGAGTTGCTGGGGTTTGAGGATGATATGTTGATGGGGGTCTTGATGGGGGACAGGAAGCTGGAAGCGAAAGAGTTGGCAGGTCTGGTTAATAAAATAACCGAGTAGGGTACGCATCGCGTACCATTTACAAAACGTTCCGATTGACCAAACCAAAAAAGGTACGCGATGCGTACCCTACTTGGCTAAGTTTATAACCGAAAGAAATAAGAATGATTTTTTAATTTTTATAAATTATTTAGATAAACCTGTGATGCAATGTTCTGCATCTATCAGGATGTCTAATTATAGTTATGCATCCACTTCCTGAGATTTAACAATGGCTCATTTCCTGAGAGACCAGCAGATCACGAATCTATCGGCTACCGAGGACAACCTCATCCAAATCAGTTCGACCTTTGCCGATCGTGCTGCAATGATTAATGCCAGTGTTCCAGAAGATGCCCACCTCGATAAGGGAGCATTTGTGACTTATGTCATCCGCTTTGACAACAAGGGATATCGAGTGTTTTCAGTTGATGAGCTGTTCAGATGTTTCCGCGAGGCAAAGATGGTAGAACGTGTGCTCTTTACTGTCGAAACCGCTGATAGCCTTCGGTCCAACCGGCAATTTGGAGCATTCATGGAGTTGCGGTTGGATGAAAGAGAACCTAACTCCTCATTCCTGACAGTTACTTCCGACGATAAAGATTGGGTTGATGCCTCATTCTCAGCTATCCAAGACACGCTTGAAAAATCTAGAAATCGAAATGGCTGGGTAAGGACTGCTTGGACCGTATTTGCTGTGCAACTTGTCGGGGTTACGTTTGGCTTCATATTGAGTCTATGGGTCGGCTCCAAGATTGCGCCAAGGCTTTCCATAGAGAACGCATTTCTCTTTAGCTTCTTATTTGCGCTTCTTGTCTTCTCGAACACTTGGACGTTTCTCAATCAACTGGTTCTACGGCTAATGAATGTTGCTTTCCCAAACATCAAGTTTCTTCGTCGAGGGAAGGAGCGCTTGCATTGGCTAATGCAAGCGGTGGTCGGAGGAATAGTTGGGGCCGCAGCTCTTTATGTACTTGGTCAGTTAGTAGCCTTCGTGTCGGAAATTCTCAGCGGTTTCGTAAGCTAGAAGCCAGGATGAAAAGCCGGGTAGGGGCGCATCGTGCCTCATTTCGAAACCCAAACGTACTGGGAATCTGATCCCCGCTCGGACTTTTCCGAGCGGGGATTTTTTATGCCGGATTGTATTGGATATTGTGCGCCGCCTCGGTACCGCTATGCTGCTCCTGCATCCTTGCAATCGTAAAGCGCCTACTTGGTTGATTGGCGGTTTGCTAAAGCGAAACCACCGCTACCATATTGTCAGATTAGGTTTGAAACACTACTAATTAAACCAATAACTCTGAATCAACCCAATCAACTTGTTTTTCTACGATCGTGCTTAACTCCAACGGTCCAAGCGAAGAGGTCATATTCAGTTCTGATTCGACCTCTTTCAGCTTCTCCATCTGTTCCAGCCAGTCAAACAAATCCGTCTGATCGATGTTCTTTTTTTTCCTAGTTCTCTTAATTTTCTTCATTTTCAGATCAAGGATGGCTGATATAGCCATCATCTTTAAATATTGGATGTGTCAAACCATAGTCGATTAAGTTTACCACTTGGCTAAGTTGCTATCGTCCCTTTTTTTGGTGCGTTAATTTAAAAGTGCCGTTCCTTATAGGGCAGTGCGGGTGATTTTGGTGAAGAGGAATGACACAAAAATTTTTAGTGGCTTGGGTGGTGCTTGCGTACTACAGAAAATCCGAGTTTTGAAATCCTGGATTATGTCATCCACAGGGTCAGTTCTTCTTTCATATACAGGGAATAGCGGTGGTTGCTGGTCGCTAATTGAGCGTAGGGAGATAACATAGCTCTGTAAAATGGGATGGACTCTTTCCACCTTGTATCGGCATCACTAATTAGTTGAGACAGAATCCGGGTATCATAAAGCTCTATGTGCGGAACCGCACGGACTATCTGAAGCGGGAGGGCTTATATAGACGCTGCCAGATCGTACCCAAGCAATGTTTTCCCTGAAATCCGTTCTTAGAGGAGTTCTAACATGCGTAAATTAATTGCGGGATTTATTCTAATGATGGCTTTACCTATGGTTGGTAATGCCCAAGGGCCTAACGATGTTCAAGGTCCGTCTTCTGAAGCCCTGCCGCCCGGCTCCAATCCTCCGAAGACCTCGCCGGGGAAGAGTACTGAGTCTGCCGACGCGCAAAATGATGCTTTCAATATCTGTTTGCGCGCTACTCAGCGCTTCGAACAGCAAGAAATAGCTAAAGGGAACAAAAAGCCTGCGGAAGCCCCAATATCTGCTTCGTGTAAAACGGAACCGAAACCGGCAGCGTATTGGCTTTGCATGGAGAAAGAAGCCAATGCGGAAGTCGATTTTAATACCGCTCATTGGCGTTGTGCGAAACAGACTAACATACTGAAATAACGCTGTAACGCTGCAGAAAAAACGGGTCAGTTCTTGTTAGAATTGCCCCTCGTTTCTGCGTTCGACTCGCAGCATCCGACTTTTGTCGCTATGCTGCCGATAGCATTTTGCCGCTCGATTGGTTCGGCAATGCGATCGATTTGCCGGCTGCTTTGGCTTTGGAATGATTAACAAGCAAGTGGGCTTGGATGAAAAGTGCAGGGCAGGGTCTTGCAATCACATGCTTAGCCCTCTCAAGAAGCTCATTTCAACCAACTGTTATAAAAAGCATTTTTAAACGCTTTCTGCCATAGGAGTTAACTGAAAGCCGATCTGCTCAGCACGTTTGGTTAAATTTTTAATGACTCGTTGGCGATATTTTTCTTCATAATATTCCTGACCTTGATCCACATATTCTTGCCCTTGGGTGAGCATCGCGTAAATCAGCCTTGCCAATTTATGGGCACAAGCGGTGACGGCTTTGGCTTTGTCCATACGACCACAAAGTCTTCGGTAGTACGCTCCTAAAGCCGATTGGCTGGCGCGTAAATTTACCACCGCCATTTTCAGCGCTTGTGCAGCACGGTTGGTGGTGCGATTTGTTGCTGCCGAGATTTTCTTACCTCCGGATATTTTCGTTCCAGGACACAATCCCAACCACGAGGCAAAATGCTTGGCATCTTTAAAGCGTGATAAATCAGCACCGATTTCTGCCAACACCTTAAACGCGGTCGTCACATCAATGCCATCAATCCGTGTTAAATCCACACCACACATTTGCATCAACAGCGTTCTTCTGGCATCAAAATTCGGCGTATTCTTGGACTTGCCACCGCGCCGCTTGGGTTTATCAGCTTTCAGTTCGTTGCGGGAGAGATCTTTGAGCATTTTTTCCAGTTGCCGGTCGCATTCCAAGAGCTGTAAGGCATAGGCATCGTACAAGGCCACGGCTTGTTTCAGGGCGAACAGATGCTCTTCCCGCCAGTTGCCCTGCAAGGCTTTGGCGATCTCCTCCTCACTGGCTTTGATGTGATGGTTGCGGTATTTTGCCAAGACCTGTCCATCACGTTCGCCTGCCAGAATGGCACGAATAATTTTCTGCCCCGTTTCGCCCACCACATCGGAAATCACTTCCGTTAGAAGCAGATTCATCAACAGCAAGGCTTTTTGAATATGCTGAATGTGCTTGGCTTGATTGCGCAGTAGCATTTCTCTTAGCCGAGCCACTGCCCGCAATGCACAATAGTCACCATGCGGTCGAAATGCGCCCGACAACAGGCCAAAACTCGTCAACTGTTGTAACCACTGGCAATCCAGTACGTCCGATTTGCGCCCGGAAACATTTTTTACATGCCGTGCGTTGACCAGATAAACGGTAAAACCCTTCGATTCCAGTAGCTCAAACAGAGGAATCCAATAGACACCGGTGGATTCCATCGCCACCGTATCCACGTCACACGCAGTCAACCAATCGGCCAATGCATAAAGATCTGCGGTAAAACTCAGGAATTCACGCACGGGTTGCTCGTCCCTGCCAGGCGGCACTGCCACGAAATGGCTGGAGGCGCCAATGTCGATACCCGCCGCGTTGGGATGGGTGAGTTCAAAATGGTTCTTGATTTTGCTCATAACGATACCCCCCCGTATTAGAATAGGAAAAGCCTACATCACTGGGGAAACGTCTTGTGAATCACTCTCTCAAACGGGATAGTCAGGGAACCTGACTTCACCAATGGCACCGACGTATTCCTAAACCACGCTAACATTCGGGCGCGAACGCACCATTGGCCAATCGGTATTTAGCGATGTAGACTACCTGTTAATTGTAGCACCGCCTCCTTGAGCTTCTTTAAAACACCTTCCGGCTTTAGGTGGTTACTTCGCTAACAT
>DATBRD010000068.1:0-72536 GCA_036560465.1 Methylobacter sp.
TTGACTAACTTGGCTGCATCCTTCTTAAATTCAAGAGTATATTTGGGTCGGTTATGTTTTTTTTGTTCGCTCATTATTCACCTCTGTTGACATTATAAATCTGTCTTTAGAAGTGTCCGGTTTTATTAAACCATTTCAGACCTCTTCAAGCGTTGGGTTTGACTTTGCACGGTCGCGCACAAATACGATGGGTAGGCGTCCATTCATGATGGACGTAATGCGCTCGACTTCCTCGTTCGAACTGATTTGATTGAAGCTGATGTTGTGGGTGCGGACAACTGGTATGCCTTTTTCGGAAAGGGCTTGAGCCAAGCCATCGGCACGCTGGGCATCTTCGTGGGGACAGTTCTCCGCCGCCACAACCATAACCGCGTCTGTACTCTCGCCTTCCATCGGCGGCAAGGCAACGAACCCGTTTTCGCTGGTGATTGATGCATCAGCCCCCGCTGGCGTGGCTCCTTCATTGTGGGCTTTCCAGTAGTGATAGCCGCCGCCTGCAACAGCTAATATGATAAGTAGTTTGATTATGTTCATTTGTTGGAGCAATCCTAATGTGACGATACCTAATTGTCGTATAAAAATCTAATTTGACGTATGTCCCACACAAATATCCCCATCTATTTGTTTTTAAAAAATTTAGCCATAGCAACAGGTCAAAGTGAATAGGCAAATACAACACCATCAGTCTATCCAACACCTACTGGAAGACTAACGGCTATCATACCACTGACAACAACCTAACGCATTGCGCCAAATTTGTCAGCGTACGCTTTTAATTCACTGCATTAACCGATGCCGCGTTAATGCTACAAACCGAGTGCGCCCCAAGCGGAGCTGTGCTGATGAGATTTTTTCAAGTAGATTTACAAATACGGTATATTGAACGCAGTAAAGCGCACCCTGAAGTTAAAAACGTTGTTACTAACAAAATAAGTGCAAGCGACCTGTTGCTCGTGTTATTACAAAGTCATCAAAGAACGAATCTGCCCAGCTATCTGGAAAGCCCGGCAACCTCGCATTGATGTTTTTTTGAAACTTAACCCACCTGCTTAGGGATATTATGAAACATCCGGAATTCCCGCTGACCGACGAATTAATTTATCTTAACCATGCCGCTGTCGGCCCTTGGCCTAAAAGAACCGGCGAGGCGGTGATCAAGTTTGCAGAACAAAACACCCGCTACGGATCGCACTTCTACCTGGACTGGCTGAACAAGGAAGCCGAACTGCGCAGCCAATTGCAGGCTTTGCTAAACGCTCCTTCCATTGACGATATTGCGCTGGTTAAAAACACCTCGGAAGCCTTGTCCTTTGTCGCCTACGGTTTAACGTGGCAACCCGGCGACAATATCGTGTCCAGCAACGAGGAGTTCCCTTCCAACAGACTGCCATGGGAATCCCTGGCCGATCAAGGTGTGGAGTTTCGCCAAGCCGACCTGCACAGCGCGGACACGCCCGAGGATGCTTTATTTGCATTGGTAGATGGCAACACGCGCTTATTGACCATCAGCTCCATACAGTTTGCCTCGGGCCTGCGTATGGACCTAGAAAGGATCGGCAATTTTTGCAAACGGCGCGGCATCCTGTTTTGCATTGACGCGATCCAGAGCTTGGGCGCGGTACAATTTGACGCGCAGGCTTGTCAGGCTGATTTTGTGATGGCGGATGGCCATAAGTGGATGTTCGGCCCCGAAGGCTTGGGTGTGTTTTATACCACACCAGAAGCCAGGGACAAGCTCAAGCTGACCCAGTACGGCTGGCACATGATGAAAGACATCCATAACTATGAAAACCAACCATGGGAAGTTCACCCCACCGCCCGCCGCTTTGAATGCGGCAGCCCCAACATGCTGGGCATCCATGCTCTTTCCGCCAGTTTGTCTTTGTTGCTGGAAACCGGCATGGCCGCAATCGAAGCGCAGGTTTTAGAAAAATCCGATTATGTAATAGATGCGATTGCTAAAAACGGGCAACTGCTTTTATTGACGTCCAAGCAAAACCGGCTGAAATCCGGCATTGTGACCTTCAGACATCGGACGGTTGCAAACGAGGAGCTTTATAAACATTTACAGAAAAACGGCGTAGTTTGCGCCTTGCGCGGCGGTGGCATCAGATTTTCACCTCATTTTTATAATACACTTGAGGAAATCGATCAGGCATTTAAGTCGATTGGCTTGTTGTAGATAAACAATGCATAGAATGACTTAAATTCGGATTGATGATGTCGGAATCTTCTGATATTTGACATCTCAATCATCCAGACTGTTGCTTGTCAATACGCAATCGACCCAACTTGCGCTTCATTAAAGCTGCCGACATCATGGTACACGTTGAATATTCAGTAAAAATTGCTAGACAGTGTTTTCACTACATATTCAACGCACAATTACTGCTTTAATGCTTCATTTACATTAGGAGACAGTTATGAAAAGTACTTACTTTGGTTTGGCCTTAGCTGCTTGCCTGAGCATCGCTTCTACGCCTCTATTTGCGGAAGTTGTACCATCACCCCCTGAGTATCCACCAAATATCTCCGCGCCTGCTACCTCGCCTACAGAGCATGAGGAAGAAGCGGAACTTCATAAAAAGCATGTGGAACATCACAAAGGAATGGCAGCACATCATAAATCAGTGGCCTCAGAATATGGTAAAGCTGGACATCATGAATTGAAAAAGCATCATGAAACCATGGCAAAACACCATGAAGAGTTGTCCAATGAACATGAAAAAAACAGCTGAAACCCATAAAAAGATGGCAAAGCCCAAGTAATCCGATTTATTACTAGTTATTCATGAGAAGTTCGTTAGCAACATTATGCTCTTAAATCATTAAGTTACATTATGTGAATGCAAACTTATTTCTCTTTAGGCACTTATTCAATTCAGTGAATCAGTATGATTATTTTGAAGCCAGGTAGTTATGCAAAATCGAACTAAACACTACATAATATTTAATTTATTTTTTGCATTACTACTTGGTTTAATGCCTATCGGCAAAGTAGCAGCCGATGACTTAAAACCCCCTCAGCAAATCATCCAAAGTGTTTCAGAGCAGTTACAGAAGAAGTTACAGGACAAAACATTTACCAAGAATTTTGCCCAAGTTACGCAATTCGTTAGCAGCGTTGTTACCTTACATACGGATTTCGACAAAATTGCACCGTTAGTTTTGGGAAAGTATTGGAAAACAGCAACGCCTGAAGAACAGGAGCGGTTTAAACGTGAGTTTCAGACACTGATAATAAGAACCTATTCCAGAGCATTTGTGGAATATAACGATTGGACTATACGTTTTATGCCTCTTGATATGTCCAGTGAAAGCACAAAAGTCGTTGTAAAAACAGAGGTTCTTCAACCCAACCGTCAACCTATCGACGTAAATTATCGAATGTTCCTGATTAACGGCGAATGGAAAGTCTACGATATTATGATTGACGGTGTCAGCCTGGTAAGTAATTATCGCTCGACCTTTAATGAAGAAATTCAAACCAAAGGCTCATTAAGCGCGGTTATTGATAGCCTTGCCAAACGTAATGCAGAGGCGCTTGCAGCAAAAGGTTCATGATGACCTCTTTTAGCCACAAACTAAAAAACTTCATTCACACCTTGGTGCTTTTTCTGTGCATGGGCACCATCATGTCATTACTGGGTTTTATTATAGCCGGGGTCGATGGCATTTTATGGGCAACAGCTTTAGGTGTGCTGATACTGGTCATTAGTCCCAATATCTCGCCGTCTTTTATTTTTTCTCTGTATCAAGGCAAATTGCTGTCGGCACATGATGCGCCCGGACTTTATCAAATTACACTGGAACTGGCCAATCGTGCCAACTTACCCGCTCCGCCCGAGCTTTACTACTTGCCCACTCAACTTATGAACGCTTTCTCTGTGGGCACATCAAAAAACTCAGGTATCGGTCTGAGTGATTCACTCCTGGCTACACTGACTATGCGGGAGATTACTGCGGTATTGGCACATGAAATTAGTCATATCCAGCATAATGACGTGCGCGTGATGACTTATGCCGATATCCTCAACCGGATCACCAACACCTTGTCTTTAACCGGTTTTTTGTTAGTTTTTTTAAACTTACCGCTGTATTTTTTGGGCTGGGTTACGATTTCCTGGTTTGCGTTAGGCGTGCTGATCGTGGCGCCGACAATTATGAGTTTCCTGCAACTGTCATTATCTCGAATGAAGGAATTTGATGCCGATCGTCATGCCATTTTATTAACGAATGATCCAGAAGGCTTGGCAATGGCCTTAAGTAAGCTGGAAGTCTACGAGTCGTCACTTCTCGACATTCTGTTTGGACGAGGTCATAGAGGATCAATTCCATCCGTGCTCCGAACGCACCCGGACACTGAAGAAAGAATAAAGCGGCTGCTAAGTTTGAAAGCGCCTCCAACACAGGCTTTGAAATATCCAAACCATGACAGATTTTCTGTACCTGTCCGCTATCAGAAATCCATCAGGAAACCTCGCCGGCATATCGGTGGGTTCTGGTATTAAATCGTTCAGAATATATCGCCTCTCCAGACGCTCTACTTTCCGGGCTTAACATTCTCTCTTTTAATTTTGCTAAATTGCAGCAGCTGGGCTTCAACCTGGCCGTTAAACGATTCCGGCTGATAAGCTCCCTGCTCATTCACAATGCCTGCGTCTATTCCTGCCAGTAACTCAATTGCTTCATCTACGGTTGTTACCGCGTAAATATTGAATTGCCCGGTTTGAGCGGCATGCACTACATCCCAGCGCAGCATCAAATGCTTAATATTGGCGGAGGGAATGATCACCCCTTGAGTACCGGTTAAACCCTTTTTGGCACAAATATCAAAAAAACCTTCAATTTTTTCATTAACCCCGCCTATCGGCTGAACACTTCCCAGTTGATTGACTGAACCGGTGATTGCCAAATCCTGCCGTAACGGAACCTGGGCAATCGACGATAAAATAGCGCAAAGTTCAGCCAGAGAGGCACTGTCGCCTTCAACATAACCATATGACTGTTCAAACACCAGACTGATGGCTATCGAAAACTCTATTTTTCGAGAATATCGGGCGCCAATAAAACTCGACAATATTAATACGCCTTTTGAATGAATGGCTCCGCCTAGTTTGGTTTCACGTTCAATATCGATCACTTTTCCGCTACCCAAGCGAGTAGTTGCGGTGATCCGGGAAGGCTGCCCAAAACTAAAATCACCTAACGCCAATACCGAAAGACCATTGACCTGGCCAATGACCTTGCCTTCAAGGTCAATTAATATCGTGCCTCGGTGGATATTTTCATACAGTTTTTCCCTGAGTTTATCCAGCCGGTGCGTTTTATGATCAATGGCCTGTTGCACATCGCTGCTGTCAATATGTTCATGACCATTACTCTGCGCCCAATAATCCGATTCCGATAACAAGTCTTTGATACTACGCAGATGGGTGAGCAACTTTTCCGTATCGCCGACCATTCTGGAACTGTGCTCGATAACTCTGGCAACCGCATTTTGGTTTAGTGGACGTAACTTTTCGCGGCGGGCAATAGTCGCCAGTAAACGAGCATACTCCTGGTCATTGCCTTCTCTGGACACCGATTCATCAAAATCGGCTGCGATTTTAAACAGATCATGAAATTCCGGGTCATAGGCGCAGAGTAAATAGTAAATCAGCGGCTCGCCCATCAGGATGAGCTTCAAATTTAACGGTATCGGTTCCGGCTCCAGCGATGTAGCACTGATCAGGCTGAGCGTCCTTTCCAGAGACTCAATACGAATTTTGCCGGCTTGCAGAGTTCTTTTAAGCGTATCCCAGGCATAAGGTTGAAACAGCAGCTTTCGGGCATCGATAAGAAGGTAGCCGCCATTTGCATTATGCAGTGCGCCGGGTTTGATCATGGTGAAATCGGTAACGAGCGATCCCATGTAGGCTTGATGGTCGATACGGCCGACAAGATTGCTGTAATTCGGATGATCTTCGTAAATAACCGGAGCCGATTTCTTGCCGCTAAAATCCACCATCAGGTTAACGTAATAGCGTTTAAGCGGATTAGATTCCTGTGTTAACTCCATAAACGGCAACATTTTTTCACTGCGTGGAAGAAAATCCAGCACATGATCAATAATATCTTTTTGAGCCTCATTCAGATAACTAAGAACAGCTTCCTGGTGGGCGTATTTTTCGATCAGGTCATCGATGGAATGGTTGACGGCCTGCTCCGCAACTTCACGGTTAAGCGCTTGCAGTTTGCGTTTGGTTTCCTTACGCCAGATAGGGAAGTTTTTCAGCAGTTTTGTCAAGCGCTCCTGCAAGTCGAAAATGGTTTTTTGTATTTCGTGCTGTTTGTCCTTATCAAGCTTATTAAACTGCTCGGGACTGATAATTTCATTGTTTTCATTTGCCGGGGAGAAGGCATAACCGGTCGCAGTTTCCGTGAGAAGAATATGGGCATTTGCCGCATCTTCGCGCACTCGGCTGAGTTCGCTTATTTCCCGTTGGCGCGATTCGCTTTCGAGTTCACCGGCTCTGGACCGGTACTCGTCACCGTCAAATGCCGCAGGTATAGCGACACTTAACTCGTCAATCAACTGAGCCATATCATGCTTAAACGTCTTGCCTTGTCCCGGCATCAATTTAATGGCCTTCGGCTGGGCGGGCTGACTGAAATTGTTTACATAACACCAGTCCGAAGGGATACCTTGCCGACTGGCTTCATGTTCAACCAACTGGCGTACCGTCGTCAATTTACCGGTGCCGGCAGGCGCTATTGCGAAAATATTATAGCCGCTTTTATGCATATGGATGCCCAATTTGACGGCTTCCACAGCGCGTTGCTGTCCCACGGCAATATCAATATCTTCAAGCTCCTCGGTGGAGCTGAACTTTAATTGCTCAACATTGCATGGCTTATAGAGTTGTGAGGGATCCAATGGTGTATTTTTCATGGGCTATAACTCTACGTGGAAAGTTCAGTTTGTTAGAGGAGTGGCGTTAAATATACGCTACCTACGCTTTATGCAAAAACATACCCTATATTAATGATTATGATCCGTCTTGAATTAACAATTCTTTAAATATTGACAATTAACAATGTAGAAAAAACTTATATTTTAATAATAGCCGCTAATCAATCCCATTTCCAGAATATTGTTGCATCAAATATCAGCATTACTGCTCACCTTGTCTTCTTACGTCGGCGAAGGTGTTTTCTCTGACTCGAGATGACCAACCAAAATGTATGAAAAGGAAAAAATCATCAGTTTCAATGTCTTTTGAATTTCTCTACTTCCTAAGTATTCACACTAATATTTTTGTTAACAATTTTTTGTTTCAATGTCCCCAGTTAAATTTTTTTACGGCCATAAAATTTTATATGAATTTAGCAAATTAGCTAAGAGTAAAGTGGAAATGAATACGCCTCTTCAGGACGCTATTTTGAACCCAACAGTATCTTTAACGCCTATAAATCTCCCGGACTGTTACACGAGAATTGCTGAGATTGCCTTCTACAAAGCAGAAAGAAGGGGTTTTGAGCCTGGCCATGACTTTGATGACTGGATCGAGGCAGAGCAGGAGTTTCAAGAAATGACTGCTAAAGACAACTCTCACTAGATAAATTATTTAATATTAAAATTCTATTTCTATATTACTGGAGATGTTATGGCGAATTAACTAAATAAGATACAATCATATATATTCTGTTAACTATCATACTGATAGCTGGCATTTATCGAAAATCAGAATTAGGTAATGTATTGATTACTTAATTATATTAATTTATTTTCTAGGATGTTAATTATGTCTACACAAACAAATACCGGTACCGTCAAATGGTTTAACGCTAGCAAAGGCTTTGGTTTCATTGAACAAGAAAAAGGCCCTGATGTTTTTGTACATTACAGCAATATTAGTAGCACTGGGTTTAAGTCATTATCTGATGGGCAAAAAGTGAAATTTAATGTGACACAGGGAAAAAAAGGCCCACAAGCTGAAGATTTAATCATTCTCTGACGCAGCGCCGGATGAGCTTTTCTCGTATTTAGCCTCAACAAAGGTGACTAATATGCAAATCCCATTACAAATTACTTTTCGTGGGATACCTCATTCAGACGCTGTGGAGGCTAAAATCCGTGAAAAAGCCAGCAAGCTGGATAGGTTTCATACACATATCATAGGCTGCAGGATTGCGGTGGAAGCCGAGCACCAAAGCCACCATCAAGGCAATCAATATCATATACGCATTGATATCACTACTCCGCGCAAAGAGATAGTCATTAGCCGGGAACACCATGACAAAAAAGCCTATGAAGATATTTATGTAGCCATACGTGACGCCTTCAACGCGGCAACGCGACAACTTGAGGATTATTCACGTATTCAGCAGGGTAAGGTTAAAACTCATGACTTGCAAAGCAACGGAACCGTAGTCCGTCTGTTGCCGGAAAAAAATCACGGCTTCATTGAAGCTGCAGACGACGGGCATGAAGTTTACTTTCACCGAAACAGTGTGAAAGGAACTGGCTTTGATGCGCTACAGGTTGGTGATGAAGTCCGTTTTATTGAAGAGGAGGTCGAAGTCGGGCCGATTGATCAAGGACCACAAGCTAGTATCGTTTATCCTTAAAACACGGATGTATTATTTGACCAACTACCATTCAGATTCGGAAACATACTAAACAGTAAATCCGACATGACTTAGTTTGACTAAAATTTCCTAATTCATGTCGGACTTTTTCGGAACCTGAATGGATATGTTTCGCCATAGTTTTAATTAATTCATGTCAATGATTATGCGCACGCTAAGAAAATTGATGCGCATACACGTAACACATATACTTCACTATTCATGACATCACTAATGCTTATCCAGAGCATTTAAATAAAATATCAATTATTATATATGATATTTTCAAATAAAAACCAACCTTATTACAAATCACATAAGTTATTGCATTAGTTTTAAAATACAAATTATATACCAAAGCCACAACATCAATATATCTTGCAATAATAAATCCAGAAAATTAATTAATTTTTATATACTTAAGATAATCATGTTAACCAATGTGTTATAATAACACAGTAATTTAAAAATTATTATCCAATTATTTACACCATAAACATCATCCTCAATTATTGTTTATTAGTCTGGTTTTGCAATTAAAAATTACAACCTGCTTTATAATATCCCGGACTACACCAGATTATCATTAATATCTATTGATATTTACATGACCACTAATAGCAACATCTACGCACCATTATTTCATGTTTAATTGCTTATAATATTTATACAGCTATCTGTATAGGAATACCTTTTCATAGGATACCCCAGATAAAACTCTTTATTGTTGAAGGCATACTTACCGTTAGGTGACGGTTTGAGTTGCATGAGCTAAATCATTCCCACTAGCTTTAGGGCGAGGCATTTATAATATAAAAAAAGAAATGATAAAATTCGTCTTTTTGAGCAAGCTCATACTCTAACATATTTACCCAGCGGTTAGCGGCTGCTAGCGGTCTCTGTTACACCTAAAAAACAATTTCTTCGGAGTTTTTATGATTATCCTCGGTATTAATGATGGTTGCCATCATAATTCCGCCGCCTCGGTTTTAATTGATGGCAAATTGGTTGCTTCTGTTGAGCTGGAACGCATTTCCAGAATTAAAAATGATGGTTCCTTCCCTCATGCAGCAATAGATGAAGCTTTAGCCATAGCGGGTTTGAATGCCGAAGATATCGACATAATTGCCAAAGCGAATTTATCGCGTTGGCAGCAAATACCTTACCTCAACCGCTATTTTCAGCACATGGCCAAGGCAGGTAAAACCGACACTTCAATCCGACAGATATACTGGAAAAAGCAATTCGAGCGATATCGCCGCGTACTCTCCCGCCGCAAAAAACCGTTGGGTATTCTGGGGCAAAAACCCTTTCAGACGGTTGAGCATCATTTAGCCCACGCCGCATCCGCTTATTATGCCTCGCCTTTTGGCAATGAACGTATAGGAGTGATTACACTTGACGGCGTTGGCGATTTTTCCTGGGGTTCGGTTTGGATTGGCGAGCACGCTAAATTACAGCCTGTAGAGCATTTGCATTATCTAAACAGTATCGGACTATTGTATTCCGCTATCACTATTTATCTGGGCTTTAAGGCCAGTCGGCATGAAGGCAAAGTGTTAGGCTTGGCAGCTTTCGGTAATCCGGAACCACTGCTATCACGCTTACTCTCATACACCAATAGCGAAAATTGGGATGATCTTTTTGCTCCTAAATTGATGCGGGTTTCTATGAAGCTCGCCTCTGAGCTCGGCCAGTCCGTTATTAAGGAACTGTGTGCCGATCTCTCCAAGGAAGATATAGCCGCTGGCATTCAGGCCTATACTGAAAAATTGGCCTGTCAGCGGATTCAAGATCAGGTCAGAAAGCAAAAGGTCACTAAATTAGCATTAGCTGGGGGCGTGTTCTCCAATGTCAAATTAAACCAGCTGATCCTGGACCTGCCGGAAGTCGACAGCATCTATGTGCATCCGAACATGGGCGACGGCGGCTTGGCGACCGGCGCCGCGTTTGAGCTTTATTCACGTTTGAACCAAGGCCTTACACCGCAATTTAATCAGCAGGTTTACCTGGGCACCGAGATCAACCACGGCAATGCGCTGGCAGCCATTGCCAAGCTTGGTGTGGCTTATGAAGAACCCGAAAACCTGGCCCGCACCGTGGGAAGATTACTGGCCGACGGCAAAGTAGTCGCGCGCGCCGATGGCAAAATGGAGTACGGCCCTCGTGCGTTAGGCAATCGCACCGTAATGGCGGCGTGCAATGACACGACGATTAACGATTGGTTGAACAAAAAGTTTGTCCGCACCGAGTTTATGCCGTTTGCGCCTGTTATTCTGCAAGAACATGCAAAAGACTATTTTCCAGCCTGGAAGGAAGATCATCTGACCGCGCGCTTCATGACGCTGACTTACAACGTTTCCGATTTGGCCAAACGCAATATTCCGGCAGCAGTGCATATCGACGGCACCGCGCGTCCGCAAATACTGCGCCGGGAAGACAACCCGGACTATTACGATATCATCAAGGAGTATTACGATGTGACCGGCGTGCCTAGCATGATCAACACCAGTTTCAACATGCACGAAGAACCTATCGTCCGTACGGCTGAAGAAGCGATTCGTGCATTCCAGGCCGCCGATCTGGATGCGCTGATTCTGGGACCATTCTTAATCAGGAAAGCTAACTAAAACGTTGTCGCTGCGAAGACCCGAAGTCTTCGCGGCGTTTCTTTATTAGGCGCTCAACCTACGTCCACGATAATTTCCCGCAACACCGATGTCGCGTAGCTTCCCGCCGGCAGCGTAAGATAAAGCTCCAACATCGAATCATCGACAAACCGCCAAGACAAATTCTGCACATTGACTCTTAACGCACGTCTGCCGCGTTCCACACCATCAGCTATCAAACCTTGGGCCATCTGTTGATTGGCTTCGATAATGACCTGCTCAATTGTCAGCGCATCGCCCGAAACATCGACATTACCTCTGCCCCATAATACGCCGGTCGGATGGATTTCTTGAGCGGCCAACCGTTTGACGATTTCAGTGTCCGTCTGGCCTGATTGAAAACAACTATTTGATAAATCGAATTGATAGGTATCGCCGTCCAACGCCTGATTCCAGTTGTGTTGGGAAACCCGCTCGGCCAATATCAAATTAAACAAATAAGAACGCACTGCCGACAAATAAATACTACGCTGCTCGCGGCCGACTTTGGCGCCGTTAAACATTGCTAGAGCTTTGCTGACATTTTGTCCTGCGTTGCCGAAACGTTGAGCGCCAAAATAATTGGCGATGCCGTTAGCTTTAATCTGTTCCAATTGCTGAACAGTCTTGGCCTGATCGCCTTGCCAGTCGCGTATAGTCAGTTTAAAACTGTTGCCAGACAACACGCCGCGCTTGAGTTTTCTGGCATGGCGGACAGCTTGCAACACTTTGACGTTGTCCGATTCGAACTGTGCCCAATCGGGATCGGCTTTACCTGGTAGCCAGACGCTGAACCATTGCGTCGTCACCGCGTGCCGGTCTTTCAGGCCGGCATAGCTGACATCGCGTTGCCTGACGCTGGCAAATCTGGCCAGCTGCCTGGCAATGTATTCAGTGTTTTCGCCTTTCTTTTCCAGCTGCAAAAAGACATGCTCGCCAGCACCGGACGGCTCGAACGACAAATGCTCGTTGACGATGAAATCTTCTGGAATACTGCGAATCTTACCGGTACCGGAAGGCCCGCCGTAGACATACGGCCAGACCGGGATGTCAATGATGTGCATCTATTTTTCGATCAGTACCACAGCTTGCACTGCAATACCCTCTTTACGGCCTTCGAACCCCAGCTTTTCGGTCGTCGTCGCTTTGACGTTGATGCAATCCATATCCACATGCAAATCGTCGGCGATGTTGCGGCACATTAGAGCGGTATGAGGCGACATTTTCGGCGCCTGGGCAATGATGGTAATATCCGCATTAATAAGCTTGTAACCTTTTTCCTGCACTATGCCATAGACATGGCGCAATAAAACCCGGCTGTCGGCGCCTTTAAATTCGGGATCGGTATCGGGAAAATGCTTGCCTATATCGCCCAAGGCAGCGGCACCCAATATCGCATCGCACAACGCGTGCAACACCACATCGCCGTCGGAATGCGCTTCCAGGCCATGTTCGTAGTCTATTTTTACGCCGCCTAAAATAACGTCGCCGCCGTCTTTAAAGCGGTGTACATCATAACCTTGCCCTACTCTTATCATTGCTGCTCCATATAAAATTGCGCTAGCGCCAGGTCTTCCGGGCGGGTGATTTTGATATTGTCTGGACGGCCCTCGACGATTTTCGGCTGTAAGCCTTGTAATTCCAAGGCGCTGGCGTCGTCAGTGATGGCCGGATTGTCTTGCGTTTGTTCTAATGCGGTTTTTAACATGCCGTAACGGAACATCTGCGGCGTCAATGCCCGCCAAATATGACTCCTGTCCATCGTTCCGGTAATGTTATTGCCTTGCACCTGTTTTAAGGTATCCGGCGATGCCAAGGCCAAAATCCCGCCCACGTCATCGTTAACCAGTGAATTGATCAGATGGTGAATATCGGTCGCGGTAATGCAAGGTCTAGCTGCATCGTGCACCAACACCCAATCGTCATCGGATGCCTGCTCCCTAATGGTCTTTAATCCGGACAGTACAGAATCCGCCCGTTCTTTGCCGCCAGGAGCGGTGATAATGTTTTTATGTTGTGATATGGCCAGATCGGGCCAATAAGGATCTTCTTCGGAAACCGCAACGGCGATGGCGGCAAAAACATCAGCCTGCAACAAGCGCAACAGAGTATGTTCTATTACCGTTTTCCCGGCAAGTTCCAGATATTGTTTAGGCCGGTCGGCTTGCATGCGTTTGCCGACACCGGCAGCAGGGACAATAGCCCAGAATTTTATTGAATTGGTCATTGGTAAAGAAAAGCTAAAGACAAAAGGCGAAAGGCAAAAGGTAATATATTTCACCTTTTGCCTTTCGCCTTCTACCTAATTACTCAAGCACATGAAAAAACGTTTCATCCTCTTTGATCATCCCTAATTCATCCCGAGCCCGTTCTTCAATGGCTTCCTGTCCTTTCCTTAAGTCCAGCACTTCGGCGTATAGCGCTTCATTCCGCTGCTTTTTTTCCTCTGCCTGTTTTTTCAGATCGTCAAGACGCTGTTGATAGGCATCGATTTGCGCAAAACTGCCGTCGCCAACCCATATCCGATATTGAAAATGGATAATTAACAGGATGATAATTGCAATGATGACTTTCATAGACGAGGCTCAAGGATAAGGCTCAAGGCGCTTGCCTTAAGCCTTGCGCTTGATTTTTACAGCATTTTAAACGCGCTACGGCCTGCGTAAACCGCTAAGTCACCTAATTCTTCTTCAATTTTCATCAGGCGGTTGTATTTAGCGACACGGTCAGAACGGCTCAAAGAACCGGTTTTGATTTGTCCGGTGCCAGTCGCAACGGCTAAATCAGCAATGGTAGTGTCTTCGGTTTCGCCTGAACGATGTGACACAACAGCAGTATAACCAGCTGCGTGAGCAGTATTAATCGCTTCCAAAGTTTCGGTCAAGGTACCGATTTGGTTTACTTTAATCAGGATTGAGTTAGCAATGCCTTTTTCAATGCCTTCTTTTAAAGTAGCGGGGTTAGTCACGAATAAGTCATCACCGACCAATTGAACTCTGTTGCCCAATTTTTCGGTTTGATCTTTCCAGCCAGTCCAATCGTTTTGATCCAGACCGTCTTCGATAGAAATAATTGGGTATTTGTTGACCCATTCAACGAAGAAATCATTCATTTCAACCGAGTTGAAGCTTCTGCCTTCGGCTGACAACTCATAGCTACCGTCTTTGTAGTACTCGGAACTGGCTGCATCCATACCCAGGAAAATATCAACACCGGCTTTGTAACCGGCTTTTTCGATTGCTTCCAGAATAACTTCGATGGCTTCTTCATTAGAAGACAAGTTAGGTGCAAAACCGCCTTCGTCACCTACTGTAGTTGCCAAACCTCTGGATTTTAAAACTTTGCTCAGGTTATGGAAAACTTCTGCGCCGTAACGGATCGCTTCACGGAAAGTCGGTGCGCCGACAGGCAGGATCATGAATTCTTGCAGGTCAACGCTGTTGTCAGCGTGTGAACCGCCGTTGATGATGTTCATCATCGGTACCGGCATAACGAATTTGCCGCTGGTGTTCAAGTGACGGTATAAAGGTACGCCCGCTTCTTTAGCTGCCGCGTGAGCCGCTGCCATTGATACTGCTAAAATAGCGTTAGCGCCTAAACGGCCTTTGTTTTCAGTGCCGTCCAGCGCGATCATTTTTTTATCGATACCGGTTTGGTCGCTTACTTCCATACCGACAATGGCATCACGAATTTCGGTATTAACATTCTTAACTGCGGTTAATACGCCTTTACCCAAATAACGACCCTTGTCATTGTCACGCAATTCTATCGCTTCGCGCTCGCCAGTCGATGCACCGGATGGCACCATCGCGCTACCGATCACGCCGGACGCCAAAATCACGTCTGCTTCCAGAGTCGGGTTGCCGCGTGAATCTAAAATTTCTCTTGCACGAATATCTACTATTGCAGTCATTATTTTTCCTTATTTAGAGAGTTGTTTCGATCAGGCTGGTAGATTTAACAGCTCTGTCGATAGTTAATAAAACTTCCAGTAATTCTTTCATTCTGTGTAAAGGCCAGGAGTTAGGGCCGTCACTTTTTGCTTCTGCTGGATTTGGGTGAGTTTCCATAAACAGTCCGGCAATGCCGACTGCAACAGCAGCTCTGGCTAGTACCGGCACGAATTCACGCTGTCCGCCCGAT
Source organism: Methylobacter sp. (assembly GCA_036560465.1). Lineage (GTDB taxonomy): Bacteria > Pseudomonadota > Gammaproteobacteria > Methylococcales > Methylomonadaceae > Methylobacter_A. Next base: position 15,405 of record DATBRD010000068.1, read on the forward strand.
ACCGTGCCTTGACCGCCGGGCAACTGCACTGAGTGAGTCGCATCGAACACCACGGGACAACCGGTATCGCGCATGACCGCCAATGAGCGCATGTCGGAAACCAGGTTGTTGTATCCGAAAGATACGCCGCGTTCGCAGACCATAATCTGCTCGTTTCCGGCTGCTTTGGCTTTATTGGCGACATGCACCATGTCCCAAGGCGCCAGGAACTGGCCTTTTTTGATATTCACAGGAATGCCATGAGAGGCAACTTGCTGAATAAAATTGGTTTGCCTACACAAAAACGCAGGCGTTTGCATCACATCAACCACTGCTGCGACTTCGGCTAATGGCGTATCTTCATGTACATCGGTCAATACCGGTACGCCGATTTGTTGCTTTACTTTTTCAAGTATTTTAAGCCCTTGCTCTACGCCGGGGCCGCGATAACTTTCATGCGATGAACGGTTGGCTTTATCGAAAGACGACTTGTAGATAAAGGGTATATTTAATTGAGTTGTTAATTCTTTAAGATAACCCGCTGTGTCCAATGCCAATTGTTCGCTTTCAATAACACAAGGACCGGCTATTAAAAAAAACGGCTGATCTAATCCAGCTTCGAAACCACATAATTTCATTTCAATTTTCCTTTCTTATGTTCAAAAGCTGCAACTACAAATCCGGAAAACAACGGATGGCCTTTTCTGGGTGTTGAGGTAAATTCAGGATGAAACTGGCAAGCCAAAAACCACGGATGATCAGCGATTTCCACGACTTCGACCAGACGCCCGTCAATAGACTTGCCGGAAAAACGCATACCGGCCTGCTCCAGCTTTTCCAGATACTGGTTGTTAAATTCATAACGATGACGATGCCTTTCGGTAATCACATCTTTCTGATAAAGCTGGAAAGCCAGCGAATCGGATTGCAATCGGCATTGCTGCCCGCCCAAGCGCATGGAACCGCCTAAGTCGGAATTTTCGTCGCGGATTTCCAGCTGGCCGCTTTCGGCCATCCATTCGGTAATTAACCCAATGACGGGGTGCGGCGATTTCGGTAAAAATTCGGTGCTGTGCGCACCTTCCAATCCAGCTGCATCGCGGGCGAATTCAATAACGGCAACCTGCATGCCCAGGCAAATACCCAGATAAGGAATTTTATTTTCCCGAGCATATTTGACTGTGGCAATTTTGCCTTCCACGCCGCGTTCGCCGAAACCGCCGGGCACCAAGATAGCATCAACGCCTTTCAGCTTAGCAACACCTTCATCCTCTATCGTTTCAGAATCGATATAGATGATGTTGACCTTGGTGCGGGTACGAATGCCGGCATGAATCAAAGCCTCATTCAGCGATTTGTAGGCGTCGGAATGATCGACATACTTGCCGACGATAGCGATAGTCGTCTCGTTAGCAGGTTGCTCCAGCGCTTCAACAACGGCTTTCCATTCGGACAAATCAGCCGGAGGCACGTCCAGTCGCAATTTATTAACGACGATATCATCCAAGCCTTGATCACGCAGTAACAACGGAATCTGGTAAATCGAAGCGGCATCGACCGCAGAAATAACCGCTTTTTCTTCTACGTTAGTAAATAAGGCAATTTTGCGTCGCTCGCTATGCGGTATGGGTTGCTCTGAACGGCAAATTAAAATATCCGGCTGAATACCGATACTGCGCAATTCTTTGACAGAATGCTGGGTCGGTTTGGTTTTTATTTCACCGGCTGAACGGATATAAGGCACCAGCGTCAAATGAATAAACAACGAACGGTCAGCGCCCAAGTCAAAACGCATCTGCCGTATGGCTTCCAGAAAAGGTAAGGATTCAATATCGCCGACCGTGCCGCCGACTTCAATCAAGGCAACATCGACATCATTGGCGCTCTCATAAACACGACGTTTAATTTCATCGGTAATATGCGGTATGACTTGTACCGTCGCTCCCAGATATTCGCCTTTACGCTCCTTGCGTAGAACGCTTTCGTAGACCTGTCCCGTTGAGAAACTGTTGCGTTTAGTCATCGTGGTTTTAATAAACCGCTCGTAATGGCCTAAATCAAGATCGGTTTCGGTACCGTCTTCAGTAACAAATACCTCACCATGCTGAAAAGGACTCATGGTGCCCGGATCGACATTGATATAGGGGTCAAGCTTGGTCATCGTGACTTTAAGTCCGCGAGATTCAAGAATAGCGGCAAGTGAAGATGCAGCAATGCCTTTGCCAAGAGACGAAACAACGCCACCGGTAATGAAAATGTATTTTGTCATGTAGGATTTTTAGACTTCAGTGAAAACTGATGAAGTTAGGTAAAACTGGTGCATTTTAATCGACAATGCGCTTTTCGTCATTGTCTTTTGGGTTTAATTCTCAACTTTGTAGACAGAAACTGATGCAGCCCTGTGCTTTTTCGCTATAAAACGCCGCACTGATCCATTTATCGCCAACGGCGGCGAGCTTACCATTCAGGTAAATCAACGGCATAACATCCCTTTCCCAAGGAGGAACACCGGCCTCCTGAAACAGGTTTTTCAGCGAGTGATGACCTTCACGCCCCGGCAAGCAGATTTTTTCACCGCCCTGACGAAGCCTTACCTCAACATTGGCAGCCTGCCACTGCTCCAGGGGTATGCCTTTTGAAGATTGCCTATAAAATAATACGCGACCATTGGTAATCTTTATCAACGCTTCTTGCCCAACCGGCCAAATGCGGTTTTGCAGCGCTTCTTGCACTGTTTGGTTTGCACCAGGCTTTCCTGCCTGATGCCCTTCGGGTAAATGCAGATCTGTCAAGCAGTACAGCTTGTCCCGATAACGCCGAATAGTGTAACCCTGCCCAGATAATGCCGGATCACGATGCCCGGCTGCCGCAACTACTTGGCTTAATATCCGTTCGACCTTAGCTTGGCTGGGCATTTTTAATCCCCTATGCCGAAACCAATGCCTGATGATAAGTTGTTGCTGATGACTGTGATGTTCCAATAGCCGGCTGATACACAATGTCTTATCTGCCGGATTATAAACCGCATCAAACAACTCATCGGCGACCTCATCGACCAGCACCTGAGCATCCGCACAATGCTTTGCCGAGCGCGCTACGGTTTTATCGAGTGCAGGCCAACGCTGTTCTAGCAACGGCACAACCGCATTGCGCAAAAAATTACGGTCATAATCATTACTTTCGTTACTGGGATCTTCAACCCAGCTTAATTGATGCGCCTGAGCATAATCGCTAATCGCTTGCTTGGGCGTATTTAACAAAGGCCTGAGCATAACTCCGGCCCCAAAAGCCTGACACTCCGGCATTCCGGAAAGACCGCGCAAGCCGCTGCCGCGAAATAATTGCAGCAGTACCGTTTCCAGCTGATCTTCTCTATGCTGCGCTAGCAGCAACACATCATCAACATTAAGTAACGATTTTAGAGCCGCATACCGGGCGTTTCTCGCAGCTTCCTCAGGGCTTTCGCCCGACGCCGCCTTGGCATTAACCCGTAGCGTTAAAAACTCGACGCCCAGATCTTTAGCTGTCTGTTCGCAGTGTCCGGCCCAAGACTCAGCCTCTGCCTGCAAGCCATGATGCACGTAAACCGCAGTAAGCTTACCTGTGAGCTGAGCTATTGATGCGCAACAATGCAGCAAAACATGGGAATCTACACCGCCGCTGTAGCCGATATAAAACCTTTGCCGCTCGTCACCGAGATCCAGCTTGAGGACACTATCCACGCAGGAGCGCAGTGCTTGCGTCTCCTTGTTATCTGTACGGATGCGATCCGCCTCTACGATGCGTGAATATTTCACTCTAGCCGGCTTTTATTTCCCGCCTTCATCAGTAAAAACGCCAAAATCCATAATCCGCTGATAGCGTCTTTCCAGAATAGTTTCTATTGATTGCTGCTTCAATTCGTTCATATGCCTAAGCAATGTTTCTTTTAAATTCAGAGCAATGACTTTAAAATTTCTATGACCGCCACCTAAAGGTTCCCTGACGACTTCATCCAGAAAACCCTGTTCACGAATACGATCTGAAGTAATGCCCATCGCCTCGGCAGCCAATTGCGATTTATCCTGGCTTTTCCATAGAATAGATGCACAACCTTCCGGAGAAATAACCGAGTAAGTGCTGTATTCCAGCATAATCAATCGGTCGCCGACACCGATGGCCAAGGCTCCGCCGGAACCGCCTTCACCGATGATGGTGCAGATAATCGGCGTTTTCAGCCTGGCCATTTCAAACAGATTTTTTGCAATGGCTTCGCTCTGACCGCGTTCTTCCGCGCCGATACCCGGATAAGCTCCCGGTGTGTCAATCAAGCAGATAACCGGCATTTTGAAGCGCTCCGCCATTTTCATCATACGCAATGCCTTACGATAACCTTCCGGACGCGGCATGCCGAAATTGCGATAAATTTTTTCTTTGGTATCGCGTCCCTTTTGATGGCCAATCACCATAACCGGCTGACCTTCAAGACGAGCTAAGCCGCATATAATCGCAGGATCGTCTGCATAAGCCCGGTCGCCATGCAGTTCATGGAAATCGGTAAAAATATGCTCGACATAATCCAGCGTATAAGGACGCCCCGGATGACGGGACAACTGAGAAATCTGCCAATCGGATAAATTGGTAAAAATCGACTCAGTCAGCGCCTGGCTTCGTTCCTCGAGCTGTTTAAGCGCATCGGAAATATTAATGTCGTTGTCGAACTGCACATTGCGGAGTTCTTCAATTTTCGCTTCTAATTCAGCGATGGGTTGTTCGAAATCGAGAAATTTTAGGTCCATGTAGACTTGATCTGAAGAGTTGTTACAGTAACGGGTGATTTTATCGAAATTCGGAAATTTATTCTAAATAAATTACGGACTCTAATTGACTTAAAAACCGCAGTTTATCCACGAAAGACACGAAAGACACGAAAGACACGAAAGACATCAAACAAATCAGCACGTTGTGTTTAACTGGCTTTTCCCCCACTCCCTTTTCATGCCCGATGCATTCACTGCTATTAAGCACAATTAAGATGAACTGAGTACAATTATTACCCAACTGCCCCACTAACAAACAGGATAAAAAATGACTAAAAACCTACCAACAACAAACAAAGTTACCTACTGGCAACCGTCGGCAGGCGAAACAATCACAGGTGTAATTCAAGGCAGTAGCCCTTTTAATAATCTACTCTATGACGAACAGAAAACCATGCTTTTACAGGATAATAACGGCTCGGTTGTGAGTGTTGCCTTAAACCGTTATTTGATACACAGCTTGAAACAAAATAACGCCGCTTTGGGGGATTTAGTAAAAATAACTTTTCACGGCAAAGAGCAGAAAAACAACGGGCGTTCTTTCAATCGGTACACTTTGCTAGTTAATAAGATTACTTGCTCAGCATAAAAACAAAAAGGGGTTTCTTTTTATTGGTAATGTAACCAGACTCTCAACTTTTTACAGCTTTTGGATTCCGCCTTACTGTGTTTAAAAAAAATCAGCTGCATGAACATCATTTTAAACGACTAATGATATCTATACGTTGATGAGGAATGCCGATAATATCGATGCCGCTTTCTGTAATAGTATAGAAAATTACATACCTCCATCTGGAAAACTGTAATAGTCGGATGTAACGTCATCCCGCCGTTTACCAAGCTGTGGATTTTCTGCAAGCCACGAAAAACGATCTATCATTAAGCGGATGTATCTATCTGCTTGCTCCAAGCCCCATTCATGAATGAATATAACCAGATTTGTTCCAGATCATTTTCAGCCAGCTGCCTGATGCGGTAGCTTAGTGTCATTTGATGTGTTTTTCATGCATTGCCGCAATAAAAGAATCACCGTCAAAATTTTCCACCACCGGACTGCCTTCTCCGGCTTGAAGCCTTAATCTCAATGCTTGAAGCTTAGCCTCATCCTGTTCGAGTTTTCTAAGACCCGCACGAACAACTTCACTAACAGACTGGAATCTCCCTTCCTTGATTTTTTTCAACCACGAATTTGTCGAATTGTTCACCCAAAGTGACAGATGTATTTCTGGACATAATGATGACCTCTCAAAAGATGTATTAAATATTAATGCTCAACATTTGGGGAGTCATAATTTAAGTTTGCTCAAACAGCATCTTTGCGTTGCGCGACTTAGCTTAAATAACAGCCTGACCTTGCAAAATGAAAGACCTGACTCTAAGGTTTCGTTATTTTTTATTTTTTTAATCAACAACTTAATAACTTAGAATGTTTGCACGATGGAGTTTAAAAATGCTATTGTTAAAAGATGAATTCAGAATAAAGCTGCGGGCATAAAAAAACCCATCTGAGTTACCGCTCAGATAGGCTTATATTTTGTATTCATTTTTTTGCTTTAAAAAACAATCAACCTTGCAGGGTTTCAAAGTATTAAAAGCACATGTCGATTCTATTTCGATACGGTTTACAGTGCAACAGTTTTTTCAAATTTGCACCAATACTTTGAGACCCAATTTTTTTATAAATTGGAGAATAAATGACTCAAAAAGCTAAAGTAAACACAGTCGCAACATTACCATACGCACGTCCATCCGCATCGCCTTTGGGTAAGCACAGCGCAAAAGAGCGACTAAACGATCAGATCGGCATGATCCCCCAACTTCAAAGAGAAAGTTCGGAGTTCAAAAAATGGTTACGAGACACAGAAGTGGTGATTGAACGCCTATTCGGCTCAGATACCCGCCACCTATGTGACTTCAAAAAGGTTTCATACTCTCCAAGTTCTTACAACATGTATAATCCTGAACCAGCAATGACGCAGGCTTTTTACAACGGCCTAAATGATTACAAAGCTGTACTTTCCTCAATGGTTGATGAGATCGAAGAATGTTGGTCCGAGGACCAGAACGATAAAACTCCCACAAACGTGCTTTCCAAAATAGAGCATCTATGTGACCGTTTTCATATCGTAGCCCACCAGTTAACGTCGCGTTATGATAATCGATGGACAATTAAAATTAATGACGAATATGATGTCCAAGATTTATTACATGCAATGCTGAAAATCGATTTCAACGATGTTCGGACAGAGGAGTGCACACCTAGTTTTGCAGGCAAATCTTCAAGAATGGACTTCATTCTTAAGGATCACCAAATCGCAATCGAAACAAAAATGACCAGGCAAAATCTGGGGGTAAAGGAGCTTGGCGATCAACTAATTCAAGATATCTTCCATTACCAAAGTCATCAAGACTGCAAGAGGCTGATCTGTTTCATATACGATCCCAAAGGATTTATTAAGAATCATGCATCCTTGGTAACTGACCTTAGCAAAAATCACTCGGGGTTAGAAGTTCAAGTAATAATCACGCCAAAAGGTACCTGACCTAAATCAGCAAGAACTGTAGCAGCGTAGGTTGAGCTGGGTTGATTCTGTTCCAACCCAGCATTTGCCGTCTCAGTGAGTTGGGTTACGAAAGATGCAACCCAACCTACTATTTTCCAGTTGCCCAATAGTCATTCACTTAAGTCGCACCCTTATCCAATACTTTCAAATGCTTTAGTTTTTCCTTGATCTTGATTTCCAGGCCCCGGTCTACCGGCTGGTAATATTGCCTGCCTGCCAATTCATCGGGAAAATAATTTTCCCCTGCCGCATAGGCTTCCGGTTCGTTATGGGCATAGCGGTATTCTTTACCGTAATCCAGCGATTTCATTAGCTTGGTCGGCGCATTTCTTAAATGCACCGGCACACCTAGGCTACCGCTTTGTCTGGCATCGGCCATTGCCGCGTTGTAAGCCATATAAACGGCATTGCTTTTCGGCGCGCAGGCCAGATAAACAACGGCTTGTGCCAAGGCCAGCTCACCTTCGGGGCTGCCTAAGCGCTCTTGAGCTTCCCAGGCATTGATGCAAATCTGTAACGCTCTTGGATCGGCATTGCCTATATCTTCGGAAGCTATCCTGACGATGCGCCGAGCCAGGTAGGATAAATCGCAACCGCCGTCCATCATCCGGCATAACCAGTACAGCGAGGCATCGGGTGAACTGCCGCGCACTGATTTGTGTAGTGCCGAAATCTGATTATAAAATTCTTCGCCCTGATTATCAAAGCGCCGCACGCCGCCTGACAGCACTTCTTTGGCAATGGCTTCATTAATTACCTTCCCACCTTTTGCGGCAGCTAGTTCTACGGCAATTTCCAGCAAATTCAACAATCTTCGGGCATCGCCGTCAGCCGCTTGAGCGAACAGCAGCCTGATGTCATTGTCCATTTCGATAGCTTGTTCGCCTAAACCGCGCACTTTATCGGTTAAAGCTTTATCGATCACCACCAATAAATCATCAGCCGTTAAGGCGTTAAGCACATAGACTCGCGCCCGCGACAATAACGCATTGTTCAGCGCAAAAGACGGGTTTTCGGTGGTGGCGCCGACAAAATAAACCGTGCCGTCCTCGACATGCGGCAGGAAGGCATCCTGTTGGGATTTGTTAAAACGATGCACCTCATCGACGAATAAAATCGTGCGTCGATGTTTTTCCAGCTGGATTTTTTTGGCCTCGGCGACTGCCGCTCTGATTTCCTTGACGCCGGATAACACCGCTGAAATCGGCATAAATTCGGCATCTGAATGTTGGGCGATGAGCCGTGCCAGCGTGGTCTTACCGGTGCCGGGCGGCCCCCAGAAAATCATTGAATGCAGGCGCCCCGAAACAACGGTTTCATAAAGCGGCTTGCCGGGTTTTAGGATATGTTGTTGGCCGACATAATCGGCCAACTCTGTCGGCCGCATCCTATCGGCCAAGGGCTTGGTTAAATCGTCAAACACTGGCGACTCATACGATGACTAATCAGAGAAAACATCGACACCTTTAGGCGCTTTAAACTCAAACAAGGTCTGTTTTAACGGCGGATTCAAGATGACATTGGAAAAATAAATGCGCGTGAGCTGGCCGAAATTATCGCTCAATTCCATGCCGCCCAATGAGCCGTTATTCAAGCCGATCAGAACGTATTTAAAACTGCTTTCCTGGTTCTTGGGTAGCAATTTTATCCACGTCAAATCGCCATCCACGCCCTGCTGTTCCATCGTAAAATTATCCTCCAGCGAGATTTCTCCGCTTAACAGCAATGCCGGTGTTGAACCTACGGATTCATCAAGCTTTTTGACGGTAACCTGTTCCAGATCGGTATCATAAAACCAGACTTTTCCTGACGTAGAGATAATCTGTTGTTGGAAAGGTTTTAAATAATCCCAACGGAATTTTCCCGGACGTTGCAGGTAAAAAACGCCATAACTGGTTTGGGTGGGATTGCCCGCCTCATTAATCAAAACCTGTTTAAAATCGGCGGTGAGTGAGGTTGTATTCTTTAAAAACGCTTTCAACTGCTTAACAGGCTTATCTTCCGCATAGCCTGAAGCATTAAAAAGCAGCATTGCGATCAGCCCTGCAAAAATTGTAATTTTTTTCATAAATAGCCTTTTAATTATTCGGTAACAATTCATTAACCAACGTTTCTATTCGATTAATGGGTGAATCGACGCATGGCGAATATTCCTCAGGCTCAGAGCCAACGACAAAGGGATACTGCTTCGCTCCCACGCAATTTTCATTCGCCAGCTGGCCATTGATCGGATCAACCCAGGCCATTTTGATATTATCGGGCGGAATCAATGTCACCGGCTGAGTTGAAATCTGCCTCATTAACGAGGTCCAGACCTGCAAAGCGCCGGTTGCCCCCGTCAGCCCGGCCGGCTTGTTATCGTCCCGACCAATCCAGACCACGGATAAATAGTCTCCTGTATATCCGGCAAACCAGCTGTCTTTTGCATCATTAGTGGTACCGGTTTTGCCGACCAGTCCATAATCAGCCGGAAAAACTGAGTATGCCGAATGCCCTGTGCCTTCATGCATCACTTCCTGCAGGATAGTGTTGACGATATAGGTGACGGACGGATCAAGCACCTGCCTGACAGTAAACGGATAACTTTGCAGACGCGTGCCGTCTGCGGCAACCACAGCCCTGATGCCTTTTAACGGCGTTGAAAACCCGTCACCAGCTAATGTTTGGTATATCTGAGTCACTTCCATCGGCGTTAATTGCGCGGCTCCGAGCAAAAACGACGGAAACAGGTCAACCGGACGGTTAATACCCATGCTTCTTAATGTCTTGGCGACTCTGGCCACGCCAATATCCATCCCTATGCGAACGGTAGCCAAGTTGTAGGAATGCGCTAACGCCGTATGAAGCCCTACCGTACCATGTTCCTGATGATCATAGTTTTTTGGGCTCCAGTCGTTGCCTCCCGTCCCTTTAACCATAATGGCCGTGTCGTCGACCGGCGTAGTAATAGTGTACTTGTCGGGATATTCCAGCGCCGTCAAATACACGACCGGTTTTATTAATGAACCGATCGGCCGGACTGCATCCAGAGCTCGGTTAAATCCCGCATCGGCTTGATCACGACCGCTCATCAGCGCGGCTATTTCACCACTGTCCCTGCGCGTCACTACAGCGGCGGCTTCAAGGTCATTAGCTTTAGGCAGTTTTTCCAGTTGATCAAGCTTCTTGGCCATCGACTGCTCCAGCGCGTCCTGAACCCGCGTATCCAGCGTGGTAAAAATTTTTAAGCCTTCGGACGTTAAATCTTCCTCTTTATATTCTTGTCTTAATTGCCGCTTGACCAGATCGAGAAAGCCGGGATAACGATTGGTCGAGCGATGGGTATTCGCAACCACATTGATAGGCTTGGCTGCTGCCAAAGTTGCCTGCTCTTTTGTGATATAGCCTTCCGCTTCCATTTCTTCCAATACCAGGTTGCGTCGTTGCAGCGAACGGTCAGGGTTACGCCTTGGATCATACTCTGATGGCCCGCGAACTAGCGCAATCAAGGATGCTAGATGTTCCAATGGCAGATCCTTTAAAGAACTGCCGAAATAAAACTCACTGGCCAAACCAAAACCATGCACAGCGCTGGCACCATCCTGCCCCAGATAGATTTCATTTAAATACGCTTCCAAAATCTCATCTTTGCTGTAGCGGTATTCCAGAATCAGAGCCATCAAAGCCTCTTTTACCTTACGCCTCAAACTGCGTTCGGACGTCAAATAAAAGTTTTTAACCAACTGCTGGGTAATCGTGCTCCCTCCTTGCACCATATGGCCTGCAAGCACATTCATCCATATCGCTCTAGCGATGCCTTTAAAGGAAACGCCGATATGCTGATAAAAATCCCGGTCTTCCGAGGCCAGCAAGCCTTTAATCAGCGCATCCGGCGCCTCAGACAATTTGATTAAAATCCGGTCTTCTTTTATGGTGGGGTATAGGCTGCCGATTTGCACGGGATCCAGGCGCACGATGGCAAGGTCTTTGGTTTGCGACATATCAACGATATTGGCAATACCTGATGGGGTAAAATTTACCCGTATAACGCTGCTGGGCTGGGCTTGGTCCCAGAAGGTGAACTCTCTGGTTTTTACGCTGACTTGCGAACCGTTTTTAAAATAGGTGCCTTCCGAAGACAAATGAGTATCCAACCTATAATGCAGCGTCTGCAACAACTCTTCAAACCTTGCGACAGTCAGGTTGTAACCCGCATAAAGCTCAACCGGACTGGCGTAAACCCGCGCTGGAATAGCCCAGCGTTTACCCTCGAATTGGGTGCGTACGTTGTAATCCAGGTAGCCAAGATAACTCACTAACGCAAACGCAAACCCGAACATAGAAATCAGTACTGAATTTCTAAACCAATGTGAAGTCGGTTTTTTGGGTGCCGTTTTTTTCGTGTCGTATCGACCTGATCCGCGTTTTTTTGTTTTTTCTGCCATAACCTCTTACAACATTATCTTAAAATTAACATTTGCCATTATACATAAATATAGGGCTGTCTGAATCTGCAACCATCTGTTCTTAACACAAATGAAACGCTACACAGTCAGTACAATTTTTCCGGTGCTATGCCCGGTTTCTATCTGTTGATGCGCCTTGACGGCCTCTGCCAACGGTAACTGTTTGCTGATACGGGTTTTTAGCAGCCCCTGCTCAACCCATTGAGCGCATTGCTTCAAAATTTCAACCTGCTTGTCCCTTTCTTCGGGCAAATCCCTAAGCATCGGCGTTAACATCAGCTCAAAACCTATCAATAAGTTACGCATTCGAGCCTCAGCCAGATTCAATTCGCCCGGATCGAGCAAGGTCACCAGCCGGCCGAAGTGTGCTGTAGCCGAGATACTTTCTTTAAACACCCCGGCGCCCACGGTATCGAAAACCAAATCGGCGCCTCTGCCTCCAGTCAGTGTATTGACTGCATCGACAAAACTGCCCTGCGTATAAAGAATCGCTTCATCAGCGCCCATCGCTTTGGCAAACTCCGCCTTCTGCTCGGAACTCACGGTGGTAATCACTCGGGCGCCTTTTAATTTTGCCAACTGTATCGCGACATGACCTACGCCTCCCGCTCCGGCATGGATCAGCACGGTTTGCCCTGATTGCAATCCACCACGACCGAACAATCCGCCCCACGCAGTAATCAGTACCAGCGGCAATGCGGCGGCTTCGATAAATGAGCTGGTCTGCGGCATCAAACTCGCCCAGCGTTGATCTATCACTGTGTATTCGGCGTAATTGCCCTGCTCGCGGCCCAGTCCACCATGACAAAACCAGACTTTATCGCCCGGTTTGAATTGCCTGACCGCACTGCCTGTTTCGACAACTTCCCCTGCACCGTCACAACCCAATACCGCAGGCAAAGGGTTATCAAAAAGCAGACCGTTACGCCTGATTTTGGTATCGACAGGATTGACGCCTGCGGCTTTAAGTTTGACTTTGATCTGCGTTGCCGTGGAAATTACCGGTTCTTCAATATCGTGTAATTCCAGGACGTCAGGGTTACCGATGGCCGTCATCATTATTGCTTTCATGTTTTTAGCCCTTTTTGAAAATAAAAATGTACAGGTTGATGCCTTAATGAGTGATGAACCACTCAAGTCATCCGCTCACCCTGAACCTTAATCAGCTAGCCATTGCTGGCGGTAATCCTGATAATCGTAATGCTTTATTTTTTTCACCCGTAGCGGATTGCTCAGGTATATATCCGGCAGATTGTAGCCATTAAACCGGTTCGCCTTGATTAGTGTGTAAGCGCCAACATGCTTAAAAACCACTTTATCCCCTACCTGCAAAGGCTCCGTAAAATGGTACTTACCGAATACATCGCCGGCCAGACAGGTACAGCCCGCCAAAATAGCGGTGTATTGCCCATCAGGATCATTTTCGTGCAGTTCAGGCTGACGCTGATATTCAAATACTTCGGGATTATGGTTAACCGAGGTGTCCAGTATGGCAACGGTTTCACCATCACTGACAAAACTATCAAGCACCGTCGCCACTAAATATCCGGCTCGGCCTACGATCGCCTTGCCCGGCTCAATATAAACCTCAAGACCATAATCATGTTTCAGTTTCTTAACCAGGTCTACAAACGGTCGGTGATCTTCAATTTGACCAAACAAATAGCCGCCGCCGATATTCAACCATTCAAGCTCAGCCAATCCCACTCCCAACAGCTGCTGAAGCTTGTCGACGGTTTTAATGAGCGGAGTGAAATCGGTTGCCGAAAAAATGTTATGAATATGCAACCCCTCGATTTGGTCCAGACAAATAGACTTGCTCAATTCTTCAATATCCACACCCAACTTTGAATGCTGCCGACACGGGTCAAACCGATCGTCTTGCAGAAAGGACAGCTTGGGGTTAACTCTTAAGCCGATTGATGCCTGTGCTTGGGCTGCTTCGGAATGCTGGTGATACTGAGTCAAGGAATTGAAACTGATATGCGAACACAGCGAGCTTAATTCATTCAGTTCATCTGGCCTTATGCCGGGCGTAGTCAAATGAATACTGTCCTGCCCCGCTAGAATTTCATTAGCCAGCCGCGCTTCAAACAAGGAGCTGACCGAAAAACCGTCGACAAAGGGTTTCGCCATTTCCATGGTCGCAGAAAAAGGCAATGATTTAATCGAATATAAGACTTTACAGCCACATTGCGACCTCAGCTCCGCCAGGATTTCCAGCTGTCTGGTAATTTCCGCCTCATCCAAAACAAAAGCAGGCGAAGAATAAACACTGTCTTTCAATACGAGAAAATCCATCAGCTAGAAAACCTCCGCCCTTTACCGGTATAGATATTTTTTTCTGTTATAACGTAATCCATGGCCACATCATGAGAATTCATGACAACTTGCTCAACCAGCTGAGACTCAAAACAAACACCTATCAATGTGGTGTCGGCCCGGACATTTTTAAATAAGCGATCATAATAACCCGCACCATTACCCAAGCGCCCGCCATTTCGATCAAAAGCCACGCCCGGCACCATGATGCAATCGAGCTGCTCAGGGGCAATTTTTTTCCCGGGCTCGCCCCAGCGCTGCTTGGGCGGCTCCAAAATTCCCCACATTCCCGGCACCAATTCGGCAAAATCCTCTATCCTCCACAACCCCAGCTTGTTATGTCCATGCTCATCCTTACTGCAGTAAGGGATGACGATACGTTTACCGGTTGCCAGCTCGTTTAACAGGGCCGATTGAGTTCTTACTTCTGAGCGGCAATGGATATACCACATCACGGTTTGGGCTTGCCGGTATATCGGCTGAGCTATAAATTGATCGCAAATGATCTGGCTCAAGACATCCTTATCGATTTGCCGATTACGTGCATCGAGAGCTTTACGCCGTTGCAGATTCTTCAGATCATTCACGTACTTAACCTTCAATAAAATCATTAGTATGCATTGCCCAACCCCGAAACATAAGATTACCTTGATAATACCCAGATTGGTCTCCGCTTTAAAATCAAATAGACAACGACATTTCTATTCTGCGGTATTTTCTTTTATACTTGCTCGATAAATACATAAAGGAGATATCATGGAAAAGCCACTTATTTTACACATGCTAACCACTGCTAAAAACCTCAGCCCGTTTGATGTCAATATGGCACTGGATGCAGGTTGGGTTTCTGCAGTGCCTTATATCAATGTTGAACCCAGCGAAGTTCAAGGCTTGGTACAGGATGCCATTTTTTCCCGTAGCGCTAAAAACCTGAAACGCACCGGGATATTCATCGGCGGGCGTGATACGAAACAGGCAATGGATATGTTGAATACAGCCAAACGTTCAATGTTCTCTCCCTTTGAAGTTTCCGTTTTCGCTGACCCAAGCGGCGCCTTTACTACCGCAGCAGGCATGGTAGCGGCTGCTGAACGTGAATTAATGACCAAGTTTGACACCACTCTGGAAGGAAAAAATATTCTGGTACTAGGCGGAACTGGGCCTGTTGGCCAAGTAGCCGCAGTGATTGCCGCCCAAGGGGGGGCGAACGTGAAACTTATCGGCCGTCAATTGGACAAAGCTCAAGCTATTGCCGACATGTGTAACAATGAATTCGGCGACGGTAAAATTAAAATTGTAGCCGGCGCGGATGCAGATAAAGCGGAATACATCAAAACAGCTGATGTTGTCTTTGCGACCGGCGCAGCAGGTATTGAGCTATTAAGCGCAGAACTTGTCGCGTCGGCTCCTCAGCTTAAAGTGGCTGCCGATGTAAATGCCGTACCGCCAGCAGGTATCGCAGGTGTTGATGCATTCCACAACGGCACACCCATTACAGGCTCAAATAGCGGCGCAGTCGGCTTGGGAGCCATGGCAATCGGCAATATTAAATACCAAACTCAAATCATGTTGCTGAAAAAGATGCTCAACTCCGATAAACCCGTTTATCTGCATTTTGAGCATGCCTTTGAAACCGCAAGAGAATATATTAAATCAAACTCTTGAGTCTAAATTTTTGGATTAACCTGCACAATAACAAGGAGCTCTAATGGCGAAACGTAGCATTCTTCATATGCTTGACCCCATGCCGAACAATAGTCCATTCGACATTAACATGGCACTGGATGCGGGGTTTGATGTACTTATTCCGTATAACAACGTCAAGCTGGATAGCGTCTATGGACTGACTCAAGATGCTACTTTCTCCCGCAGTCCGTCAGGCGTCAAACGCACCGGAATTTTTATTGGCGGCCGCGATTTAGGCTTAGCCATGGACATGCTGAACACTAGCAAACAAGCCATGGTTTCGCCTTTTGAAATCTCGGTTTTTGCCGACCCCAGCGGAGCTTTTACCACGGCCGCTGCACTAGTTACTTGCGCGGAGAAAGAGCTAAAAGCAAAGCACAACAAAGAGCTGAAAGATTGCTCAGTTATGATTTTTGGCGGCACCGGCCCGGTCGGTATAGCCACAGGCATTATTGCCTCACTAGCCGGTGCCGACGTGACATTGACTGATCATCTGTCAATTGATACTGCCTTGGATGTCGCTAAAGCTTACAACCGCCGCTTTAATTGCACCCTCAAAGGAGCTTTGGCCAATTCTGAAGCGGATAAGAGCCGCTTGGTTACTAATACTGATATTATTTTCTGTACCGCAAAAGCTGGCATTCAGGTTTTAAGTGCCGGGGTACTAAAAGAGGCAACTCAACTTAAAGTAGCTGCCGATGTTAATGCAGTGCCACCAGTAGGTATAGAGGGCATCAAAAATGATGATTGCGGTACCCCACTCATCCACGCAGTCAATGCTCAAGGCGCAGTGGGTATTGGAGCTTTAGCTATTGGAAATGTTAAGTTTCAGCTGCAACATGAATTATTGGAATCAATGTTAGACTCTGAGCAGCCGCTGTTTATTGACTTTAGATATGCCTTTAACAAAGCAAGAGAAATGCAGTTCGATCCTGCGTAAATCGAAATAACAAGCTGAGAAATCAAACTTTGTTCGACTCAGATTTCCGCAATTTTTCGTGGAAATCTGAACTGTTCGCTTTTGGCTAAATCAAAGCATTATCGATATAATCGAATTTAATTGCTAGACGAATTAGTTCAACATCATTTTTAATGTGTAGTTTATTGTAAAGACGATAACGATAAGTATTTACTGTCTTATCGCTCAAGACCAACATATCCGACATTTCCTTGATGGTTTTTCCCTGAAGAATTAAAGTAACAACCTCCGCTTCTCTATGAGAAAGCAGTGCAAATGGCGACTCGTTGCTTCCTGGCAAGCCCTGGAAAGCCAAGTTGTTAGCAACTTCGGAACACAAGTAGCGTTTACCTTCCATGACCTTCCGAATTGCATGAACCATCTCATCTACCGGTGATCCCTTAGAAATAAAGCCCAACACGCCCAGCTTGAGCAATTGATGGGGAATAGGACCATCATTGTGAACAGATACAGCAATAATCTTTACTTCAGCATCCTGTTGGAGAATTCTACGACAAGCTTCTACACCGCCAATCCCAGGCATGTTAATGTCCATCAATATAACATCCGGCAACAGCGCGACAACCGCATCAACAGCTTCTTCACCCGATTTAGCGACGCCGACAACCGTAATATCTTCAGCATCATTCAATAATGATTCAATCCCGGTTCGAACAAGCTCATGATCATCAACAAGCAGAACACTAATCATAACTTTTATCCCTTCATCAGTTAATTATAAAACGTCAACTGCAAAAAACTTTCACATTTCTATTTTCAATAGACTACTAATATACATTATATCCGTATTTATACATAAGTAGATTTACCAGCATCGATGTAATATGATTTTATTACACAACAAGTCGTTACAACCCGCATAATCAACGTATTCGATATTATTACAAATGAAATTCAGCAAATCACTAATAAGAACATTCCCCAGAAAAATTAATTACTCGACAGCCTTAGGTATTTTGCTAAGCATCATACTATTCATTTTCATTGTTATATTTGCTGCAAATAATCCATTTTCTTTTATCAATTTGACGGGACTTGTGATTGTTATTGGCGGCACTACTGCCGCTATTTTTTTAAGTTATCCCTTAAGAGACATTAAACATAGCTTGAAATCGCTCAAGCTCATCTTCTTTTATGAAAGCTTAAATCCTCAAAAGGAAGCTAACGAAATTATCGCAGTTTCTAGAATGTGGTTTAACAAAGACAAGCACGCGATTGAAAATATAATTGAGACCATTAATAATCCATATTTAAAAACCGGCTTTCAGCTTGTCGTAGACCATACGCCGATTGAAGATATCTTATCATTACTTAAATGGCGCATTGCCCGCTTGAGAGCCAAGGAAAAAGCCGAAGCCAATATTTTTTATAGCCTAGCCGCCTACTCTCCTGCATTCGGCATGCTTGGCACCCTGATTGCCATGATGAACATGTTACAAATCATTGAGCTTAAAGATATCGCAGGCATTAGTTACAGCATGGGGACCGCCTTGATCACAACATTTTACGGCCTCATCATGGCCAACCTTGTCTTTAATCCTATTGCTATAAAATTAGAGAGACGCACTGAACAACGTATTATGATAATGAGCATGGTGATGGAAGGCATTACGCTGATAGCTGATCGCCGTAGTCCGTCATTTGTAAGAGAAACACTCAAATCGTTCATTATGCATTATGACAATGAATTAAAAGACTAAAAGCTCACGCACTTATCAATCCGCCTGCATGCGCCTATAATAATCCGATTAATTACTGCAAATGAGTAAACATCCATTTTTAAAATTACAGTCGTCTCAGTCTTTAGAGGATTTGCTTGCCCAACCAAGCACTCGCAACTCACAAAACTGGCTACTAACTTACCTGGATGTATTTGTGCTTATCGTCATGCTCGTGATCACATTAATTACAATAAGCAATATAAATACGGAGCGACAAGCAGATGCTAGTAAGCCGCAAGCTGTTAAAGCAAAGAAAGCTCCTACCGTAACATGTTTGCCTGCAGTTACATCTGCTGTTACAAATACCCCTTCCCCGATTGCTAAAGATGAGCATGCACAAGAAATTGTAACTACTGAAAATAAAGCTGCGATTAACCTAGAAACATCTAACATTAAAACTAGCTCCATTGAAAGCAACAGCATTCTTCCTATACTTGCCACAGCACCAGAAAATAAAATTGCTACTGAAACTACAACAGATTCCGTTGCCAAATCAATTGACATTAAACAAACTGCCGTCAATTCAGAAGAAAACGAACTACAACAACAGCTAACAAAAACAGTTGCTGAATTTGGTCTTGATAAAGCCGTCAATATAAAAGTTGCCCAAGGTTATGCACAGCTTGAAATTCAGGATAACGTATTGTTTAAATCTTCAGAAGCAGACCTGACGGCTTCTGGCGGGGCCCTACTAAAGCGGCTTATACCTTTATTACAACAATCGGTAGGCCTAATTCTGATTGAAGGACATACAGACAACATTCCTATTAAAACTGCCCAGTTCCCTTCTAACTGGGAGCTGGGCGCTTCAAGAGCCACCAGTGTTCTGCATTTCTTGGTCTTGCAACAACTGGACAGTAACCGTTTGCGTGCCATTACTTACGCCGACACTATGCCCATTGCCGACAATTCAACGCAGGAAGGAAGAGAAAAAAATCGGCGTGTTAATATTTTAATAAAATTCTCAGAGCAATAACTTTAATTGTTATCTTGAAAAAATCGGATACTCATCTCTCCGATTATTTAACAAGCACGTGCCGGTGCTGTATTATAAAGCCTGAATAAACCTTAACAATCGCCCTTTTTTGTCTTTATAGCCAAAGAAGGCGACATCTTTGAATAATAAATGATCGGGAAAATTAATGACTGTTGGTGTTGATGAATTTAAAAAGGCTATGCAACTATGGGCCAGCGGTGTCACCGTTGTTACGACACATTCTGAGAAATTTGGTCTTCAGGGAATGACAGTGACCGCGTTCTCAAGCGTTTCAATTAATCCACCACAAGTATTGGTTTGTATTAATAAGTCTGCTGACACCGGTACGGGAATTCAAGAAAGCCAGCGCTTCGCCGTCAATGTTTTAAGTTCAACTCAACAAGATGTTTCCAACCAATTTGCCGGCGGCAGCAGTCAACAGCAACGGTTTGAAAATACACGATGGACAATGGGCATTACAGATACCCCTATACTGGACAACAGCATCATGTCTTTGGAATGCAAAGTCATAGATAAAGTTTTCGCCGGTACGCATTGGATTATAATCGGTGAAGTACAAGAAAGCGTTTGTCGAGCGGGTGATCCTCTCTTGTATTTTCAAGGCGCTTACCAGCAACTTCTGACTCAACCATAATTCCAGACTAAAGTTAACTTGATGCCTTTCACATTGCCATACTGAATTAATAAACCGGCATAAGTTTCGAAATAACTCTCTCTCGTTTAAGGCTTTTTTGATACCGACATCTTAACTGTTAAAGAATTATCTTTGAGCCTAGTTAAAATATTTTGCTCTGCTCACATCTTAATGCTATTATCTGACGTAATTAAAGTTTGAGCCGGCTTTATTTTGAAGCTGGGATTTGTAACGCCGACAAAAATTGGCGATTTTTTTAAGTAAGAGTGTGATATGTCAGAGCAAGTTGTAGGTACCGTTAAATGGTTCAATGATGAAAAAGGTTTTGGATTTATTGAACAAGAAGGTGGCAAAGATGTTTTTGTTCACCATAGTGCAATTAACGGCACCGGTCGCAAGACCTTAAGAGAAGGCCAAAAAGTTACTATGGAAGTAACACAAGGCCAAAAAGGTCCACAAGCCGAGAATGTAACCCCAGCGTAACAAACTCATAAACTTGACCCGAAAGTTGACTGACTTTTGGGTCAAGCTCGTATTTAGTCGATGTCATGGATTGAAATAACAAACCCATGAAATACACGAATGCCTTGTAAGAAGCTTTTTCAGTAGCTAGCCTCATCCCCAGCATAATACCTATGCTGTATATCTGCTGCACACTTCCTACACTTCTTTATCTGAAGCCGTTCAGCACACTAGCGTTTTGAGAAAGCGCTTCTCTTCCGTTCTCACCAGATTAGATTCTTTTCAAATATCAAGGGCTTGATTATTACTAAGATATGCTTATAAATTTATAAACTAGAGAATTTAGCAACCATCCCAAGACCACTCTATATACTCACGCTACAACTTATTATTAACTGTCTCTAATGCTCTCGTTAACAAGTCCTTTTGGCCGGTCTGGAAGCTTGTCGCATCAATTTCTCTACGCAACCAGGTAAACTGGCGTTTGGCCAGTTGCCGGGTGGCAACAATGGCTTTTTCGATCATCGTTTCAAGGTCATATTCACCTTGCAAATAGGACCAAGCTTGTCGGTAACCGACGGCTCTGACCGAGGGCATTTTTTCAGTCAGATTACCACGCTGATACAGCACCTCCACTTCATTAATAAAGCCCTGTTCCAGCATTTGCCTGAAGCGCCGAGCAATAATGTCATGCAGTATGGCACGATCTTGCGGAGCAATAATCAGCTTTATCCTCCGGTAAGGAATATCTTGCGCCTGGGCTTCGGTGAAAAAAGAAGTTAGCGGCTTGCCGCTAATTTCATACACTTCCAGGGCGCGCTGTATACGCTGCGGGTCATTGGGATGAATTCTCACCGCCGATTCGGGATCTACCTTAGCAAGCCTTTGGTGCAGAGCTTCTTTGCCCAATTCCTCCAAGTCTTGATCGAGCTTGGCCCTGATGTCAGCGTCAGCTTCCGGCAGTACGGCAAGACCACTGTTCAGGGCATTAAAATACAGCATGGTACCGCCGACCAGTATCGGTATTTTTCCCCGACTGGTTATGTCGTCCATTATATTTAGCGCCTGCTTTCTGAACTGACCGGTAGAAAATGATTCGGCGGGATCGAGTATATCTATCAGGTGATGCGGGATACCCCCTCTCTCTTCCTGCGTGGGCTTGGCAGTACCTATGTCCATGCCTTTAAACACAAGCGCTGAATCAACGCTGATGATTTCGCCGTTAAGCGCCTGGGCGAGCTGCACGGAAAGAGCGGTTTTTCCTGAGGCGGTAGGCCCCATCAGAAAAATAGCGTGAGGCTTGGGTTTATCTTGCATAGTTTTGAATGTCTTAATGTAAAGGCGAATATCCAGAAGATCGCATCTACGAATATAAATTTATTGACCGCGCAAAAAGAATTTATCGAGATCATTGGTCGATAATTCTACCCAAGTGGGTCTGCCATGATTGCACTGCCCTATTCTTTCGGTTTGTTCCATATCCCGCAACAAAGCGTTCATTTCGTCAATGGTCAAGCGACGGTGTGCACGAACGGCACCATGACAGGCTACCGTAGCTAATATTTCGTTAGATTTTTCTTGTATCCGCTGACTCATGCCGTGCTCGGTTATATCGGCCAGCACATCTCGAATCAGGGTTTCCATATCGATATTACTCAATAAGATGGGTATAGAACGCAGGACAATAGTTTCCGGGCCGGAACGGTTGATTTCAAAACCCAAGGTGTTGAAAAATTCATATTCCTGTTCGGCCAAATCCGCTTCCGCCCCACTGACTTTTATTTTAATCGGCAGCAATAAGGGCTGACTGGGCACTGCGCCGTTTTGGTATTGCTGTTTTAATCGCTCATAGGTAATCCGTTCGTGCGCCGCATGAGCATCGACCAGAATGATCCCGGTAGGCGTTTCGGACAGGATGTAGATACTGTGCAGATGCGCAATGGCATGACCCAGCGGCTTTGCTTCCGATTGCATCGGTTGCACTACAGGCTCGGACTTTGGATACAGCGAAGCATAAGCCTGTATGGATTCTTCTATCTGCAAAGGCAATGATGCCTGCTGTGGAGACCTTGGGCTGTAGGCCATCTTCACACCAAAGCCGGGCATTGATTGTTGGCTTACACCCTCGTTTAGCCAGCCCACTTTGTTTGGCTTGGCATCCAAACCAGATTGTGTTTGCGGCGATGATTCGGACTCCGCTTGTTGGATTACGTTATGTCCCGGCCTTAAATCGGCAAGCGACCGATGCAATGCGGAAAACAGGAAGTCATGCACCAGACGCCCCTCTCTGAACCTGACTTCAAGCTTTGCCGGATGCGCATTGACATCAACCAGCGTGGGATCAAGCGTCAGGTATAAAACAAAAACCGGATGCCGCCCATGAAACAAAACATCCTGATAAGCCTGTTTAACGGCATGAGAAACCAGCTTATCTTTGACCAACCTGCCATTGACGTAGAAAAACTGCATATCCTGCTGGCTGCGAGAAAAAGTCGGCAGTCCAACCCAACCGCTTAAATGCAGGTCCGACGCTGTAAAATCGATTTTTATTGAATTTTCGATAAAAGAAGAGCCGCAAATACCGGCAATTCTTCGCTCTTGCTCGCTATCAGTTGCCGCCGGCTTCAGGTTGAGTATTTCCTTTTGGTTGTGCGAGAGAGTAAAGCCTATATCAAAACGGCTCAGCGCCATGCGCTGAATCAAGGTTTCTATATGGGCAAATTCGGTTTTTTCAGTTTTTAAAAACTTGCGCCTGGCGGGGGTGTTGTAAAACAAGTCGCGCACATCAACGGTGGTGCCCCGCGGATGCGGGTCGGGTTGCGGATCAAAATCCTGCTCAGAACCGTCAGCGTTAACGCGCCAGGCGCAATCGGCATTATTAATACGTGAAATCAACGTGAGCCTTGAAACAGAGCTGATGCTGGGCAAGGCTTCACCTCGAAAACCCATACTGACCACTTGCTCCAGATCTTTCAAACTGGCAATCTTGCTGGTCGCATGCCGGGACAAGGCCAGCGGTAAATCCTCTTTGACGATACCGCAGCCGTTATCCCGGATTTTAATCATCCTTGCGCCACCTTGCTTTATATCAATAGTGACTTGACTGGCTCCTGCATCAAAACAATTTTCAACTAGCTCTTTAACTACGGACGAGGGTCTTTCGACCACTTCGCCGGCGGCAATCTGGTTAACAAGTTGAGTGGGAAGTGAATGAATACGCATCAGCCGACCTAAAGCAAAAAACGTATTTTATATGACTGGACTAATTATTCACACTTTACTTATAGCTTGCGATAATAGCACCTTAACCTTGACTCCAGCTCTTACATTTCTAAAGCCGCGACATTGCTTTCTACAACAATGTCTTTACTGAAATAACTGCGCACGCCATTGAATATAGCGCCGGCTATTTTTAATTGATGCGCAGTATTGACCAACTTAAGCTCTTCCGATGGGTTAGAGATAAATGCCGTTTCTACCAAGATAGACGGCACATCCGGCGATTTCAATACCAGAAATCCAGCTTTCTGCACTGAGGCGTAATGCAGCTCACCGATATCTTGGAAATTTTTCAATACTTTTCTGGCAACATTCACACTGGCATCTTGCGTAGCAGTCTGCGACAAATCCAGCAATACTGATGCTAACACATCTTCTTTGTCATTAAGACTGACGCCGCCAACCAAATCTGCTGCGTTCTCACTTTTTGCCAGCCATCGCGCAGCCTCACTGGTTGCACCTTTATTGGACAAGGTAAACACCGAAGCGCCTTTGACTGTCGAATTCTGAAAGGCGTCAGCATGAATAGAGACAAACAAATCGGCTTTGGCCGTCCTGGCGATTTGCATTCTTTTTCTCAGATCCACGAAATAGTCGCCCTTGCGGACCAAGACAGCCTTCATGCCTGGTTGTTTATTAATTAAATCGGCAAGTTTTTTGGCGATCGCAAGCGTAACCTTTTTTTCCTCGGTACCGTTTTGTCCATGCGCACCAGGATCATCGCCACCATGCCCCGCATCAACCGCAACAACGATGTCTTTACCTCGTTTGGCAACTTTGGTGGGTTCAACCGGATTGGCTACGCTCTTTTTTGTTACTGTCTTTGGAGATTCTTTGACAGTTTTTTCTGCAATAGCTTTACTATCGGCCATTTTGACAAGAGCCATTTTATCTTCAGTGGTTTTAATTTCCGGCCTCTTTACAACTTGCGCAGATGTGCCCGGCGCTTTGTCTAATAACTCGATAACCAAGCGATGGCCATTCATGCTATTGGTTCTTAAAGACGTGTTCCTGGGGTTAATATCCTTTTTTAAGTCGACTACAATCCTTATCTCGTCTTTATTTTTTGCCGCAACACGTACTTGGGAGAACAGAGGATGAGAGGGCGCCGGCTGGCTTAATGCCTGCTTTATATTGGTATTGCGCATATCAATCACTAATCGCGACGGGTTCTTCATCAAAAAAACCCGGTGCTCAGGCGAAGATGTCACATCAAACAGCATTTGAGTTTGATCAGGCGTATTCCAATAACGCAATGCACTGATATTGATCTGTTCCGCATAACCGGGCACAGCCAATAACTGCAATCCAATAATAAACAAGACCTTCCAGTATCTTCCCATTGACCAAACTCACAAAGTGACAATCTAGATGAGATTATAGCAGTATGTATTTGTTTTTCTAGGGCAGTTACAACTATTTTTTAACTATAGGTGATCATACGTACTCTATTGACCTGCCAGATCCATCCACAATTAAAGAAATGACCTTATCCGGCTCAGGCAAAAAGCCCTTACCCATATCCGGCCATTCGATAAAACAGATGCAATCCTGATCGAAATAATCTCTTATTCCTATCCATTCAAGCTCTTCGGGATCTGCAACCCGGTACAAATCAAAATGAAATATCTTGCGATCGCCTATCGTATATTCTTCCACCAACGTATAGGTCGGGCTTTTAACTGCGCCGGTGTAACCTGCCGCCCTGAGAAAACCTCTGACTAACGTCGTTTTTCCCGCGCCTAAATCGCCATGCAAGAATATCAGGCATTTTGATGGCAATTCCACCCAGAGTTTTGCACCGAATTGTTCTGTTGCTTCTGTATCTTGTAGATATATCTTCATTAATTTACCACTTGTCTGAGATACGGCATTAAATCGCTGGCCAGTAAACCTCTCTCCCCGTCTTTTTCTGCGGCCAAGTCGGCCGCCAAACCGTGAAGGTAAACCCCTTGTTGCGCCGCATTCCGCAAAGATAAACCTTGGGCTAACAAACCGGCAATCACGCCGGACAATACATCCCCCATGCCGCCGGATGCCATGCCGGGATTGCCTGTATTGGAAACAGCGAGCTGATGTTCGGAGGCAATTAACGTTCCGGCTCCTTTAAGAACGGCAACACCGCCGTAATTCGCCTGAAGAGACAAAGCCGCTGCAAATCGGTCGTGCTGTATGGCGGCTGTGGCACAGTTCAAGAGCCGGGCCGCTTCGCCTGGATGCGGCGTTAAAATCCAATATGTCTTTGCTATCGGTGCTATCGGTGCAGCGGCCAAAAGATTCAAACCGTCTGCATCGACCACCGTCGGTTTTCCAGCGCTTATCGCGGCATGAAATAACGCTTTCGCCCAATCGCTTTGCCTTAATCCCGGCCCGACAACAACAACATCGACTTTGGCCAGCAATGCCGATAGCTGTTCTGAAGTTTCTACGCCATGGCACATCAATTCAGGTCTGTTTAGGTTCAAAAGCCCCGCATGCTCAGCCCGCGTTGCAATGCTGACCAAACCGGAACCCACGCGTAAAGCCGCCTCTCCCGCCATTATCGCGGCACCGGAGTAGCCAAGCTCACCGCCTACGATCAGCACATGTCCGCAATTACCTTTATGGGCATAGCGATGTCGACGCGGCAACGATACCTTGACAACCCGTGTCGCCGTAGCTTCAAAACCTGCAAACACATCATCAGGCACGCCCAATTGCGCATAATAAATCTCTCCGCAAAACTCGGCCGCCTGCCCGGTAAACAAGCCTTGTTTAAGCCCGATAAAAGTAACCGTGCAAACAGCGTTTACCGCACAGCCCATCGCATTACCGGTATCGGCGTTTAAACCGGACGGAATATCCACGGCAACGACAGGGGCTGAATGAGCATTCATGGCCTGTATCGCTTCGGCGTAAAGCCCGGCTACCGGCCTGTCCAGACCGGTACCCAGCAATGCGTCAACCAGCACATCGGCATTAATCCCCTGTTTAGTCTTGAATGGTATGACCGATCCATGGGCTTCACTGTATTTACGATAAGCAATTAATGCGTCACCGCAGAGCTTTTCAGGTTCTGAAGCCGCATAAACGCAAACTTTCAGTCCAGCATCCAATGCCAGCCTGGCAATAATATAGCCATCGCCCGCGTTATTGCCGGAGCCGCAAAAAACAGCTACAGACCGGGCATGCGGCCATTGTTTCTTAAGGCGCTGGAAAACTTCATGCCCAGCCCGGTTCATTAGTTCAAACCCCGGAATGCCGCGTTCCTGTATGGCGATTCGGTCCATTTCCCTGACCTGTATCGCACGATAGAGTTTTATTGGTAAATTTTGCATGGTATTGTGCTGTTGTTCCTTATTTTTATAAATGCATTATATCCTTGTCGTCAGTTATGGTCATAAACAGTCAAACAATGGCCGCCCTCGCCTTGCAAATTAAACAATGGGGGCAGGAGTTGGGCTTTCAACAGGTCGGCATCGCCGATACTGATTTGCAGGAAGCGGAAGCGCATCTACAGCACTGGCTGGACAATAACTTCCACGGTGAAATGGACTACATGCAGCGCCACGGCCTAAAACGCAGCAGACCCGAGCTATTGCACCCAGGCACTGTACGCATTATTTCAGTGCGCATGGATTACCAGACGGAATCCACTTCTGCGATGAAGCAACAACTGGCTGATCCGGCTTCCGCCTATATTTCCCGCTATGCGCTGGGCCGCGATTATCACAAACTGATGCGCAATCGCCTGCAAAAACTGGCAGATAAGATTCAAGCGGAAGTCGGCTCCCAGCTTCCTGAATCCATGCGAGCTTTTGTCGACAGCGCCCCGGTTCTGGAAAAAGCCCTGGCCGAAAAAGCAGGATTGGGCTGGATCGGCAAGCATTCGAATGTCATTAATCGCAAAGCCGGATCATGGTTCTTTTTGGGCGAACTGTTCACCAACCTGCCGCTACCGGTCGACAGTCCAGCCACAGCGCATTGCGGTCAGTGCCACGCCTGCCTGGATATTTGCCCGACCCAGGCGATTATTGCGCCCTATCAGGTTGACGCCAGACGCTGCGTATCCTACCTGACCATCGAGCTGCACGGCTCAATACCGGAAGACTTACGGCCGCTGATCGGCAACCGTATTTATGGCTGCGACGACTGCCAGCTCATCTGCCCGTGGAATCGTTTTGCCAAGCCAACCGACGAGCAGGATTTCCATCCCAGACACCAGCTCAATACCCAACAATTGCTCGAAGTATTTGCCTGGACTGAAACGGAATTTCTGGCAAAAACCGAAGGTTCGGCGATACGCAGAATCGGCCATCAGCGCTGGTTGAGGAATATCGCCGTTGCTTTGGGCAATGCGCCTCCATCAACGCTTATTATTGAAGCCTTAAAGCCTATGCTTGATCATGACTCCGACATGGTCAGGGAACATGTGCGATGGGCCTTGGCTCAACAGTGTAGTGTTACTTGAAATAACCGAAACGCGTACACATAGAGTAAGTAAGTTCCCCAATCTTGCTAAATAATCAGGATTATTTGTATCATCCTTTTAGCACTCACTAATAGGTATTCAATCATGAAAAAAATATTTTTTATTTTATTGACCCTATTCACTGCCTCGGTCCAAGCTGAAGAAGTTTTTAAATGCCAGCTAAAATCGGGAAAAACAGTTTATCAATCCACACCATGCAAGTCTTCCGTAAAGCAAAAAGCCATTGAAATTCAAAAAACTGATCCGCGCAAAGCTGCCGAAGAAGAAGCCAAGCTAAAAGCCTGGGAAGATGATTTTGCCAAGCGTGAGGCGGAAAGACTCAAGGCCGAAAAGGAGCGTCAAGCCGAACTGGACAGAAAAGCGTCTGTCGAGGCTCTGAAAAGAAGCGCTGAATATCAGCAACAGCAAGCTATTGAAGCAAAGCGGCAGGCAGATGCACTGGAGCGTCAAAACATGCGGATCCCATATCCATACCTGCAATATCAATTTCCGCCTTATTATCCGGCTTATCCATTGGCTCCTGTTCCTCAATCATATCCTGCTTATCCGCCCATAGCACCTCAGCAGCATACAATTATTAAAGAAAAAATCATCAATGCCCCCTCGCCATCCGAGCCAATCGAAATAAAGCCGGAAGAGCCCAGATACGCCAATCCGCCTTCTAAAAAATTTATCTATCGATTTAAAGAAGTGCCGTAAAACGTCTCCTGGCGTCAAAGCCATAAAAACGTCGCCACAATATAATAACTATCTATCAATATCGAATATATGAGAGCGCAACTAGGCCAAAAAGCCCCACTATTATCCGTTTCCGACTGGGTTCAGGGAACAGAGGTTAATTTTGATCAATTACTAGGCCAAGTTGTACTGGTCGAAGTATTTCAGGTGAATTGCCCCGGCTGTTTTTTACATGCCTTGCCTCAGGCGGTAGACTTACACCGAAAATACTCGGAACACGGTTTAACGGTACTAGGTGTCGCTACCGCGTTTGAGGATTTTGATAGAAACAATCTTGAAAACCTAACCCGACTGGCTACGCATGGCGAGGTCGTCGGCGAAACA
The DNA here is from genome assembly GCA_036560465.1 of Methylobacter sp. Classification (GTDB taxonomy): domain Bacteria; phylum Pseudomonadota; class Gammaproteobacteria; order Methylococcales; family Methylomonadaceae; genus Methylobacter_A. The sequence goes on from DATBRD010000068.1 coordinate 44,805, forward strand.
TTACGGGTACTCAACCAGCAAGGTAAATTAAACGCAGGCCGTCTGCCCTATCAAATTCCTTTCCCGCTTGCGATGGATCGTTTGCTCAGGCAGCGCGGCGAGGTGACCGATAATGAGATTGCAGACTTCATACAAAACCGTATTCCCGATTTTGATCGGCAACCCAAAGCGCATCAACAACAGATTAGGCAACAAGTACTGAATTATCTTCAGTCTCTTGATTACCATGCAGAAACTTTCGAACGTTTCGACTTAAGAGGCACTCCCTCGCACATTCTGGTCGATAAACAAGGCGTTCTCAGGGATTGCGCAATTGGCCCTTATCCCAAATTGGAAGCACGGATACAGAGTTTATTACAGGAATAAAAAATGGTTCAAACAGGTTCGGCGACAGGCAAGCTCACCTACGCTGGAATTAATTAATAGACAGCCATAAAGGACGCGTAAAATGCCTATTCATGTCAACATACCCCATCTATCCAGCCGCAAAACAAAAATCATTGCCACGCTGGGCCCGGCTTCAAATACCCATGAGGTTATCTCTGATCTTATTAAAGCCGGGGTGGATGTTTTCAGGCTGAACATGTCTCATGGCGAACACGAGAGCCATCAAAAGCTGTATCAGATAATCAGGCAGTCGGCTGAAGCATCGAATCAGCACGTTACCATTTTTGCCGATCTTTGCGGCCCCAAAATCAGAACCGGGAAATTTATAAACGGCAGCATTATCATTAACAAAGGCGACCAGGTTATAGTAACGACCCGCGATATTCTTGGCGATGACAACCTTATTCCCTGCCAGTATCAGGCCCTGACTGACGATGTCACAGCGGGGGATCGAATCCTGTTCGACGATGGCAAACTCGAAATCAAAGTGATTAAAAAAGAAGCTCACGACATTACTTGTGAGGTTATTCACGGCGGCGAGCTAAAAAATAACAAAGGCATCAACCTACCCGGCGTTAATGTATCCTGCCCATCATTAACCGACAAAGACCGGGCGGACGCCTTATTTGCACTGGATTTGGGCGTTGATTATCTGGCATTGTCATTCGTAAGAAAAGCCGAAGACATTACCGATCTGCGTCAATTGATCACCTCAAGCGGTTACGATACCCATATCATTGCCAAAATTGAAAAACCGGAAGCCTTGATCAACAGCCAAGAAATCATTAGCGCCTCCGATGCGATCATGGTTGCCAGAGGCGATCTGGGCGTAGAACTGAACCCGGAAGATGTGCCGATTGCCCAACACCAGCTTATCAAGAGCGCAAGAGCAATGAATAAGCCGGTCATCGTCGCCACCCAAATGCTCGAATCGATGATAGAAAACTCCAGGCCCACGCGCGCCGAAGTGACCGATGTTTCCAACGCAGTTTATTCTTCTACCGATGCGGTGATGTTGTCGGGCGAGACCGCGTCCGGAAATTTTCCGGTTGAAGCGGTTGACATGATGTCCCGAGTCATCAACCAAACCGAGGCGTTCATGAGGGAAGAGGATGTTTACGGTAAAATGGTGCGCCGGTACAACGACCAAAAACCCCTGCCGTTCGGTGTTGCAGTAGCCGATGCAACTGCGCAGCTTTGCTTTGACCTGAATGCAAAAGCCATCGTCAGCATTACCAGCGGCGGCATGTCCGTGGTTACACTGAGTTCTGCACGGCCTGCTGCACCGCTGATAGCCATCAGCGCCAACAAATGGGTTTGCCAACGAATGAACCTATACTGGGGGGTTATACCGGTATATGCTGAGGATACAGGCCATGCTCATCCCAATAAACTGGCTCGTCACCATGCAATTGAAGCCGGACTTGCAAACGAAGGCGATAATGTCATTGTTGTTCGGGGTTTTCATCAAGACGACCAGCTGAGTTCACCGACAATCACCATGATGACGCTTTAATGTTGTACGCTTTCGCCGGTTCGCCTATAACCTGTGCCCTTGCCATCCATAATAAGCGATGTAGCCATAGCAAAGAACCGGGATAAAAAACGCCTGTTGAATGCCGACCCAGTCAGCAAAGGCCCCTTGCACAACGGGAAGAATAGCGCCGCCGACGATGGCGGAGCATAAAATCCCCGATCCCTGACCGGTGTGCTTGCCCAAGCCGCTAACTGCGAGCGAAAAGATGGTTGGAAACATGATCGAGTTAAATAATCCAACCGCAAGAATCGCCCACACCGCAACATGACCGCTGCCGAGCATGGCCATTAAAACCAATAACGCCGCCATTACCGCGTTAAAGGTTAGCATCTTTCCGGGCTGGATTTTTTGCATGACCGCTGAACCGATAAATCGCCCTACCATAGCCCCGCCCCAATAAAGCGACACATATTTTCCGGCTTCTTGTTTTGCCAATCCGGCAATGGCAGGCTCGCCCAGAAAATTGATCAAAAAACTGCCGATGGACACTTCGCCGCCGACATAAACAAAAATGCCGATCGCGCCGAGTACCAGGTGCATATAATCCCAGGCGCTATCATGAACATCATCCTCACCGCCTGAATCCCGGGTTTTAGCAGCTTCAACCTTTGGCAATTTAATCAGCGCAAAAACGACCGCAATAAAAAACAAAATCGCGGCAAGCAGTAAATAAGGAGTTTGCACGGCGGCCGCTTGCGCCGCTTGATAAGCCGATAATTCGCCGGCATTGAGCAGCTTGACTTCATCAGCCGTTTTAACGGCAGTGCCAAGGATAAACAGCGCACCGAAATAAGGAGCGATAGTCGTACCCAGCGAGTTAAACGCCTGAGTCATGGTCAATCGGCTGGAAGCGGTTTCCGGATTGCCTAAAATGGTCACATACGGATTTGCGGCGACCTGCAACAAGGTGATTCCTGAGGCCAGCACAAAAAAAGCTGCCAGAAATAACGGATATGAATGTGCGCTTGCGGCGGGGTAAAACAACAGACAGCCGAAGCCCGCGATGCTTAACCCGGCAATAATGCCGCCTTTATAATCGATTTTTTCGACCAAATAGCCGCTGGGAATGGAAACGACAAAATAGGCGGCAAAAAAGCAAAACTGAATCAACATTGCCTCGGTGTAATTCAGCGTAAACACCGATTTCAAATGCGGGATCAAAATGTCATTCAAACAGGTTATGAAACCCCAGATAAAAAACAGTGAAGTTAATATTGTTAGTGAGCCTAAATAAGAGCTTTTATCGGACCTATAGGTCGAGTCGGTCGCATTGATCATAATTTTGCCGGTATGTCAGGTTAAGGTATAGGATGGGTATAACGCAGTGAAACCCATCGTTTCACTATTTGATCACGGTAAAGCCAACCGTTTCATTACCCACCATCACCTTAAAATCGCCCGGCTCGACAATGCGCTTTAGATCAACGCCGATAAACGACAGGTCATAAGGCGTTAAGGTAAAGCTTAAACTCTCGGATTGCCCCGGATTCAGCCCGACTTTCTTGAAGGCTTTGAGCTGTTTATTCGGACGAGTCACCGACGCCGCCACGTCATTGATATAAAGCAGCACGGTTTCCTTGCCTTTAAATGCGCCGGTGTTTTTAACATTGACGCTGACCTTGATATTTTCGCCGATGCTGATTTTATCTTTCTCGACCTTCAAGCCGCTGGTTGCAAAAGTGGTATAGCTCAAGCCATACCCAAACGGATACAGCGGATTATAAGTATTCTGCTCAAACGATTCGATCGGTTTGTAATCGTACGGCGTAATGCCATTAGTATTTCTCGGATAGGTAATGGGCAGTTTGCCGTTGGGGTTGTAGTCGCCGTATAAAATATCGGCGATGGCCTCACCGCCCTCCATGCCCGGCAAAAAGCCCAAAATAACGCCGGAAGCCCGTTCTGCAATTGATGTGATAATCCGCGGACGGCCACCCAAGGTCAGCAAAATTACCGGTTTTCCGGTTGCAAGCGCGGCATTGGCAAGATCGACCTGAGCCTGATCAAGATTTAACGTCTCAATGTTACCCGGGGTTTCGGTATAGGTATGTTCGCCCAGACTGAGCAAAATAACATCGTGGTTGCCTGCCTCTTCGACAACTTTTTCTATATTAATTGGGGCGTCAAAAGATTCTCCACCGATATAAGTTACTTTGCCGGTAGATTTCTTCTTTATCGCATCAAGAACCGTTGGCTTATCCTTAGGATATGAGTCTTCAGCCGCCCCTTGCCAAGTAATCGTCCAGCCGCCGTTCAGCACGCTCAACAAATTGGCGGTCGGCCCGGTCACCAGAATATTGGCATCTTTTTTTAGCGGCAGGATGTTGTGGTCGTTTTTAGCAAGCACAATCGATTCCCGTGCTGCCTGCCGATTGGTTTCTATCGCTTCCGCCGTGGCAAAATTGCCTTCAACCTCTAACGGCGGTTTGGGGTCGAATAACCCGGCCTGATACTTGACCGTCAGTATTCTGGATACCGCTTCATCAATTCGGGTCATCGGCACTTCGCCTGACTTAACCAAATCGATCAGCAATTCATAAAAAGAAAAATCGAACGGCACCATGCTCATGTCGATGCCGGCCATCACCGCAATTTTTACCGCTTCTTTTGCGCTAGCAGCCATTTTGTCGCGGGTGTAAAGACGTTGGATATCTCCCCAATCGGACACGGTAATGCCCTTAAAACCCAATTCGCCGCGCAGAATAGTGGTCAGATAATGATAGTTGGCATGCCCCGGAATGCCGTCCACTTCGGACGAATTAACCATCACCGTCGGCGATCCGGCTTTTATGCCTGCTTCAAAAGTCGGCAGGAAATATTCTCGCAATGTTCTTTCGCCAAGCCAGGCCGGTGTCCGGTCTTTGCCATTAAGCGGATAGCTGTAACCGACATAATGCTTCAGGCAGGTAGGTGCTTTATCGGCGGCTGAAAAATCATCACCCTGATGGCCTTTGATATAAGACGTGCCCATCATTGACGCTAAATGCACGTCTTCGCCGAAGGTTTCCCACAAGCGCGGCCAGAGCGGTTGGCGGCCGATATCCATCACTGTAGAAAAATTCCATTGCAGGCCGGAAGCCCGAACTTCCCTTGCGGTGATTTCGCCTTCCTTGAAAGCAAGATCTGGATTAAACGTTGCCGCCATACTAATGGCCTGCGGAAACAGCACTGAGTTTTGCGTGTAATTAGCGCCATGAATGGCGTCAATCCCGTAAATAACCGGAATTTTAAGACGCGTTCTTGATGCCGCATCCTGAACAGTGCGCATCATTTTTCGCCATATCTCAATCGACTGCGCCTTGTTATCGGGCGTAAAAGGGGCATTCAGAATAGAGCCGACATGGTGATTTATTACCGCATCTTCCAGCTTAGCCGGATCGATTTGATCTTCAGCGTTTTGTTCTTTGTAAACGCCGATGACAGTGAAATCAATCTGCGTCATCTGCCCAACTTTTTCTTCGAGCGTCATTTGGGACAGCAGATGTTTAACTTTATTTTCAATTGCCTTGTTTGTTTCTTGTGCACTCACAGAACGCCCCGCCATCACAGAGAGGATAAGAATCAAAATAATAGGTAAGGTTTGCAACTTAATATTCTTCATGTGTTGGTTATTTACGATTGAGCTTACAGCGTACTGTATACGCATCAAGTCAGACCCGTCCGTATTTTAAGCTGCACGACGATTTTTCTACAAAAACATTATCGATCCGATGGCGAGAATGCACTGTTTGACAACCTCCGGATTGAAGATGTGGAAGAAGCAAAAATCGACTTTATCTGAAAAAATTAATCATTTGACATGTATTCTTTTGCGGCGTAGTTTTTTGATTAGAAAGTGGTATTGAAAACTTCAATCGTTAAACAGTCCCTTGAGGAGGATCCGTGAAATCCAAGAATTCCATCTTATTGACAGTCACCTATAGCGCTTTTTTACTGGCTTCCGCCATGGCAGTTGCAGATACTGATCCGGCAACGTTTCAGGCCGATAAAGAGCGCCAAATAGCAACTGTTCTGGAAAAGGTGCAAACCGCTCAAAAAAATCTAAGCTGCGTGCAAGAAGCTCAAGATCATGCGGCGTTAAAAGTCTGTGAAGAGGACTTTAAACAGAAATTTGTTATTCCGGAAACAACAGAAAAACAACCCTGCCAATGCCCCGATAAAAAAGTGCGAAAAAGCGTGAAACCCAAGGAAAAGCAGTAGCGTCTTTGTTCCTGTTATAACAGTTACATTTTACATCAGCCGTTCAACCGGCTGATGTTTTTAGACGGTATACATGGGCTGACCGTCATTAAGCCGCAGCCAGCCCTTGACTATGCGGTAAATAATCCAGATGCCGTTAGCAATCAGCACAAACCATCCGACAATGAACATGAATGTAATGACTCCCAGCGCACTCCAAAGCAGCCCAAACCAGAATGTCCTGATTTGCCACCGGAAATGGCTTTCCCAGAAATGTTCCGGCCACGTCGTCCCTTTTGACATACATCACAATGGCAACTATGGCTGTGACGCCGACAAAATAAGATGCGGCATATAATGCATAGATGACCGTGGTGAGTGTTTTTGCTGATTCTTCGTTTGCTGTGGTGGCTATGTTGTTCATTGATGTTCTACTCTATAAATATTGATACAGAAACACATACCCATTAAGTACGATACTCCGCTCTTAAAGTTTAAAATTTTCCGGCCATAAAAAATACGGGCCAAATCTGGGACTCATTCGAAACTCGCCGCCAACCTCTTTGCCTTGGTCCGAGAGGTAATGTTTGCCCTCTCTTGTTTCAAGATGACCAGAGGCGACGAGTTTTTCAATGAATTCGTTGGTTTTTATGCCTAGCTTCTGAGCAAGCTTGGAGGAAGTCAATTTGCCTGCCGAAGACTCCTCCGCTTCCGGCTTGCTTTCTGTTTCGCCCGATACCCGCTCAAGCGAGATACGTACTTCATCACTGATACGGATGATGCGTTGATACGGATGATGCGTTGCGCTTCTTCGTAGGCGTCTCTATAGAGATCGGCATCGTCCGAGCGACGAATTAAAACACCCATTTCGTTATTATTGATTTGACTGAATTCGTAGAGATTGAGACTGGTAATAATGCACAGTTCCTCATTAAGATAACACTTGGCATGTGGATTCTTGCAGAAGCTTGTGCGGATATAAGTCAATTCCTTAAGCCAGTTGATTTCTTCGGGTTGAAGCTCGCTTTTCCCGTAGACTATCCTGACATCAATTTTCAGCCTGTTTTTGTCTGCGAGTAATTCTTTCATTCTGTCATTGAGCTTCAAAAATGGACTAATCAGAATAAGTCGATCTTTAGCATCTTTAATCAACTCTTCAAGGAAGTAATTTGTTGCGCTGGTGTTCAAGAACTTTGCCATGTGAAACTCTCAATTTGCGTAATTATCGAGCGTCCGCCCGATAAGTTGATATTACCCGATAAACAGGCAGTCTTAATGTAATACTATAATTCGCAACCTAGTCAAAAAGCTGCGCCGGAATTATACACATAAAGACTCAATCCAGAGTTGTTATGGTTTTTTAAATTGGGTATGTTATTTTGTTTCAACTCCCAGACATTCAATCCACCAAACCCATGAAAACAAAATACCGGCAGTTCGGTTTATTACTATTGCTGCTTATATCAATAGGCTGTAGCAAAACCATCACTTCGGCACCGGATGTGACTTTCACCACGATCACCGGTCAAAAAATCGCTTTAAAAGATTGGCGCGGCAAGCCGGTCATCGTTACTTTCTGGGCGACCGACTGCCCTTCCTGCATTCAAGAAATCCCGGACTTAATCGACCTCTACACTCAATACCATGCCGCAGGCCTTGAGATGATTGCCGTTGCGATGTATTACGACCCGCCGAACCACGTCGTCGATATGACTAAGGCCAAGCAACTACCCTACCCTGTGGCGCTGGATTTAAATTCAGAACATGACCATGCTTTTGGCGGCATCATGTTTACGCCCAGCACTTTTTTGATTGCTCCGGACGGCTCGGTTGTAAAAAAAGAAATCGGCCTTTTTGATGTGGCGAAAATGAAAACAAATATCGAATCACTACTTAAAGGCTAGTTCATGCTCTGGTTAAAAGCGTTACACCTGATTTTTATGGTCACTTGGTTTGCCGGGTTGTTTTATCTGCCGCGTCTCTACGTTTATCATGCGATGAGCGTTGACGGGATCAGCAATGAGCGATTTAAAGTCATGGAGCGAAAGCTGTTCTTCGGCATCATGACGCCGGGGATGATAGCGACTTTGCTGTTCGGCATCTGGATGCTGGCGGCTTACGACTGGGCTGTTTATGCTCATGCCGGTTGGCTGCATGCCAAGTTGGCGCTGCTGGCGCTGACGCTGGTTTATCATTATTTTTGTTATCTGTGGTTGCTTGATTTTAAACATGACCGCAACCACCGTAGCCATGTGTTTTACCGCTGGATGAATGAAGTGCCGGTGTTGTTTCTGGTCGGGATTGTGATCCTGGCGGTTGTTAAGCCTTTTTGATGGTACAAATGATTTAAACTATAGCGTCCACATTTTAAAGAATACCTATGAATCTATCCGACTTTACTAACGGTGCTTATATTGCCGGTCTCTTCGGCGGCTTATTGATTGGCATAGCCGCAGCAATGTTTGTGTTATTGAATGGCCGAATTGCCGGCATTAGCGGGATTTTGGGCGGATTGCTTCAAGCCGCTCAAGGAGACAAAATCTGGCGCATCATGTTTCTACTCGGCATGATGGCTTCACCGTATCTTTATCAAATTGCCTTCGACCTGCCTGCTGTGACCATTGAAGCAGACAGCGCGCAATTGATCATTGCCGGCGTGCTGGTGGGCCTTGGCACTAGCTATGCATCAGGCTGCACCAGCGGCCATGGCGTTTGCGGCATCTCCCGCGGCTCGATCCGCTCCATTGCGGCAACGCTGACTTTCATGATGGCGGGCATTATTACCGTTTATCTGACTCGCCACCTGACTGGACTCTAACCATGTTGAATCTTAATGCTTTTGTCGTTGGACTGCTGTTTGGGCTGGGTCTGATCATTTCCGGCATGACAGATCCTGCAAAGGTCATCGGCTTTCTGGATCTGGCCGGAGCTTGGGACCCGTCGCTCGCATTCGTCATGGCGGGCGCCATCCTGATTGGAGCTATTGGCTTTACTATCGCCAAAAAGCGTCAGTTCAGTTTGCTTGGCGCACCTATGAGGTTGTCCTCTGCAACCAAGCTAGATACTCGGTTGTTACTAGGCAGCCTGGTGTTTGGAATCGGCTGGGGACTTTCAGGATTTTGCCCAGGGCCTGCCGTGGTAAGCGCTGCTGCCGGGCAGCCCAAAGCCTGGCTATTCGTTGTGTCGATGCTGTCCGGAATGGCTTTGTACACCGTGCTCAATCGACGAGAAAAATGATGCTTTTAACCTCTAAGAAACGAGACGCATCGTGGCAAGTAGCTGACAAAAACTTTAACCGACGGTTACATGGAATCAAATCATGAGCTTAAAAAAATTTTTCCTTAGCGCGGTTTTTACATTGATCACTGCTTTTAATATTCCGGCACAGGCCGATCCGTCTGCATTTACCTCAGGAAGCTATCAGCAAATATTGGCCGCCAACGCCAACCGGCCATTCATGTTGGTAGTCTGGTCCATTAACTGTCCTTCCTGCCTGAAAGACATGGAGTTGTTAAGCAAGATACATAAGAGCAGACCTGACCTTAAAATGATCATGCTGGCCGCGGATGAGCCTAGCGCAACCGAACAAATTCAGCAAGTCCTGGAAAAAAACCAATTAACCGGCATCGAGAACTGGGCTTATGCCGACGAAAATACCGAGAAACTGCAGTATGAAATCGATCCCAAATGGTATGGCGAATTGCCCAGAACCTATTTCTTCGATAAAGCCCATCAGCGCACCGGCGTCAGCGGTGTGTTGACACAAGAAGACTATGATGCAATGTTCGCCAAGATTCTGAAATTTTGACCCAATAAGTACATTTTTAAGCTTGGGATAAAAAGTTACGTTAAAATGGCCTCTATCCTAATAGCAGCTAGAGGTCATTTTTTATGCGCAAAAAAATATTTCCAATTCTGGTTATCCTCTTATTAAACGCCTGCGCCACTAGCCCTACAGGTAGAAGCCAATTTATTTTCCTGCCCGAGTCACAAGTTGATCAAATGGGCCTACAGGCTTTTAATGATCTGAAACAACAAAAACCTGTCAGTACTAATCCTAAATACAATCAACTGGCAACCTGCATTGCCAAGGCAATTACCCAGGAAACAGGCGGCAACTGGGAAGTTGTAGTCTTTGAAGATGCCTCGCCTAACGCTTTTGCCTTGCCCGGCAATAAAATTGGCGTACACACCGGCATGCTCCAACTGGTTGACAATCAGGATCAATTAGCCGCGGTCATCGGCCATGAGGTCGGCCACGTTCTTGCCAAGCACAGCAATGAACGCGCATCGCAAGAAATGGCGGTGAATTCTGGCATGAGCGTCATTCAAGCAGTCAGCGCACCGCAAACCGTGATGGGTCAGGCAGCGCTTGGTATGCTCGGTATTGGCGCTCAATACGGCATACTGATGCCTTACAGCCGCGTGCATGAAAGCGAAGCTGATAAGATCGGTTTGGAATTAATGGCCAAAGCTGGTTTTGACCCAAGACAAAGCATCGGCTTATGGCAAAAAATGGAACAAGCATCGCAAGGCCAGCAGCCTATAGAGTTCATGTCTACTCACCCTTCGCATGCCACACGCATTCAAGATCTGGAAAAGAACATGCCGCAAGCAATGGGACTGTTTCAGCAAGCCCAAGCTGCGGGTAAACAACCGCATTGCAACTAATCAATGACCCCAAATTTTAAACATTTACATCCCTACCCGTTTGAGAAGCTGGCGCAACTTAAACAAGGTATTACTCCGCCGGCAAAAATGTCACATATTGCCCTGTCTATGGGCGAGCCAACGCACGCCACACCGCATTTGATACAGGAAGCGTTGCTAACCCATTTACATGGTTTGGCTAACTACCCAACCACTAAAGGCATACCCGAACTCAGACAAGCAATAGCCGGATGGATCAGCCGACGTTTTCAGATTCCGGCTGAAGGCATTAATCCTGAAACCCAGGTTTTGCCGGTCAACGGCACCCGCGAGGCGCTGTTTTCGTTTGCCCAGTGCCTTATCGATACGACTAAAGCTTCACCTGTCGTCATCATGCCGAACCCGTTCTATCAGATTTATGAAGGCGCGGCTTTGCTGGCAGGGGCTGAACCCTATTATCTGAACACATTGGAAGACTCCGGTTATTTGCCGGATTTTGATGCGGTGCCGGATGACATATGGCAACGCTGCCAGTTGATTTATATCTGCTCGCCCGGCAACCCGACCGGTTCGGTGATTGATCAAGCCAGTCACGAAAAACTGCTCAAACTAGCGGAAAAACATGACTTCTTGATTGCTTCCGACGAGTGCTATACCGAAATCTATGACGACGAAAACAATCCTCCGCCCGGTCTGCTGCAAACGGCTTATAACATGGGCAACACGGCTTTTAAACGCTGCGTCATTTTCCACAGTTTGTCCAAGCGCTCCAATGCGCCCGGCTTGCGGTCCGGATTTGTCGCAGGCGACGCCGAAATATTGAAATATTATTTTCAATACCGGACTTATCACGGCTGCGCAATGCCCTTGCCTACTCAACATGCGAGCATTCAAGCTTGGCAGGATGAGCGCCACGTCGTCGAAAACCGCCGTTTATACCGTCAAAAATTTGCGGCATTTATCGACATTCTCGGCGATGTTTGCACAGTGATTAAACCGCCGGCCAGTTTCTATGTCTGGTTGAAAACACCGATTGCCGATACCGAATTTGCCAAACAGCTGTTCGCCCAACAGAACATCACTGTATTGCCCGGCAGTTTCCTGTCTCGTGATTGCGATGGCGTCAATCCCGGCATGAACCATGTCCGAATTGCGCTGGTTGCGCCATTGGACGAATGCATCGAAGCCGCTCAACGCATAAAAAATTTCCTTAACTCTTTATAAAAAGAAACCATGTCACAACTAGAAAAAATCATTAACGACGCCTTTGAAAACCGTGCCGACATTTCCCCTACCAGCGTTTCCGCTGAAGTACGCGCAGCTGTCGAAGAAGCGATCAATTTACTGGATAGCGGCAAAGCCCGAGTCGCCGAAAAAACCAGCGGTGAATGGGTTACCAATCAATGGCTGAAAAAAGCCGTATTGTTGTCGTTCAGAATCAATGAAAACAAGTTGATGGACGGTGGCAACACGCGCTATTACGACAAGGTCGACAGCAAATTCGCCAACTATAGCGAAGAAGATTTCGCTAAGGCCGGCGTGCGAGTCGTACCGAACGCGGTTGCCCGACGCGGTTCCTACATTGCCCCCGGCGCCATCTTGATGCCGTCCTACGTGAACATCGGCGGCTATGTCGATAGCGGCACGATGGTCGATACCTGGGTTACAGTCGGTTCTTGCGCGCAAATCGGCAAGAACGTGCATCTGTCCGGCGGCGTCGGCATTGGCGGCGTATTGGAGCCATTGCAAGCCGGCCCAACCATCATTGAAGACAACTGTTTTATCGGCGCGCGTTCGGAAATCGTTGAAGGCATTATCGTTGAAGAAGGCTCAGTCATTTCCATGGGCGTTTATATCGGCCAAAGCACCAAAATTTACAACCGCATGACCGGCGAAATCAGCTATGGCCGCATTCCCGCCGGATCGGTCGTCGTATCAGGCAACCTGCCATCAGCAGACGGCAAATACAGCCTGTACTGCGCGGTTATCATCAAACAAGTTGATGAAAAAACCCGCAGCAAAACTGGAATTAATGAGTTGTTGAGAGATTGATTAAGCAAAACCCATAAACTTAGCTCCGGGCATCTTTTCAATGCACATTGAAACAGAGGAACAGATGCCCGGCCTTGGCCCTAAATCTAGAGAAATGTTGCGTGCAGCTAGAATATATTCGCTCTCGCAACTTCGAGAAATCGGATCTGTTTCTGCGTATGTGATGGTGAAGCGAGCCGGGTGCAAACCCAGTCTCAATTTATTATGGGGGCTGGAAGCAGCCATATCCGGGGAACATTGGCGTGACGTTGCGAAACAACACAGAACAAGTCTCTTGCTTGCACTTGAGCTACAGGAAAAAGATGTGTAATGCGTTTCCTTACGGGACACATCTTTGGCAATAAATATCGCAATATGGTACAAATCTATTCAACCGCGCCAACACTTCATGCTCTTCACTCTCTATCAACTGAATAACAAACCATGATTAACAATGATGTATTACGCCGGATACGCTACGCTTTAGAGCTTAAAGATCAGACCATGATCGAGATCTTTGCCTTAAGCGGTGCAGAAATAAGCAGGGACGAGCTGCGCAATCTGCTCAAAAAAAATAATGAACCGGATTTCGTTCCGCTTAATAATAAGCTGATGGAACAGTTTTTGGACGGACTGATTGTTTATAGAAGAGGCAGGCAGGAAAATCCTTCCGCGCAGGAAAAAAAACCGGAACCGTTAACCAATAACACCATACTCAAAAAACTGAGAATTGCCCTGGAATTTAGAGAAGAGGACATGCTTAACACCCTGAAACTGGCTGATTTTGAACTATCTAAAGGCGAACTCAGCTCATTTTTCAGGCAAAAAGGCCATAAACATCATCGTGAATGCGGCGATCAGGTTTTAAGAAACTTTTTACAAGGTCTTACTATTCGTTTTAGAGAGCAGGACTGAAGTCCTTCTTGCATCCTTTCAATAACTTAACCGAGGTCAATACCATGAGCGAACAACTTTCAAACAATGCCATCATTTACGCCACGCTCGCATTGAACAGCGAAGTGGCCCTGCAACACGAATATTTAGATTCGCCCGACGTTCCCAAAGATGAGCGCGAAAACGAAGAAGAAATCCTGGCTGATCTGGAACAGGCTTTTATGGAATTCGTTGACCTTTACAAAAACCGCTGTAAATCAGATAAGCAACTGCCCAGCATAGACGAATTGCTGAACAGCCAATTGTAAATTACCTATAGAGTTGACGATGCCGCCTGTCAGATTGCTGGCTATCTCAGGTAGTCTGCGTGCCGCATCATTGAACTCTGCATTGCTGAGAGCCGTTGTCGCCTTGGCACCGGATGGTGTTTGCGTCGAGCTGTATACCGGACTGGGCCATCTGCCGCTGTTCAATCCCGATCTTGAAATAACCGATTCGCCTGCGGCCACCGATTTTTATGCCCGTATTCTTGAAGCGGACGGCGTTATCATCGCCAGCCCCGAGTACGCTCACGGCGTTACGGGAGTGATGAAAAATGCCTTGGACTGGATGGTCGGCAGCGAGGCTTTTGTCAACAAACCGGTTGCGTTATTCAATGCGTCACCGCGAGCCACTATCGCCCAAGCATCTCTCAAAGAGACGCTGACCGTCATGTCGGCTCAAATCGTTGAATCAGCCTCAATCACCTTGCCTATCATCGGCTTTAACCTCGACGAATCCGGGATTGCTACGCATCCTTTTATTTCAACATCAATTCGTGCAGCGTTACGAAACTTCCATACGGAGATTGTAAATTTGCAAAACCAACAAAATCATACGCTTTACGGCATAAAGAACTGCGATACCGTTAAAAAAGCGCGTACTTGGCTGGATCAAAACGGCATAAGCTATCGTTTCCATGATTTTAGGACCGACGGCTTGACGCCCGAACTGTTAAAGCATTTCGCTGATCACTTAGACTGGACAAAACTGCTTAACCGCAGCAGCACCAGTTGGAGGCAGCTCAGCGCCGAACAGCAAAGCGACCTGACCCAGGAAAAAGCCATGCAGCTAATGCTGTCCGCCCCTACCCTGATTAAACGCCCGGTTTTAGATACCGGCAACAAACTAATCATTGGCTACAAAAACGAGAATTATCAAGCCGAATTACTATGAGCGACACACTGGAACTCCTTAAAGACCTTATCAGCCGCGAATCGGTCACCCCAAAAGATGCCGGTTGCCAGGACGTGCTGGCGGCACGTTTAACCAAATTGGGCTTCAAGGAAGAACGCCTGGACTTTGATGACACCCAAAACATCTGGCTTAGACGCGGTAATGCCAAGCCGCTGCTGACTTTCCTCGGCCACACTGATGTGGTGCCTACCGGGCCGGCAGATGCCTGGGTTTCACCGCCGTTTGAGCCGACCATTATCGGCGATAAGCTTTATGGCCGCGGCGCCGCCGATATGAAAGGCGGCATCGCCTGCTTTATCACCGCCGTCGAGCGCTTTATCGCCAAGCACCCGGATCATCAAGGCTCTATCGCGGTAATGATGACCAGCGACGAAGAAGGCATCGCGACTAACGGCGTAGTTAAGGTCGTCGAAGTGCTGGAACAGCGCAACGAGAAAATAGACTGGTGTTTGGTTGGCGAGCCGTCCAGCGATAAAAAAATCGGCGACGTGATCCGCGTCGGCCGGCGCGGTTCTTTATGCGCCAAATTAACCATTGCCGGCATACAAGGCCACGTTGCCTACCCCGAACTTGCCGACAACCCGATCCACAGTTTTGCTCCGGCGTTAAAAGACTTGACCGAAGAAGTGTGGGATCACGGCAATGAATTTTTCCCTCCGACCAGCCTACAGGTTTCCAATATCAATGCCGGTACCGGCGCGGAAAATATCATTCCCGGCAGCGTCAACGTACAGTTCAACCTGCGTTTTTGCACTGAACTGAACGAGGAAACCATCAAGCAACGCACCCACGCGATTTTGGACAAATACGATTTTAAATACGAGCTGGAATGGCGCTTGTCCGGCAATCCATTCCTGACCCAACCGGGCGCATTGATTGATGCCGCCCATGCCGCGATCAAAACCGTAACCGGCTTTGACACGGTGGACGATACCGGCGGCGGCACCTCAGACGGACGCTTTATCGCCCCGACCGGCGCACAGGTTATCGAACTCGGTCCGCTGAATGAAAGCATTCATAAAATCAATGAAAATGTCGGCATAGAAGATTTGGAGATTTTGTCCGACATCTATGAAAACATATTGATTAATTTGCTGACTTAGGCCAGGCGGGCATCAAGATTGCCGACGCTCAAGCCAAGCTTAACGTCGGCAATCTTGCAATGACAGACCGGTAATATCAAGTTTTAAAAAGATTCTGTTTTATATGGCTAATTTTAATACCCATCTCTTCACAGCAACGGCTGCCAGTATCGGAGCTGCGCTAGTTGCCGAAAATATCCATCTGATTACACCTGCTCATATACCGTGGCTTGTTTTTCTGGGCACATTAGGCGGACTGCTGCCTGATATTGATGCGAACAATTCAAAACCGGTAAAACTGTTATTCAACGTATTGGCTTTAACGGGCGTAGCGGCCGTACTCTATACTGTTAAAAGCAGTTACGCTCCTCATCATCAGTTAATATTGATTGCAGCAGGCACTTACCTATTCATACGCTACGGGATGTTTGCTTTGTTTAATAAGCTTACCGATCATCGCGGCGTGTTTCATTCAATTTTAGCGGCCCTGTTTTTTTCGTTGTTAATTACCTGCATCAGTTTTTATTTTTTGCATTGGAGCGCTTTACATGCATGGTTAAATGGTGTTTTTATTGCTTTGGGGCTTGTGGTACATTTGCTATTGGATGAACTTTACAGCACGGATTTATCCAATTTAAGAATGAAAAAATCCTTTGGCACCGCTTTGAAGTTATTCAGTTATAACAACATGACTGCCACGGCATTAATGACCCTTTGCACAATAATGCTGTACTCGATAGCGCCATCCCCCACGCCATTGATTAAAGTATGGAAAAGAACTCAATGGAATAATTATTTGACACAAGTAAATTTTGAAGTTTCTGATAATCGACTGAACAAGCAACGAGAACAAAGAAACATTCTCCACCCTATGAAACTATAAACGTTACCGGATATTTTGGACTTGTAACAGGACAAGACCATGCTTGAGCATTTGCGCTTATTAAGCCGTTATAACCAATGGATGAACGAAAAACTCTACAACACCGCCGCTCAATTGCCTGACGCAGAACTGACTAGGGATCGCGGCGCGTTTTTCGGCTCGCTGCTGGGCACTCTGAATCATATTATGGTAGCCGATATCATCTGGCTGCAACGCTTTTCCGAACATCCAGCGCAGCATCCGGCGCTGGATCGGATTCGCGCAATGCCCAAACCGCAAGCCTTGGGGCAAACCCTGTTTGATGACTTTGGCGCGTTAAGCACCGAACGCAGGCGGCTGGACAGCACGATCATAGCCTGGTGCGAGCAACTTAACGCATCCAGCCTGAACCATAAACTCGCGTATCGCAACATGAAAGGCGTAGCGTCGGTCAAAAACTACGGTAGCCTGATGCTGCATTTCTTTAACCACCAGACTCACCACCGAGGCCAGGCAACTACCTTGCTGTCGCAACAGGGCCTGGATGTCGGCGTCACCGATTTACTGGCCTTGATACCGTCAGATTACTGGCCTTGATACCGTCAGACCAAACCTGCTAAGAGTCGGTATTTTCTTTATCGCCCAGCTTGCGGCTTAATACTGTAATGCCTATTGGCACCAATACGACCACTCCTAACACCATAAACAAATACCGCTTCCAATGTGATTTATCCTCCTCAGCGCCAACGACAAACGGCAAATGCGTATCCTCTTTTTCGCCGTCATGAACGATAGTCACATGCGCAAGATAATCACCGGCACCGTATTTAGAAAAATCAATATCCGCTTTAACCGTTCCGGTTTTAGTTTTCTGCGGCTCCTGATGAAAAATGCGCGTCCCTTCGGGCTCTTTCGTCACTTCAAATTCGATTGAAACGTCCCTGAGCTTTTTGCCCTCATAATCGAAAATCAGATTAGTCAGCCCCACATTGGGAATAGATCGGCAGTAACCCTCGGTTTGGGTAAATGTCGGCGTATAAGCGGTAAAGTGAATCACTTCGGTGCCGACCTTGAAACGGCAAACGTCAACCTCGTCAGGTTCTCCTCGGTGGCTGTAGCTAGGCGCAGAAAACGATAGGCTTAAAAATAAGGCCGATAAAACAGTCCAAAACCGTGATATTTGAGTTGCCGAGCGCTTGTTAATATTGTTTTGCGGGTTATTGGCTAAAGTTGATAGAAACTGTATCTGCATTTCTAAGTCCCTCTTTTGACAGGCCGAAAGATAGCGTAAAAGCAACGCCGTGAATAAAGTCTAATGTAAGCGAAAGGCTACATTAGACTTTATAAAGAATATATCGTCAAACCTTGGCAAGTAACCCGCGTGCAATGCAATGAAATACGGGCATCGAAGTCACGAAGTCCCGTATTACGCAAGTTTCATATAGGCTGCTTGCTGCGTGAAATATCAGCTTTTGTCAGGAACGGTCAGCAAGTGTCAGCACAAAGCGCTATTAGAGGAATAATCTGTTCGTCGTGCAATTAACTGCACGATAGTTCAAATAAGGACAGGAAGAGCTTTGTTGTGCTTTTGTTAGAAGTTGGCGGCAAAAGACAATATCCATTCCTGCACGTATTTAAGTCACTTAATTAACAGGAAAAATACAATGTCGAATGAAATTTTGGGTGGATGGACCACTTACAGTAATGAAATCAGTGCAGAAGCAAAAAAAGCGTTTGATACCGCTCTAAATGGGCTCACTGGAGTAAATTACACTCCGCTATCCGTTGCCAGCCAGGTGGTTACGGGAACGAACTACAGTTTCTTTTGCAACGCGCAAGGCGTTTACCCTAACGCAGCTAATAATGGAGCTATCGTCAGCATTTTTAGCCCACTTAATGGCACTGCTCATATCACTAATATCTCTGTAGTTCCTCATTAAATTAGTCTGGCAGATCAGGCAATGCCAATAAAACATCAGTGAGGCTTCCTTAAAATGTCTACGGCATTTCCCCACTGTTTGCCCTGAGCTTGTCAAAGGGCCGACACATCTAGGATGTAATTCGACAAGCTCGCCATGAATGGAAAAAAGGCTGCACTTGATAAGCCAGCGAATATTTTAAATAAAAAACACTAACTTAAGAGTTTAAATAAGATGGCAAATTTTACTACCAAGCTTACCAACGTTAACATAAAAAAGCTTTTTCCTCCGACAGAACCTATTGAACTCGAATATATTTCTGGAGCCACTGGCACCTATACCGTCAGTATTTTTGGTACTTCAATTGGCTACTATCTCGATGATGTTACAGGCGGGCAGCGGGTAAATGTCTTGAGGCTCGGCGATATTGTAGAGGCCAGCGGTACTACAGAAGATGGTCAAACATTGCATATTGCTAAACTTGTCTGCACCAATGCCGGTAACCCCGCCGCATTCAAAGCAAGCAAGGAACTTCCCATAGAGTAAAGAAAAACGAAACAGTGGCATATGTAATCCCCTGCCTTATCGTACTAAAGGCAGGGGCTGAACATTGTACTTTTTGCGGATGCCCAAGTTTCTAGGTTGGGTTATCCTAAAGGGCATAAAAGGCGCTAGCTTTAATCCAACATATTTGCGCAAAACTGTCGGTTTACTCTACCGCTAACTCCAGCACCACAAACAAGCCTAATTCTTCGGCCCAGTCGAAGGCGCGATATAGAACCGCTATGCCGACCTGAACAAACGGAGGGGCATATTTGCCGTAGCTGGCCAGTCAGATGAAATCACCACAGTGATAAAGCCGTCCCAGTGTTTTTTAAGCGCCTGCTCTGCACGATCTCCCGGTTCAACGCAATAGCTGGTTTCGTCAACCGCTTCCAGTCCCTCGAAAACACTGGGCGCCATCCATTTTTCAAGAACCAGCCATCCGCCGAGATTAACGCTGCGCACTTTTTGCTGCACTTATGCCCAAAATCATGCTCCATTTTATTATGTTGTTAGCAAGAGCTAAAAACAGGGGTTACAGTGCAATCCGGCGCTGATGAAAGTCTTCCGCCAATGGTTCGTTAGTAATTGTCAATATCGCAGCATCTGGCAGTCTTTGGGCTATCAAGCGCAGCATTTTCATTTCGCAGGAAGAGTCGAGCGAGTCCATAGATTCTTGCAACAATATCCATTTGGGCTGTTGTAACAGTAACCGAACCACACCCAGGCGCTGCTGCTGTTCACGGGAAAGCGCGCCCGCCCAGTTATCTTCGTGATCAAGCTGCTCCTTCAATTCTTCCAATCCTACCAGCTCAAGCGCCTCTTCAAGCGCAGACTCGGTATATTCCATGTGGGTTGACGGGTAACAGATTGCCGCCCGCAAGGTTCCGGTCGGCAAGTAAGGTCGTGGCGGCATAAAAAACACCGGATCGCGCGGCAATTCAATAGTCCCTTCTCCCCACGGCCAAAGACCGACTATCGCCTTAAATAACTTGGAACCGGTAAAGGCATTGCCGGTGACCAGTACGCGCTCGCCCGGTCTGATTTCAGTGTTAATTGCCGATACGCACACCACGCCGTCTAGCCTGATGATGCACATATCGCAAAACCGCAACACATCCTCTTCTGTTTTTCTCAGATGAATATGATGCGGGGCATGCAGTATGATTTCCTGCTCAAGCTGATCCAGTCCATTAACCAATCCCAGCACCCGTTCAACCGAAGCCCGCCACTCTGCGACTCTGGCCATATTGTCAACCGGCCAAGATAATGCTCCAGCCGTTTGCTGGAAGGCTTGGGCTGATTGCATCAAGGCGCCGAGCGAAATACTACCCAGGATATAGCGAGGCGCAGACACCAGAATCGGGAATGCCATCGACAATACCGAATAGCCGGAGGTGAGCATGTACAGATGCGACCAGGCAAGGGTCTGACGCTGCCAAGCGTGGACAATGTCGTTAAAAAGCGCAATAAAACGATTCTGCTCGTTGGTTTCGCCATGAACCAATGCAATTGCCAAGGAATTTTCCCGTGCGGTCACCAAACCGAATCTGAAATTGGCTTCTACGGTTTGTCTGTCATCTGTCGCCATGGTGTAGGGCCTGCCTAGCCACCAACCCAAAGTGGACGCGCATGCCGCATAGATTATAGCCAGCCAGACCAGATGCCCGTGGATGGGGATTTCGGCGAACAGCAGATTAACTGTAACAGTGCCGGAAAGCGACCAGAGAATTTGGGTAAAACTGATCAGCAATAATGAGCAATAAAGTAGAGAGTGGGAAAGCTCGATAGCGGATTCAGTTGCAATACGAACATCTTCAGCAATCCGTCCGTCAGGGTTATCGTGCGTCCCCTGAATATGCGTCACCAGATAATGGCGGCCATCTGTCATCCACTTGCCGATCAAGTGGTGTGTTAACCAACTTCTCCAGTCGAGTTGCAGGCGTCGCTTGACTTTAAAATGGGCCGTGGTAACCGCTATGTTGGCTGCAAAAATCAACACGATGAGGCCGATCTGCGTAAACAACCCGCTCATTGAACGTTGTTCGAGTGCATTAAAAAGATCAGCGCTCCATACCGTGATGACCACAGCAATGCCGATTTGCATCACAGTGAGCATGAATAAAGCCAGCGCCAGGCTGCGAATGGTAGATTTGTTTTCAGAGTGCCAAAAAGGCCCTGCTAATCGAATGAACTGGATGAAAAACCCGTCTGAAAATTGCAAAGAAAACTCCTGCACTTGGGTGAAATAATATATAAAGACGCGGCTTTGTTTATTTTTCTAGGTATGCCTTGCCTTTACCAGCCGACAATTCTAGTGGAATTTCTCCTGATTTCACACCTTTGTAACCTAATTAATGTCAGTGGATTAATTTATAGATCATAGCCACATACCGATAACAAAGCTTTTGCCTTGGCTTTATCGGTAGTTTTATACCGCTAAGCTTGGATTTACCAACTCCAGCACCGCAATTTCAGGGTAGCAATTGAACCTCACCGGCAAAATAGCCCAGCCGATACCACGACTTATAAAAAGCGGTGTTCTAGGAGTGGCTATAAGACCGCTGGAGTAAGCTTTGTTTTTAACAGGCAACCTCGGAGCACCCAAAAAAGGGAGTATAACCTGGCCACCGTGAGTATGGCCGCTTAACACCAATGACAACGGCGTTTCAAACTTCGTGTCGACCGAATCCGGGTTATGGGCCAACAGTATTCGGCAGTCGCCTTGATCCGAGCTGGAAAAAGCCTTGTCGATGTTTAGCTCATCCCCCCAAAAGTCCCCTGCTCCGCCTATCAAAATCCTGTCTTTACCTTTATAGATCGGCTTGCATTGATGACGAATATTCTGTCCCGATCTTTCCAGCCAATACAGGGATCTGGTGGAGTCCCCCCAATGATCGTGATTGCCCAAAACCGAATAGACGCCATACCTCGCACTTAACTTGGATAAAATAGGCCATACTTTATCGATTTCTTCAATGGTGTTCCTATTATGGACATAATCGCCGGTACATACGATGGCGTCCGTTTTTAAGCGGTTGGTTCGCTGAACTATTTCTTCAACAAACGACGGCGAGACCAAAAAGCCTAAATGTATGTCTGTCAGGTGCGCCAGCGTAAATCCGTGGAACGAAAGCGGTAGGTTAGGGAC
Source organism: Methylobacter sp. (assembly GCA_036560465.1). Classification (GTDB taxonomy): domain Bacteria; phylum Pseudomonadota; class Gammaproteobacteria; order Methylococcales; family Methylomonadaceae; genus Methylobacter_A. The sequence continues at coordinate 67,276 of DATBRD010000068.1, forward strand.
CGGAACCTTGTACCGGTTTACCTGCACGATGTTTCTCTCGATAAATATCGGATAACTTCCTGCGAAAACAAAAGCGCCACCGGAAAATGCTGATTTAATAAAAGACCGTCTATTCATAGAAATATTCCGATTAAGTTAAAATTGCAGCAATTTGCCATGCATAAAAGATAATCGCCTCACCTTGACCATCACAAATTTGCGCAGTTCCTCCGACAGCAACATCGCCAAGGCGAAAGGCGCTATAAACAGCCATACTTCGGGGGCGATCGGTTGGGTGCCGAAGACCATGTTGCCCAAGGCAGTGTAGTCAATGCCCAGTATCAAAATTATTTCCAGCACGATACCCCAGAGTATGATGCGGTTGTCAAACAGGCCGGCACCAAACATACTGCGCTCCGGCGTTTTGCAAAGAAATACATTGACGATTTGCGTGACGATGATGGCGCTCAGACAGGCTGTTGTGGCTTGAAGATATAAAGGCTCTTGACTATCCAACCTTTCGCCCCACTGCCAACCGCCTCTGTGCAGCACAAAGAAGTACGCCGCCATCGAAACAACCGCTTCCATCACCCCTAAAAAAGCATAAGCGTGCAACAGTAAACGCCAGTTGAGCAGCCGTTCATTTCGCGGACGCGGCGGTCGACTCATATTGCCCGGTTCGGGTTTGGCCGCGCCAAGTCCCAAAGCAGGCAGCATGTCCGTCCCCAAGTCGACCGCCAGAATCTGGATGATCGTCAAAGGCAGCGGTATCTTAAACAAAGCAAAAGCCAGATAGGGAATGATTTCCGGGATGTTAGAGGTGAGGATATAAGTCAAAAACTTGCGGATATTTTCATAAACGGCACGCCCTTCCTCAACCGCGGCGATGATACTGGCGAAATTATCATCCAACAAAATCATATCGGCGGCCTCTTTAGCGACATCCGTCCCGCTGATGCCCATCGCGATACCGATGTCCGCCAGTTTCAGCGCCGGAGCATCGTTGACGCCGTCGCCGGTAACCGCAACAACGTGCTTTTTCTTTTTCAAAGCGGCTACGATACGCATTTTCTGATCGGCGCCGACTCGGGCGAAGATAATGTCCGGTGCGTTCAAAGCCAGGCGCAGCTGGGTTTCGGACAATTTCCGCAACTGCTCGCCGGTAATAACCAACGGATTATCAGTTTGAATCTGGCCGATCTGCCGGCCAATCGCCAAAGCGGTATGCGGATGATCACCGGTCACCATGATTACTTTGATGCCTGCCTTCCGGCACTTGCGAATCGCTTCAGGCACCTCTGCCCTTGGCGGGTCTTCCAGCCCGACCAGCGCCGTCAAAGTCAGGTCATGCTCCTGCGCTGAGCCGGCTTGCTCCACCTCCAGTTCTCGCCAGGCAAAAGCCAGCACCCGCAAGCCCTGATTTGCCATCTGTTCCTGGGCGTTAACAAAACTCTGCCGGATTTCTGAAGTCAGTGGCACTAATTCATCGCCGATTTGCACCTGATTGCAGAGCGGCAACAGCATTTCCAGCGCTCCTTTGGAATAAAGCACCACGCCCTTGGGCGTCTGATGGATTGTGGAAAGCCGTTTGCGATCCGTATCGAACGGCACTTCGTTGATTTTTGGGTAGGTAAGCGTTTCGCCCAGACTGTTCTTTGCCATCTGAACCAGCGCGATTTCCATGGGGTCGCCCAAGGTCTGGCTCTTTCCCTCGGTGACGGTTTCTTTCAGATTGTGGCAGAGCAGCGCATCTTCGAAAAAGCGGCGATAAGTAAGCGCTAATTGCGGCTGCTGCTGCACCGCCGTTATCTCAAGCATTTGCCTGCCCAGGTAAAGCGAGCGCACCGCCATTCGGTTTTCGGTCAGAGTGCCGGTCTTGTCGGTGCAGATCACCGTCGCCGACCCCAAAGCTTCCACAGACGGCATGTGCCGGATCAGCGCATTGCGTCTGGCCATGCGTTGAGTCGCCATCGCCAGCGATAAGGTGACTGTCGGCAATAATCCTTCCGGCACATTGGCGACGATAATGCCGATCGCAAAAATGAAATTTTCCCAAAACGACAGCCCCATGCTGCGCCCGATAAAGAAAAACACTACGCCAAGCGTTAATGCGAACACCGCGATAAAGCGGCTCAGGCGCACGATTTCCAATTGCAAGGGTGAAACGGTTTTAACGGTAGTCTGCGTTAAATGGGCTATTCTGCCGAATTCCGTGTGCATCCCGGTCGCAAACACCACAGCCCTGCCCTCGCCGGACACTATCGAGGTTCCGGCTAATAAAGTATTGCGGCTATGCTCCAGGCTTTCTTCCGTCGATGGCTCAGAGTCACACGCCTGCGGTCTGGATTCACCGGTGACGGTAGCGTTGTTGACACGCAGCAAAAAGGCTTCGAGCAAACGGCAGTCTGCCGGCACATTGTCACCCTCCTGCAATAAAATCACATCGCCTGGTACTAAACCTGCGGCCAGAATCAACCCGACATCGCCATCTCTGAGTACCTTGACGTGATAGGGCAACAGCTTTTGCAACGCGGAAATAGCGCATTCGGCGCGGTATTGCTGCCAGAACGAAAACAGGCCGTTGATTAAAATCACGCCGAGCACCGCAAAACCCAGCATAGCCATACCGCCACCCGGTTGCATGGCTTCAGCGAAAAACGCCAGCCCCGCTGCCAGCCACAGTATCAACGCGAAAAAATGAGTGAATTCCTTGATGAAACGGAGTGTCAACGATTCGCATCGCACCTCCTCAACCCGGTTCGGCCCGTACTCGTCCAAGCGTGATTCGGCCTCGTCCTGCGACAGCCCGTCATAACTGCTATGAAGGCTTGCCAGCGCCTCATCGACAGTGAATTGATGTATTTTCATGGCGACTCCTGATACAGAAACGCAATACAGAGGGCTTACCTGTCTAAAATACCACGAACTTCATGATTTTTTCCAAATAGCCCGTTCAGACAGTATTCTTTGAACGGCAGGTTGGCCATAACTCGGGCCGGAGGGGCATTATGCTACTCTGGATCGGAGTTGCCTATGATGGGAAAAACGGAGATGGTTGTGTTTATGGTTTCTGCTCCATAATGTTTGAAGTAAAGGACGCGAGGCATCGCGTCCCTCACGACTCAATGGCTAGGCTGCTTTTGGATTTGAGCCATATTCATTCTCACCGGGCTGGCTGTCAAAGAACATAAAGACCAGATTGACCACCGGAAAAAGAATCCACCATCCGCTTCGACCGAGATCATGCATTCTTCGAACCGATACGGCAGTGGCGGGAATTAAGATTGCCAAACTGTAAATAGCGTTTGTGGCAATGCTTAATACTACGCCAGTTTCGAATACAGCCTCTATCAAGCCGGTCACAAAGCCAATGGCCATAGCAATGATGATGTTGAAGAGGTTGAACATCCAGTATTCCTTTCGACGAGCTCTGCCCTGAAATACCGCATACTTCTTTAAAACCTCAAGATACCAGTTCATATTTTCTCCTTATTTTTATAACCCCTAGTGATTATGTCAGGCGACAGCGGGGCGTTACCGTTGCCTAACGTTTGAAAATACCAGCCTGCTTCTCTCGCTCAGACCGGTAGATTGATGGTTGGTTGTCTATACGCTAGCTGCCCTGTCTAACATGAATAATGACATCGCCAATTGAATGAGCCTCCGGCGCATAGAGGGCCATCGCCCAACCGGAAGCGGAAGTGATGGTCGCGGCTAGGGCGAAAAGCAACGCCGTATGGCGGAGGGCGGTTTCCAGCCAGTGGCACGTTTCAAGGCCGCGAAGTCTGCGGTAGAGGCTTGCGGATAGCACGCCGTCCACCAAGAGTTCCGCGAACAGCGCCGGGGCCGAGTAGACCATGTAATAGAGCATGAAGAAAGACGAGAAAACCATAGCGCCAACGAGGACCACTATGAACAGCGGAATAGCGAATTCCTCAGCCTCCGCAACCATGCCGAGAGCATCACCGACTGAACTGCCTGAATCGCCGATTACCAAGAGGCTCTCAGATTGCGTATCAAACGAACCACTAGCGCCCCCGCCGCCAAATTCCCCGCCTTTGCCACTGTAGCTAGTGCCGGAGCCGCATGAGTCCGAGGTGGATGACCCTGAATCAACTGATACATCGGCGTAATCTTCCGCTCGCGTTCTTAGCCAGAGCCATAACAGAACCAGAAACACCAAGTACCCAACAGCGAAAGAAGCGAAGTACCTAAGCCACATTTCGACGAGGCCGGCGTGAAGAAAGATGTATGACGCGACAAAACCGGAAGCACCTGTGAGCGTGACGAGCAGCATCATCTGGAGCCGAGGGAAACTGTCTCGCTCAAGTTTGCTTCGGATTCTTCGAATCTTGTGGTGGCGATGAAACTTCGGAAATATTTTCATTGCGATATCCAGCATATAAACTCAGGGGCGCTGAGCAATAGCATTACGGAACATTGGAGCGTGGGATTAGCCATTGCGTCACTTATAACTTTAGGTTTGCCTGAATTTCAAAGAGCTTAAGAAGGTCTTGAATACGGCTATCGCCGCAGCCCTTTGTTCGGATGACCTCATCAATTTGCTTTTGAACCGTATCAGTGCCTTTCTTGAATTGCTCAAAAACTTGCGTTTCTGTTGAACCGGGCCTTCGTTTCAGCATTTCTTCCGTGGCACGGAAAGATACTATCCTGAAGTTTGAATTAAACCTGGCAACTGTGTCCTGGTCTGGTTTGAGGCACTGGCTGGCTGCATGCTTTGCCAGAACAAACTGCCCCATGATTTGAATTATGTCGAGCTTCTGCCCGGCAAAAGCTGCTGGCGCACACATAAGCAAAGCGGCGGCTACCGGAAGAATTATTTTTTGCTTCAGCATGGGTCTATTACTCATAATTGAAATAGCTAACGTAGAGCTAACCGAGCATGGTCTGGAAAGCTGAAAAATAAAACCGCATTGTAACCGCGCTCCGGTTGAGCGTTGGGTTAGGGCTACGCACCACGACGCCCTTTACCTAAGCGAGAAAAGGTGAAAATGATACTAGCCAGCGCAATGTACCAAACCATATTTATGAGAATCGACACTGCCATATTGAACCAAATCATGGGGTCACCGTCTTGATAAGACTCGTTGGCCATGAGGCTGAATGAGCTAGTACTCAGCCATTTTTATAATGTCGGGTAAAGTTTCTTCAATTTTACCCGGGCCTGATCATTGGTAAATCGCCATTCCATAGGCCGTGCGATAGCATTGCGTTGCTGTTCCCATATCGCGACTTCCGCTTTTAAAGTGTCCTGGTCTGGT
>DATBRD010000069.1:0-25861 GCA_036560465.1 Methylobacter sp.
AAATGCGGTTTTAAATAACGCCACGCCCCATCACTCAAATTGCTCGGATAATGTTTTCGTTTTTTGTGCTCATACTATTAATGTCGTAATCAAAATTGATACCTTAGGGGCGAAAAGAGAAATTTCCAAACAGCTTCTAAGCGACTTGTTTAGCTTCAAAAGCTTCCGGGGGGCTGACATAGCCTAATTTGGAGTGAAGCCTTATGCTATTGTAATACACTTCAATCTAGTCGAACACTTGATACTTGGCTTCTGAACGCGTCAAAAACCGTTCGCCATGAACCGCTTCGACCTTAATCTATGGTTCCAACTTTCCATGGCCGCATTATCGTAACAGTCGCCTTTCTTGCTCATGCTACAAACTAATTGATGTTGCTTAAAAAGCTTCTGATAAGCGGCAGAACAATATTGGCTGCCCCGGTCTGAATGCACCATGACCCCCTTCGGCATGTGACGACGCCACAATGCCATTATCAACGCATCACAAACCAAAGCGGCGGTCATGCGTTCGCCGATAGCCCAACCCATCACCCGGAGGGAATACAGTTCCAAGACAACCGCCAGATAAAGCCAGCCTTCTTCCGTCCAAATGTAGGTGATGTCCGACACCCACTTTTGGTCAGGCACATCCGCTTCGAAATTCTGTTCTAACCGATTCGGGGCGACCGGTAATGAGTGATTGCTGTTCGTGGTGGCTTTATATTTCTTGGCGGCTTTCGCGCGCAAGCCATTGTCCTTCATCAGTTTAGCGACACGGCGTCGGCTGGCCGACTGGCCTTCTTCTTGAAGCCGCCGAGCGATTCTGGGTGAGCCTGGTCGGCCTTTTTCGTCATCAAAGATACGTTTGATGTCAGCCGTCAGCATTCGGTTGGCTTGATCCCTGCCAGAGAGGGGCCGATTTTTCCAACTGTAGTAACCACTGCGTGAAACCGATAGCAGGCGGCACATCATGCCCACGGGAAAATGCTCCTCGTTGCCCTTAATCATCGCGTACTTCACTGGGGTAGTTTGGCAAAGTACGCTGCCGCCTTTTTTAAAAAGGCCACTTCTTCCTCAAGACGAGCGTTTTCTCGTTTAAGGCGCGACAGTTCAGCTTGTTGGAGCTTTTGCTCTTCAAAAGGCTGGCCTGTCTGGCGGCGTTTTGACCGCCATGAATAGAGCATGGCTTCAGCAAGCCCCAAATCCTGGGCTACCTTGGGGATGCCATCACGATCGGCACGTTCCAATGCCTGCTCTTTAAACTGAACCGTGTATTTGTGGCGGACAACTGAAGTTGTTGATTCTTTTTTTGGTTTCATTATTGACCTCGGTTTTAGAGATTACTCTCTTAGCCAAGTGTCCGTTAGACCGGGGCAAGATCACATTTTCAACGCATGGTTCTTTGCGTCAAACAGGTACAGGCCTTCTGCAGTCGCCACATAGATGTCGATATCCTGCCAATTAAGGGTAGAAGGCGTAGTCAGTCCCCCTGCTTCCTGACGATTGATGCCGAACGCCGCCCACAGCAGGTCAGATAGCGCCTGAGCCGGCAGTTTCTCCGTGCTGAATTCCCTCGAAGATTTGCGGTCATGCAGGGCCTGCATCAACGGCACTCCAATTTTTACCTGGGGTTGAGAAAGCTTTATAAACTGGCCTTCCTGAGCAACAGACAGCGTGGCGCCAAACATCAGCCTCGCTATCGATAGCCATTGAATCATTACTATCTTCATGCGCTTTCCTCCCCTTGATCAAAGAGTGCCGACAATCAACGCCCCAAACGGCTCCGCTTACATCGCGAAACATCTTTCCTTGTTTGTCTCACAATTACAATCGGTGCAACTATCTAGGCGTCTTGGGCGACCACTATGAAGGCTACCTCAGCACCTCCATAGGAGCAGAACAAATATCCAGCACCTGCACATAAGTGCTGAAATTGATGGCGTGCTGCTTGATTCACGCTACCTTTTAACTTGCTAATCGATTCATATCGCTGTATTACAGTTTAACATTGCGAAAGCAGTTAATATTTCCTGTAAGGCGTCGCTAAGTGCTCGTAGAGGATGCGGCGAATCTCTTCAATGACCTCAGGCTGACCCTGGGAGGAGTGGCTCCAATGCACGACCAGCTCGGAGACTGCCTCATCAATGTGGGCGCTCTTGTAAGTAACCACACCGTCATCACCCTCTTCTTTCGGTCCATGCCCCTCCACAGCTATAATCGAGTGGGCCTTAATCCGGGGCGTGACTGGAATCGTTGCCAGAATTTTCAAAGCTGGGTTGTTCGGGCTCATGTTGTCGATTGCCGTCGGAGGGCTACTCATCGCCGCTGCCAACTTTTCGTCGCTGATCGTCCCGGCGGCTTGTGCGAGCTCGCCGAGTACCGCTCTTGGCAGGCTGATAAGCTTTGCAGCAAGACCAGTGATCACGCGCCGGGCCGCTAACATGGCTCCGTGGTGCGGCGTGGAAATAAACACGACACGCTCCACGAAAGGCAGGGGCGTGAAGAACATCGACCGCCGAATAAGCGCGCGTATCTCGGGATTAACCTTGACCTCATCGAGCGGCTTTTTGCTGACGCGATCCCAGAGTCGGGTCCCGCTGTCAATCGCAGTAAGCTTGGTCAATAACCCGCCCTGGCTATGGCCAATCACCACCATGCGCTGCAGCGCCGTGTCTTTTCCCTCCGGATCGAACTCTTTGACTGCATTCGTCAACGCAGTCCGCAACAGACCGGCTGAGTAGCCGATAGGATTGCCGCTGTCGTACAGGAAGACCCATATCTGGAAATGCTCGCGGATAATCGGATCGCCCTGGAGTTCGTTGATCAGTTCGGCCCAGCGGGCGGGGCTTGACGCCGTCCCATGGACCAGCACCACGGGAATCTTTCCGGCCCGGTGAGGTTGCAGCGTGAACAGCCCGTCCTGGGCTCTATCTTTCGACTTCAAATCGGACATCAGACCTGAGATAAACCCTCCACGGAAAAAGGCGCCGATCTCCATACTGTAGAGAGGGCTATCATTCAGCTGATAGGCCAGTGCTGCCGTCGGGTCGAACTCGATGGGTTGCTGCCTGCCGTCGTTAACCGTGACAATCTCGGTCTGGTCCGAAGCGTATAGTTCCAGACGTCCATTGAGTTTCCCACTGGCCAGGTTTGCAAGCACATGCTCGAAACGCAGCAGCGCAGTGACCGGGACTTGGGTGCGGGGGCCGAGACGTTCAGCACCGATCACTTTCTCCGCCTTCTGCCTTACAGCAAGACTGGCAGTCAGAGAGGCTCCGAGCCCGGGGTTGCGGTAGCGGTTCCTGAGGCCATGAACCGCCAAGGTGCTGGTTGAGATAAAGTGGTCAAGCCGGTATCCTCCCCAAGTTAGATCTGATTTATCAAGCGTTATCTGTAGCGTCCCGAACGGCAGCTTATAATTTCCAGGCTCCAATCGCACTTCATGGTCGTCTTCATCGCCGGGCGCGGCCAGCCCCTGAGCGATTCCTTGATTGTAAAGATCGTATGCCAACCGGAACCGAGGATCTGAAGGTTTTAGCTGTACCGCGCTGTCGTCGCCGGGGAACAGGAGGGCCCAGGCATAAACGGCTGAAGCCAAGAAATAGGCGCGATCGCCGGTACGCTCAGCATGAAAAAAGGACAACTCTGCCAGTGCAAAAAGTCGATCATCGTCGCCAGTAGGCTTTAGCGCGGCATGGAGCTCGGCAAGCACTCTAGATGGCTCTGCCTCGAACCGATCAAGCAGACCGTTACGCCTGAGTACCTTTTGCGAGGCATCCGACGGCTGCCCCACTGAGAGCACGCTTTCTGTTTGCAGACGATAACCGGTTTGGATATCGACATTCTTGACACCAACCGGATTAGCGCATCCGGAGACTATCAGCGCGAATCCACTGACCAATACAATTTCAATGACAGATACGTTGAAATGGAGCCGCTTTAGCAAAGAGGCTGCAATCGCCATAACATCAGCCAAGACTTCAGTAGATTGTAGGCCAATGTCTATTCCAGGTCTTGCAGTTATCTTTTTTACCCGCTTCATCGTTTCCACTATCGAAATTGAAGTCGGGCAACAGCTTCACAGTTGCCCGACATTGCGGCGCAAAATCAGTAAAGTCTCACGCAGGTTATCCGTTATTCAGGCATTAAAGGAAGCGAGGAACCAATTTTTACATCGCTAGTACCTTGCAAAATGCTTTCTACTTGCACAAAACGAGCAGCAATGGTTTTCGATGTTGCTTTTGCGATTTTGCCATAATACTTTTCAAGCAGTGCCGTGCGGTGTTTGCGGAAATCAAACATACGTTTGATCAGTTTATCTGCTTCATCACCCTTGATGTTGTCAATCTTGGCTGCATAATCACTGATGACTGCTAGACGTTGGTCATTTAATTTTTTCAATTCAGTGTCATAAAGATAGTATTGGTCCAGAAACTTTTTTTCTTGTTCTGGGGGCAGTTTCATCGCTTTCTTGATGAAGTCCAATTTCTCCATACGCAGACTGAAACGGAACATATCTAATTGTCTTCCTTCGTCAGCCGCTGCTCCAACTGTGGCTGCTTCTTTCATAGCTTTATTATGCTCTTCGACGGGTTTAGTTTCTTCTGCTTGTGCTTGTGCAATATTTATCGATGGAGGAATAACAGCGGCAATGGTAAAAATAAGGGCTAAGTATTTATATTTCATCGGAAACTCCTAAATTTTAATAGTGAATTGCGAATGTATAACAAGAGTTAAAAATTAACTCTTGGTTTGAAAATGAATTCGTAATGCAGTGTTTCGAGTAAATAATATTGTCGGATTTTGTCGGGATTACTCCTGCAAATTGCAATGAGTGTATAAGTATAAGTTTATGAAAAATTGGAAGCTTCTTTACAGTCTATGACCTATCCGTTAGATAGAGCTCATTTGAATACGCTCGAAGGGATCGGCCCGTCATTTCGACTTGATGTCCCGAGCGGTCTCCCGGCTCTTCTGCTTGACCTCCCGTTTATCCTGACGGCATTCCGGACGGCTCTTCTCGTCTCCCTCCTTACATGCAGCCTTGACATCGCGCGCTTTCTCGCGGCCACCCTGTTTAGTGTCCCGTGACTCCTGTCGCTCATTACTTCGTTCACCCATGTCTTCCGAATAGCTCGGAGCCGAGGTAGCGAGCAGTCCAGTAGCAATAATTAAGCTTGTCATGACATCTTTAAAAGCGTTTTTTTTGTTCATGCTCTTGTCCTCTGAATTTGGAATCGACTTTAGTAAGCCATTGATAAGGTAACCAGATCCTACGGTATCGGCTATTGGCCTTTAGTCCAATAGCCGGCTTGCACCCCGCACAGGCATTAATGATGGGTCACAGATGGGGGATTAGTAAAAACCAACTCATTGTGGAGCCTTGCGGATACGTTCCGAGAAATCAGCCGCTTGATCGGCCTGATGCGCCGCATTATTAATATGTGCGTGCTGTTGCAACTCAGTGAAAGGTAAGCGTTGATCAATGCGTCCATTCTCATAGAGATATTCTGGCACGTAACCGCTTAACAGAATTTTCCAGGAAAAAGGCAGGTGCTCTGGATTAATCCTGGAATGGAGCCATATCGTGGTGGTGCAATTTTCGATTAAAGTATTATAAAAAGCCGGACTTTCATATAGCTTATTGATATCTTTGAAATAATCAAAAAACAAGCGCTTGGCGTTTTCCTTTGGTGCAAGTAAGTGATAAAGATAAACCTCTTCCTGCGGATTTTGACGATAGTTGGTGCGCAAACGGATGATGTCACGCTCGTCCGCAACGATGTAAATCAACTCATACTGCCGAAAAAAGCCCTTTATCGTCGAATAACTTTCGTTTTTTTCCTTGCGTGCTTCTATCGAGATAGCGAGATGATTACCTTCGCCAAAATTAAAACTGATGATGGTGTGTGCAATAGCCGGCCCCATCCAATACACCGCAAAAAGATCAACACCTTCCAGCTTGTTTAAATCAAAGGTTTTAGTGTAGTAGTCCGGCTGATAATCGAATTCACTCTTGTAATCAAAATTACGGATATCATGGACCGTCACTAAATGATCCTGAAACGTCGCATATGACAGCTTTTCAACATCGCTTTGCCATTGGCGATCGTTTGAAGGCTTAATGTTTAGCCACCAGACGAGTATGGCAATAAACAAGACACTATGGATGATTAACAGATAAGAGCGCCACGCAGGAATGGCTAAAGAAATTAATGCCAGTAATCCGAAAATAGCAAACATGACTGCCAAAACAGTCCGAAACAGACTGACTCTTGAATCGCCAAAATAAATGGCGCAAACACCCCAGCCGGTGGTAACAATGAGTACCACTATCATCGGTAGCAGTTTGATAATTCTAACCGTCATATTTAACGGTTAATTAGGGAAAAGCCATATAGCAGTTTTAAATCGGATGCGCTGTTCATAGCTTTGGGTAACTCCTTGGATTAAATAGCCGTTTATAAAAAACTGCTGCAACCTGCGCCCGCTTCGCTCCGAGATCGCGTCCAATAACACTACGCTTTATTTCAGACCCAACAGCGGCATTGCAAACGCAGCCTTGATCAGGTCTGCTCTGGGATTTTTCAAGGTAATAGCGACTGCCCAGCGTGTTCTGCACCTGTCGGCAGCCTAATTTCAATAGCTGACTAACCACTAAATTTAACAGCCGTAAGGTTTTCGTGGTGTATGAAACAAGCGGCTTTAAGATGATGGCTCCGACAACCTCAAGATGTTCTCTTCTGGCAACTGTGCAAAGATGGCTGTCCATAACACCGTATGCCCAAGCCACTATTCTGTTCAAGCAGGACCTTTGCCTTGGCTTAACAATATAAAATACAGATTAAACAAACCATTGGTATGGATACTTAGGGTGATGGCGGCTACATCTACAGCCCTTCACCCCATCGATACTGCCAAGCGATGCCGACGGTATCGAAGTTTCTACCGGTGCGGCTATAAAGCCAGGTATTACCGTATAACTTGATGGAATGATGGCGGTGAACGGCAAATGCCAATGTGCCGCCAGCTCGCCAGTTTTCCTGAGCTTCGCCAGCTGGTCGCCCATCTTTGACGATGGCGCCGCCGTTGTAGTAATTGGTATCTAAAGCTGCCCAAATGCCGGGACTGAAATTGTAGATTAGATGACCCTGTAAGGTATAAAGCGTCGCTTGTTGCAGGTTTTGACCTTGAAAAGGTTGATTGTTATCGGTATAAAAATAAGCGCCAGCGGCCAGTTCCGCAGTCAATGCCCCCCATGCCTTGGAAACACCGACTTCGGGCTTGAAAGCCCAGCGGTTGTTACCGAGGTTGACCAGCTTGTCAGGATCATACTGACCTCCTGGTGCCTGTATGGTCAGGCTTGCACCGACGATAACATCTTGCTGGTAAGTGGCAAACTCTTTAGCTGGAAGCGCGGGCGCACCGAAGAAATTGACGTAAAAACGCGCTATGGGATCGGCAAAGCCGTCGACATTCCGTTCTTGGGGTAGTCCCTGAACCTTGGATGTTCCAGAAAGCGAAGCCGTTGGCAGGATCAAATCGACTTTACCAGACATGCCGTAAACATCCAGCGAGCGCGAATAGGCCAAAAAGGGGCTGTGAACGGCGAGTTCGGCGTCTTTTAGTGGTATCGAGGGTGAGACCGATACGGTACCGCTGATATAAGCGTATCCGGCAATCAGGAAATTAAGGCCCACCGGGATGTTCGAATAGGATCGCGGATCGCTATCGGTTGCGTTCGCCCGACACACTAACAACTCCAGAACTACCAGCAGAGACAACATAACAACCTTGCGCTGGATTCGCCCGAAGCCAGAAGACTCGTCAGTGGAGAGCCTTAATGCGTTATCCACAGAAAACTTCTGCTTATGCAGTCCAGGATAAAGCAAAAATCTACATGGAAACCTGAACCAACACATTGCCTGCCCTCTGTCTCATATCGGTAATTGGCTTGCCGTTTTCAAATTCAATCCATGCTCTTGCGCACATCCACCAGTACCTGATCCACGACATAGACACGAACAAAATCAAGCCTTAGATAGTCGATATTAAGGATATTGTTTTCTGTTTCTCGTTGACGTAAGCATATTATATTTATATCCGTTTTTATCGCATTGTAAACTTTCGGGTCGCTTTTTACCTTAAGCACATCAAGACATGTATTTGTAAGTAGCGGTACGTATTTACTATGGATAGCAGAAAGGAAATACTTTAATTAGATTAGGTATTTTCAAGCTGCGATATGCTGATCACTAGTAAAGGTGCGATTATCAATTACCTCATCATTTCAATCACTCAACATTATCTGATCACAATGATGATTGAGGGTCTGCGAACCATATTTAGACATTACTAAACACGAGACTGGCAAGCGGAACACCCCGAAAATGGAACGCGAAAACTTGAATCTACGAACTTGGATCATGCGTTTCACAAGAAATACAAGCTGTTTTTCCAAGTCGGTTTTGATGCACGATATCGTCATCGAGTTGCTTATCAATAAGAAAAAATTGACGATATTCATGCCAGCATACAGGTTTGTCTCTCTACCCATAAAATTATTCAATGACCTATTGAATAACAGGATGACATCCCAGCACCTTACTGCACGGTTTCGGCTTCCGGCCGCCGAGGTAATGTGTGATCCAGAAAATTCGGCGGTCTTTCGGTGAGCTGGATGACTGTGCTATGGTCCATGCTGGCATCGGTGTCCCTGACCTTTGCGCTGCTGCATCTATTTATCTGGATCAAAGGCTTACAGCCATGGGCAAATTTGTCGTTCGCGGCCGCCGCCGTTGCTATCGCTGTCATCACCGGCATGGAATTGATGGTCATGCGCACGATGTCCATCGAACAGATGGCGATAATTCTGCGCTGGGTTCACCTGCCCCTTCTCGTCCTTTGGGTAGCCATTGTTTGCTTCGTACGCTGTTACTTCAAGGCCGGCCGTTCCTGGCTGGCGTGGCTGGCAGTGGGTTTACGTACACTTGCGCTCATCCTGAGCCTCACCACCGGACAGAACCTGTTCTTTGATGCGATAACCGGCCTCAAGCAAGTCGTGGTTTTGGGCGGAGAAACGATATCCATCGCCCAAGGCTCGCTCAATCCCTGGTATGTAGTTGGTCCGCTCAGCACCTTGATACTTGCGGTGTTTGTGCTGGATGCGGCATTTACTATGTGGCGCGGGGGGACGGATACGGGCCGCCGCCGTGCCATCGTTTTCAGCAGCAGCATCATATTCTTCCTGCTCACAGCGACCGGCCATTCTGCGCTGGTGAATGCCGGAGTTATCAATTCACCCTATATCGTCGGCCTTTCCTTCATGCCTATTCTTCTCGCTATGTCCTATGAACTGAGTTTCGACCTGTTGCATTCGGCTCAGCTGTCTGATCAGTTGCAGGATAGTGAAGCTGAATTGCGACTCAGCAAGCAACGCATGAGAGTGGCGGCAAGATCCGGGGAACTGAGAATGTGGGAGTGGGACATTGTCCGTGATGAAATTTGGAGTACGGATGATGACCCAATGTTATACGGAATCTCTGAGCCACAGAAAATCAGTTTCGAGCATTTTCTGAACATTCTTTATGAGGAGGATCGCAAGCAGGTCAGGCACTCAGTGGAAAGATCGCTTATCAAGGGAAACGGTCATTATGAGAGCGAATTCCGCATTACGATGCCGGATGGCCAGGTACACTGGTTTAACTCCCGCGGCCGCATCGAATTCAGTGAGGACGATCAGCCGCTTCGCATGCTGGGTGTTACGATCGATATTACCCGGCGCAAGCAGGCGGAATTGGCTGTGCAGCAGCAACGTAACGAACTGACGCACCTTTCGCGCGTGACTACGCTAGGCGAGCTTTCCGGTTCGCTGGCGCATGAATTGAACCAGCCACTGGCGGCCATTCTCAGCAACGCCCAAGCCGCCCAACGCTTCTTAGCACGCGACAATGCCGATCTTGCCGAGATCCAGGACATCCTCATGGACATTGTGAACGAGGATAAACGCGCAGTCGAAGTTATCCAGCGTTTACGTCTATTACTCAAGAAAGGCGAGGTGCAACACCTTCCGGTTAATCTGAATAACGTCGTGGAAGAAGTCTTAAAAATAATTAGCAGCGATTTGGTGAATCACAATATTAACGTAAACATCGACCTCGCCAAGAAGCTGCCGGCCGTCATTGGCGACCGCGTGCAACTCCAGCAAGTCTTGCTTAACCTGATCATGAATGCCTGTGAAGCCATGTCCCATACCAATGCAGACAGACGCCGGCTGTTTGTCCACACCAAACAGAACGGCGCTGATAAGGTACAAGTGTCCGTCGGCGACCAGGGTCCGGGAATTCCCTCTGAAAGCCTGGGAAGCATTTTTGAGCCGTTCTTCACTACCAAATTGCAAGGTATGGGTTTGGGACTCCCTATTTGCCGCACCATCATCACCGCCCACGGCGGACAACTCTGGGCTATCAACAACACGCCTAACGGCGCCATCTTTCATTTCAAGCTGCCGACATCATCTGGAGAAGGCGTATGAACGAATCTGCTCCCACCGTGCTAGTGATCGACGACGATCCATCTGTGTTGAAATCTCTGGCGCGTCTGCTGTGTTCGATCGAGCTGAACGTCACTACGTTCTCTACACCGGAGGAATTTCTTGACCAATTCGAACCAGGCATACACGGTTGTCTGGTACTCGATGTCGCCATGCCCAATCTCAATGGTCTGGAACTGCAACAGGAACTGGCCGCCCGGGGTAATGAATTGCCGATCATATTTCTGACCGGCCACGGCGATATTCCGATGAGTGTGCAAGCGATGAAACAGGGCGCCGTCGATTTCCTGACCAAGCCGGTACATGATCAAGACTTGATCGAAGCCATCTATGCTGCCATCGAAACAAACCGCATGAGCCGACGGACTCACGACGAACTGAACGAAATCCGGAAGAAACTGTCGACGTTGACGCCGCGCGAGCGAGAAGTCCTGGATCATGTTGTTTCCGGCAGGCTAAACAAGCAAATTGCGGCCGACCTCGGAACTGTCGAAAAAACGATCAAGGTCCACCGCGCTCATCTGATGACGAAATTAAAAGTCCGTTCATTGGCTGATCTAGTGCGCCTGGCCGAACGGGCGGGAATTATGTCCATAGCGTCGAATCGAAACGACGGTCAAACTTGAATAACCGGCATTCTCAAAATTTATGTGTGCCTGTGCGAATCGACAAATTATGTGACTATCCGTAATTCCCCTCCCGGATTGGCTTCCTTACCATTACCACGACCATAGGTTGCGATGCCGCATCAGTCTGCGCGGAATCAACACATCGAAGAGACTGGAATTCTTGAGTCGACAAATTAAATCATCTACCGGGCTCTGCCTTCAAAAACTCTTTTGCGTCCTTAGTTCCCGTCTTGGAAACGAAACCTTTGAACGCATCCTGCGTTGCCTGAGCAGGGACATCGCCTTACGCAATGACATCGGTATCGATGTCTTCCAAGCCTTTTTTATTGATAAAATGAATAATCTTGGATGGCGCCGGCGGCATAACCACTTCATTGCTGCTTTATATTGATCTGACATGCTTATTCCCTAATCAATGAACATGGATTGAGCATTGTCTTCCGATAACCAGGCTTTCGCCTCGGCAAGTTGATTTTTCGGAAAAAATTCGATGGCCGTTTTACGCATTTGTTTACCCATAAACATGAAGGCTTCATCTTTCCATTTCTCGTCACCGACAAATGCGACCTTCGAAATTTTGTTGCTGTCCTCCGTTAAAAAAAAGGAATCCTCCCATCCTGCTTCCCGGCTCCAGCCGTGAAAATCCTCTAGTTCAATTAACCCCAGAAACTGACTGAATCGTTCCAAACTCAACTTAGCCATAGATTGAAGCTTCTGAAATTCACCGACAGTAAGTTTGTCACTGAGCCTGATCCAGTTCTCACTATCGAGCGATTTGATGAGTCGAAAGGTCATATTAGATCCTAATTTTATTTGGTAATGATTTTGCTGCTGCCGGAGGTGTCCTTGCCATTGCAAGACTTCGTCGTAATCCCACTGATGGTCAATTGAGCCGGAAGTAGGTTTACGCTCTACGACCAAGAACCTCATCGATAGCGTCTAGCAGTACCTGGCCATCAACCGGCTTACGCAAAAATGCTGCAATGCCCTGATTCATGGCGCGTTCGTATACTTCCTCGCTATCATCACCGGTGATGATAATAACCGGCATCCTCCTGCCCAACCGAGCCAGCCGGTCCAAAATCGAAAAACCGTTCATCGGCATCATGTTCAGGTCGAGCACGAGACAATCCGGCTGGCCAATTTCCAGAAAACTCAAGAAATCGGCGCCGTTAAGGAATATTTTCGCGGTGAGCCCGGCTGAACGCAACAACCGCTCAAGACCCTTGCAGATGGACTCTTCGTCGTCAACAACGGCAATAACTGTCTTATCACTATTCATGGTGAGGTCACTGTAACGAGTTCGGTTTATTGCCGCTATTGGACTTAGGTCTAATAGTGATGAATATTTGATGCAGCGGTTCAAACCTAGGGCTCAATCTGGCGACTTCAAGATTAAGCAAATTTCTTCTTCAACCGCCAAAAGGCAACAACGGAAACCAGCGCCATCGCGCACGTAGAAACAATCAGTGTCAAACCCAAAACCAAGGTTTGCCTGAACGTATAGTCCACCAATTCTTTGCCGCCGGCCTGGGTTTGCCGGATCGCTGTATCCAATCGGGCTGACAGTACATCAAGTTTGCCGGGAGCCAAAGTCTGGTCGAACGCTTGCAGCAATTTCACCAAGTCTTGCGCGGCGGTGTTGATCTGCGCTACGGCGGCAGCGTAGTCGTTGATGCGGAAAGGCTCCGCGTTCGGGCTCGATGGGCTGGCCTGGAGTTGCCGCACCACATCCTGAAAAGTCTTTAGAGTGGCGGTAGACGCATTGGACATCTGTGTGCCCGCGTCCAGTGCTTTCTCGGTC
Organism: Methylobacter sp.; assembly: GCA_036560465.1. Classification (GTDB taxonomy): domain Bacteria; phylum Pseudomonadota; class Gammaproteobacteria; order Methylococcales; family Methylomonadaceae; genus Methylobacter_A. The sequence continues at coordinate 12,965 of DATBRD010000069.1, forward strand.
TGTGCGGCGAGGCTGGTGAGTCCCGGTTGTTGAGCTTCCAGGGCGTGAACGATCTGTTGGCGCTCGGCGCTGATAAATCCAGGCAGACTCTCCGCCGTCTGGCTGAACCGGTCTGCCGATTCGGACAGTTGGGAGGTGTTGGCCAGCAGCTTTTCCATCTGCGGCATTTCCGCGGTATTTATGGCCAGCAACTCGGTTTCCCAGCGGATCAGGGTCGGCATGTGTCTGGCCAGGAATAAGCCGCGCTCCGCGAACAGCCGGGTGTTGGCCAGTTCGCGAGTGGCGGGGTCAAGTCCCATCAATGGATCGATGGAGAGCAGATTGAAAACACTGCTGGTTATCCCTGGGCGGGAACTGCGGTTACTCTGCGCAACTTCGGACGCGAAACCCAGCGCTCCAGTATCACTGGGTGAACGCACAGTCGGATGTTGTTCATGCCACGTTTTGATGGCGGCGCGCAGTTCCGAGAGCTGTTCTTCTTTTAGAGTCGTCGCGGCGATCTGCCAAATCTCCTTCTCTATCTGTTGAGAAGCGAGCAAATAAGGTTTGGCCGATTCGCCGTAGAGTTTGGGTATCCAATAATCCTCGACATTCATCCGATTCAAGCTGGCGAGGATGGCCATATCGAGGAGGTTGGCATAAGTGTTGGCCCCCGTGACTATGGCCAATATATCGTTGGTCGTGTTGATGCGGCGCATCAGCAGGGTACGCCTTCGGGTGACCTTTTCATCTTCTCGCTGCAACTTGCCGATGGCGATATTGAGCGATTCGATAGAATTGTCAGCAAACCGGAGCAGCTTGGATTGCAGTTCGACGGGATCTGGCTCGCCGTTTTCCTGATTGAGCGAAAACATGGAGCGGATACCCTTTTCAGGCAACTCCAGGGTATCTTTTAGCAAATTACAACCGCTCACGCCTAAACCCAATGCGAGTAGCAGAACGACTTTCGGCGCCCATCTATTGGCATCCGAACAGGAAGGCTGATGCACTACTCGCATGAAGATATCGGCTCCTTAGGACATTTCTGATTATCGACAGCACCGTTGGATTATTTCTCAATTTCCCTGGATCGTAACAACCGGCTGTTGAACTTTCTCCCCTGTCTCCGCCAGCGTCATGATGATCATCAGGAACGTAAAGATACCCTTTGACCTGTAATCGCGGTCGTCAATCCAATACCAATAATCTCGATAGTTGATCGCAGCAAAAGCATCTGCCGGCCTCGACTTTTCCGCATGAATCCTGACCAAAGGCGGCAGCGACTGGGTTTCTGCCGTCTCTGTAATCTGCGGATAAGTACGGCTTTCCGCAATGTGTTCGGGGGGGACTTCGACATTCGATCCCAGTAGATTCAAAATTTGGAATCCGGAACGCGTCTGCATCGCGATCGTGTCATCTTTTCCAGACACCGTGCCGCTTATGATTTTGAACTCTTGCAGATCGGATCGTAAGCCCAACAGTTTCCTGACCAACGACCTATCGGCCTCAATCTCAGGTGGAAGATCCTTCTGACTGATGACCATGACCGTCCCCTCCTGCTTCGATTCCTTGGATACTTCCACCCTCAACCCGAGCACACCCGAGCCCTGGAGACGCTGTAAGGCCGCCAACAGCTTGACGAAATCGGGATCCGCCGCATGGCCTCGCGCGCCGCCTTTGCGATTCGAGATGCCGTTGATCGATTGCGCGCCAAGCTGTAAAAGCATATCTATGGGCCAGCCTTCTTGAGAAAGCCTTAATAAGTTCGGAGGCGGAACCGGCGTGATCATGACCTGAAGAAAATGCGCGCCCGTTAGCGGCGTGTAGGTGATTGTCGGGCGATCAGTGTAGGTTGCCGCAGACCCCAGGTTCAAGATATCGCCCACTGCACTGGCGCCATTGAGCGATGCCCCCACCGTCACGGCCCCTTGCAATTGGTAACCACTGATGATTTGTCCCACATCCAGAAACACCGGTGTATCGGCGTAGCGCATCTTGACGATATTGAGCAGGGTTTGCTCTTTCCAGGAACTCGAGAGCACATTGATATAATCGAAGCGGTCGCGATCCACGCTCGGCGGACCAAAGCTCGCGCATCCCGGCAGATTGAGCGCGATGCTCGCAAACAGGAGTAGGCGGCCTGGTACGGTCCAAGCAAGGCTTGTCTCCCGGTGTTTCAGACGTTTTAAAAGACTGTCAAACCAAGCCATGTTATTGCTCTCCAACTTCCGAGTTGCCGATTCTGTTCTTTATTCTTATTGAGCAACATTCATTGCCCGGATCACAACAAAATCCCCACCAAGCGCTTAATCATATCTTCCAGGGAAATCATCGTCAGTGTCAGTGGCAGCAATGGCGCCAATACTGCAATGACGGTTTGCAACACAGCGGTTTTACCGAATGGAAACGGTCGCATCGTTTGCACCACCTCAAAGCTGCCTGCCATATCGTTCAAGGATTGAATATCGCCGCTGCCGACCAGGGGTTCATCCGGCGGTGCTCCGCCGCGTAGCCATTTATCGTCAAATTCACGAACATAGCGGTTCGCCAGCGCTCCGTACTCAAGCAATCCTTGCCGTCTCGCTTGCGCCAGGCGGGGGGAGAACACGCACAAAGGGCCGAGCACGAGCAAGCAGAAAAAAACTACGACGGCTGCGATCTCCGGTTTAAAGTCCAATAGTGCTTTGCCATCATAGAAAATATGGTTGGCGATCAGGCCTGCCAGCAAAACGCCTTGAGACAGCAGTAAAGGCATAAACGCCGCCGCGCTTCCCCCAAGAAAACCCAATCCTGCAGCGCGATCAGGATGCGTCGGCACGAGATGCAGGTCCAATCGAGAAACCTGCCACAAAAACCGCGCCCAGATAAAAATCCGAAAAACCCAGCGATAAGCAAGGAATTGGTAAATAGGAATGCTGGCAAAGGCATACCAATACCCTGCCGGTGAATATGTCCGATGCCCATCCACGATGGTCGCGTACCAGGTGTCCGATTCCAGCACCATCTGACTCGACCAGAGGTAATGCGTAGCCGTCAATACCAGGATAATCAGCAATACCTCAATCACCACCGAATTGCGCAAACGCATCGCAGAGTCGACCAGGGCTTCGAATTCCGGGAAGGATCGCTCCGGAACTATCCCGCGCTCGATAAATTGCCGGACAACCACCCTAATCCGCTGATGGACCACAAGTTCCGCGACCAACAGCAACGGCAAAGCCAGCAGAAAGCGGACATGCACATCCACGTCATAAATAAAAGGGACTTTAATAACGCCGCCAAATGCTTCACCGGTCAATACCGAAAGCATCAGCAACGGCAACCAGGTTAGCAAGGAAAAGAAAATCAAGCGGCGCTTGAGCAAACCCAGCGTATCCGTGGTTAGCCTCGCTCGGATAAAAAGCTGAAACAGCGGGCCACCCAATACCAGCGAAAAATCATCGGACTTTTTTTTATCGGCTGAATAATTCATAGGATTATTAAGGCTAAAAAGTCGTGAGCATTCGGAAAACAATGATCTGTAAATACGGCTTAAGGTTCCTATTGGACGCTGTACCCCTTCCCCATCAAGCATGAACTAAAAGCTTGATCGAAGGCTTGAGACGAAGTATCGCTCTGTTCAGAACTCTGGCGGCGTTGCTGCCTTTGTTTGCCCCCGCCTACAACAGCTCCGGCGGCTGCGGTAGATCCGGCTTCGTTTTGACGATATTGTTGTTTAACATCGTCGTTAATATTGTCGTAGGCGCCGTGTTGCTGACCTTGCACCTCAGCCTTGGCCGCACCAGCCATGGCGCCCGCTGCCGCGCCACGTGCCCGTCCACCGCTTGGCGGCTTGGCGGACTGGGTTTGTGCACCAGCGGACTGTTGTGCGATAGAAGTGCAATCTGCCTGATCCTTTTGAATCTGTTCCGGCGTTTGCCCCTTCATCGGAGTAATCGTGAGTGCCGAAACGCCTGATGAAAATGCGGTTGCTAATATCAGCAGGCTTGAGCCCATTGTGAATGATGAATATCTGTGTTTCATGGTTATTCCCCTACCCTATAAAGATTGAGTTATGGCTTAAGTCACCTCTTGGCTAATATCCTGGCGGTGCAGCTACCGGCGTATAAACAACGCCTGTACTACTGTATGCCTCGGTATACCAGGTAGAACCGCACTGATAATAATTCACGCCACTGACAACAGCTTTGTTGGGACTGCATGGCAGACTCGCAGCCCCAGTAGGCGGCGCGCTGTAAACGACTGTCGTGGATGGCGCTGTCGTTGTTGTTGACTCTGATGATTCGCCGGCAGCATAACCGCCGATCGCCCCCAGCGCTGCTGCTCCGACCGCTACGGCAGCGACTTCGCCATCATCCCAGTTGTCATCGTCGTAGTAATACCCAGACGGTGGGTAGCCCCCATGGTAAGACTGCGCGGTTTGTTGCCTCGCTTGCGTACGCTCCGTGGCTTCTTGCTGGCGCGTGTCAGTCCGTGCTGTGCGTCCTTCCTGGCGCTCCTCGACGCTTTGACTCGAGTATTGCTCCCGTTGGGCCTGATTCGCCGTCGAAGTCGACTGACGGCTCTGCTGGGTCGCCGCCCTGCTCGTCGAAGCGGTCTGCGCGGCCTGCGACCGGCTGGAAGCGCTGGATGCGGATGCCGCCGAACTTCCGGCTCGTCCCGCGCCGGACGAAAAACTGCCGCTTGCAGCGGCGCCATTCCGTGAATATCCGCCGCCTCCACCAGCGGCCCTTCCCCCTCCTCCTCGTGAGACACCGCCACCACCCCCACCGCCCCCACGACCACGTGCGACGGCATCATCTATGGATCCCATGAGCAAAACGATTATGGCCGTAATAGCCATCACGACAAAGTAAGGTTTGGTATTCATTTTTGTCCTCCGGATTGCCCTGGTTTTGTGGGGCTCCCAAGTGCGATTTGAGGCAACTGTGCGAGGAAGGCAATCTTCCGCGCCCCTTCGGGCGGAGTGAATGCGAACTGGTTGTCCTGAATTTCTGGCGCGAGGTTCCAATCGGTAAACTGCGCCCTGAATGACGGCTGGCCCTCCGCGTTCTTGTAGGTCAACACCACGCGGAGCGGTAACGGCTGGACACCTGCCGGAATCCAGATCTGATAATCGACCGTTTCGGTACGTCCTGCCAGGTGATGGACCGGCGTCCCGTGAATAACATCTTTCTCCACATAGTCAAGTGCCTGCGTCCGGCGTTCGAGTTCGGTAGGTAACCGGCTGAGCAACAGCGCGGCGAGCGGTAGCCGCATGTGCAGGTCCTTCAGGAAATAGGTGACTGCCTCGTCAATGCCACCGGGTTTGGGCACCTGTGCATAGACATTCTGAGTGGGGCTAAACGTCGTAATCACCTTGCCGTCATACAGGACGAGATGCTTCTCGCCGTCGCTATGTTCCACTTCGACGCGCAGCCCATTGGGCCGGCTGACGGTGATTTTCCGGCTCTCGCCGAATTCGATCTTCTGCCCTGATTCCTGGAGCACTTCGTAGCCACTTGAAAGGTTCACGCTGAACCGCGGGGTCTTGGCCAGAAATTCGGCCATGCTCATGAGTATTTTTTTTGCGTCGCGCTCCGTTTCGGCCACCGCCACAGTCGGCGAGGCAACGGCGGCTGCAGGTTGCGGCCGGACTGCCGCTTGTTCCTCTGCGCAGCCCACCATGATCAATGGTGCTATTGCACACAGGACAGAGCATTTTAAGCTCCAATTATATTTTTTCATGGTTGCCGCTCCTCTTTATGAGTATCAAAGAAATCATCTGCCAATGCACCGACTATTAACGCAAAAACCGACAATACCAGCTCCGTAGTCCTTCAATACCAGTTCCACCAATTTCGCCGACTTCTTGATACTTCTGTCGTGATGCCTTATGGCTTGCTTGGCTTAAGATCCCTTAATAATAGTAATCGGCAATCTAGCAACATTAATAACTCGCGGATATTGGACTTTAGGCCAAGTTAACTTGAAGAGACGGCACAAAAATTCCAGATCAAATGCATCATACCCTTCGAAAAGATAGGACTTTATTGATCAGGTCCTTTAAATATTGAACCCGAAGAGAAGTATCAAACAAGATGCTCGTGAAGCCGGCCGTAAGCTCAAACAAAACGATTGATTCGGCATTATCGAGTGCAGTCGCCTTTCAAAAGGTTCCTGGTCGTGGGTTTGGATGACTACGCGTTGTGGACTTCATGATGTTGCTGTGCTTCCTGCATCGCGGACATTCCAAATTTCAGTAAGGGCATTCTTGCGAACTGATTTTCACATGATCAACCCAAGATTGGTGGTCCAATCCTGGGTGAAGAGACCCGAGCAACGTAGCGTGCAATACGCCAGCGGATAAAACCATATCAATGCTTAGCACCTATATGGCAGTTGTCCGATTACTAATAGTCCCTCTTGCCACATGCAGCATACAGACTACAAGATTAATTAATGTTAGGCAGATCGGGAAATAGAAAATGGCGCAATTCGCTATTACGTCCTACACACTGCTTTATTGCACAGGCGATTCCAAACTGTTTTTATCTCCGATAATAACTGTATTCTGCCAGGGTTTTGACCAGCTACGTAGATCTTGAAAGTATCGTATTGAAACTAAGGTGGATTTGTCAGTGGTGCTAAAGATCGTGCGCTTACCACCACTGGGAGTGGTGTTGGTTTTAGCAGTCCATTCTTCTCCCAGGCAATTTTGAATAGTTTTTGCAGCTTCTTGGTAGTTGCTAATAGCCTGGTTTTCATTACCGCCTGTTCCCCATTCGCAAACGTAATTCCAAAGCCCTCCGCCCCATTCCCATACTTGGCAAGTATCGGCATTAGGAAATACCTTCTTCGCAGACCAAACATTGAGTTTTCTATGTGGAGAAAGACTTTTTTTGTAATGGCTAAACTGGTTTGGATGGTCGGCAATTAAGCCTTTTAAATCCTCGCAAGTTTGGGCTTCGGAAAGTTTTTCCGGTTTTGCAGTTATTTCCGAACAAGCACTCATTAAGATACTAGTCGCGCAAACGGAAACAAGTAATATGCGATCTAGTATATTTGTGTGATTTATATATTTCATAATTTTTCCCGAACTTTGCAAATGTATTTAATTTAAATTTTTTGTAAATCTGACTCAATAATCGGCTTTTAATAATACACAGCGACAATTATCAATATGTTTTCGAAATCTTGGCAATTGGACTAAAGGCCAATAGCTAATACCGTAGGATGTAGTTACCCTAGAACCGGGTTTACTAAAGTTGATTGATCCAAAGCCGCCAAAATGGCGCTTTTTGTTAATGAAGTTAATCGGGGACACTTCGGTTGAGGTGCTTGAATTTCCTATTCATCAACAGCTAAAGCTGTTGGACTTCTTTTTCTTTATATAACAAAACTTATGTCAAATTACTTGAGAGCTAAATTCAATATGCTTCGACCATTTTTAATAATATCGCTGAGCGCATGGCTAACGGGTTGCGGTGTCATTCACCTCAATGCGCCTCCCGATCAGTCCGTCAAACTATTAACAATAGACGCACCGACACAAGTTCGTGTGGAAAGACCTGTATGGTTTAAATGGTGGGGCCGCGAACCCATTGATCCGCCCGATACCGCGATTATTATTAAAGAAAATGAATTAAAAGAGGTGCGGTTATATATGACCAATACTTTTGTTGATGCGCTTTACAATGTATTCCCGGGGATGGTTGGTTTTCCGCGCCGGACATTAATTGTAGAAGGAAACAAATAATGAACAAATTGGCCGTTATGATATTAATCGTTTTGCCGCTGGCGGGGTGCTTTAATACCGAACTGATTGCACCCGATAATGCAGAAATTCAAGTTCTATCCAGCGAGAAGCCGGTGGCTTATCACAAGCAATACCGCAATTGGTATTTGTTATGGGGGGCGTTGCCGATTTATGTCACTCAACCGGAAGAGCTCATCAAAGAAAATAATTTAGTGGAAGTACGGGCGCAAACGAAAGATACCGTGATGGATGCCATTATTTCGATTTTTTCAGTGCAAATTAGTTTACTGCCCCAAACGGTCGTCGTTGAAGGCAATTATGCTAAATGATATCCAGAATCAGGATTTGCAAAGTTATAACTCGTAAGACGCAATCCGCGTTGGCTGAATGCAATGAAGCCCAAAAAACCGAAACCTTGAATGTTGGGCTTCGCTATCGCTCAGCCCAACAAAAAAGCTCGAGTTTTGCTGGACATCTGCCGGACGACTTACCCATCTGATGTTACGCACGGATGATCTTTATCCCGTTTGCCGCGCTGAGCACCGGAGCTTTCGGTGGGACAAATCGGCAGGATAGCCGATTTGCATGCATCGCACCCGAAGGGCGAAAAAGTTGAAGTTTATAGCAGCTATTATTTAACCGAGCCGGTTTCGAAAATGCCTTATCTGCATTGGGAAAGGGGGCTTAATTTCAGCGAGCAGACTTCGTTCTAATCGGGCTGCTGGAATAAGGCAGAGCTGTTTCTCGACTATTTCAAAACACGCTGGGAAATGGAAAAAGAAAAACTTTGTGGCACCACCCACAGGTAAAGAAGTCATCGAAAATAAAGATTTTATTTATGCTCCAGCCTCAGCCAGAGAAAAATGTAATGAGCTTTTTACTGAATAAAATAACCTTTTCCAAACTTTAGCCACTTAACTAGAATGGAACAAATCCGGCAACTATTTTGGGAAGCGCTGAGCAACAGATTTATGCTTTGAAACACCATAGCCGCTGACTTTTTTACCTAGTATTCATTAGGTATTTGCACGCATTGTGTATAAATCCAAATACTGTATTTTGATCAAATAGTGATCCAATAAATCAATTAATTATGATGACGTTTTTTCATAAAATCAGGGGGTTTTCAAGGTGCCCTGTAGCTTTGCAGTAACGAAAGGGTAATTTCATTTATAAATCTTTTTACACAAAGGAGAAACGATATGAAACGTATTATAAAAGGCACAATATTGGCACTGAGCATGCTGTTAACAGGACAGGCACTCGCAGATTTTAAGGCCGCGGATGCAACAAAACTGGAATCGGATGCATCAGCGGCTTTAGCACGGTTCAAGAGTCAGACCACTGGGGCGGAGGATTTGCTTAATCACGCTAAAGGTATTCTCATCTGCCCAGAGATTACCAAGGGCGGCTTTATTGTAGGCGTTGAGGGCGGAAAATGCGTGATGCAGGTCGGAGGAAAGCCAGTTGAATATTACACCAACCGTGCCGGGAAGTTCGGTTTATTAGCCGGTATACAGTGGTATTCACTGATTCTGGTTTTCAACGACCAAGCGTCTCTTGACCTCTTCCGGACCGGCAAACGTGAATTTGAGATCGGCGCCGATGCTTCCGTGGCGGTGGCTAAAGTAGGAGCTGGCGGTTCACTGGATACCACCAATATTAAAGGGCCTATTGTTGCATTCACCTTCGGTGAGAAGGGCCTGATGGGGGATTTATCGATAGAAGGGGCGACCTTCAAAAAACTTCAGGTTGAATAAGAACCCATTAACTATACATGGCCTCTCGCTAAACGGCAGGTGAAGTTTGGTGGGAGGCTCTTTGATATGAACCAAGAATTCTTTTCTTAATCGCAATAGCATATTTTTCAAAAGCCCGCCCTTCTCAAGGAACAAGCTTAGAGCCACAAATTCACGTTCCAATAACCTCAATTTTTGGCCATCAAGGATATATGCTAAGACTGCCGCAAGCTGGCTGATGGTGTTAGCTTTATTCGGCCTGTAAGGCTGCTTTTCACTCCAGGCAGACATTGGTCTTGGAGAACTATCAAAAGGAGCGCTGCTTTGCAAGACATTGAATCATTGCATTTTCTCCCCATCTGGGGGATTTTCCTTTTCATTCTGCTGCTCGTCCTCCTCTCCCTTGAGGGCGGTTACCGATTGGCTGACTACAGACAGAAGCGCTCCGAACAGGAAAAAGAGGCGCCGGTCGGCGCGATGGTTGGAGCTATGCTCGGCTTGCTTGCGTTTTTGCTTGTGTTTACGTTTGGTATATCGATGGACGATTTCCACGCGAGGAGGCAAGCCGTCGTCGACGAGGCCAACGCGATCGGGTCAGCCTATCTGCTGGCCGGATTGATCTCAGAACCCCATCGTACGGAAGTCCGCAAGATTCTCCGTGAATATGTAGAAGAGCGTTTGCATTGGGCCGGGGTGGAGAACACTCAACGCCACCGCTCGGCAAAAGAGTTACACAATCAATTGTGGGCGCACACCGCCATTGTTGGAGAGAAGTCCAGCGAAGTTATTGCCCTCTTTATCAACTCGGTGAGCAAAGTAATCGATGTCTGGGCCGAGCGAGTGCTGCTACGCGAGCATAGTAGGATTCCCGCCGGCTTCCAGATTGTGCTTATTGCGCTTGCAATCCTTACGCATGCAGCGATGGGCTACCACGCTAGAGTGGCGGGAACGGTCAGAAGTCCAGTGATGCTCGCGGTCGCCATCGCCTTTTCGTTAGTTATGATGCTGAATGCGGACCTCGACCGTCCCGGGGAAGGCTTTGTCAATGTAAGCCAACAGGCAATGATTGACTTGCGAGATTCCATGGTCGAATCAAACCCCTGAGTCTAGGATCTCTTGCTTGGCAGCTAACCAATCATTTAACACGACCCGCGCCAGTGGGTTATGTTCGCCTATGCGGACGGGGAAACTGCATAGTTAAACTTTAATTATGAAATGGGAGGCAGGTTAGGGTCGAATTCAACCAGTCAATGTCAGACTCCAGTTTGACTACCTTTGAAGACATGATCGAGTCCAGAGTTTTACATCTTAATTCATCGTCTTGAAATACCGATAATGAATAAATCCTTCACAACTCTCGCAGCCATCCTTCCTCTTTTTGCTGTCGAATGCGCCACTTCAGCGCTGGTCTCCGCCCCCTCTACCGAGTCATCACCTATTGAAGGTCAAAGCCAGGATTTTCTGTATCAGCTTTGGGCGCAAGGCATCGACTTTTATGCCCGGGGAAACGAACCTTTCTGGAGTCTGGACATGGATTTTGACCAGCGATTCCAGTTCACGGTTCTGAACGGCCTGAACCTGAACACGCCGCCGGCGGAAGGAACTTTGGCGCAGGACACCAGAATCACTCGCTACCATGCCAAGATAGAATCGGGCGAATTGGTTATTGTTGCCAACGAAAAACCATGCACCGATACGATGTCCGGCGAACGCTTCGCTTACACCGTCAAGGTGCAGACCAAGCCTGCTGCAGGCACATCATTCCGAAAATTTACCGGATGCGGCGACTATGTCCCCGATATGCGGCTGACCGATATTTGGGTGGTCGAACAGGTTGAAGACGTACCGCTCAAACCGGCATCATTCATGAAAGGACTTACGACGCTTGAAGTATCGGCCAGAGAGCGGCGCTTAAACGGACACGACGGTTGTAACCGTATCGGCGGCGCATTCACCACAAAAAGAAATACGATCACCTTTAAGAAATTAATGAGCACAAGAATGTTCTGCCAAATGCCCGAGAGCATACCCGATATCGGCGCGCTACTCGCTGAAAAGACTTATGATTTCGAATTCGGCCACAACCGTCTTTATCTAAAAAAGGCCAATAAAACCATACTGACCTTGAAACATGTCGATTAACGATCATTCGCACTCAACCGCCAAGACCGAGCATGAATTTTAAGGCTTTTTTGAGATGCTTTTTCCTGTTTAAGGGAGTATATATATTTTGAAAGAAACCGGAATAAAGTGAGGATATTACTTATGAAACTAAAACATCTAGCCCCTCTCTTATTATTCGCTTCATTTGTGACTGGAGCGGCCAAAGCCAATGTTACCGACGAGGATTTCGTAGCCAAGAAAACACAAAACATACTCAATCTCTGCACCGCTTCGCCGCAAGACCCCCTTTATCGGGAGGCAATCCATTTTTGCCATGGTTTTTTGGTTGGAGCCTATCATTATTATCAAGCCCAGACCGCCGATAAACCGGAGCTGAAGATGTTCTGTCCTCCGGAGCCCAAACCTACGCGCAACGACACAATCGCCATGTTTATTTCATGGGCTAAGCAACACCCTCAATACATGTACGAAGCACCAGTCGAAACGGAATTCAGGTTTTTAACCGAAAAATGGCCATGTATAAACAAATAACAGGGGATACAACATGAAAAGATTTTCGATTTCAGTCATAGCGATATTAGCCATTACAAGTTTAGCAAGTTGCGCCGGCATGTCGGATACTCAGCAACGCACGGTAACCGGCGGTTTGGGAGGTGCTGCAACCGGAGCGGCAATTGGTGCCATCGCAGGCAATGCCGGCATGGGAGCCGCAATCGGTGCAGCCGCAGGCACCGCAGGCGGGTATTTGTACGGCAAACACAAAGAATCCGAACAGCGGGCCTACGAACAAGGGCGAAGAGATGCCTATCGATAGCAGTGTTAAACTTAAAAAATGCGACGCAGGAACCGCCCGATGCAGTCGTCGGCAACCGGAACTGGCGCGATGCGGGCAATAGTCCAATCGACAGACCTTCCAGGTTTTAAAAACCTGGAAGGTCGACCGGCAACCATCGAAACGCCGGCAACGCCAGCCTACATCGCGATGGGTATAACGTGAGCTGAAGCTTGGGAACTAGCGAAAACGACGGGACGTAGCGCGTCCCGGACGGCAACGAGAATAAAGTCGAATCAGTCGTTTATTTTGACGTCCCGCGCGGATTGGCGGGCTTTTTGTTTGACATTCCGCTTTCCTTTTCGACATTCTGGCCCACTCCCTCCAGCATCACGGCATTGCCCCTTAGAAGCTGTTTGGAAATTATCACTTTAAGCCAAGCGATTCAGCATGATGCGGGTCATAGCGATATAAATCCAAGTTTCGTCGATGCGAGTCAGTCGTTCATAGTCCTTACTGAGACGACGTGACTGGTTTAACCAAGC
>DATBRD010000070.1:0-129844 GCA_036560465.1 Methylobacter sp.
AAAACGGGTTAGATGATAATCCATTTCGGAATTCACCCAATTTGAGGAAACCGATCAGGAATGATAACGAACACGCTTTAAAAAAGCGGGATGCTGAAAAACGACGGAATTTCTTTCTGCGTTTTGACACAGTCTGGGCCGGATGCCGCCAGTATGCCCAATGCGATAGCCAAATCAAAACGCCCGCCTTCCTTGGGCAGGTCGGCGGGAGCCAGGTTGACGGTGATGCGCTGCATCGGAAACTCAAACTTGGAGTTTAATATCGCGCCCCGGACGCGATCCTTGCTTTCCTCAACCGCAGCTTCCGGCAAGCCGACAATATTCATTGTCGATATAGTCTTACATTGCTGATTGCCAGTTTCCATGCGCTATTCAAAATAATCAACATTCAAACTTGAATTTTACCAGAACGACACAATATTTTTATTACTTTCAAAAGTTCGAGATTTTGCAGCATAAATACGCTTTGCAAAGTTTAAAACTTATGGAGGTAACTATGGCAAGAACGCCGCGATTGCATCGACTGGATTCTGACGAACTACTAATCGTCCATCAGGAGCTCAAGTCGATTCGAGAAAAAATAGGCTGGATTCACACAAAGATCGATCAGCGCTTCGGGATTAGCGATAAAAAAGCGGTAAGGCTAGAAGCTTTGCTGCGCAAGCTTAGCGAAGTTGATCGGTTATTTGAAGACTCAGCTGAATAAGGCTTAAAACAGGAAAATTACCCGCTGGTTGCAGCCAGCGAGATTAACAAAAGGACTTGAAATGAATATTTATAAAGAAAAGCCCGCGGCAGGGCTTAATTTGCCGCGTCAAAATATCAATATAGAACCAACAGTTAGCGATTCATCCACTTATTCGAATATAGGGGGTGGATCATGCTAGTTGCCATTAATCGTCATTGGATTAATAAGCCCGATAAATCAACCCTGGCTAAGCACAACCACGGTTTTGAACAGCTTGACCTGTCGATAGAGCAACTTGCAAAGCTTATTCAACAGGGTTTTGCTTTTTGTTCTCATTTTAGTCAGCGGAGAACCGAAGCCAATTTCATAGCGTCAGGCTTCCTTGCGGTGGATGTGGACTACGGGCTTACATTGGACGCCGTCCAAAATGATGCATTTTTCAAGCATTACGCTGGCTTACTCTACACAACAGCCAGCCACTCGCCCGAGCGCCACCGGTTTCGAATTGTGTTTGAGCTTGAGCAGCCTATTTCGTATAGAGAATCGATGCGCTATGCGCTAAACGGCTTGATCGCACGGTTTGGCGGAGATGCAAAGTGTAAGGATGCTTGCCACATATTTTTCGGTTCAACCAGCTCGTCGCCATTGATTCTAGCAAACAAACTGCCTAAAGCAGTTGTTGATGAGTTAATTGCGCGTGGCCGCGAATTGGAGCATAAGTTTGCCTCCACAGCCGAGGGCGCGCCCAAGAGCGCCGTTCGATCAGCTGTTACGCTTGGCGCTGACACAGTTGTTGTCACTGCGCGTGGTCAACACGTTTTACTTGCTGAATTGCAGGAAAAAACCGAAATCTACTGCCCTAAGCATTCCGACCATCACCCCAGTGCATTTTCGCTAAGAAGCCAGGGCGGAACGGCAGGGTTGCATTGTAGCGCCTGCAATGCAACATACTTTGTCGATGACGGCACGCAATTCTCGCCTCAAACCAAAGTTGATTTCGATTATGGGTGGAAAAAGCTGCTTGATATTGGCATCCAAGAGTACATGGACAACATGGACGATAACGGAAATGTCGATATTGAGTTGCTTCGGGGCGTTCGCGTTTTTAATCAGCGCTTTATACCCTATCAAGAAACTATTTCAGTCGCTACCGAATGTGCAGTTCATTCGGTTATTGATCAGGCGTTTGAATTTCTTCCAGCAATCAAGCCTGGTATTCATGCCGATTGTGATGTGACACTGGTAAAGAGCCCTAAAGGCTCTGGTAAAACGGAATGGCTAAAAAAACTGGTGGCGGATTTTAAACGCAACCAAGTTTCTGTATTGTTGATCGGCCATCGCAGGACACTGATTTCAGCGACTGCATCAAGAATTGGGTTGGCGTCCTACATTCTGCAATCTGATAGCGCCAGCGCGCCTATTGCTTATAGAGACCCGTCTGACTACTACGCTATTTGCGTTGATAGCCTACCGAGCAAACTGGATGCGCGAGTCGATAAGTACGATGTGGTGTTGATTGATGAAGTTGAGCAAGTTATTTCGCACTTGCTGTCCGAGACTCTTCGCGAAAATCGACGGGAGGCGATGCATGTCATGCAATATTATTTGCAAAACGCCAAATCGATTTATGCCCTTGATGCGGACTTGAACAAAGTGACGTTCACTGTTCTCAATACAATGCTAAATGATCGCGAGCGCTATTGCCTTCCATTGGTAAATGCATGGCAGCCTGAAAGCGGTACGGTTCGGATGCATAAGAGCAAAGACCAATTAATCGGCGCTTTATACGCTAGCCTTGAGCAAGGGCAGCGCTGTTTCGTATGCTCAAATTCCAAAAGAACCATTGACGCCCTGAGCAACGAAATTAAAAAGCGCGCGCTTCGGGATATTCGCGTAATTGCGGTTACTTCAGATAATTCACAACATCCCGAGGTTCAAGCTTTTATTGGCGACATCGCTAACAAGGCTCTTGAATACGACGCCATTTTTGCGTCACCGACGATGGGTACTGGCGTTGACATAACTTTTGCGGATAACCAGTCATTGGTTGACGCGGTTTTTGGCATTTTTGAAGCGAAGGTCAACACCCATTTCGATATAGATCAGCAACTATGCCGAGTCAGAAACCCAAAGCGCATAGAAGTTTGGGTCACCCCAGAGGTGTTCAACTTTGAAACGGATGCGGAAGCCATTAAAGCCGAAATGCGCTCTTTGGACGGAGAACACCGAGTATTCTTAAGAATTGATCCAGATGGCACCAAACGCTATCTTGAAGACCCGCTTTACGATGAAGTTTTTGCCACAGTAACCGCTTGGCAGCGAGCTTCAAAAAACCAGCTGCGAAAACACTTCATTGAGCTTAGGCAAAGTAACGGTTGGACAGTGGAGTTCATTGATCCCGATAAATCGTTACAGCAAGTTGGCAAGGAAATCCGTGAAAAAGGTCAAGCGGATGAACGCCAAGACCGTTTTGAGCGCATTCTGGAAGCAGAATGTTTGTCAGCAGCCGAATACCAGAAGATTCTGGCAAAAAATGACTCAGGTCAGATTGACGATGCTGCTGTATTTAAGCTTCGTCGATTTGAATTGGAAATGTTTTATCGCCAATCAGCCACGATGGACTTGCTCGTTCTGGACAGTGACGGCAAGTTTCGCCATCAAGTTCGGTTGTTTGAAACGGTTACGTTTCGAGACGATTCGGATTTGATTGAGTATGACAGCCACGATAAAAAACTGTATGCGGCTGACAGAGCGAATCATTTTATTAAAAAACAGCTGCTCGTGGAATTGCTCTCAGCCAGCGGCCTTTATGTCGATGGGATGTTCAATACAACGCTCAAATTCGATAAATCCGCGCTTTCGGCTTTTGCCGTTAAGTGCAAGCAGAAGAAGGGCAAGCTGGAGTGCCTTTTTAATCTTCCTGTCCGCAGTGATTTGGCTAAAAATCCAACTCAACAGTTGAACGCCGTGTTAAATCTCATCGGGCTCAAAGTAAAACGATGCAAGGTCCAGCAGATTAACGGCAAAAAACAATATGTCTATGGCCTTGATGCGGAACAGCTTAGTGCTTTGCAGGAGATAGCCGAACACAGGCGGCAAACCCCTGCAAAAGCCTGGACTGAACATCGCGATCAGGAATTAGCCAGAGACACTGGCCGGAAGCCATTCGTTGGTGAGCGCCTTAAATCATCCGATCCAGTGGACTGTGCACGAGGCTGATGGACGGCGACAGCTCTAGCGGCAGCTAACGGTTTCGGTAGTTTTATTATTAATTACTAAAACAGTTAGCTGCCGGGTTGGCTGGGTAGATGGCGGCTCTGTTTTCAGTACTCTTCTGGCAAAAGCAAAGTGGTGGCGCTTCGGTCAGACTCGGTGATGATCCAAATTTTGTCTTTGTCGTCGTTAATTTCGTAACTACTGAAAATCCGGGCTCCATCAACCAGCGCATCACGGTTGGCTTTTAGGTCTTCACGGCATAAATTACCGAAATCTCCGCTGACGTGCCGAGTTAGTAAGCTTGATATTTCCAAGTTGTTGTTTTCGAGGAGGTCAATAGCTCCAGGAGTGGCTACAACTTGGCCTAGGGGAAAAAGGAATTTCATGGCGCGACTCCCGAGTGATGATGAAAAGTCGTCACTGTCCAGAAGCCTATTAAGACATATCAACGTTTTTTCATGCACGCTGTTACGGAAATTTATCCGGCTTTAACGCATTGGCTTTTTGTTCGCAGTGCAATTCATCCAGATGTCTCGCGGCCATCGTTTTTAACCCGTTTTTGATAGATTTAATCAGCGGTTCGGTAGAAATCTAATGCCGATAGCCTTGTCTGCTGGCAAAGCTTGATCACTTTATTAGGAACGCTACAAATTAATTGAGTACGGAAAATCGTGACTGAGGAATAACAAATCAAACCCAATAGGCTGGGCGCTACTTTAGATAAGTGATTTGTGATCGTCGAATTTAATGCGAATTTACCGCACTCGTTGCCGCAATAATTGGCCGATCAAACTGTTTTTATAAGGCCAAGGCATCACAATACTTATTTAATTTGCTATTATTTCAATTACTTGTTATTTATTACGACAACAAATGGATATAAAAAATGACCTTGAAAAATATATTGCTCAGGATATATTAATTAGTAATGTAAAATAACGGTGACATAGAATATTATGTTTATATTGACTTTTTATGAATGTATGCTATTATTTGCGAACTCGAGTTTGAGTATGTAGAGATTACTGCTTAGCACAGTACAGGGGGTTAAGACCCGTTAGTCATTTAACTAACTACCAGCTCCACATTGTATTTATCAGCCAATCATTGAGTTGGTTGCTGATAACAAAGAACTAAGTTTTTAGTTCCTTACCGTCTGGGCGCCGAAAGGCCCTTAGACGAACAATGTTAAAAATATAATTTTTTAAATGGAGTAATAAAATGACTAAATTTCACAGCCCAATTCCCCGCACACCAGAAACAGATACCGACACTGTATCCATCCACACTGTCAGCAAAAAACACAAAATTCAATTGCTGAAATTTCAATACCCTGAATACCGAAACGATTATATTTGCAGTAGAGGCCTTGAAAGAGGAATCAACATACCCTTTGAAGTGTTTATTGAATCCGATGATAGCTGCGAAGAATGCGAATCCATATTCGGAATATTAAGAGTATCTTTTGACGATTACGAGCCAGGCTCCTGCCTCATTGATTATTTACGCGAAATCGGCAAGTTTGGAAAAATATGTAACAAGCTGCTCAAATTTGATTGGAGCCTGCCTGATAATGCAAGGCTACAAAAAATCGTCTTATCGCCACTCGACACACTGGCTATCAATTTAGGTAGTATTGAAAGACAGTTTGTCATCACACCTTCATTTTGTTATGAATAGTCAAGCGCAGGAAATTGGTAGGTAGAGCCATTCCAAAGAGGGCCTGTCAAAAGGCCCTTTTCTTCAATAGGGAAAAGAACTGAAAGGCCTTTACCCTATTTCATCTCCTACCAATGAATCTGGCTATTCTTTGACTGGCTTCGCGGCGGCTTTTTTTATATTTTGAAAATAGGTCGACGCCCCTGCTGGGGTTAAGCCAACTTCTTTTATGAAGGCCGCGATAATCTCTTTCCGGCTTTGACCTTCGGTGGTCATTTTTTCATAAATCGGTTTGGCTTTATCCAATTTGGAAGGTTGTTTTTCAGTTACACGGCCGCTTTCTCTCTGGAATTTGTAAAAATAGGTTTGTGCCGCTGATTTACTGATACCTAGGTCTTTTTTAATACGAATGGCAATAACATCCCGGCTATTTTTGGGGTCTTGGATCATTTCATCATAAATTACCTTGGCTTTATCGGCTTTAGTTTGATTTTTAAGGGATTCATCAGGGGCTGATTTCAGTTGATCGGTTTGCGTGGGCGGCAAAAGTATTTCATCTTTAGGTTCACCTGAACCCAAATTAGTTTCAGGTTTGTCGCCCACTATCTTGCTGGTGGATTTTGTAATTCCGGCAGCAGCATTGGCTCTTGGTTCGTTTGCTTTATTAATCGTCATGATGGCACTCCGTCAGTTTGTTTAAATGAGTTGGTTCAAGGAAGCGTCCTATTGACCACCAGGATATGGCAACGCTGTCAGTTGAAATATTTCCCAGCAATCTGCCACCACAGCCGAAAGACTTTCTGCTGACTGGGATTCCAGGCCGGGAATGTTTTCGCACATCATGCCGATGGTTTCTTCAAATTCATCAAATTCCATTGGCTGATCAATCGACTCAAGAATGGTCATCACCAATCTGGCTTTGTTAGCGGAATTAAGGGCTTGGTAGTTCATGAAGGTTATTCCCGTTTGTTAATTGCTGGGGAACACCATCCTTAAGAATCCATAAAAGGACAACAGAGGGAATGACAAACTATAAATACAAGCACTACCGCTAATATTGACAACTTTCATTAGTTAATAAACCCAACCATAAAAGGATATTTCAATGTATATATATCTGCGCTCAGCATGCGATAAACCAGAATTAGTCGAGATAGTTTGGATTTCTGTAAGTAGATTACAAGAACTATGGAATGATCCTGATGTTGCGCACTGGAATGGAAATCCAAGAGATAATTGGTTTCTTCCAACCTCAAATCGGGAATGCCTCTTAATACCTGAGCTTCAAATAGAGCGTAATGAACAAAATGATATTACGTTCGTAAATGGGAGACATAGAACCAGATGGCTAATCCAAGAAGGGTACGAGGAGATCCCTGTTGGCATATTAAAATCAGAGATAGAGTTGGGAACCAGCATTGGATTAATACGCCGGGTGTTCGAACAGGGAGAGTGCTTGCGACTTCCTGAATCAAATTGATAAATGACCGCATACGGAGGCGCTTCAATATCAAAACAATATACCTAAATAATTAAGGCAATACGTTGCCTTAACGTAGGTTTTAATGGATGGTTACCCCCAAGAGATACAGGTCAATAATCGTATTACCGGGGACCCTTACATGAGCTTACTAAAACGACCCAACTCGCAGAATTGGTACTATCAATTCCAAATAAAGGGCAAAAAATACTTCGGCTCGACCGGCACCCCAAAGAAGGCGATGGCTGCCAAAGTAGAAGCGAAAAAACGTGATGAAGCCGTCGCTGAACAGCTTTTGGGTGAGGCACCCTCGATCACGTTATCGGCGGCGCTGGATCGTTTTAAACAATCTCGGGTTGGTACGGCCAACTATAAAAACCTGCTGACTTACGCCAACAAGTTATTGGGATTCAAACTCGATTCAAAAACCGCTGAGAAGATTAAAGTGGCGGCCATCGGAAAACCTGACACGCTGCTTCATGACATCACTAATAGACATATCAAGTTGTTGGTGGCATCCCGAAAATCCGAACTGGTCGGCAACTGGACGATTAAACATGAACTTCAAACCTTGCGTAGTACGATCCAACTGGCTCGGGAACTGGGTTATAAAGTCAATTCCGAAGTCAACTGGTCGTCTAAAGAGCTGAAAACTAAAAAAGGCCGGCTACGTTTCCTAACGAATGAAGAAGAACAGCGTCTGTTAAATGAGCTAAATCCAAACCGTCAAGATAAAGGCATGGTGCCGGTAGCTGACAGACGGACAGCAGTTCAACAACCGATGCAGGACAACTATGATTTGGTAGTGGCATTGTTGGATACCGGCATGCGTTATGACGAGATGGCTAAATTACCCTGGAGTTCAGTAGATATTGAAGTAGGCATTATCCGAATTTATCGGAATAAAGTAGATTCGGCTGATACATTTTATATGACAAGTCGGCTGACTGAAATCATGAAACGTCGCGCCGATAACCGCTCAATGAAATCCCGTTATGTTTTTGAAGATAAGGATGGCAATGCTAGGGGTTATGTCTATCAAGGCATCAAAAAAGCGATGGAACGTTCTGGCCTGAATGATACCGATGTTGTTGTTGAAAAAGGTGGCAAGGTCACGATCCATACTCTGCGGCACACATTCGCCAGTCGGCTGGTACAAAACGGCGTGAGTTTAGCGAAAGTTTCGAAATTGTTGGGTCATGCGTCGATTACGACTACCGAAATTTATGCACACTTGGCGCCTAATGAAGCGAGCGAAGAAGCCATTCGGGTGTTGAATGGTATACAGAGATGTTGAATGGTGATTTTTATCCGTAATAGTCTGAATTCGATCCGACGCTTTTAGAAAAAGTTTAAAGCTTCACTTACTCTGAAGAGAGAAAGACGTAGCGGTTTTCAACATTGATCGACTCATATCGGCCGAGGCTGTGTCAAAACGCAAAAATCTAAAAGCCTGTCGTTTGATCATGACAAATTACGGACAACGTATCAGCCTTAATGGATTCAATCATCGATCTATTGCTCCTCTCAGGCTGACCGGTGTAGCAGTTTGCATGTAAGGCAAGTTTAGTGATGAGTTTTGGCACAGCCTCGGCCATTTTCTCCCGTTTGCTTCTGTAAATTTAATGCCGGGTAAAACTTCCAAGGCTGTCATTTGTAACGATTAAACTAACAGGCGAGCAAAGGCGTAGCTTTTGCGAATCCTGTGAACGAAACGAACGGTGTTGAGCGCCGTGCTAGCCATCTTTTAGTTGCAGCTCAAACTGACTAAAAACACTATCCTGTTCAATGTTGTTAATCTCTTCTCTAATATTTTTTAATCTATCGATATCGCGCAGTAACTTTATTAGCGAGTCAACAAATTTTACAATAGTACTGTTTATCTCATATTTTTCAAAAGTGCCGCCAATTGAAAACTCAGAGTAATCCTCAAACCGAATGGTGTTATTATTTAACTCCCTAATAAGGGCTAGTGGCGTTTTAAATCTTTGGTCGTAACGAACAAGCTCATTAATATATTCGATATTAAAGTCATTTCTATAGATGAACATGGCATAGATCGACTTTCTGTAGTCAAGTTGGCCGTCCCCTTTTTGGGGGATCAGTATTCTTTCCAGTAGTTCTTGAATACACTCTCCAAAGGAGATTATCTTTCCATATATAACGGTATCATTTTTTACTTTTTCTTTATGTAGGGAGAAGGCAGAGTATAAATAAACGAATAATACTTTTATGTAAGCTTTAGATAAGTTGATTAAATTTTCATTTATTTCTTTATCCTTACATGCTACGTTAAATTCACTTGCCATTCGTCTCAATTCATTATAAAAATGACTTGCGTTCTGTTGACAGTTATTGAAAACAGCATCGACACCGGAAGAGTAAGCTCTATAATTATCAAGGCTATCTAGTATGGTGATATATGTTGATTCTAGGTTTTTTATATTTTCCTTGTGTCTTTCTTCTACCAGTCTCCTAATAATTAAATTAGTATCTGTGTAATAAATATTGTTCTGTTGAATTTGAATAAGTGTGCTCGGGATCGAGTTTTCGCTCAATGCTACTTCTTCATCTAAGCGCTTTATCCATTGCCCCGTAGTTTTGTTACGGAGCATGATTTCTTTAGATACACCACTATTATTTTTCCGCTGTCTTTTTGGTCTGCTCATGATTTCCGCTACATTTAAAACTGGCTAACAAGTATGGTTGCGCTATTTGTTGCCAAACAATAAAATTACACTTAGCTTGCCTCAGCATTGTAGAACTCATAGTAGATCGGAATTGAGAACATCTTCCTCAGGAACTCCAAATACTTACTTGCCTCATCTGTGAGAGGCACTGGGCCTACTACTATTAATGAATCAACTTTATGCGTCGTACAATCCCAGTAAGCGTACTCAAGTAACTGGGGAATGGCTTGTCGTATACACGCCTTAGCAGAAGTAGCAGTCTTAATCTCGTAGAACCAACAGAATTTCTCTGTTTTTACAACCAGATCAATGGAAGTGCCTTGGCCCGTCGGAACTTCTGTCCCAACACATTTTTCTCCATGCTCTGCCACAAATTTTGCATAAAGCTTATTTTGAATATCGTTATGTAGAAGAGTTGCAATACCATCCGAACTCGACGCAGACACTGTGACTTTACCAATTTTCTTCTCATTATGGCCGGCTGAAAATTTGAATGGGGTTGATTTTTCTATTTCATCAGTTGCAAGAAAAAAGGTTGCGTCTTCCAAAAGTTTTTCAGACGGCAAGCTCCCACTGGAAATCCACTCAAAAAAGCGCTCTTTGTTTAGTGCAAATACTTGATGGAATTCATTTTGTATGAATTCATCCGTGAGATTATTTTTCTTATCCCAACCAGCAGCTGTCAGCTTCAGGTTTAACAACTCTAGTGCAAATCCATTAAACCCTTCAATATCGAAAATCTTCTGCAAGTTATAACTGACATGATTTTTCGAATGCTCAGTGCTAAACCCTAACTGCTCGATAGTATGAGCAAAGTTAGTGAACGCCTTGCCTTCCAGCTGTTTACCCCGAATGATTGTCCCTGTCAGCGGTAAGCTACCAGCCCCAGCCTTCATAGCAGCAATCAGATCGTGATGGCTAAATATGATCGCTATAAGAACCAGAGCATCGATCGCGTCAGGCCCTGCGTTTCGTACCTTATTCCAAACATCTGGTACTTTTCCATCAGCTGTAACAGATAGATTTTTATACGCTTGGACAGACTCAATATTGATCCCTTCATCAGTTCCCCAAAGGTGATCCAGTACCTCATCTTTATCGTACTTGTCTAGTAGTAGAGCAATTTTGTGAGCGCCATGCTTTGTCAGAGACACGCTTAACTTTGTCAGGTCCGTCATCTTGGATTCCACTTGAAAAAACAAGTGGAATTTTAGCATTGAGTTCCTTACGTGTGGGCGATAGTGTGACTAATTCGAATAAAAATGGGCAATAAGGGAGTCAAGCAGCCTAACTGACTAGAAAAAGACACTCCTCGACATTTCTATGTCGATCAAATTGCCGACCTAGCGTCATGTGCTTATGATCCGTCAGTAACAACTCAATCTTTCGCCCCTGAAAATAGGTCTTAGCCAGTTCATGTATTTCCTCAATTGAAATCATTCCTGTATTGCTGTAGCTCAACACCAAATTTGAATCTGATTCATTAACCCCAGCAAAGAGCGCAGCAAAAGCCTGTTTTACTTGTGTCCGTATACAAAACGGGGATTGATGCCGCTCTTCGCGATAGCGCCCCTTTACCATTTTTCCCCCTTTACTTTGTATTACTGGATAGTCATAGAGAGTTATGGTCTCTATAGCGTGATAAAAACGGCTGTAATGAACAAAGCAATAAGGCGGATCAGCATAGACTGTTCCACCGGAGAACTGACTTAGACAGTCCCGATAGTCTAGAGATGTGATTTTGTGTATGAAATTTGACGGTTTCTTGGGCAACCCGAAGCAAACTGCCTCGAATTTTTTCCGGAAATATTCTGGAAGCGACCTCCTCCGGTAAATCAAAATGTCATTCATTGAAGATTGAGTCTTTGCGTCACGGTACTGTGCGTAGTGTCCAGTCCCTTGGCTGGTGTAGGCCATCGCGTACATCAGAGTCGAAATTATCAAGGGGTAACATGGTTCTTTTTTGTACTGCTCGGCTACCTCGCGTATCGCGTCAATCCATAGGCATTGCTCAGCGGTCCACCATGTTCCAGAGTAGTTCTTGACGAAAAGATGCCAGTCTCTGTGAAAAGTCTTGTTAATTAAGGTTTGTTGCTTCTTCTCCAACTCGTCGAATTCAGCCAAAGAAGTTGCAGTTTTATAATCAATACGAAATCCCAGTTCCTCGACGTTAGCTGAGACGATATTTTCAGCCGCATTTAGAAGTTGCAACGCACTTGGCATATTTTCATACCAATAGGCATCTAAGTATGTTTGAGCCAGTACCTCTGAGTAATTTTGAATGTCGTTTGAGTGAATTGGCACCTGATGCCCAATAGCTCCAGATAACGAAGCACTTCCTGCAAACAAATCACAGATTTCGCCACCGTTGTATACCTCATTGATTCCTTCTATTATGAAACCCATGATTTTAGACTTAGAACCCATGTATTTTATGAAATGAGGGTATGGCTGTTCTTGCAAATGAAAATTGGTTATTGACTCTTTGACGAGCACTCACAACTCCTAAAGAATTTGTTGTTTAAATAAAATAAAGGATAGCGTCTAAGCTTTTTAACCCATCTAGTAGAGCCACCGTACATGCTATTTTAATGTTTGGCAACAACATACAGATGGGTTTACGGAAAGTCTTCGAACTTGTATTCGAAAAGACTTGTTTGAGCGTTTTTTCGATGACTGGCTGTATTTTTTCTAAGCTGTCTATTGTAACTCGCATCTCATTTTGTTCCCAGCCGGCGAATTACTTTAGTAGTCGACCTATTGACCAACCATTAAACACCAATAAAATCAGATAGATATTAAGAAAAAGAACTATCGGCGACAGCTCAGACTATCAGCTCAATAAGCTGATAACCTAGGATTCCACCCTGTGAATCGAGATTGTTGTAAGGTCTAAACTTAGGATGTGATCTGAAGGTTTTGAACATTGGTTCCAACAGAATCTGACATTGCCTGTCCGGTTCCGACCTAGAAAAATCATGACTGAAGCTGCTGGAAGCAGTAATTGCTCCACTGAATGATCAGAAATAAGTAATTTTTCAGTAGTTGGTTCTACAGTGACCGGTATTTGACTCAATATTTGGCATAATGAGTCCACCAACTTCTCGATTTTTGCATTTTTACACAGCCCAAATCCAAAATAAACATTGAAAATATGAATGATATATCAATCGATAGTGCCCCTCCCTCCTTTGATCAAGGGATATTATCGTATGGCGAAAACTTATGCGTACAACTCGGACACAAAGAGCAATGGCTTAAGAATCAGCTCCTCATCCCTATTAGAGAGCACAGGATCAAGTTTCACTATAGCCGATGAATCGCCTGGTGCAGACCCGCAAGCACGATGGTGTGGGGATTGGGATTAAATATCCCCAGTTACCCGATGTTGGTGGGCAACTCATTAGTATACTGTGTCACTCTTTCTGACGGTTACGTGGGGCCTCTGGCACAGCCAAGGATAGATAACGCCCATTTTCTTCATACATTAGACCTTCGTGAACCATTGATTCAAGATACTCTTTAATTTCATCGTATTTGATATTAATACTACAGATGAAAAGTTTCGAGCTGATATCGTGAATTGATAACCCTTCCTCACAAGCGAGATAAATATTACGTTCAACACCACGTAATACATATCTATTAGAGCCGTACGTGGTACGGAAATCATGCAGAATGAGGAATGTACTTCCGTCCCTGTACGAAAGCCTTCGATAATTGAAATCCAAAGATTTCTTCCATTCTTCAACTGCATTAATTAGTGTATGACAGGCATCAGGTGGAAACTTATTTGATGCATCTTGAAATTCAAATTCATCTGCTATTTGCGTGATCGCATCATCATCAAGCATAGGGTAAATAAAACGATACCAAGAGCCCGGTCTAATACTTGCTAATTCATTATCCATCATGTTTCTATATATAGGACTTTGTTTTTTTAATCGAAAGTGATGAAGATCAGGTGGATGCAAATGAACTAAACTTGGTATAAGTTCAGCCATTTTCCTGTATTCATCTTCGGTAATACCTGGGAAATTGTAAATCAAGTTCCAGTTTGCTCTTAAATTAAGCTCGGCACACCAACGAAGACAGCGTATGCACTGCATAACTGTAGTTCCCTTTTTCATTTTCTTTAGCACACTTGTAGAAAGGCTTTCTATTCCAAGTTGCACATCACTATCCAATTTAGATAGCGCCAATAGCGTGGACCGCTTTACAGATGGACGGATTTGTACATAAAGATGTAAATCCAATCCACTATCCAGAATCGTTCTAAATAACTCATCTTCATTATCCTTAGGTTGAATCCAGTCCATAATATGGAAATTTAAGTAGGAATGCCGATCTGCGAGTTCCGCTAATTGCTGAATAGCTTCTTCTGGCTTTCTCAGGACTCGAAAGTTCGGGGAATCAGCAGTCAACGCACAGAATTCGCACGTTACTTTCTCAGCCCACCAGCACCCTCTAGAAGTTTCAATAGGAATCCATAGCATTCGCGATACTTGAGACTGGATATCTAGTTTATCAAGCCGTTCAAAATATTCTTTGTAGTTTGGCACAGGCGCTGCGCCGCCTAAATGAGAATTAACCGAAAGTTTTTTTCCTCCTTTCCGAAAATCTACCTCTACATTAGTTTGTATTTTGTAATGACTCTCATTAGTCTCTTTTTTCTTCAAAAGAAATGATGCCTCTATATCAAAATATGTACCGCCAACAAAGTTGATAAAAGAAAAGTTATTGATAAGAGCACTACCTATGGGTTCGTCACACGAGGCACCTGAAAAACCTATTAAAGCTTTGTCGTTAGTATCAGATATAAGTTTCGATAATGCTAATGACGCAACAAACTCCATATCATGAGGAAAAAATATTATATAGTCAGGGCGCAACGATAGAATTTCGTGTCGACACTTATTGAGGAAATTACTCGCATATTTACGGGCTTTTATGGCATAAATTAAGGCTTTTTCTGAACTTACTCCTTCTTTTTCAAAGAAATTAGCAAATGACTCATCTCGCTTCTTGTTCTCATTACAAAATGGCGGAACATCAAAAACCCAATCGCCAATACCGTAATTCGTTGGGAGCAATTGGTAATCGCTAAGTTCAGCAAGCCTAGCATCCTGGTTGGCTAAATAGTTATAAAACTCAATATGATAAGAAAATGAATGAACTGCATAACCATTTTCTTCTAAATTTGCATGCATCGTACCCATAGGTAATGAAGGCTCTGTTGGCTGAGCCCAAGGCATTGTTACTAAGGCCACAATTTTACGTTCGGGAAGGAGATGCATAGTGTAATTCTGTATAAAAATTCAGTTATTTTATTAACAATAAACCATGGCTATATGCAGTAATCACTATTTTCCCAATAATGTCACGCGATTCTTGGTAATCATAATCCTCATATAATGATATGCAGATAGAATCAAAAGTTGTTTGCTTTCTCTTTTTTAGCTCCTGTAGAAACAACCTCCCTAGAGGGTTACGTAATATTGATGGAAGCGAAGGCATATCATCACTTTCTTCATGAAAGATGAGCTTTGTATCATCTTGTATTTGATATTTTGAGAGTCCAATCGCAACATGATTGAGGTCAATAATTGGGGGAGGAGTCGCATAGAGTGCTGTTTCTGTAAGTTTTGCACTACTGCTAACCTCCTTAATAAATCGAATGCGCTGCAAGGCAATTCTATCTGGCTGAAAAATTGAGCTTGCTTTCTGGAAGCTATTTTCTCCAGCTGATCTTCTCTTACTATCATCCATACACTCATTTACTGCATTTTCGATTTGTGTGGCATCAATTCCAACAGAAGCTTCGATGTCCATAGATAATGATTGATGTGATCTAGAAAGAAATTCACCGCGAGTACTATCACCAAGAGAGGTTGCCCAGGTATCGATTAGCCAGCCGTTTTCAGAAGGAATCACCATGCTATCTATTCCCGACCAATTAGAAGCGATAATAGGAAGTTCGTGACACATTGCTTCAAGAATTACGTTAGGACTGGTTTCTTCGACCCCTCTTGTTGTATGTATAAAGACGTCTGCTGCTGACATCAATGCGTTTTTTGCATCGCGCCATCGTTCATAAGGGTTTGGTAATACTATTACGTTTTGTGCTACTCCAGCATCTCTTGCAATTTCTCTGAGGATGTCCGGGTATTGAGTGTAATCAGGAGAGGAAATCAGCGCACCTGAAATTACAAGAAATGCGTTTTTGTGCGTATTAACGATTTTTTTCCATATTCGTATTAGCGTACTAAAATCGAGTTTACTAACAGGAGCAAGTCGACTAAAAGCTAGAAACAGTAAGTCATTATCATTAATAAATAGTTCTGTCCTTATTTGATTTCGTAGAATAATATCTCGTCTATTTGAGTCCGCATCAACCGCATTTGGAATAACGGTGTTGTATGGGAATTCAGGCCATTGATTAAAGCGTTCAGCACAATCCATCCATATGCTTTTAAAAATCAATCGTGTTCGTTCTGATTTAAAAATGAAACCATCAGTACTTCGAATAGTACCGGAAAGACCAGCGTATAAAAGATTTCTCCATAAATTGGGGTGATGTGTGGTTCCAACCTCACAAATTATAGGAGTCAAATCACGCTGGGAACGTAACCCATATACTGACCAACGCAATATACTTTTTGGCAAATAGATTGCTTCATAATGGTTGATTGATTTGAATAGTGTATATACCGGCCTTGGTGAAAAATATTCTTGATAGATAGTGTTATCGAGTCCGGGTGGTGTGTCATCCTCAAAATAATCGATTGAGTCAAATTCTCCGCTACCCTCAATAGATTTACAGAGTAGATACGAAGAATGATCCGTTCCGTGTGGAAGAAATGCAGCAGGAGGCGCGGACGGATCAAAACCTAAGATAGCCAGAGTGGCTCCAGATTGCTGATACCCACACTCTTCTATCTTTATAACTGAACTCATATTTTTACTTCATCTACTCTTCTTCGGTCCAATTGATAGAAATTCGATGTTCTGGACTTGCTTTGTTATCATTGGTGATTTCTATCGGACCATGGACATCTAAAACTTGCCCGGCGATTTTTATTTTTACGGTGTTGGGGTAACCAATTGTACAATTACGAATAGGTAGTTCAATCTTCATAGTACGTAGTGGGTGCTTCTTAAGTCCTAGCTTTTTTTCTTCGTCTTTGTCATTAGCCATGTTTTTATCCTCATAGGTAGGTAAAAACCAGAATCCTAGCGATACTGGATTCCAGTTGGTTATGGACTGTGCAGTCATCTGCTTAACCCGAAGGTCTAGCTCAACATAAAGCGTATGTAATAATACATTCACTATATGCAACCATATGATGGATTAGGGTGATGCTCCGGACACCAAGGAGCCAGTTATTATTCGGGCTACTTCCTAAAGTCCCTTTAGGCGTTACTAAAGATGGAGCTTACTTTACTCGTTTTTGGGGATTTGTTATACGCTGATTTTGATTATATGGCGATATCACAATATTACCCATTAAGGTATAGCTTTTCTAAACTGGATAACACGCAAATCCTGCATGATAAACAGCTTACAGATAGCACCAAATAATTGCTTACTCACAAAAACGCAGACCCTTTCGAGCAATTGTTGCATAAAACGTAAATTGATTGTTCTCATTTGTCCAAAAGCGGAAAATTATAGTTTTAGATTTTGTCGGCCAGAGGACTGGATTAAATATCTACCAGATCAAATCCAATTGTTACACCTTGAAGCTTTGAAATTGAACAACTTATTGAGTTTCGATTTCAAACAGGATCGTCCATCAAGTCACCTTCCGATTCTATAAATGACACTGACCTGCCGTCTTTGAACCGAACAACCAATTTTGGTGTGTGATAATGAATGACACATTTTTTGATTTTCATGTGAAGGACTATCTTATCGACTAAACGTCTAACCTCAGTCTGAAGTTTTAACCTCACATCATTATCGTCCAATTGATAAGTCAGTCGCTTAATCTCATCCTGACTTCTTGTCATGGAACTTAAACGATGTGATTCAACATCATATTCTTGCGTCAGAATATCCATGGTGGCAATCAGATCATCTTCCTGTCTAGAAAGAGACTTAATACGGTCAGTAATAGCAGTCAGGCCAGTATCACCACCAGCCAGAGCATCCACTAATCGCTCTTTCTGTTTTTGAATAGTGACAATTTGTTCTGCTAAAGATTGAATATTCCGTTTCAATATAACCAAGCTTTTATCATTGGTTTCATTATCCAAAACCAAATCGAGGTCCAATTCCGTAATCTCTTCAAGAACAGCTTTTTCCAGTTCATCAAGTTTCCATGGTAGCCATCCACAGTCAGTAACACCACGTCTCCCAGCATCACATACGACAGCTACCCATTTGTAGTGCTTATCAACGGATGCTTGTTTTCCTGACTTGTTGATACGAACAGCACTACCCCCACATTTTCCGCATTTAAGAATGTTGGCTAGGATGTTAACTTGACTACCAACTTGGCCGCCTTTGCCACGTCGGGATGAAATAGCAGCCTGAACAGCAAAAAAGTCATCCTGACTTATGATTGATGGGTAATAATCCTCAATTGGCTCTTGGGGAACTCGTTTACCTTCAATCCTCAGGTGCGGGGTAAATTGACCATACACGGAAGGGTTTTTCAAAATTCGGACGACATAGGACTGATGCCAACCATTTGCCTTTTTACCAAAGGCATCAAACGTTGGTTGATTTTCAAGGTTCAGTGTTTTGGCAATCGTTACATAGCCATACCCATTTTGAGCCATATCATACATACGTTTAACCAATTCAACACGCTCCGAAATTGGTCTGAATTCGCCATCCTTCAACTCAAGCCAGCTCGGGCATGTCTTCGTTAATTTGTGAGTGCCGTCACGAGCCTGCTTTCTCTTATTTTCCCACGCTGCACTAACGCGTTTGGACTTCATCAACGACTCTTCATGAGCCCGAGACATGACCAGCAAGCTATACATCAGGTTGCCAAAATCGTTGATACTTTCCTTGGTGTAAACCCGATTGTCAGTTAACGTAACAATCGTTATGTCTTTGGATAGAATTTGGGTGAACAAATTGAGGGCAGTAATGACTTCAGCACGAGACAATCTATCTAGTGATTCAATCAACAGGTACGAGCCAGGTTCGACACGACCTGTGTCTATAGCGGCGATGAATAATCCCAATTTGCCAGTGCTGGCATTGTCTCCCTTGAATGCTGATACTCCAAGGTCGTTGAGTTGTAGGGAGTCGTCGAGGGTCAGATTGTGATCTTCGGCGTAATTGGATGACAGCTCTACCTGTCGCCTGATTGAGTCACCTTTAATTTGTTCTGGTGTGGAAAATCTTACATAACTATATGCTGTCGGCATGGTCGTCTCTTGAAATTAACATCGCAATGAGAGCTTGCAATGAATAACGCAGCACGAGCTATTTCGTACTGCGTAAAACCATATCCACTATCTTAAGCGCCGGCAGGCCGTTGGAAATGTGGACTTCAACGGTCACCAACGGCGCTTCTATGCCGGAGCGACCGCGACTGTAGACGACGGCTAACGACATGGCGATTTACCGACAGTGTGATCAGTCGTCAATCGGCTCTTCTTTGCTTGGGGGAAACACTTCTTCCTTGTTCAACAACTGCTGTTCCATCGCGGCGACGCGCTTTTCGAGGTCTTCGAGTTTCGAGCGGGTTTTTGCCAGCACCATCTTTTGCACTTCAAACTCTTCGCGAGTCACCAGGTCCAGCTTACCTAACGCGCCCTGCAAAATGGCTTGGAAGCTTTTTTCAAGATCGTCTTTCAGGCCACTCAAGCCGGGGGGTATGGCGCCTGCCAAACGGCTGGCAATATCATCAAAGGATTTAGGATCAAACATTATCGCAATCTCATAGTAAAGAAGTTGTACTCGGACTAACTGTAGGGTACGTATCGCGTACCGTTTCAAGCTACTCCAAGATCAAGTAAGGTACGCAATGCGTACCCTACCGTACCTGTGCCGTCCGTGGTAAAAATTATTTCAGATTAAACGCTTTTTTAACGAACTCAGGCTGGGCCAAAGCCGCTTTGTGTATATCGATGTTGTAGTAAGTCGTATCGAATGCCTTATTCGCACTGTCTGCTTCCCTGAACTTGCTCAGATCGCCTTTGCTGGCAATCGTTGCGCTCCACCAGCCGGATGGATACAGGCATTGCGGAAAAAACAAAGTCTGCAAATTCGTCAAACCGGCGTTGCTCATCGCATCGCGCATTTCGCCGATCAGCTTTAAATGATACAGCGCCGACTCGCTTTGCTGTACGACCATGCCGTTTTCCGACAGGCAGGCAAAGCAGTCGCGGTAAAACTCTTCGCTGAACAAGCCTAAAGCCGGGCCAACCGGGTCTGTGCTGTCGACGATAATAATATCCACAGAGTTCGGCGCCGCGTCCTTAACCCATTTAATGCCATCGATAAATTTCAGGTCGGCTCTGGGGTCGTTATTAGATTCGCATAATTCGGGGAAATAAATCTCCGCCAAACGCGTAACTCGCTCATCAATATCAATCTGCACGGCTTGTTCCACCGAAGGGTGTTTTAATACTTCCCTTAACGTACCGCAGTCGCCGCCGCCGATAATCCACACACGTTTGGGATCGGGGTGGGTGAATAACGCCGGATGGCTCATCATTTCATGATAAAAAAAGTTGTCGCGGGTTGATACCATCGTGCAACCGTCAATGATCATCAAATTGCCGAAAGTTTCGGTTTCATAGATCTCAAGGTGTTGAAACTCGGATTGCTCCTCGTGCAGCTTCTTTTTAATTTTTAACGAAAATGCCGAGCCGGCGTCTGAGTGCTGCTCGGTAAACCATTCAGATGGGTTCATAATAGGTTCCTGGAAAATAAACGCATAAAGATTCGATCATTATATTAGAATTCGGCATCTCACGGCACAACGGAGTTAATAAAGTTGAATTTAAGTCAAAGCAAAACCTGGACGACCGGGCAATCGGCCCAAACCTACTCGATCGATAATTGGGGGCAAGGCTATTTTTCGATCAACGCCGACGGGCATGTCGCAGTAAAGCCCTGCTCCGATAAGGACGTGGTGTTGGATTTGTACGAGATTGCCCAATCGCTGAACGACAAACAATTGTCCTTGCCGGTGCTGGTGCGTTTTACCGATATTTTAAAAGACCGCGTGGCCCAGCTTTCCAACGCTTTTCATAAAGCTTGCGTGAATAACGATTATCACGGCAGCTACACGCCGGTTTATCCGATCAAAGTCAACCAGCAACGCAAAGTGGTTGAAGGCATTTTAGCCGCCGACAACATCGGCCTCGAAGCGGGCAGCAAGCCGGAATTGCTGGCGATTATGGCGCTGTCCAATAAAGGCGTGGTGGTCTGCAACGGTTACAAAGACCGCGCTTATATCCGTCTGGCGCTGATCGGTCTGAAAATGGGCCTGAATCTTTATCTGGTCATTGAGAAGCCCCTTGAGCTGGAATTGATTATAGAGGAAGCGGCTCGGCTGAACGTCAAGCCGCAACTGGGCGTCAGGATCAGGCTGTCCAGTATCAGTGCCGGAAAATGGCAAAACAGCGGCGGCGAGAAATCCAAATTCGGTTTCCACGCCCACGAAGTATTGCAACTGGTGCAGCGCTTAAAACAAGTCGACATGCTCGATACCTTGAAGCTGATGCACTTCCATATGGGCTCGCAAATCGCCAATATCCACGACATCAAAGTTGCCTTGAAAGAAGCCGGACAATTTTACGTCGAACTGCACCGTTTGGGAGCTAAAATCAAAATCGTCGATGCCGGCGGCGGACTGGGCGTCGATTACGACGGCAGCCATTCGCGACGCGAATCGTCGATCAATTACAGCCTGGATGAATACGCCCAGAATATCGTGCGCAGCTTTGCCGATATCTGCGCTGAAAAACAGGTGCCGCAGCCGGACATCATCACCGAGTCGGGCCGCGCGCTGACCGCGCATCATGCGGTGTTGATCACCAACGTGACCGACATCGAATCCGTTTACACCAACCACGCCGAACTGCAAGCCCTGCCGGAACCGCACAATCTGGTCGAACATTATCACGATGCGCAGTTCGATTTAGCGGAAGCCCGGACTCGCTTTACCCAAGACAAACTGAGCATTACGGGACTGGCCGAGGCGGAGAATAATTATGCGCTGTTGTGCCGTCAGCTTCAGGCCAGGCTGAATCCGAACAACCAAAGCGAAGCGGCGATCCTGGACGAGCTGAACGAGAAATTAGCCGACAAAGTGTTCTGCAATTTCTCGCTGTTCCAATCGATGCCTGACATTTGGGGCATCGACCAGATTTTCCCGATCATGCCGATCCATCGTCTGAACGAGCAACCCACGCGTCGCGCCGTGATCCAGGATTTAACCTGCGATTCCGACGGCCGCATCGATCAATATGTCGACGGGCAGAACATCGAGCAAACCTTGCCGGTACATGAGGTCGACCGCAACCAGCCCTACCTGATCGGCTTTTTCATGCTCGGCGCATATCAGGAAATATTGGGCGACATGCACAACCTGTTTGGCGACACCCATTCCATCAACATCGAACTCGACGAGCATGGCTACCATTTTTACGACCTGCACGAAGGCGACCATGTCGATGACCTGCTGGATTATGTGCATATCAGTAGCGAAGACTTGAAAACCGCCTACCGGGAAAAGCTGGCCAACAGCAACCTCAGCGAGCAGCAACGCCAAGAGTATGAGCAGGAGCTGATTGCCGGGTTAACGTCTTACACTTATTTAGCCAAATAAAAGTTACTCAACCCTACGGGTTCAACCAGGGAGAAAACTGATGACTATTTCGCATGTATTCGACACTTACGCAAAGACCGCAGAAGGCAGAAAACTGCATTTTAATGTAGTGTTGGACGAGCAGGACCAGCAAAAAGCGCTGGACTATGCCAAACAATGGCTGACCAGCATTAGTCTGGAAGATGCGGTCGTCACCCCGGAGAACTGTTACTTCTATCACAGCGTGGAAGCTCCGGCAGCCATGAGAGCCGACATTGACCAGTATGGATACGCTATTTACAAAATGGAAGGATGTCCCAAATAACCCAAACCGGTTGAATCCAAGCAACCGTGGAGAACAGCATGAAAGCAGGCATGATTGGCCTAGGTGCAATAGGCATCGGCATGGCCGGAAACCTCGCCAAGGCCGGATACTTGACCGGCGTTTATAACCGCACGGCCGCAAGAGCGCAAAGTCTAGCCGAAGAATTGGAAGTCATCGCTTTCGGACAGCCTGAAGAGCTTGCTGCGGACGTTGATGTCGTG
Organism: Methylobacter sp.; assembly: GCA_036560465.1. Classification (GTDB taxonomy): domain Bacteria; phylum Pseudomonadota; class Gammaproteobacteria; order Methylococcales; family Methylomonadaceae; genus Methylobacter_A. Next base: position 23,062 of record DATBRD010000070.1, read on the forward strand.
CTGATTTGCGTTTCCGCCGATCAGGACGTGCTGGATATGGTTGAGGCTATTGCGAAAACCGTCAAGCCCGGCACTGTCGTCGTCGATATGTCGACGGTCAGCAGCGATACCGCAAAACAGGCCGCGGCCATGCTGGCCGAAAAACAGGCGGCTTTCCTCGATGCGCCGGTGTCCGGCGGCGTCGAAGGCGCCAAAAACGGTACGCTGGCAATGATGATCGGTGGCGATGAGGAAGCGCTGGAACAAGCCCGTCCTGTGCTGGAAGCCATGACCGGGCGCATTATGCATATGGGGCCAACCGGTTCAGGCCAGGCCGCTAAGGCGGTTAACCAAATCATGGCCGCGGGCATCAATCAGGCGGTGACTGAAGCGCTGGCTTTCGCACAGGCTCAAAACCTGCCGATGGATAAGATCATCGAAGTCATCTCCGGCGGCGCGGCAGGCAACTGGTTTTTGCAGCATCGCGGCGCCACGATGACTCAAGGCGTTTTCGCGCCCGGCTTTAAACTGGCGCTGCATCATAAAGACCTGCTTATCTGCCAAAGCATGGCGCAACAAACCGGCGCATCGACTACTTTGATCGATATGACTATTGCCGATTATGAGCGGCTGATGGCGCAAAGTTACGGCGATGAGGATATTTCGGCGTTGTATCGTTTAAAGGCTGAGATTCGGATTGAAAATTAACATAGAACTGTTAAAGTCAGGCTTACCATAAACTTAACCGAGGAACAGCTATGCATCATTACAAACAATACCAATGCAGCGTTTGCGGCCATATCTATGATGAAGTGGAAGGCGACCCGGACACCGGTATAGCACCGGGCACCTTATGGGAAGATATTCCTGATGATTGGCGTTGCCCGGAGTGCGGCGCGGAAAAAAGCGCATACAATCTATTAGCCTAATTAATTCTTGTCAGGAAATACTATGCAGATTGTCATCATCGGCTCGGGCGTGGCCGGCGTCAGCTTTGCCGAAAAATACCGCGCCTTATCGCCGGATGACGAAATTACGCTGGTAACCCGGGAACGTGACGGCTATTATTCGCGGCCGCTGCTGTCCCGCGGTTTCACCATGGCCGATATCGAACACTCCATCATTCTGAAACCCTTTGACAAACTGCGCGAAAGCAACATCAATGTGCTCTACGGCGTGGATGTAACGGCTGTTAACCGTAGCGATAAATCGATCGACATCACAGGCGCTTCCCAAGAACAAACCTTACACTACGATAAACTGATACTCGCACAAGGCTCTTCCGCATTCATTCCGCCGCCATACAGGCCGTATGAAAAGCTGTTTTTTTGCCTGAACAGTCTGGTTGATTTGAAAGTGTTACGACAATTTCGGCAAGGTTTTTTAAATCAAAACCAACGGCCCAACTGGGCGATTGTCGGCGGCGGATTAATCGGCTGCGAAGTAGCATCCGATTTGGCGGTGGCGGGAGATGACGTCACCTTGTTTCATGCGACGGACCGGCTAATGGAACGCCAACTAGTGCCCGAGGATTCGGCTTTACTGCAAAAGGTGTTGCAAGATTCCGGCGTAAAGGTGTTGTTAAATCAGGCGGTGAAGGAATTCACCAAGGAAGATGGCAAGATTTACGTCAAAACCGATGTAACGGCCAAGTTTGACGGGTTGCTCGTCGCTTGCGGATTCAAGCCGCGCACCGAACTGGCTGAATCGGCGGGCCTCAAGATAGGCCGAGGCATCAAGGTTAACCAACGGCTGCAAACCAGCGACGAGTCCATTTACGCGCTGGGCGATGTGGCTGAGCTGCCGAACGGAAAGCTTTACGCCTTCATTTTGCCGATACGCAATCAGGCCTTATGGTTGGCGGAATTTCTGGCCGGACAAAGACAGGATGATTGGAAACCGCCGGTTTTCACCCCCAAAGCCAAAGTACATAGCTTTGAAGCAGTTCATCCGTATAATGTTTGATGTTGAAAAAAGAATGATGCTCAGCCGCCCATGACCCAAAACCGCTACTCTGACGCGGAATGCGCCGCCATCTATCGAGCCATTTTCGAGCGCCGCGATATGCGCCATTTCTTGTCCGACCCGATCGCTCCCGAATTGCTGCTCCGCCTGCTGAATGCCGCACATCATGCACCCAGCGTCGGCTTTATGCAGCCGTGGCGGTTTATGCGCATCAGCTGCTTAGAGCTTCGCAAAGCCATACATGCTCTGGTCGAGCAGGAACGTATCCGTACCGCCAAAGCTTTGGATGAGCGCGAAGACGAGTTTATGAAGCTGAAAGTGGAAGGTATACTGGAATGCCCGGAAGTGCTGATCGCCGCCTTGTGCGAACAGCGAGAGCAGTATATATTCGGCCGCCGCACCTTGCCAGAGATGGACTTGGCCTCGCTGGCCTGCGCCATACAAAATATGTGGCTGGCAGCGCGGGCGGAAGGCATCGGCCTGGGCTGGGTATCGATGTTTGAACCGGAAGCTTTGAAAACCCTATTAAACATGCCCGAAGATAGCCTGCCGTTCGCAGTTTTGTGCCTAGGTCATGTCGATAAATTCTACGACAAGCCGATGCTGGAACAACAGCAATGGGCGGATCGTAAGGACCTGAAAGATTTATTATTTGAAAATGTTTGGAATACACCGTGCCGTTAAATTTTGCCATTCGCCCGCTTGCATCAACGCTGAAAACTTCATTACAAGCAAAAATCGACCAGAAAACCAAGCCACGAGGTTCTTTGGGCCAATTGGAATCCCTGGCGTTACAAGTCGGATTATGCCAAAACAGTCTGACTCCCAGTTTAAACAAACCGTGCATGCTCATTTTTGCCGGAGACCACGGCATTGTTGAAGCCGGAGTCAGCGCTTATCCGCAAACCGTTACCGCGCAAATGATTGCCAATTTTTTGGCCGGTGGCGCGGCGATCAGTGTTTTTGCCAGACAGCACAACATCGAGTTATTGATTATCGATGCGGGCGTTAACGCCGACTTGAACAGCCATCCCAAGCTGATTGATGCAAGCATCGGCAAAGGCACCCAGAACTTTCTAACTCATCCAGCGATGACTGCCGAGGAATGTACTAAAGCCCTGCAAGCGGGTGCGGACCAGGTTTCGCGGCAATTTAAAAGCGGCTGCAACTGCATCGGCTTTGGCGAAATGGGCATCGGCAATACTTCATCCGCAGCAGTGCTGATGCATCGTTTAACCGGCCTGTCGCTGGTACGGTGCGTAGGCCGCGGCACCGGTTTGAACGACGGCCAGTTGCAACACAAGCTTATCGTATTGCAAAGAGCGTTAAACAAGCATAGAGATGTCATCGCCCCCTTGGACGTACTGGCCACTCTCGGCGGTTTTGAAATCGCGATGATGGTCGGGGCTTACCTTAAAGCCGCCGAACTGGGCATGCTCATATTGGTCGACGGCTTTATTGCCGGCACCGCGCTGTTAGTCGCCAGCAAATTATACCCTCACGTGCTGGATTATTGCGTATTCAGCCATGTTTCCAGCGAACAGGGGCACCAAGCTTTATTGAACCAGTTCAATGCCAAACCCTTGCTGAACCTGGAATTGCGCCTGGGCGAGGGTTCCGGCATTGCCCTGGCCTACCCGCTGGTGCAATCGGCGGTCGTGTTTTTAAACGAGATGGCTACGTTTGCTGAGGCTGGGGTTGATCATTAAGAAAACAGGTGAAAGATCCAAGACATTCCATCTTGGCCTTTCATCTGCTTTAAAATCATTTTTCTCGTTTCCATGCGCTACGTCCTGAAATGCTACAATCATCGTCAAAGCTTCATATAACGAGAGAAGTATTAGATTAATCTTTTAAGGCCTCTCAAAACTCTCGGAGAAATCATCATGCTTAGCAGCCAAGAGCTTTACCAACAGGTTAGCCATTTGCCCCCATTAGAAAAATTGCGTTTAGCGGAATTATTACTTGCAGATTTAGATATACCTAATCCGGAAATCGATGCTATTTGGCGCGAAGAAGCACAAAAAAGATGGCAAGCCTATAAAGCGGGTGAGCTAAAAACAGTAAGCTATGAAACGGTCATGCAAAAATACAAATGAAAATAGAGTTTCTTGAAGCCGCTCAAATTGAATTGGCTCAGGCTTTTGAATGGTATGAAACTCAACAGAAAGATTTAGGTGTGCAGTTTTTAAATGAATTTGATTCAGCAGTTAGGAGAATTATTGCTTACCCAGAATCATATATCTTGATTGAACAAGATATAAGACGTTGCTTAATTAAACGTTTTCCTTATGGCGTTTTATACGGCATAGATTTCGATAAAATCATTGTTATTGCTGTGGCACACTTACATCGAAAACCGGATTATTGGATAGATAGAGTATAACTACCATGCTCCATCTAAAAGTATTCCTGTTAGCCCTCAGCTTCTACACTCGACTGCCCCATCCTCAAACTCTGGATTACAAGCAACTGCCTCAGGCGGTCGTTTATTTACCGTTGGTCGGCTGGTTGGTTGGCGGTATCTGCGCTTTAGTATTTTACCTGGCTGCTTGGCTTTGGCCGCAGACGACTGCGGTGATTTTGGCGTTAATTGCCGGCATCTTGCTGACCGGCGCACTGCATGAGGACGGCTTTGCCGATGTTTGCGACGGTTTCGGCGGCGGCATGAACAAGACGCGCATCCTGGAAATCATGAAAGATTCCTATACCGGGGTTTACGGCTTTATCGGGCTGCTGCTGATGCTGTCATTGAAGATCAGTCTACTCAGTGCGATGCCTGCCGCTGCCGTGCCTTTAGTGTTGCTGGCCGGGCACAGCATCAGCCGATTGTCGCCGCTGTTGTTGATGCAGCGTTATAGTTATGCGCGGGAACATCACAGCAAAGCCTCAGGCGCCGTTTACAAACCTAATCCCAACGAATTGGTCTTTGCTGCCGCCATAGCGTTGTTGCCGCTGGCGTTGCTACCGGTATTGTCTACGCTGGCCATCATTCCGACACTGCTTGCGACCCTGCTCTTGGGGCATTATTTTTACCGCCGCATCGGCGGCTATACTGGTGACTGCCTGGGCGCAAGCCAGCAAGTTGCCGAAACTGTTTTTTATTTAAGCATGAGTGCCCTATGGAAATTTATTTGATTCGCCACACCCAAACCGCGACCGATCCGGGTCTGTGCTACGGGCAAAGCGATATTGCCCTGGCCGACAGTTTTCCCGACGAGATGGCAAGCCTGCACGACAAGCTGCCCGAGTTCGGCGACGACTGTAAGGTTTTCAGCAGCCCGTTAACGCGCTGCTTGCAACTGGCCGAAACCTTTTCGGACACGGTGACCGCCGATGAACGCTTGCAAGAGCTTAATTTCGGCGACTGGGAAGGCCAGCGTTTTGACGACATCGACGCCGATGTTTTGCAGCATTGGACCAGCAACTTCGTGACCGCGGCTCCGCCCCAAGGCGAAAATTTTGACGACCTGTACCAGCGTGCGGGCAGCTTCTGGCAGGATTTGTTAGCTACTAAGGCCAAACAAGTTTTAGTGGTGACCCATGCGGGCGTTATTCGTGCTTTGCTGGCCCGCGCGTTGAATCTGCCGCTGGCCAATTCGTTTCAACTGCGAATCGATTCGGGCTCCGTGCATAAACTGCGCCGAGCGGACGATTACCTTTACGTCGAATACATCAATTTATAATGAACCACGGCGGCAATATTTACCGGTTCGCCGAGCGTCTCGGTTGCCTGCCGGAACAGGTGCTGGACTTTTCAGCCAACATCAACCCGAAGCAAGCGGTCGATTTAAGTTGTTTGCAAGACGTTTCGCTGACACCGTATGCCGACCCCGATTACCGCTTGCTAAAACTGGCGATCCATCAGCGCTATCCTAGTCCTGCCGGAGTTGACTTTGAACTGTTCAACGGCGCGAGTGCGGCTATCTTCGCTTTGTTACGCTGCTTGCAGCCGAAAGACCTGGTTTTGTATACGCCGCTGTATGGCGAATATGCGCATATTGCCGCGGAGCTGGGCTGCACAGTGCACAACATCAACCGACTGAATGGGGTCATGGCCGATATTCCCGAGCGCAGCACGGTGATTTTTGTGAATCCGTCCACGCCGGACGGTCAGCTTTATGCTATGTCGGACTTGCTGGCAAAATGGCAGGCGGCAAATTGCACGATTATTATTGATGAGTCATTTCTGGACTTTTGTCAGGCCGATTCGGTGGCAGAACAGATAGCGCATTACGATAAACTTTACGTCATCAAATCGCTGAGCAAGTTTTACGGCTGTGCCGGTATCCGCGTCGGTTTTGTTTGGGCGGCGGCGGCGGCGATCAAGGGGCTGAAACGCCTTGAGCCGGCATGGAAATTATCCAGCCTGGACATGGCTTATATGCAGCAGGCCTTGGCAAATACCGCGTTCATCGAGCAGACCCGCAAGCAGACCGAGCGTTTACGGGATTTGCTGTATCAAGCGCTGCAAGACTCCGGCCTGTTCGATAAGATTTATCCGGGACAGGCCAATTTCCTGCTGGCTCGTCTTGCAAACCTCGACGGCTATCAGTTGCAGGAGCAATTGGAGCCGGCACGGATTTTAATCCGCGTCTGCGACAATTTCGAGGGCCTGGATAAAAGCCATGTGCGCTTTGCGGTCAAGGATGAACAGGCCATAGCCCGGCTTGCCGGCAGTTTTACGAATATTAAAAAATAAAAATTCACCACGAAGGACACAGAGAACACGAAGTTTTATATTTTCTTCGTGTTCTCTGTGTCCTTCGTGGTGCATAACTTTTACATAGCATTAAAAATGGAATCATTAGCCGTAGGCCGGAATAAGCCTGTTTGAGCGAAAGCGAAAACTGGCTTATTCCCGCGTTACTGCACAAATTGCCCGAAACGTCCGGCCTACGCCTGAGTGTTATGGTTACACGGAAATACCAAATCGAACTTATTTTCAGGATAAAGCTTCGTGGTGTAGAAGCCTTTTATGTCATCAGCTCTAAGAAGAAATTGTAAATGAAACCATTAGCCGTATTCGGCACCAGTTCAGACGCCGGAAAAACCACATTGGTCATGGCCTTGTGCCGGATCTTCGCCGACCGGGGCTTGAAGGTCGCGCCGTTTAAAGCGCAAAACGTCTCCAATAATTCTGCGGTGACCAAAGAAGGCCGGGAGATTTCCAGAGCGCAATGCCTGCAAGCGGAGGCCGCGCGGGTAGAACCAAGTTACCTGTTCAATCCGGTGTTGCTTAAATCGCATGGCAACGGCTCGGTGCAGGTGATCGTGAACGGGTTGGTTTATCAAAACCAGTCAATTGCGGCCTATTACGCTGAAATCGGCAGCCTGAAACAGCAGGTCAAGCAGGCCTTTTCCCAGCTTCAGCAGGACTATGACCTGATTGTTGCAGAAGGCGCCGGATCGCCGGTCGAGTTGAATTTATTAAACAAGGACTTGTCCAATACCTTTGTCGCGAACAGTTTCAATACCAAGAACATCCTGGTCGCGGACATCGAGCGTGGCGGGGTGTTTGCGTCGATTTACGGCACACTGGAGCTGATGGATCCGGTTATGCGCAGCAATCTGATCGGCGTGGTGGTCAACAAGTTTCGCGGCGACCGGCGCTTTTTCGATGAAGGCGAAAAAATTATTCATGAGCGCTTCGGCGTTCCGGTTTTGGGTGTGCTGCCGTTTCAGCCTTTAAATATCGATATGGAAGATTCCCAGTCGCTGAGCAATTACCGGCAGCGCCTGAATGAGGCCAAAATCCGCGTCGCGGTTATAGCATATCCGGGCCTGAGCAATTACAACGATCTCGATGTGTTGATGGGTGATCCCGAGCTTTATGTTGAGCTGATCCATGCCTACCGTCCGCTGGAAGGCTTTGATATGGTGCTGTTGCCCGGCAGCAAGACCGTGATCCGCGATCTGCAGTGGCTGAAAAATCAAGGCTTGTTCGAGGAGATTTTGCAGTTCAACAAATCGGTGTTCGGCATTTGCGGCGGCTATCAAATGCTTTGCCAAAGTCTGCACGACCCTGATGCACTTGAGCATGATATCGCCATTGTCGAAGCAGGCTTGAGTTTTATCGACGATACGGTGGTTTACCAGAACCCCAAGATCCTCACACGCGGACAGTACCCGCTGTTTTCATATACAGAAATCAGCGGCTATGAAATTCATTGCGGCCGAATGGACAAGTACCCGCTGTATTATCAAGGTGGTCTGTTCTCTGGCACCCATGTGCACGGCATTTTTGATGACGATGCGTTCCGTACCGATTACTTTAAAGCCATCAATCCACACTATCAGGGCTATCTCTATTCAGATTACCGTGAAGCCGAAATTCAGGGCTTTGCCGATATGGTCGAAAAGAATCTGGATATAGCTGCCATTTTGCAAGCGTTACAGGCAGACTGATGTTTTTTGAACTGGCGGCTCTGGCCTATCTAGTCGATATGGTCTTTGGCGAATTCCCCTGCAAGCACCCGGTGGTATGGATGGGTGATTTTATTAATGCATTTGAACGGCGCTTTTACAGCGACCGGATTTTGCCCGGCGCGCTATTGGTGATCAGTTTAATTACTTTGGCCTTATCGGTCAGCGTTACGCTAGTTTATTTATGCGGCTTTTTACCGGCTTGGTTGTCGCTAACGGTTTTAGCAATATTTGCCTCGACAGGGCTAGCCATGAACATGCTGCACGAAAGTGTTGCCGCCCTGTTAACCGCCGAGCAACCCAAGCGGGCGTTAAGCTATCTGGTCAGCCGTGATACTCAGGACATGACCGAAACCGAAATTTATAAAGCCGGACTGGAAACCTGGGCGGAAAATCTCAGCGATGGCGTGATCGCACCGCTGTTTTATCTGCTGTTGTTCGGCTTGCCGGGCATTTCTGTGTATAAAGCCATCAACACCATGGATTCGATGATTGCCTATAAAACCGGACGTTATTTTTATTTCGGCAAAACGGCAGCCATAATCGACGATATTGCCAATTTCATCCCTGCGCGACTGACGGCCTTGCTGATTGTTATATTGGCAAAGGACAAGCGACGCGCTTGGCACTGTCTATGGCAGGACGGCAACAAACTGGAAAGCCCGAATGCCGGTTGCCCCATCGCAGCAATGGCCGGTGCGTTGGGCGTTGCGCTGGGCGGCGATGCCAGCTACCACGGCCAAATCAAACATAAACCCACGCTCGGCTTGCCCGTCAATCCGGTCGATAAATCCACATTAACCCAAGCATTAAAAATGAAAACAGGTATTAATCTGATCGTTCTAGGCCTTTTGGCAGCAGGAGCTTTGCTGTCATGAAAACATTGTTTACCGGCGGCATCAAAAGCGGTAAATCGCGGCTCGCGGAAGCGTATATCTTAGAGCAAGCGATAACGGAAAAACCTTACTATTTGGCGACTACCGAGTTCTTCGATGATGAGATGAGGGCGCGAATACTCATTCATCAGCAACGCCGCCAAGATTTATTTGTCACTATCGAAGAACCCGTTAAACTATTTGAAGCATTGCAAAAATGTCCAGGGCCGGTGCTGGTTGAATGCATATCGATGTGGCTAAACAACCAGCTTTACCACCAGGTCCCCGAAACGGACATACTGCAGGAACTGGAAGCGGTGCTACATTTACCCTCTTCTATGGTGCTGGTGCATAATGAAGTCGGGCTGAGCGTCATTGCCGACAACCGTCTGGCCAGGCAGTTTGTTGACCTGTCCGGCAAAGCCGCTCAATTAATGGGCCAGCATTGCGATCAGGTATTTTTTTGCAGCGCAGGCTTAAAGATGAGAATGAAATAGATGTTCGCGTGCATAATATGCATCCCGTATCAACCAACCTATTTAACAACTAAGAGACAAACGTGAACAACGCAAGCTATAAACGCTTATTTAGACTGACTTTGGCACTCATGCTTGCCGGATGTGCGAGCGACCCAGCCGTTAAAACTGACATACCACATCATGGCGCGGCCACGACTATCCCCAATCCTTCCCCTGAAATTCAAGCGCAAATCGTTACCGGGACTTATACCCACTTGCTGCCGGTGCAGAACTTTATCCGCCATATGGTGCTTGAACACAAATTTTCCGAAAGCTATTTAAAAGATTTGTTTTCCAAGGCCCAACGTCTGGATTACGTTATTCGTCTGGAAAGTCCGCAGCCATATCAAGGCCCCAAGCCAGCACATCCCAAGTCCGGAGGCTGGACGCGTTACCGCCAGCAATTTCTTACCGAGGCGCATATCAATGACGGCGCAGCCTTTTGGAGCAACAATGCCGATACCATCCAAAAAGCCAGCGCTACTTACGGTGTCGATCCCGAATATATTGTTGCGATTATCGGCGTAGAGACTTTTTTTGGCCGCAACATCGGCAAAACACGTACCTTTGATGCGTTGACTACGCTGGCATTCGATACCCATCGGCGCGCCAAATTTTTTACGCAGGAACTGGAACATTTCCTACTGATGACCCGGGAAGAAGGCTACGATCCGCTACAACCGGTCGGCTCCTGGGCTGGCGCGATGGGTTTAGGCCAATTTATGCCCAGCAGTTTTCGCACTTTGGCGGTCGATTTCAACAACGACGGGCACCGTAACCTTTGGGACCAATGCGATGCAATCGGTAGCGTCGCACATTACTTTTCGCGTAACGGCTGGCAACACAACATGCGGGTGGCGGAACCAACCGGAGGCTATGGCGGCGAGTCAACTATTGAGTTGAGCGCCATTCACGGCAGTGAATACTGGCACGTTCATCCCAATTTTAAGGTGATCAAGAAATACAATAACAGCGATAAATATGCGATGGCAGTGCATCAATTGGCTCAGGCTATCAAGCAGCGGCACTTATATCTTGCAGCAAACGGCGGTTAACCCCTACACGGCTTAATGTGCCGTTCTATAACAAAAATGCCTGTTCGAGCACGAGCAGGCATTACATCAATACACCTTTCAATAAGCCGAAAGCTCCACCACCCTCTACGCTTGGGCGGTCTTCTTCCGGCTTCCGCAGTTTTTAATGCGCATCATCATGATGCCATTTCGGCATCATGATGATGCAGTTAGGATTAAGCCCTTGCTTCTTGAACGTATCGATAGTGGCCTTTACTTCCTGTTTGTTCAGGTCGATCACGGTCATTGAGCCGTCACTCATATCCGGCAAATTTAAAAAGCTGTTCTGCACGATCGCATATTGCTCATCAGGTGTCAGCGCCACATGGTGAGAGCCGCCCGCAGTCGGGATGGCCTTTAACAGTAATGGCTTTTGCGGGGACTGGCTGATGTCGAAGATATTAAAATAGCCGGGATTCGCTGTGGTGACATACATGCGGTCATGCTTGTTATTGAAGTAGATTTCCAGCGGCACGCCCTGTTTAACCGCATTAAAGTCGAATACCTGTTGGAAATCGAAGTTTTTGTTGTCCGCATTCCATGTGCCGGTCCACAGCGCGCCGCCAAACATGGTGTCGATATAAGCCATTGGCGGATTCGATTCGGGCAGAAAAACCGCCTCAACGGGCGACACACCGGAAGGAGAAGGTTTATCGGACAGTTTGTGGCTGGATAACACTTTGCCGCTGGACGCTTCGATAACGGTGACGGTTTCGCCGGCATCGCCAAGATCTGACGGACGTACCGTGCTGGTAACCATAATGCGGTCAATATCGTCACTGATGCTGATGCCGTGCGGATAGCGGATAAAAGCGTTTTCTTCATTGGTGGCAATCACTTTGATCTGTTTGTCGGTTTTTGCATCGCCGACGATCACGTTGCTTGAACCCATGCAGGTCATATACCAGGTAAGATTGTCTTTGGAGAAGACCACGTCTTCACCGACTTTACAGTCAGGCATGTCGACTTTTTTAGGACGGTAAGGGACATGCGTCATATCCATCACATGCAGCGCACCATTGCCTAATGAGGTGATATAGGCTTTGCTGAGGTCTTTGTTGTAGAAGATATGATGGGCGACTAAATCGTTCGGTAGCGGGATGTCGTTCAGGATTTTTCCAAAATTCTTCGATGCCGGGTCGACATCGATAATCGCGATGCCTTCGCGCCTTGGGCTTTGGCCGGGCTTGCTTTCATAATTGGCCATCGCCAGGATTTCCGCTTGACTCTGTATAGGACTCAGCAGCGCTGTGCAAACAAGCGCGGAGCGGACGGCTTTGATTATCTGTGGTGTTTTCATCGTAGTCTCTCGGATTAAGTGGCTGGGCGGGCGGCGCCTGGGGTTAAGGTGGCCGCCTGTCTGTCATCATTGGACGCTACGGCGGGAGTCGGCTTATTCCGCCGTGGTCGGGTCGATGATGGACCTGATTTGGGAAATGCGGTTGGCTGGGAATCCGCCTTTTTCGGCATGCTCTCTAACAGTCTCTTCATCCGGCGCTATATAGACGCAATACACTTTGTCGTCGGTCACGTAGCTTTCCACCCACTGAATCTTTGGCCCCATTTCGGAAAGGACGCTGCATGATTTCTCCGAAATATTTTGTAACTCGCGATAAGCTAATGAACCTGCACCGGGAATTTCGCGTTCGATAAGATATTTTGGCATGTTGGTCTCCTGGTTGATTGTAAAAAATAGTGGGTTGGTTTTTTAAAGCGCAATCAGGATCGCGCTTTAAAAAAATCCCTTAATAAATCCTGACAACATTGTTTAAGCGGTGCGGACGATTTTTCAATTTTCATTCTGAGCAAAGCTCCCTGCCAGGTATTGACCAGCAGGTCGGCCATATCGTCAGCCGACTTGTCGCTTCTTACCGTGCCTTGTTGCTGGGCCTGTTCCAGACCTGATTGCAATAAATCCCGATAACGGTTGAGTGCAGATTGCAGAGATTTTTGGCAAATATCGCTGGTATCGCCGAGCTCACCCATTAAGTTGCCCAGCAGGCAGCCGCCTTTGAAGTTCGCTTTCTCAAGCTCTGAAATCCCTTCATTGAAATAGCGTTCTAATGCGCCGAGCGCATCGCCGTCAGACTGTTGCAAATGCAAGGTCAATTGCCTGATAAACGGCTCGATATAATGCTGGATGACTTCCGCGCCGAAATTTTCTTTACTGCCGAAGTAATTGTAAAAAGAGCCTTTGGGAATCTGCACCGCCTCCAGAATCTCTTTCAAGCCGGTGCCGTGATAGCCCTGCCCCATAAGCAAGGTTACACCCTGATTTAACAGATTTTCCCGGTTAATTTGTTTTTTTATAGATTCAGACATGTTTTTATAATACGACCGGTTGTCTCATATTGTCAAAAGATTTATCCTACATACAGTGCTTGCTCCATAGAAACTTAATCAGCATACTGCATTGCTTTTGGATCGTCTGTGAAGCCCTGTTTTTAGTTTCCATAGAACGCAGTAGCCTACAAATTCAAGCTCCACGGGTATCAGGGTTTGGTATCATAGACAATTAAATCCACTTCACAGGAAACAACATGGGTGACCAGGTTGAACATGAATCTTCAAAACCCGATCTTATCCTGCCTTGGGCCATCGCGGGCATAATGCTCGCGACGCTGGCGGCGTATCTGATTGCTTGTCATACCTTGGGTGAGCAGTTGCAGCAGCCGTTGCCGGAAGACCGTCGTATGATGCTTAGAACGATCTTTTATGTCATCGCCATCGTGACTTTTCCGCTGACCAACCTGATCCGGCACGTTCAGCTTCGGTTGAATCAGACCATGCCGATATCTTCCGCCGTGCATGACGTTGCTAGCGTTGCAAAAAGCCGCTATCTGGTGACCGTTATCGTTTCCATGGCGCTGGTTGAAGTTGTCGGCGTTTTTGGCCTGGTCATGTTTATGCTGGGCGATGGTTTCAACACCTTATATATATTCACCGGGCTGTCGGCGCTGGGGCTGTTTTTATACCGGCCCAAAGCCGATGAATACTTTGAAATAATTGACGCAATATCCGCACAAAACCATGAATAACTTATTAGCCGACGCGGACCTCTGCGTCAAATGCGGCTTATGTCTGCCGCACTGTCCCACTTACAACAAAACCCAAAACGAAAACGAGTCGCCTCGCGGCCGCATTGCATTAATTCAGGCCTGGGCCGGAAAGCATCTGGAAACATCAAAAAAGCTGGTTGAGCATATCGACAACTGCCTGCTATGCCGATCCTGTGAGCGGGCGTGCCCTGCCGTGGTGCCTTACGGTCGGTTGATTAATAATTTTCGCGAACAGATAAAGGGCGAGCGCGACACTACGCTGTCAGTGTCGCTGATGAAAAGAGTATCCCACAATAAAGCGGCCGGTCGTCTGGCGCAATCGGGATTAAAGTTCTATCAAACCACTGCTTTGCAAAAAACGGCGCGGTTGCTCAAATTACCCGAATTATTACGGTTGGATAAAATCGATCGACTCTTACCTGATTATCATGAACCAAAGCCTTTGGCGCCGTTCTACCCGGCAACTACCGACGTGAAAGGCAATGTAGGCTTATTTGTCGGCTGCATGGGATCTTTATTGGATCATGAGACTGTCGATGCGGCAATCAAGGTATTAACAGCAGCGGGATTTAATGTATCCATACCTGAACAGCAAACCTGTTGTGGTGCGCTGGATTTGCATGATGGTGACACTAAAACGTCCGAGCAGTTGGCCGCAGCCAATTGCAGCGCTTTTGCAGATAACGGCCTGGATGCGATAGTGACCATCGCCAGCGGTTGCGGTAGCCAGATGCGAGAATACCAGCAGACAGGCTTTGCTAAAAAGGTGGTTGATATTAGCCAGTTTTTAATCAAATCGGGCTGCGATCTCAGTGATCAACTGTTGCCGCTGGCCGCATCGGTCTGCCTGCATACGCCGTGCTCGCTGAAAAATGTCATGCGCGAGGAGCAAGGAGCGGTAAAGCTGCTGCAACAAATCCCTGATATCAAAATTAAGCCGTTACCTGCGGCAATTCAATGTTGCGGCTCAGCGGGCAGCTATATGCTGGATCATCCGCAAATGTCACAAGCATTGTTAAATGATTTATTAAATGTAGCTTTAGAAGATCGGCCCGAGTATCTGGTCAGCTCCAACATAGGCTGCGCTTTGCATATCTCAGCGGGATTAAGAGAGAGAGGGGTTGCTCTTGAAGTGCTGCATCCGATTACATTAATTGCGCGGCAATTAAAATGAAACATTCCCATCCGTAGGCTATGTTAAAGAGCCTACGGATGGGATGCTAAGGAAGGAATTGATAAAGATTAACAGGGACGGCCGGAAAGTCGTCCCTGATGCGATCAAGAATCAGGCTTTAACTTCTTCATACCGCTGGCGGTAATTGTGACCATAAAATATTTCAGTCACTTCCTTATGCAGCTTGCTTTCTATTTCCGCTTTCTGCTCGTCAGTCAAGTCGCACTCTTTTTCGAATAGATAATTTTCCAGCTCGGTTTCCTTGAGCATCATCTTGGTGTGAAAAATATTTTCCTGATATACATTCACATCAATCATCTGGTAGCTTTCCTGTGTATCCAGCGCAATATAGTCCTGAATAGAGGTGATTTTGTGATCGATATAATGCTTCTTGCCTGAAATATCACGGGTAAAGCCGCGCACTTTATAATCCATAGTCACGATATCGGATTCAAAGCTGTGAATCAGGTAATTGAGCGCTTTCAACGGCGAAATCCGGCCGCAGGTTGAAACGTCAATATCCGCACGAAAGGTACTGATACCGTTATCGGGATGGCTTTCAGGGTAAGTGTGTACGGTAATGTGGCTCTTATCCAAATGCGCCAGTACCGTTTCAGGCAAAGGGCCGGGCGATTGGCTGTTCATGCTGGGCGGTGGCGGCACATGGCCCTCCGAAATCAGCATAGTAACGCTGGCGCCTTGCGGCTCATAATCCTGACGGGCGATATTAAGAACTTGCGCACCGATGATATCGGCGACGTCCTTAAGAATTTGGGTCAGTTTATCGGCATTATAAGCTTCATCGATATACTCGATATAAGCCTGCTGCTGTTCAGCCGGTGCGTAGCAAATATCATATATATTGAAACTGAGCGACTTTGTTAAATTATTAAAGCCGTGTAATTGCAATTTATTCAAAATAGTTAAACCTCGATAACTTCAAAATCATGGGTGATTTCCACCGCTTTGCTTAGCATAATGGATGCAGAGCAATACTTTTCTGCGGATAACTTTACCGCCCTTTCAACAGCCGCCGCTTTTAAATCATGTCCAGTAACAATAAAATGCAGATGGATCTTGCTAAACACACTCGGGATGGCATCTACCCGCTCGGCAGTGACCTCCGTCACACATTTAACAATGTCATTTCTGCCTTTTTGTAAAATCTGCACCACATCAAAAGACGAACAACCGCCCACGCCCAGCAAAAGCATTTCCATGGGACGTATACCTATATTACGACCACCGTGGTCAGGAGGCCCATCCATAATTACAGCATGTCCGCTGCCGGTTTCGCCGACGAACATCACGCCATCGACCCATTTAACTGTTACTTGCATTTTTTTTCCTGATTAAAAATGACGCATAGAGTAGCATAAAATCGTTTATTGCCAGAGCAACAATATTGATTTTTTTGTTAAAATCCTGCATTGTTTACGGATATTACTACAGCACTGATAACAAATGAATTGTTGCTATGACACTTAGAGTTCAAGAAAATCACAATAAAGAAGCGCTGGAGCATTTTTTACGCTTTTGCCATATTAAAAAATATCCAGCCAAAACCACCATCATTCGACCTGGCGATATAGGAGACCGACTGTATTTTATCATAAACGGCTCGGTTAGCGTTTGCGTGGAAGACTCCGAAGGGGGACATGAACTTATTCTTGCTTACTTAAATAAAAATGAATTTATCGGCGAAATTGGTATTTTTAAAGCAACTGAAGCGCGAAATGTCAGCGTTAAAACACGTGGCGAGTGCCATTTAGCCGAAATAAGCTACGAACGGCTTCGCCAAGTATTGAAAAAAGATCTCATGATGCATACGTATGACATATTTTTTATGATTGGCGAACAATTGTCGGCACGGTTATTAAACACTAGCCGTAATTTACGTGATCTGGCATTTATGGATGTTGAAGGGCGAATTGCCCGAACCTTGCTCGATTTGTGCAAAGGTCCCGAGGCAATAACTCATCCTGACGGCATGCAACTGCATATCTCCAGACAAGAAATCGGCCGCATGGTCAGCTGTTCAAGGGAGATGGCCGGGCGCGTCTTAAAAGAGCTGGAAAACAAAAAACTGATTAGCGCACATGGCAAAACCATTGTGGTGTTTGGCACACGGTAACGCCTGAAAACATCTTCTATCAGGAGCGCAGTCTCCGCCATCACCGCTAGTCATCGACAATTGCTCCTCATCTAAAACAACCATTTTGCACTCTTTGCTGTTTCTTATATGAATTGTAGTCTTGTCGTGCCGGCGGTCCACCTTACGATGTAATCATTCAACCCAGGCTTACTCTTTTAGATTAACCAAACCTTCAACAAGCGACCGCACTTTATTCTGGATAATCCGAGTATTATTTGGTCCCATGCGCAACATCTGTTTATGTATCGGATTGAGTGCCTCGAGTTGTTGATCGGCAAATCTATAATGTACCGCGTGCTTTTCCACTGCAATTTGCCCATCTCTGACAGGTGCGGCAAGAATGACTGCCGCCGCTTTCGTGAAAATATCTTCCAGGCTGTATTCATCCGGATAGCTAAACTCCTTAAAAACCTGTAACAACAACGGCCTGAACTTTTTATATACTGAGAGTGTTGCCTGTACATCGAGTGCATTGATTGCTGTAGCCAGCTGGTTATAG
Organism: Methylobacter sp.; assembly: GCA_036560465.1. GTDB lineage: Bacteria > Pseudomonadota > Gammaproteobacteria > Methylococcales > Methylomonadaceae > Methylobacter_A. Next base: position 40,785 of record DATBRD010000070.1, read on the forward strand.
CGCTGATAACTTTTGGTGGCTATAAACAGTTGCTCATCATCCTGGTCGACTGCAAACGGCTGATCCGGTCCAAGAAAACGCAAATGTTTTTCAAGGCGCAAGCCCTGAGAAAAATCGTTGGCAATAACAACATATTTTCTGATCAGCTGCTCAGTATTCAGCCACTCGGCAAGCGCGGGGGAAACCCCAGCCATTTCCTCTCTCAGCAGCGCATCACTATGCTCAAGATCAGGCAGAATAAACGAGGTATCCTGCTGCAATTCTACAATTGCGTTAACAGCTGTTCCAGGACCGGCTTCTGTCGCTGCCATTCCGTCTCTCCCTCTACTGACCGATAGCGGGTCAACAGCACCTTTCTCTACGGAGTCTGAAGGGAGCGCCAAAGTTCGCGTTTCAGGTCCTGTTGAGGCATCGTTTTGCAGGTGCCAAAAGTAAAACCATCCACCTGCCCCGAAAGTGATCAAAATTGTCGCCGCCAAGATCGTTGCTGCGCCAATTTTCTTATTTTTAACCCGATCATCGTACCGATTCATAAATAAAAACCTTATGCATATAGTTTCAGGCGATTATACATCTATGCCAGGTGCCCCATCATGAGCGAACGGCAAAAGACCTCTAAATGTTTATAACTTTATGAATTTTAATAACCTAGCACAACCAAGATACTTTGCTTGCGAAGATATAGGAACGGAAAGCGGAAGCTTTGCACGCTCATGCTGAACAGTCAGGCCACAAAGCCTAATTAAATTGTTGGATTTATGAGTTGGATTCGCCTAAGAATCCTGGCTGGCTTATATAACAACACTACCTTTGCAATCAAAGATAGATGGGCAGCCAAGCGGCCCTATTTTTACTGTATGGGTGTGTTGGCTCGCCTGATGGCAAGCCAAGCCAACACAACAACACTACATCCTTGCCTTATCCCTTTGATGCTCTCTTACGCTCATTTTCCGTTAACAGCTTCTTGCGTAAGCGTATTGATTTTGGCGTAACTTCAACCAGTTCATCTTCAGCAATAAATTCCAACGCCTGCTCCAGCGTCATTTTCTGAATTCTCGCCAGCACCAAGCTTTCATCCGTACCCGCTGCACGAATGTTAGTCAGTGGTTTCGGTTTGGTCGGGTTAACGGTTAAATCATTGGAGCGGGAATGCAGGCCAACCAACATGCCTTCATAAACCTCATCACCATTGACCAATAATAAATCGCCGCGTTCCTGCAGCGGATGCAATGAATAGGTAACAGCTTTGCCGGCAACCATTGAGATCATAACCCCGCGTTGACGGCTGCCTACTTCACCCGCTTTCATCGGGCCGTAATGGTCGAATACATGGTACAACAGACCGGAACCGGAAGTAGCCGTCATGAACTCAGTTTGGAAGCCAATCAGGCCGCGCGAAGGCATCATATATTCCAAACGAATGCGTCCTTTGCCATCGGGAACCATATTGGTCAAATCACCTTTACGTTCGCCCATTTTTTCCATAATCGACCCTTGGTGGATTTCTTCCACTTCAATGGTGACCATTTCAAAAGGTTCGCACTTTTTACCGTCAATTTCTTTGATAATAACTTCAGGACGCGATACGCCCATTTCAAAGCCTTCGCGGCGCATATTTTCAATCAATACCGACAAATGTAACTCGCCACGACCTGATACTTTAAATTTATCCGGATCCGCAGTGTCTTCAACTTTTAGCGCGACATTATGTTGCAATTCTTTGTCTAACCGGTCGCGAATTTGACGGGTAGTGACGAATTTGCCTTCGCGTCCGGCAAACGGCGAGTTATTAACCTGAAAAGTCATGGTTACCGTCGGCTCATCAACCGACAATGGCGTCATGGCTTCTACGCTATCGGGATGGCAGATGGTATCCGATATTTCCAGCTTTTCAATACCGGCAAACGCAATGATATCGCCAGCACGCGCCTCTTGAACTTCAACGCGATCCAGACCGTGAAAACCGTAGACTTGCAGCATACGGCCTTTACGCTCAACGCCTTCCCGATTAACGATAACCAGCGGCATATTGGGCTTTATAGTACCGCGCTGGATACGGCCGATACCGATAACGCCAGTGTAAGTGTTGTAGTCCAGACTGGTAACCTGCATTTGGAAAGGACCGTCTATATCAACCGGCGGCGGGCTAACTTTGGAAACAATCGTTTCAAATAGCGGAGTCATATCGCCGTCGGTGATGGTGTGTTCCAATCCTGCATAGCCATTGATTGCCGAGGCATAAACAATAGGAAAATCCAATTGTTCATCGGTTGCGCCCAAGCGGTCGAATAAATCGAAAGTTTGATCGACAACCCAGTCAGGACGCGCACCCGGGCGGTCAATTTTATTGATAACCACAATCGGTTTCAGGCCTAAAGCAAACGCTTTTTGGGTCACAAAACGGGTTTGCGGCATAGGGCCGTCCACCGCATCAACCAGCAGCAATACCGAGTCGACCATCGACAATACCCGCTCTACTTCACCGCCAAAATCGGCGTGGCCTGGGGTGTCTACGATATTGATATGATAGCCGTTCCAATCCAGCGCCGTATTCTTGGCCAGAATAGTGATACCGCGTTCCTTTTCAATATCGTTAGAGTCCATAATGCGCTCAGTCACTTTGGCATGAGCGGCAAACGTGCCGGACTGTTGCAATAATTTGTCAACCAGGGTGGTTTTGCCATGGTCAACGTGGGCAATAATTGCAATATTTCTTAATTTTTCGATCACTTGTATGTACTCTAAGGTTTAAATAATAAATGTAGAACGCGTTATGCGCATTCTTTAAGCATGATGAGTGCTGTAGCACCTAATGGGTTAAGTGCGGGGGAAGAAAGGACGACCTGCCGTCATGACTGCTGTTTAGATTTTGTTGGACGCTCCCGCTTGGTCCAATTATAGGTATAAGATTAACTCTGCTCCCAAGGCAAGCCCTGAAAGCGCCAGCCGCCAAGATTGCCCCGATGCTTATGTTCATCCAAGGCACCTTCAAAACCGTCAACAATATTAATGAGTAATTGATATCCGGCCTCTTCCAGCGCTTTTGCCGCATCCACAGACCGTTGACCGCTACGGCAAAGCAATAAAATCGGCGCATTGCGATTGGGTACAATTTTTTTAACTTCAGCGACAAACTGTGGATTAACTTGCCAATCGGGCGCTTCCTTCCAGGGAATTGATATTGCACCAAGAGGGTGTCCTACAAAGGAATGTTCAACTTTTGTTCTTACATCCACTAACACGGCATCAGAATTATTTTGTAACAAATCCCATGCCTGTTGTGGATCTAAATTTTCTATCATCATGTAATCTCTATGTGCGTTTTTACCGCTCGACAACTGCTTCTGACGCCCATGCGTCAGACTTATTGTGCTTAGGCATGAAACGCATTGCCGTGATGGAACTAATGAGCGCCGCTACCTCCAGATCATCCTAAGCCGCTGCTTTTTCTCGCATAAAACTCCGACAAAGCAGTAATCCATCCGGTTTATGAATGCCTATTATCTCATCCCCTAGGCTGCGGTCAAGAAATCGACTCATGCCGATACTATTAAAACCAATTTTATCACAACCAGAGCGAATAATTTTTTCTTGACGAGCATTGACGTTTAGCCCTTGGCTACAGGGGATAGGAATAAGAACATGAACAGAAACGAAAGCTTTGCCGGACTTGCATAAATCATTATAACCCATCGGCACAGATAAAATATCAGGCAGCCATCGCCAAAATACTTTAGCAATCGGCTTTTTTATTCAGTTCCCGGCAGACTAACCCGATATTCCAGCCATTCCTGCAAAAAGTCCATAAAGCTCCTGACCTTAGCTGATAAATATTTTCGATGCGGATATACCGCATGGACGTCCAAAGGCGGCGAAGTGTAATTTTCCAAAACGACTTTCAGCTTACCCTTTTCAATATCCCTACCTACAATATAAGTCGGCAGCATCACCAGCCCCAAGCCATTAATTGCAGCGATCCGTATCGGATCCGCAACATTGGCCTGCATTCTTCCGGAGACATTAATTCCGGTATAGCCGGCTTCGCCTTTGAAAAGCCATTTATTCCTTGGTGCAATAGCCCAATTAACCAAGCAACTGTGATTTTCCAAATCTTCCGGTGTCTGAGGAATACCATATTTCTCAAAATATTCCGGTGACCCGCAGACAACCAACGACGAACTGGCTAATTTTCGGGCAAACATACTGGTATCATCCAAAGCGCCTAAATAAATAGCGACATCAATTCCTTCATCTATCAAATCGCCGGGACTACTCTGTATGATCATCTCGATAGTTAAATCGGGATGTAATTTTAAAAACTCGGACACGGCACGAGCAATATGAGTCGAACCAATGACCGGTGGCGCACTGATCCTTAGAATCCCCCGGGGTTCTGTCTGCAGATGCGTTACCGCGGCTTCCATTTCCTCAACCTCGAGCAATACTTGCTGGCATCGTTCCAGATAGGATGCACCTACGTCTGTCAAGCTTAAGCTGCGCGTAGTCCGGTTGAATAATCGCGTGCCCAGCAACCCTTCAAGATGCATGATGTGCTTGGTTGCCATGGCCCTGGAAATATCCAGATCACGCGCGCCACCAGCAAAGCTTCCGGCCTTTGCCACGCGAACAAAAACGTTCATGCTGGTTAATTTATCCATTTGGTTCTCTCTTTAAATCCTGAAAAGGATAGTCGGCTGATCGCTCGATACTTAATAGTGTGCGCTTTACAAGACATGCTCGATTTCACAAAGCCAGCTGTCCCGTAAAAGATATATCTTTTATATTGTATCTACAAATGTCCCGCATAGCTTGGGTACATGAATCACTATTACCCATTCACAAGCCGTCTATCTTCTTTCCACAGCACATCTTCAATTTCACACTGTGGAACAAAGCCTGCAACAGCGTCAGCCAAAACGCTCCTGATACACTCAAAATCATCGTCTTCTGTTGCTCGCTCCAATGTTGCTAGCATTTTTTCCAGTTCGACCCAAGGAATAACATGCTCTTGTGCGCGCATAATTCTGGCATGACTGGTTTCTGAAACGTTATCGCCAATCAATAGCTCTTCATATAGCTTCTCTCCAGGCCTTAACCCTGTATAGTTAATCTCAATATCGCCTTCGGGATAATCTGCATCCTTGATTTCCAAGCCGCTCAAATGGATCATTCTTTTGGCTAAATCGACAATACGAATAGGCTCACCCATATCCAGCACAAACACATCGCCGCCATGGCCCATTGCACCTGCCTGCAGAACCAACTGCGATGCTTCAGGTATGGTCATAAAATAACGAATGATTCTTTCATCAGTAACCGTTACCGGCCCGCCTCTTGCTATCTGCTCTTTAAACAACGGCACAACGGATCCGGAAGAACCTAATACATTACCAAACCGCACCATAGTAAAACGAGTAGGCTTATTGACAGTTTTTAAACTCAGCGCCTGCAAAATCAATTCAGCAAAGCGCTTAGTCGCGCCCATAGTATTGGTTGGCCTGACAGCCTTATCCGTCGAAATCAGCACAAAGGTTTCAACGCCCGTGTTAATTGCCGCCTGTGCCATATGTAAAGTGCCAAAGATATTATTCCAGATTGCTTCGCCCGGATTTTTTTCGACCATTGGCACATGCTTATACGCCGCAGCATGATAGATTGTTTGCACCCTGAAGGTATTACATATCTTTTCGCATCGCTTAGCGTTCGCGACCGAACCTAATACAGGAATAAGTTTTATTTTCTGAGCATGTTTTATTTTAGTTAATAAATGCTCCAGCTCTTTTTCTACGGCATAAAGCGCAAACTCACTTATTTCAAAAAGAATCAACGAATTCGGCTGCAACCTGATAATTTGCCGGCAAAGTTCGGAACCAATAGATCCACCTGCGCCGGTTACCATTACCACTTTTCCGGCAATGTTGGCATGCAGTAATGACTGATCCGGCGCCACAGCATCGCGCCCCAACAGATCGGCAATATCAACCTCCTGCAGCGCATCAACGGTGACTTTGCCTTGAGCAATATCCGACAAGCCAGGCATGGACATCACGTGAATGGCAAAAGGCTCCAAAAAACGAATAATCTCACTTTTACGCGACCGATTAGCCGAAGGCATGGCCAAGAGCACATCTGAAACCTGATGCCTCTCTATCAAATACCTTAAGGAACTGAAAGGATAAATCCGGAGACCGTTGACCTTTTGTCTATGCAAGCGTATGTCATCATCAATAAAAGCGACCGGTCTGAATTCACATCCATAGCCTAACGCGGAGGCCAACTGTACACCTGCGCTTCCAGCACCATAAATCACCACATTTTTTTTGCTGTGACTCTTTGCTCCTCTGCCTCCTCCCAAGTTTAAATAAACCTCTCCTAACCACCAACGCGCAAAAAAACGGCTGCCCCCCACCAACAGCATCATATTCAGCCAGTTTAGCGGCAACACAGTTCGGGGAACGCCCTTGATGCCGAGCTCGTACAAGACAAACGCAAAAACCAAGGCATAAAGCGTAGTCGCCTGAATAATTGTCCATAGAGCCCTAAGCTCTATGTAACGAATAATCGCACGATACAAGCCCAACCTGATAAAAATAGGCACAGCGAGAACCGGTGCCACGGCAAATAGATACCACTGGTCACCATAAGGCGTATACAGTATTCCCAGACGTAAAGAAAAAGCCCCCCAAAGAGCAAGTATGGCAAAAAGCACATCAGCACTAATTAGAATAAATGCCTTCTTTTTCCGAGGAAGACCACTAAACCAGTACGCTAATCGTGATTTCATAAATTATCCATGTTTTCTATCGCAGCTTTCATTAATAACAGATTTATTATACTTCATTCATTAATTACACGTGAGCTACCTATTTTGCGCTTCCCGATTACCGGCTTTGTCGTCCATTGACTTAATGCTTGGGCTTCACTTCAGTAAACTGCTAAATTGTTTAGTATCACAGTAGTCTAATTGATAATAAAAATAACAGATCTTTTCTTATAGAAGCGAGTACTACCTCGAAAGGCGGCATACGTCAAAGAGTGCATAAAAGAGTACATAGTTGAGGTTGAAATTATAGTGTGCAGGTATACCCACGTATAAATGCTCTTTCAGCGCCTCTACGCTGTAATAATGGAAGCGTTTGGCTCTGTGCTTGCTTTGATTTTTTGTTCATGGTTTCAACCATGCCGTTAGCCTAGGAATGCTTAACCACTGCCGTATGGTGCTCAACCTGTTGATTCTGTAAGACATTGAAGAAAGGATGCGTCTACCTTGCCTTATTGTAACTCGATGCCGTTGTTGGCTAGGATTTTCAAGACCTTGACCACTACACTGCGCCAGCGTTCGCCCCAGGAATCTCGCAATGATCTTCTTCCTGTGAATAAGATGTACCTAGATTGAGGAGGCAAGAAAATCAATATTGATGACAATGCCAGGTCAGACCGGTAATTTTAAAATCAGATTGGCATTGATATTCGTGAAAAACCGGCTGAATGCTTTAAGAAGAAAGCAGGCATATAAATTCGAGGTCGCAGAGGTTTATATCCTTATCAAGAGACGTGGAATATGTTTGCAATATCAATATCAATTTTGGAAAAATTGGCTTGGAATTGGGGAGGAATCTATATATGCGTCAATGTTGCAGGTAATTTGGCATAGTCTTAATACCTTGGTTTGCCTCTTTCTTTAGGCAGCAGCAAGTTAAAACGCGTTAATGGAGACCAGAATAAGCAGATCATCATCCAGAATCTTGCACCGAGGCTCAATGATAAGGAGCTTGCCCACTTTGAGCAGTCGTTAGCTAACCTTAATGCTGAATACCATCCCTACGCAACACTTTCAAAAAAGTCAGAACGATGATTTTTAAATCCAGCCAAAAGGACTGATTATTCAAATAATCGACATCCAATTTAACCTTATCAGGAATCAATAACTCATCCCTGCCGTTTATCTGTGCCCACCCGGTCAATCCCGGCAATACTTTATCAACGCCATACTGACTACGCAATGCAATCAGATCATCTTGATTGAACAAGGCTGGCCGGGGGCCAACAAAGCTCATATCGCCCTTTAAGATACTCCAGAGCTGCGGCAATTCATCTAGGCTAGATTTACGCAAGAAAGAGCCAACAGGTGTCAAGAACTGCTGTGGATTGGACAATAGATGTGTAGCTACCGCAGGTGTATCAATACGCATTGTCCTAAATTTCGGCATTTTGAAAATCTTATTATATTGCCCGACCCGGTCAGACCAATACAAGATTGGACCAGTAGAAGTAAGCCGAACCACTATTGCCACCAGTAAAAATGGTAGCGCTAAAAACAGCGACGCAAATAGCGCCAAACACAAATCACATAAACGTTTCATTATCTACTAATCTTGAGTCAAACCTAGTGCGGTTGTCTTTAATCCCTCTGTAACCGATACCGGCGGCATCCATCCCAACAAGCTACGCGCTTTAGAAATGTCCACCTGCAGATTGCCGCACAACCGTTGCGCCTCATCGCCCTTGCCTAGCAAGGCCGCTCCCGCCTGCAAGGCCCACACCGGCACCGGCAACAGGCGCGCCGGCCTTCCAACTGCCTGCGCCATGCCACGTACCAGTTCGTTGGTAGACATATCTTGTCCATCGCACACCAAAAAAGTCTGGTTGGACGCTTGCGGATGGGAGACACAGGTGACAATGAAATCAACCAAGTTATCCAACGACACTAGGCTGCGCTGGTTGTGCACTGCGCTCAGCGGCAGGGGCCAGCCACGTTGTACGGCGCGCATAAGTGCGGCAAAATTGGCCTTGACACCGGGGCCATACACTAGTGGCGGTCGAATGATAACTACCTCCATACTCGTGTCTTCAGCAAGCTGGCGCAAACCCACTTCGGCCTCGTGTTTGCTCACCCCGTAGGCGTCTTGCGGGGCAGGCGCATCGGCTTCAGTGAACACATGCCCGGGCTGTGTGCATTCGCCATTGACCTTGACCGAGCTAATAAACACAAAACGCTTTACCCCTGCTACCGCAGCCTGCCGGGCTAGACTCAAAGTGCCTTCCACATTGACAGCGCGAAATGCCGCCAACGGATCGGCCTCGGTATCGTGCATCACATGCACGCGCGCCGCCAAATGCACGACTACCTCTATGCTATCCAGTTTAGAAGACCAATCAACATCATTCTCGATACTTCGCACTGCCACCAGTTCACACTGAAGCCCAGCGGCGCGAGAAAGGTCGCGAACCACGCCCCGAACTTTATGGCCTTGCCTAACAAGCTCTGAGCACAGATTATGGCCAACAAAGCCGCTGGCACCCGTTACCAAAATAGTAGTCATTTACTAGTAAAACCTAAAAAAGTAGACATTTAGCTACTACGACTCTTTATCAATTCTTAACTGACCATACAGTTCTGTTAATGTAATCGACATAACTTAGCACAACACGAAGCAACTGCTTGGATACGGCACCTGCCTCGTAATCCTGAACCGGCTGCATCACACGCTTGGTCTTATCATGTTGGGCAATAATGATCCGCACTGCGTCCAGCACTCGCTCTTTCTTCAATCCGCTCATGATGAGCGTGCCGACGTCCATGCCTTCCGGGCGCTCGTGCGCATTGCGGATGGTGATGGCTGGCAGGTTGAGCAACGAAGCTTCTTCGGTGATAGTACCACTATCCGACACGACGCACAGTGCTTCCATCTGTAATTTAATGTAGTCACAGAAACCGAAAGGCTTGAGAAACTGGATATGTGGATTGAGCTTGCCCAATTCCAATGCGTCCAAGCGCTTCCGCGTACGCGGATGCGTAGAAACGATGACCGGACAGTTATAGGTTTCTGCTAAGGCATTGAGCGTCTCGACCATATCTCTCAGGTTCTGCGGAGTATCGACATTCTCTTCACGATGGGCACTGACGATGAAGAACTTGTTCTCGGTCAATCCCATGCGTTGCAACACGTCCGATTGTCTAATTTTCGGCATGTAATGATCCAGCACCTCGCGCATGTGCGAGCCGGTTTTGATGATAGTCTCGGGAGGAATACCCTCAGCGAGCAAATAACGTCGGGCATGCTCGGTCAACACCAAATTAATATCGCTCAAATGATCCAACACCTTGCGGTTCAGCTCTTCAGGTACCCGCTGATCGAAGCAGCGGTTTCCCGCTTCCATATGGAACACGGGAATCTTGCGACGCTTGGCCGAGATGACCGCCAAGCAAGAATTGGTATCGCCGTACAACATGACCGCATCGGGCTTTTCTTTTTCCATGACTTGATCGGACTTCTCGATCACGCGCGCGATAGTCTGCGACGCATTCTCGCCCACTGCCTCCAGGAAATGATCCGGCTTGCGAATGCCCAGATCGTCAAAAAACACTTGATTCAATTCGTAGTCGTAATTCTGCCCGGTATGTACCAGAACATGTTTGGTGTGCCGGTCGAATTCGGCGATCACCCGACTCATCTTGATCAGTTCGGGACGCGTCCCGACAATGGTCATTACCTTAAGCATGAAGTTCTTCCTTGACGTAATCCAGCTTCATCAACAGCGCTTTGATTTGCTCGACGTTCAGACGCACGGTATTGTGGGAAGTATAGTCATCCAGTTGCGAGATCTTTTCTTCGCCCTCGCTGAAATACTGCGCATAGTTCAGGTCGCGATTGTCCGCCGGAATGCAATAATAGCCGCCCATATCCTGAGCTTTCGCCATCTCCTCGCGCGAGATCAAGGACTCATAAAGCTTCTCGCCATGACGGGTACCGATGACACGTACTGAATTGTCTTTTTTGAACAACTCCTTCAGGGCCTGTGCCAGATCGGCGACGGTCGAGGCTGGTGCTTTCTGTACGAAAATATCGCCCTGCTCGCCATGCTGAAAAGCGTATAGCACCAGATCCACCGAGTCTTCCAGAGACATCAGGAAGCGTGTCATGTTCGGGTCGGTGACGGTGAGAGGCTTGTCCTCTTTGAGTTGCGACACGAACAAAGGGATGACCGAGCCACGCGAAGCCATTACGTTGCCGTAACGCGTCGCACACAACACGGTCTCCCCCGTATTCTGCATGCGCGCCTTGGCAACCATGAACTTTTCCATCATCGCCTTGGAAATACCCATAGCGTTGATCGGATAAACTGCCTTGTCCGTACTCAGCATCACCACGCGCGACACGCCGCGCGCGATGGCAGCATTCATCACATTCTCCGACCCGAGCACATTGGTACGCACCGCCTCCATCGGATAAAATTCGCAGGAGGGAACCTGCTTGAGCGCAGCCGCATGAAATACGTAATCCACTCCCTTCATTGCCTGATAGACGCTATCGTAGTCACGAACATCGCCGATGTAGAACTTCAGCTTTGGATCATTCAGCGCGATGCGCATCTCTTCCTGCTTTTTCTCATCGCGACTGAAGATTCGGATCTCACGCACTTCGGTCGACAGGAAGCGCTTGAGCACAGTGTTCCCGAAAGACCCCGTGCCGCCGGTGATCATCAATACTTTTCCTTTGAACATAATTTGATCCAGATTTATTTATATTTGTGCATCAATTTAACCAATTCGGTCCATCCGGGGGCGATGTAACCCGTGGCCTCCCGAAAGCGCTCTGCGTTGAGTGAACGGTCGATCACCAGCCTTTCGCTGGGAACGATTTCGATTGTTTTGCCATATACATCGGCGATCAGCTTCAACAGATCATACTTGGAGATGGGCTGTGCGGCGACATGATATACGCCAGATAACTCGACACTTGGGATCACTACATCGCGTACGATCTGCGCCAGAACAACTGTTGGCAAGCCCGAGAATAGCGCCTTTGTATATCCATTGCAGCGCTCCTGCTGGGAAAGGAACCAACCAACCAGACCATGCGTGCTCTGAAGTTCGTGTCCGATAATGGAAGTACGCAGTGTGACAGCATGCGGATAAGCCACTTCTCCCAGAAATTTCGATCTACCGTAAAGATCTTTGGCATCGGACGGATCGGACTCACGATATCCGCCCTTGTCACCGGCAAAAACGCAATCCGTGCTCATATGCACCAGCCGTGCGCTTGCTAAATCACACAATCTGGCCAGCCTGTGCGGCAACAAGGCATTGATCGGAATGGCCTGCAAGGGATCTTCCGCATCCGCCAACTGCTTGATTAACCCTACGCAGTTGATTACCACATCCGGGCGAACCCGGTTGAATGCTTGCAACAATGAGTCATGCTGCTCGACATCCACGCCAGAAAGCAAGCGCCCGGCGATGTCGGACCGGAAAAGCTGCTTCGCACTTTCAGAACGAACAGTCCCGTAAACTTGCCAATCGATTTTCTCACTCAGTACGCGGATCATTGCATTCCCGAGCATGCCGCTGGCGCCCAATACCAATATTTTCATTCAGATCTCTTTTTTATGCTCGCATACAGATTGTAAATGACCGACCAATTGATCGGCCAGCATGTCATGCGCAAAATGTTTTTCATAATATAGTCGACCGCGCGCGCCCATCGCCTCGCGTTCTGCTTGCGGCATGTGATACAGATGCAGGATCGCCTCTGCCAAAGCCCGCCCATTCTCCGCTGGCACGGCCAGACCAGCTCCGGCTGCGGCAACCAGATTCGCCCCTTCACCATTGAGGCATGCTAGGATGGGACGTCCCGCTGCCAGATAAGCTTGCACCTTGCTAGGAATGGTGAACCCGAATATCTCCTTATCCGCTAATGTCACCAGCAACACTAATGCCTTTTGCATGAAGCCTGGCATGGTTTCCACTGGGAATCTTCCAGGCAAATGCAGGTTAACCAGAGACCGATCCTTTGCCTCTTGCAGCATCCAGTCCCGACGACTCCCCTCACCTAATACGATGAACTGGATATCCGTCTGTTCTTTTAGTAACGTAGCCGCTTCGACAATCACCTCGACCGCCTGTGCGGTACCAATGTTACCGGCAAACATAATGGAGAATTTACCCTCTAATCCAGGAACGTCAGGCACTTCCACAGTCGTCGGTACGGAAAAACTCTCATCAACCGAATTCGGGAAATACTTCACCGATGTATCCGATGCCAGCACACTGACTGGCCCGACGAAGGCCTCAGATTGGACCAGTAGCAAATCTACGTGACGATAGATAAAACGCACAACACGCTCGACCATTTTTAACACGGTCCGGTTGCGCACGTAGCCTGTCGCCGACAAGCTTTCTGGCCAAAGATCTTGCACCCAGACAACAACTTTACACCGCTTCAACCATCCTAACCAAAGAGCAGGCAAAGCCTGCAGTATAGGCGACGGCGCGTAAACAAAGATCACGTCGTATTGCTGCTTGCGTAGCATCCAAGGTCCGAAAAGCATCCCCATCGCAACAAATGATAGGTAATTCAGAACTAATTTCCAGGCACTGCGTGCACCCCGCGGAACCAACGGCAACCGGAACACCGTGGCGCCAGCCCATGGCATCGCTTGGCAACCCCATGCCCTGTAGCCAGCAAATATTGTGCCTTCAGGATAATTGGGCTTGCCCGTCAAGACATCAACCTCCACGCCTTTTTCAACCAACGTGCGCACCACTTCGTTGATTCGAAAACTCTCGGGCCAGAAATACTGGCTCACCACGAGTACTCTCATATTGCGACCTGCTCCTGCTCCGCAACTAGATTGATTAGCAATTGCTCCAATTCCTTTGCTTTGATCTGGCGAGATAATGAATTAATGAAAGTCTCGTCGATCTCAAGTTTAAATCGTCCTGCTCGTAATGTCTCAAGACCTTGCAAAATCTCTGCAGTATCCTCGGAGATAACCACCCCTAAGCCGGAATCAGAAATATATTTTGCTGGCAATGCACAGGCATTGATCTCTGCAACTAAAGGCTTTTGGGCAGCTAGATATTCAAACAGTTTAGTCGTTAATACTCCACGGGCGCTATGAGATGAAAAATCCGACGTTTCAATAAAAAACAAGGCGTCGGCCGTCAGCATACTCTGAATAGACATTACATACGGCAATTGCGGACAAAACCTCACAAAAGGTTGCGCCTCCGGTACAAGCTCGGGCAGCGCCTTACGTAACAGCGTCGATTCACCATAAAACTCTGCCACCATACGCTTTCCCTCGCTCTGGTTGATCTTTGCAAGCGCCCGAAAAAAAGCTACAGGTATTCGATCGCCTGTTATTGTGCCCATATACCTAAGAACGAACTCGTCAGTGTCACCGTTGATATCATGAGCAGGAATATTGGACCTAGCTTGCTCGAACACATCTTCATCAAAACCATTTTCTATGCAGCTTACCTTTTGATGAAATTGTTCATAATATTCCTTCATTGGGCTAGAAATAGTCACCACATGGTCAGCTGTTTTGATCAACCATCGCTCTAACAACACCTCCAGTGGCCGTGACAAAAAACTACCCCGCAAAATATGACTGCCGCTAAATTGGTCTCGGTAATCGGCGACCCACAGTTTGCTGAACCTGCCTTTGACAAAGCGCCCAGCAAGGTGAATAGGCCAAGGCGGACAAGTCGACATCACGATATCGGCATCAGCCAACGACTTTTTCACTTCGCTGGATAGCCAAGGAAACGCAAACTGCATTGCAAATACCATGCGGTGATCGATAAGCTGCCCACCGACCTTCATTACGGCTCGCTTAAATTTAAGAAGCTGTAACCCTAAGTTCGAGCGTGCCGCAACTGAACTCCCAACCGCCGCCTCTTTCAGCCCATCGATTTCAGTAGGCGAAAGCCGTCCCCAATGGTCTATTTCTAGCAATTTAAGGTAAGGCGGCACAATTTCTGTCAACAATCCGTCGCGATTGGTTTTTTGAGTCGTTATTACAGTGATTTCGTGCCCCTTTGAAGCAAGGTATTTGGCAAAAGAGTGGATTCGCCTCGCCCCTGACGAATTCAGAGGAGGGAAGTAGTGGGCGATAAAAACAATATTCAAAATTTACCTCGGCATTTACGACGCATTTACTTCTTGATTGAGGTTTGGCTTGATAAAAAAAGCAATTAATATCAATAGAAGCATTCCGTTACTGAAAAGCACCCCAGTCATTCCCCCCATAGAAGCCTGAAATGCAAAATAAGGATAACAAGCCATCATTGCCAGATTGCCCTGAACGACGACAATTCTCGTCAGTGCGGCAAATATAGCAGCATAAATAACAACCCCCAACCAACCAAAATTGACAAAAGCATCGATAAGAAAGCATGCATTTGCCGCTGCAGAATCAACCCCACCTCCAAACTGGTACTTAAAAACCTCCTGCTCCATTGGAAATTGTACTTGGTTGGATATCCATGAAATCAAACCACTGGTTCTACCTAGCAGATATGAGCCAGCAAATTTATTTTCCCAAAACCCCAACCAGTCGTAAGCTGTAATATAAGGAATCCAGAAAACTCTATTAAAAGCAAAGGCGATTTGGCCCGATCCAAAAATATTATATTTTTCTATATACTTAACAGCCTTTCTATCTTCTTCTTGCTGCTCGCTTATTTGCTTCCTCATTGTCGCGATCTGCCTAGGTTGTTCAATAGTGTAAAACTCAAGCTGCTCTTTTATTGATTTCCTCATTGTCGCGATCTGCCTGGGTTGTTCAATAGTATAAAACTCAAGCTCCTCGCTTATTCGCTTCCTCATTGTCGCGATCTGCCTGGGTTGTTCAATAGTATAAAACTCAAGCTGCTCTTTTATTGATTTCCTAGTTATAGTGATTTTCTTGAGCTGTTTAACAACATCCACTTTATTTGCAGACCTTTTTGCATCACGCTCCGTATCGAGAAGTGACGCTTGCTGCGACATCAGATCTTGGATGGCTTTCTTTGCATCACGCTCCGTATCGAGAAGTGATGCTTGCTGCGACATCAGATCTTGGATGGCTTTCTTTGCATCACGCTCCGTATCGAGAAGTGACGCTTGCTGCGACATCAGATCTTGGATGGCCTTCTTTGTAACACGCTTCGTATCGAGAAGTGACGCTTGCTGTGACATCAGATCTTGGATGGCCTTCTTTGCCTCACGCTCCGCATCGAGAAGTGACGCTTGCTGCGACATCAGATTTTGGATGGACTTCTTATTTTCACTCTTGAGATCAACCGATCCCATTTTAGAAAAATAAAATGCAGCAGAGACGACCATGAAGCCAAAAATAAAAAATTGAAACACGCGACGCATGCTAAAGTAACCATTGCATCCCAATACAATTAACGGCAGCAAGGCCTTCAAAACAAGCACCTTCTCCATTGAAACCAACAGGCTGGCTACAAACAAAACGAAAACCACATGCCGATAGCGTTTTTTTTCCAGATAATAAGTCGCCAATATAAACGGTATTAATGCAGTCGAAAACACTGCATTGGCATAGGGTAAAAGCCTTTCCCAACCGGTTCGAGTCTTAAACAAGCTCTCGCGCGCCAGAGCAACATCATTAGCAGACGCGCCTCTTAATGCCTCCCACAATGCAATCTTCTCGCTTGTCAGCACAGCGTAGAGAATAATTGCGAAATACGCTCCCAAAACTATTACTGCAAAATATTTTGATAACGAAACGCGGGGATTAAAATTGCACCATTTTTTGTTTTCCAGATAGTTTCTATGCCCCAAAAAAACATAAGTAAAACTATAAATCAGTAATCCAAGAACAATTACAAAAAAAACCTGAAATGATGATCGATCTCCAAAAAGATATATGCCAGCGACACTCTGAGGAATGTATATAGCAAACAATATGATAGGCATAAAAAGCCATACATGCTCAAACTTGAGAGGCAAATATAAGTACTTCATAATATTATTTTTTTTCAGCAGCCAGATTGGCCATCAGAAGATACACAGAGTAATGAAAGGCTTCGTGTATTGCATAGATAATAAGAAAGGCATCAAATATAACATATCTAGAGGCAAAATAAAGCACACTGATCGTGGATATAAAATATGAAACTTGCCACTTAACACCGCTTCCCACTTTATTATGAGTTATGAATACAGTTGATACCGGAGATATTACTGATTTGAACAAAAATGGTGTTGCCACCATTATCAGAAATTTCATATCTACCCTCCAAGCATCCCCTAATATCATTTTGCACAGAGGTTCGCCAGCTATAAAAAGCATAGCCATCATTATCAACGCAACTACACTCAAAGCACCTATGCTCTTCCACACCAGTGGCCTTGAAGATTGACCGTTGCGAAATAATTCGGCGGACTGTTTGAGAAAAAGCTGCCCCACCACAACGCCAGCCAAAATTAACGGCGCACCTATTAAACGCTGGATCTGTGTATACTGGCCCGTTGCTTCCAAACCATATGCCGTACTAATAAAAAACACCGGTACGGCCAGTGCAACAGCATCCAAAAGAGAAGTTGGAGTAAGCAACAGCGGATAATTTCTAAAGCGAATGCCGAGTGAGCGTATTTGATATTTAGCTACTGGTGAAATCACCTTCAGAAGGTAGACCATCACTACTGCACCAACGACCAATGAGCTAATGATACTCGCCCTAACCAAGCCAACATTTGAACTGCCAAGAGCAACAGCCACAAATAGAACTGCCTGCGCGGATCGCATAGCTGCATTTCGATAGTACCGACTCTGACGAAGGGTTAAATACGACCCCACCAGTACAATGCCGCCACTTGCTCCAACGAACGGAACCCCCCACGCCTCAGGCCCAAGCGCTGCAAACGCAGGAAATAAAGCCTGTGGTATGCCCGCCGCAACCAATAACAACATTACGACGAACAAAACCAATGCACTACTTAAAGCGACCCACACACTTGCATTCACAGACTCATCTTCAACCACAGCGATCGCAAGCTCATAGCGCAAGCAAGAAATTGCAATCAGCACACTTACAGATGAAAGAAACAAAGCTAGCTGGCCAAATTCTGCTGGAGTGAACAAGCGGGCGAGAAACGGAGTAGCTATTAGCTGCACCAGCGGCCCCATGCCAACCCCAAAAGCGACGACCAATGTCCGCTCTACTACGTTGCGTGTCAGCACGATGCTTCCTCTTGCTTGGTGAGCTTTTTGAAGTTTTTCAAGATTATCCTTAGTAAATTAGTCGTAAATATCAGCAAAACATTTGCTGATGCCAACGTGAAAAATTAACCCACCGCCATACCTGCCATGAAAATGGCTTCCTTCCTGCCACTATTTGATCAAATTCATTTAATAATTGATGCTGGTTTAGAAAAGGAAGATTCAAATCATCTAGCAGCCACTCACGCAGTACACCTGACATAGACAACAACCATTCTTTTTCAGGCGTCTCAAAACCAACCTTATCGCGACGATTCAGTATTTCATCAGGAACAATACCTCGCATCGCTGCTCTGAAAATATGCTTCGTTTCCCCTTTTTGTGAAATCAGGTATTCCTCTGGTAAAGACAATAAGAACTCAGCCATATCTTGAGTAAGAAATGGCACTCTGCTTTCCACTGAAAATCGCATCGAGTTTCGATCTGCATGACGTAAAAGCGATAACAGACCTTTGCCGGTCAAAGAATCACGGAGCTCTGAGACTACTCTGCGCCCAATGTCGGCGCTAGAATTCGCCTCGGTTTTGAAGCCTATTTTTACCCCAGCATCTTCCAATATAGCGTGTTTTAGCCAAGCAGGCTTATCATTCTCACCATTTAAATACCGTAGCGCTTGGTATAGTTGGCCGCTTGCCAATTCACCTAAAGCACGCTTAATACCTGCGATTCGGCTGCGTCCGGGCCATTGCGCCCATCCATTTAGAAATTCCCATGCTTCTGTATACTGTCCCAGTTCAAGCAAACTGCGGATTCTTTGCCCTGGGTAGCCACTGTAGCCAGCCAACAACTCATCAGCCCCTTGCCCATCCAAAGTGACTGTAACGCCATGGTCTTTCGCCAATTTAAAAACACGGTACTGGGCATAAATGCTTGTGCTTCCGAAGGGCTCTCCTTGGGCCAATATCATGTCATCAAGGTCACGCTCTAGCTCCTTTGGACTGACCACTACCTTATGTGGAGTTGCGTTAACCTGACAGTTAACTTGATCAACCCACTTCTCTTCTGAGATTTGATGAGCGCCTGCAATATAGCTAAATGTTTTAATCGGTAAATCAGGCTCTACATGCCGCATAGCGCAAACGACCGCAGAGGAATCAATGCCCCCTGATAGCGCTGCCCCCAGAGCCACATCACTTCGCAAATGAAGACGAATATTAGTAAGAAATTTCTCCTTTAAGACCTGTGTTGCTTCCTCAAAACTGATGTCCGACTTGACTATACTCGGCTGCCACCAAAGTTCTTGTTCGCCAAGCTTTCCGGCTGCCAAATCAAACTGCAAGAGGTGACCGGGAAGCAAATGATAAATACCGGAGATGAACGTTCTTGGGCCACTGTCATAGTCCCCATGAACAAGATAGTCATAGGAACGCTGCCAATCCAGCGCGATCTTTTCACTTTTCAGGGCCTTGATTGCATTCAACTCGGACGCAAACATAAAACTTCCAGCTTCTTGGCTGAAAAAAAATGGCTTAATCCCAAACCCATCCCGCACACAAGTCAGACTACCTGTTTCTTTATCAAACACCACAAAGGCGAACATGCCCACTAAGCGTTTGAGGCAAGAGCGCCCCCAATGCTTCCAAGCTATCAGCAAAACTTCGGTATCTGAGTCTGAATGAAATGCATAACCTTTATTTTTAAGTTCATCCCGCAACTCGCGGTAATTGTATATCTCGCCGTTAAAAATGAGCCCGTAACGCCCACTATGCGAATACATGGGCTGATGTCCGCTGGACGATAAGTCTATGATGGACAGGCGTGTATGCCCCAGAACCACATTCCCAAATGAATGTGGAATGACCTCATAACCCTGGTCATCGGGCCCTCGAAGCCGCATTGCTGCTAGTGCTGACTCCACACGCGAGGCAATATCGCTTTGCTCTCCCTTAAACCATCCTCCTGCTATACCACACATATCAATCTCACTCCTTAAGGCTTAGCCTGGAAAACACGTATCTCGCCCCGGCTGTAGATAAGTGGTTGTGATCATAGTAAAAAATTTGTCCGCCCGGACCTTCTACTGCACAGTAACCATTCTGGCAAAGGATACTGTCTGGATAAACTGCTATTGCCTGATATTGGCTTGCGGCCCTGCCCAATACATCGTTAACGTCCAGTATGCGTGAGACAACCTTATCCTGATATAGTCCGCATTGCATGGAAGACAGCAAAGACATCCGCTCTCTTGCAACGCATCCAGGCGCGCTATACTTCATCTCAGGCACGGCCCCAACGACAACGACCTTTTTCCCAGCCTGAACCAAAAGACCAATCGTTTTGTTCAACGATTCACCAAGGGCTTCCATGGAACTGATGGGAGTAAGCACGTTCGAATCGCGGATTTTCAGTGCATATTTAGCAGCACCCGGCACTTCCTCGGGCACACCAAATACTGCCTCCAACGCGTAAACAGGCCAGCGCGCAGCCAGCACCACTGTCGTGATATCCTTACGATTTCTCAGCAACTCCATCACTCTAGCATTAAAAACTTCGCATTCACGATACTCCGTGCCACCTCTCAAAACACTTGCCCCTAGCAATGGCGGGCAACTGGTCTTTGTCAATTGAAGCATAACCGCTTCGTTAAGCCCCGGCATAACACCAACACCTGGCGCCATGGCTTCAGCATGCGAATCTCCCCAAACAGCTACGATTTTATTTGCTGCACCCATTAACCGTTGACTGGTGCATTTTGTCACTTCCGGCAGTACCACAGCTGGCATGCCTAAATGGCAATCGGCTCTTGCCGAATTAAAATCTTGAGCAGCCTCCTGCGCAGCCATAGCTTCTGTCGAAATCCTACTAGGAAAACCTTTGTAAGCAATTGCAGTCCCTGCCATCATGCAAAGAATGCCCCCTGGCAGCGCAAACTTGAACAGCAGTGAAGCCGGTCTCTCTACCTGCCCTCCATGCCGAAACGGCTGCTCAACGTATTTCCAAGTCAATGCAGCCAGCGTGATAGAGAGGATCACTGCTACTGCCGCATAAAGAAGTGGCAGTTGACCCAAATTGAGCACGCGAATGTAGGCCAGCAATGGCCAATGCCATAAATATAAAGAGTACGAGATTAACCCCAGAAAAACCAAAGGTCGAGCACTGAGCAGGTAGCGGTTGACGACGGCATCTTTGCCAGCCGCAATGATCAGAACCGCACTCATGCAAGGAGGTAAAGCATTCCATCCAGGAAACGGCAATGACTTATTCAAGAACAGACCGCTTAGTACCAATAGACCGAGGCCAATCAAGGAGCAACCATTTTTCCATAGTTTTCCTTCAATGTTGCCCAAGACTTCCGTTGCAAGCCAAGCCCCTATCAGTAACTCCCATGCCCGAAACATAGGCAAGTAAAAAACAGTAATTGGTCTTTTCAGCAAGAGCAGACTGGCAAAGGCAAATGAGAAAAAAATCAATAACAAAATCAGCCAGTGCAAGCGCCATCCTCGCCGGAGAGAAAAAGCCAGAAATAGCGGCCAAAATATATAAAACTGCTCCTCTACCGCCAACGACCATGTATGCAAGAGCGGCTTAAGCTCTGCAGACGTATCGAAATAATTATCATGTTTCCAGAAGAAAAAATTTGAGCCAAACAAGTTGGTTGCCAGAATAGTTTTAGATAGCCCAACAAACTCTATCGGCAGCAAAAATATCGCCCCCAAGAAAAAAACAATAAAGCTTATGAAATAGAGTGCCGGCAAAATTCGTCTGGCACGACGCACATAAAAATGTGCTATTGAAAATCGTGATGTACCGACTTCATCAATCAAAATTCGCGTTATTAAATAACCTGAAATAACAAAGAAAACGTCTACGCCGACAAATCCTCCAGGAAGCCATGCAAAGCCTGCATGAAACAGCACTACAGATAAAACAGCTAGTGCTCTTAGACCATCAATATCCGGGCGATATTTCATTTTTTATAAAAAGTAATTATTTATGCCCAAGTCCGTTTATTCACAAAGCTATAAGCAATATGAGCCAAACGTAACAGCACAGGATAATCATTTAAGGCTTGCACGACTCTTTGTCGTATTCTTCTCTGACGCCACACAATTTCATACCGCTCCTGTGTAACATCATTTTTATACTGACGTATTACACGTTCAACTTCGTCACATGATGAACTTACTTTTTTGCGGGTCATGACATCTGCAGCGGCATCAAGAATTTTCTTGGCTTTGTTTTGACAGCGTAAATCATGTGTATCCAAAATTGTGGATCGACATTTTTTTATCATTTGTTGAACCAGCGCCTGGTCTTTCATCACTTCCAGAACCTGATCAAAGTCAGACGCGTCACTTTTGATCGGAATGTAATGTTCCCATGGCTCTATTAAATCACTGTAGCGCCCGACTACCAATATTTGACAACTGTCCAGCAGTGCCGCCTCCATAACTCTTGGAGATATCGCCGTAAATTGATAATGTCCGTCCAAACCTTTAAAACATGCTTCTTCCACTTCTTCAAATGGTGCTGCTGGATGAGTACGTAAATAGGCTCTTACATCATGCTGGATTTTCCCCCTGGGATCTAATAAGCTGCTACCGCTATTGGCTCCCAATGTAAATTTCGAATCATTGATGAAATCAAGCCATGCCTCGCCTAACAATGTGCCCTGATCGCCAATGACAATATCCGTAACCAATCCACTGGATACTGCGCAAGCAGCAACATCGCGACCTATCGTCCATTTTGTTTCACCCAGTCGGCCGAAATATGGGAGCAGCTTTCTAGCCCTGTAACCAATATCAATACATCGACTATTGAAAGGCTTACGCTTCACATCAATTAACGTTTCATCTATATATCCTGTAAATCCAAGCCGAATTTCACCTGATTTATGATATCTTGGATACAACAGATCCCAGTGCTCAGAAATGACTGAATAAACAATATCTATTTGCCAGTCACACATCCATTCATCCAGAATTTCGTTGCAGTCATACTCATCCTGTGGGAACGCTATTTTTACTGCGTCACTGGTCTTTACAAAATCATACTCATTCTTTAAACGCTCAAAAATTCTTGCAGGCGACCAACGGGCGCAGAGGAAGGTTACATCCAAGATAATTAAGTCAAATGACGTATCTTTTACATATTGCGGCAATGGTAGAGCCGTATCATGATAAAGATAGTTGTGCCCCGGACAGTTTCTTTCCAGAATAAAAACATGATGCCTAAGAAAGAATGGCACTGCTTTTATATCACCCAAGCTATGAAGCACTAAAATATTGAGTTTGTCTAAACCCAGAGCCATCTTCAATCCACAAACTGTCTGTGCCACAACTCCAGACTCAAAAGTGCCCAGAGATTGCGGCCATAAGCACTCTGGGAGTCCAGCACAGCGTCAATAGATAAACCATTACCGAGGTAAGCCCTGTCACGAGCCCGTCGTGATCCAAGGATATCTCCAATTAATTCACGCGCAGGCCCTCCACGCTTGAGCCAAAGATTTAGTGGCACCGGAAACCCCATCTTATCCTTGCGATTTCGTATTTCAGCAGGTAATCGATTAGCAAAGACTGCCTTTAGTAAGCGTTTCAGCTCACCATTTTTGAATTTGATATCTGCTGGAATCGTGGCCGCGAACTCCACTAGCGGATGATCAAGAAAAGGAACGCGAGCCTCAACGCCATGCGCCATGCTCATACGATCTTCGACCTGCAATAGCGCGGGTAATAACGTCTTGAAATCGAAGTGAGTCATAGAGTCGAAATAGGACTCTTTCCCTACATTGCTGCCCCAAAAGATGCTTTTAAATTCTTCAAAAGTCGCCTCTTGGTTGATTGCCTCCGGCGCAAGAATGCTGCCGAAAGTGTTAGCCCGATTAACCAATCGCCAATAACGTTCGTCGCGTTCACCGAATAACCCATTTCCCCAAAATTCTCGTAGCATAGGTTTATATTGGCGTAGCGTTTCAAGGTTGGGAATAATTGATTCATAGGTCACCACATAGTTGCCATTGTGCAATGAACCTTCAATAGCTCCTTTGATACACTGCTCAAAGTACGCCACCAAATAGCGGGCATAGCCGCCAAAAATCTCGTCGCCCCCCTGCCCACCAAGGACAACTTTGATATGCTCGCCTACTTGCTTAGAGACCATATATTGAGGAAAAGAACCTGGCCCAGCAGTCGGCTGATCCAAATGCCAGATTACCTTTGCAATGTGGTCAACGAAGTCCTGCTCCCCAATGTCTGCCACATGCAACTGCATATTTTGCTCATCGGCCAGTGCTTTGGCATAACGCGACTCATCAAAATCCTGCCCATCCAGAAAACGACCATTAAACGCCTTGAATGGGCCGGTTGTACGTACGTCGCGCGCCAACGCGGCCAGCAAGCTAGAATCCACCCCACCACTCACATAACTCCCAACTTCAACATCCGCGCGCAGATGAACATTAACAGAGTCATGCAGAAGCTCTCTCAGGCGTTCGGTAAACCATTGTTCCGTATGATCATAATCCACATCGTAGTGAACCTCCCAATACCTGATTTGCTTGGGCTGTTGGCCCGGCGAAAGCGTTGCAAAATGCGCGACTGGCATTTGCGAAACACTTTCCATCAAAGTCTTTTCGCCCAGGCAAAACTGAAAGGTAAAGTAATCGGATAATGCGGCCCCATTCACTTGCCGACGATCCAAAAAAGGTAACAGCGCTTTGACCTCAGAAGCAAAATACAATCCAACAGATGTCTTGGCCCAATACAGCGGTTTAATGCCGAATCGATCCCGCGCCAAAAACAGCTTCTGTTCAGCAGCATCCCAAATAGCAATGGCGAACATGCCGCGTAAGCGAGTGACACAACCAGATCCCCAGCGCTGGAAAGCTCGTAAAACGACCTCAGTATCAGAGTGGGTTCGGAATGACTCCTCACCTAGTTCTTTACGAAGCTCTATGTAATTGTAGATTTCACCGTTGTAGATGATAGTAAAACGGCCATCATCGCTGTGCATAGGCTGAGCGCCTGTTTCCAGATCAATAATTGAAAGGCGAACATGGCCAAACCCTACCTGACCGTTTGGAGATACCCAGGTACCGGTTCCGTCAGGGCCGCGGTGACGGATTCCGCTTAAACCACGTTCTATTTGAATTGATGATACTTCGGTTGATCTGGGGCCATCTGCGACAACACCAAAAATTCCACACATATTTTGAATATCCTAATAACGCTAAATGAACCGGAGAACTACTTGTATTGTAAGTGAGGCTATGTTCTAAGGCAGTGAAAGCAGACCCATAGTCCTCGCAATCTTCAGCAGCAGCTTTTTGATGGGGCTACGCAAATTCAACGGTAAACAATTGAGAATACGCACAACCGCCCTTCTGGCCAAAATCACAAACTGTGCGCGGTCGAAGTTCAAATAGGGATTACTGTTAAGAAATATTGAAGGATCATTAACAACTAACCTAACAGGCGTAGCAAAAGAAGTGGGGGGCGTCTCTTCAGTAAAACAACTGTAAGGTAACGGCCAGTTAACAGCCGCTCCCCGAGGAATATACATATTGGCGCTTTCAAGTCCTCCTTCGTTCACATCACCACGTATTTGTCCAATAACACCTAATAACGGGATCCATGGTTTTACCTTAGCCACCCGTTTATACAAAAATTGGTCGATATTTGTAACGAATTTCAGAAAACTATAGTTGCCTGAACCAATAACATCGCGCCAAGCTCGGTCTGCCATGGCCTGCAAAGATTCAAAGTCCTCTAGTTGCTCCAACACATCTTGGACATTGCTGAAATCTTTCTTCAATTCAATATAGTGCTTACCTGGGAATACCACATTAGAATACTCACCTTCAAAAAGCACTAGAGGCGTACCAATAGCAACCGCTTCGAATATACGAGGGGAAACTTGATTCATACGAATCTGCCCATCGAGTTCTCTCAAGAAAATCGCATGGAACTCATCGAAGGTCATGTCTGGATTATTCTGGATTGCTTCTTCTGTTGTGGATTGCAGGCTTCCATCAAAGTCGAATACATTACTGCCACTCTCAGAACCAAGCATAGCCCGGCAACTGCCGATGAACTCGTACCACTTATCACCATATATACGCTTGTTTTCGTCCCACTCAATATCACATACAATGCCCTGTTGCTCGCAGAATGCACGCATTTGCAGACCGATCTGGTATTTTTCCTGACCTAAACGCCCAAAACGAAAAGGAAGACGTCGACCACGATATCCGAGAACAATAGGCCGCTTACTTAACGGTAAGCCCCAGCGTCTTTGTTCCAAAGACTGTGGCACATACCCTGTTAAAATTGACACAAACTCTGTACTGGGAAATCGATTTGGCGGGTATACCTTGGGAATCTGGCCTAATGGTATACAGGAAAAGACGGCATGGAACCCTATTTCATCCATCCATTGCCGAGCCCGTTCAGTGTTCTCATATTCATCTTGAATAAATAGAAGCTTATAGACGCTACTATTTTTCAAGGCGTTAACGACAGCAGGTGAAATATAGCTATCCAACGTAAGTCGTACGCTATAATGCACAAAAACAGCGTCGAACTGAGCCATGTTAAAGTGACAAGATACACCATTCACTGCATCAGCAAATACGAAATTATGACTCGAAAACTTAGCAAAGCTGCTGATATACTCTTGAACCGTAGCCGTATAGGTGGAATTGGCGGAATAAAGAAATAGAACGTTAAGTTTTTGATTATGACTTTCAGATTCCTTCAACATTGAGGCCAATGTATCCGTCAGAATATCGAATCGCTTGTCATAGTCTTGCTGTGCCGCAATATCCAACCTCAGAGCTGACGCCTGCGGGTCATAACGGGTTAGTCTTGCTTGCTCCATCTGTACTCCGAAATCAGCTGCATTGGAAGCAAACAGAAACACTTCTGGTATCTTGATCAACGCGTCAATGGGCACACTAACAACTGGCAAACCGCACGCAACATATTCAAATGCTTTGAGTGGTAAAGACTTTTTCTGGATAAAAGGCGTCTGTACGAAAGGAATTAATCCGACTGTTGCACAAGCAGACTCATGCGCTATTTTTTCAGGACTGAGCACACCAAGATATGTCACATTCGGCAGATTGAACAGTTTTAGTGAATTTTCGTTAGTATCGTCCCAATTGCCGCATAGAAGAAAATCCCAGTCGGATTTTGTATGTGCTAGCTCGATCATTAGATCATAATCTAAGCGGGAATTAATTCCGCCTTGGTAAAACGCTACTGGTCGCACTGGAGATGGTATATGTGGCGTTTCATCAATCGCCTTCCTAAAGAATGCGTAGTCGCAGCCATTCTCTAGCAGCAAGGTATTACCTCGAAAGCCACCTGAGTTGATATAACTATCGCGCACTCCCTCAGACACCGCAACCAATAGATCAAGATGACTAAATAGCAGACGAAGCCGATCGAAATAACCAGGAGCCAACTGATAACTTAGTTCCTTTGAAAAATAGTCTTCTGTCGCGTGAAAAATCCGTAGTGCGGCAAAAATATTTTCCGTAGCATGAACATAGTTCGCACTATAAATCCACAAAAGTGGACGGAGAATCCTGAGCTCTGAAAGAGCTTCTACTATCGCAGAAGTTTGCGCCTCCCCACTTTTTTGGGGCACATGAAGTATTTCGATTTTTGGATAACCGGATGGCTCAATAACATACCCATTAAATATGCGATCAGCCTGCACGAAAATTACTGGATAGTTGCGGGCGAACCGGGTGGCATAGTGGTACCGATTGCTGCGGGGTTCTGTATGCCAATCAGAAACCGTAAGCATCACCACAGCATCAAATGAAACCGAGAAAGTGTTATCAGTCAATCCCATAAGCTCACTTACCAGAAAAATGGGGAATCAACGCACGCACCTTGGACACAAAAGAAGAGCTATGCCAAACTTGATGCATCCATTGATTAGTCGGATAGTCTTGATGGCGATGCACAGGGGCATTCATCAACGTATTGAATTCGCTTTCTGAAAGCTTCAATTTCTTCAAGACGTATTCCTGATCCTTTTGCAGCACAGCGTTGTCATACAATGGTTCCTCCATGATTCGGAGTGCTTCATCCCGTGTTATTTCTCCCGACGCCACTAAACTAGCGATGTGCGCCCGACGTTTATCGAACCCAAATCGGGTCGGCAAGTAGTATGCTTGAAAAAATTTTGTGAAGAGCGATTCATAATGTTTTCCGCCGTAATACTGCCAGCCGAAGCGTTCCTCCAACTCCTTGATAGCCATTGTTTTGCTGTATGGCATCAAATCGAGTGGCGCCACGATTCTTACTTTCTTGATACGAGGTAAATACCAGTTAAAGTAGAAAAAACCAAGCTGTGGAAAAGTTTTCAATCGCCTGATAGTACCGAAACGCTTGTGAATTGCACGCAAGTGAGTTAAGTCGCCTGCACTATAGCCCCATGCAGATGGCAGGATTGATTCTGTAGCGTAGTTACTGCCCGTAAGTACATAAGGCACGTTTTGGCGGGCGGTTTCGCGGTAGAGCGCAGCGAAGAATGCATGATCCTGTGGAATATCCTGGTTGGGCACTCCCGCCTTAAGGAAGGCTACCTGTAAGTCACGCATTTCCTCCCAGTCAATTACAAAGGTATGCAAATCGATACCTAACTTGGTCACCATGCGCTCGATATTCCTAACCGCAAGCTCAGTATTCCATCCCCCATCAACATGAATCGCAAGAATACGTAACCCCCATTCGCTGGCTCGAGCAGCAAGATACGAGCTGTCCACGCCACCACTCAAACCCATCACACAGTCGTAGTCTCGTCCTTTGCCGGCTAACTTAATATCCTCAATTAACTGTTCCAATTTCTTCTGGCCGCGCTCATCCGGAAGCCAGTACCGGTCACGATTTTCCATGAGTAAACGGCAATGGTTGCAGTTCCCTTGATCATCAAAGGCTATGTTTGGATCACTCGTGTCCATAATACAGCGATTACAAATCTGATATGTCATAGTATTTATTATCAATGATGCAAGGATACTTGCAATATTTTATGTTGTATGAATGACTTACTTGATTAGACAGAATTTCTATCTTTATTTCTTAAGTGAAGCCTTGCAGTTTATTGCCTACTTTTTAGTAGTATGGGTAAATGATCTTTAAGTGAACTCAAGCAGTGATTTGCCATCAAGCACCGTATACAGCCTGAACTGCTCTTACCGTGAACATCCCCAATCCACTCTCTGCATCACTGACGCATAAACATGCAGCTTAGGTTCTGTTGACGTTTCATCTCAACCATAAAAGTGCCGAGGAAAACGACAGCATCCCCATGTAATTAGTAGCCTTTTTCTCATATCGCGTAGCAATTCTGCGATAGTGCTTGAGATTGCCGAACATACATTCGACGGCATGCCGCTCCTTATAATGCCAATAATCACACTCAATTTCTTCTTTCCGGTTCGATTTTGGTGGGATAACGGCTTTTATTCCCCGACTTTCTAACCACTCCCGCAATTTGTTTGTGTCGTAGGCCTTGTCCGCCAAGACGGCTGAGGCATTAACGTTTTCCAACAAGGTTATGCTTGCCTGCATTCAGCCTCCTGCCCGCCTGTCAGGATGAATTTGATCGGCATGCCCAAGGCATCACAAAGCGCGTGAATCTTACAACCAAACCCACCTTTGGAGCGTCCCAGTGTTTCATCTTCGGCGGAGCTGTTTGCCGCCCCAGCCGCGCAGGCATACGCCCTAATGACCGAACCATCCATAGAAACATCTTGGAAATCAGCATCTTCAGGAAAATGACAAAGAATTTTCTCCCATACGCCATTGACACACCAACGCGAAAAACGCTTGAACACGCTATTCCATTTACCATACGTTGACGGCAATACACGCCATTGCGCACCCGTACGTAATATCCACAAAGTGACGCTAACAAACTGCCTAAAGATATCCGGTAGACCTATATGAACTCCAGGCAATTTCTTTAAGCTTGCCAAAATATAAGCTCGCTCTTCATCCCTAAATTCTATCCGGTTCATTCTATACAAGATGCTCAATTCTACCTGACTGGTAAAACGTCAACAGAACCTAGAACATTCGTATTTAATGCTCCACATAACATCGAGACACACATTGCGCCATGCCAACAGCCATCCACTATGAACGATCTTCGAGCGAACCTCGCCCATCCAATCTGGATATTGTTATTCTTCAGCAAGCCTGGAGGCCAAGAGCGGTGAAACCTAGCGCCTTTGCCACCAAGCATTAACCCAGAAACCCTATCTTTCTCGCCTTTTCATGCGCCTACCCTTCTGTTTATCGAATCATCTACAGATTGAGTTATGCAAGACTACCGTTTACCACTCTATCGGATTTTTAAAAACCACTTACTAATTCAATCTTACTGAAGCTACGAATTTCAACACCCGTTTGAAGTACACTATTAATTCAGTTATGATACATTAAAAGTTATTACATTTCGAATTTAAATCCGCGTCGCAATTTTAGGGACTCCCTGATGAATTATATATATAAAGTCTATTCGCATTTTATGAGACCGACTCGGACGATGAATAATACAAGCTCTAGTACTGACTCGAAAAATGATTCGGCGCCTGCTTCCGACAATGGCTCCGCCGCTTATTGGACAGAACATATGGTAGCGCGTAGCGCGTTCAACACTGCCGAAGACTCTCTGGCGCATTTTCATTGGCGTAATGCACAGTATCCTGGATACATCGATCTCATGCCCGTTTCGAATCAAGACGAGAAAATTGTTCTTGATTATGGATGCGGCCCCGGTAACGATGTGGTGGGGCTCGCCAACTATTCAAACACAAGCAAAATAATTGCTATCGACGTATCAAGAACCGCGCTATCTGTAGCCCAGCAGCGATTAGCACTTCACAACAAGACCGCTGAGTTCATACACATTGATGAGAATACTAATGCCATCCCACTTCCTGATGAGTCTATAGACTATATCCATACTTCGGGAGTGCTTCACCATTGTAAGAATCTGGATGCCGTGCTCATGGAATTTCATAGAATACTGAAACACGATGGAACGATTTCTGTAATGGTCTACAATTCGCAAAGTCTTTGGCTGCATCTTTATACAGCATGGATTTGTCAATTAGACCAAGGAAAATATCAAGATTTATCAGTAAAAGAGGCATTTCGGCGAACTACTGATGGAGAAGAATGTCCGATTTCACATTGCTATACACCCTCAGAGTTTATTTCTTTGGTGAATAAGCATGGATTTGAAGGCTCATTCAAAGGCGCCTCAATCTCAATTGATGAAATGAGGTGGCTTGGAAGGCGCTTTGACGCAATCGCCGACCGGAGGCTGCCTGCAGAACATCGAAATTTTCTGAGCGCTCTTACCTTTGATGAGCATGGCATTCCTAGATATGAAGGCGTAGTTGCAGGGATTAATGCTTGTTATTCGTTTAAAAAGAGCAGCTTATGAAAAACCCTGGAACTTGACACAAGCAAGAAACCGTCCGAATGAATAAGACTTGTAAAGCCACCTTAGCTAATATGACAACTTCTCTATTAGTAAAAAATTTGGCGAAGGTCTTCACCTTGCGGGTAGGTAATCAGAACTGCACGATGTTTTCCATAAAGAACAAATAGACTTCCCGCGGCTGTGGCTGCGGCTCCAGAATCGATTGCCAATTTAAGGTCAACTAGATTACCCGCACCGCCAGAGGCTACCAACGGAACATCAATGCCAGAGGAAAGAGTTGAAATCAGTTCTAAATCATACCCAATACGGGTTCCATCACGATCTACATCATTCAAAAACACCTCCCCCGCCCCCATAGCAACCATCGATTTGACATAGTCCAGCGGGATCATGGACGTGTTTTTGTTCTGGGCACCATCAAATACTCGCCACGAACCGAGCAGGCTTCGCTTCACATCAACGGATACCACAACACTCTGGCTGCCAAATTGTTCAGCGGCATCCCGGATTAATTCGGGATTCGTTAACGCCGCGCTGTTGATAACCACTTTCTCCACACCGGATGATAAAATGCGCCGGATATGGTCGAGGGTCTGGATTCCGCCCCCATAGGCAAATGGCATAAAACACTGCTGGGCTATCTTTTCAATTAAATCAAAGTCCGGCCCATGGCCAGTCTTACGGGCTCCGATATCCAGAAAAACAAGCTCATCAGCCTGTTTCTCATTAAATATCCGTACCGCGTTCAATGGATCGCCCACATATTTCGGATCCCGAAATTTTATAGTTTTAACCAATCTTTGGTTTTCAATCAACAGGCAAGGAATTACCCTTGGTACGAGTGAATCGCACTTCGGGGCCAATAAGGGTTTCCTAAAGTTCTGCATAACATGTTATCCCATTTTGACGGCTTTATACCCGGCAACAATACCCAAATAGTTTTCAAACAGACGCATTCCGTGCTGATGGCTCTTTTCCGGATGAAATTGCACCCCGTATAAGTTGTCTTTGGCAATCGCAGCTGTAAATGGAGCGCCGTAGCACGCCAATGCCTCAACGTCTGAATCCTGTTTGCAAACTACGTGGTAGGAGTGCACAAAATAAAAGCGCTTATTAGGATCCTCACTAAAGAGCACGCTATCCTCCCGTGCCGATACGCTACCCCAGCCCATGTGAGGCACCTTCAACCCCCCCCCTGGATTCAGGCGTTGTACTCGGGCGTCAAACCAGCCCAAACCTGGCTCATTGCCTTCTTCGCTGGAATAAGCCATCATCTGCATGCCCACACATATTCCTAAGATAGGGACACGTGAAACAAACGCCTGCTGTTCTATTGCAGGCAAAAGACCTGAACGCCGCAAGCCCGTTACGCAAGCGTCAAATGAACCGACCCCGGGAAGTAACACGCCGTCTGCCGCGAGGATAACTTCCTTTTCACATGTAACCTTGGCCTCGCCACCGATGTGGCGAATGATGTTCTCGATTGACGCAAGGTTGCCGATACCATAGTCGACGATAGCGATCATTTCCGTTCACCCAGTTGGCTAAAAAAACTCCAGCCCCTACTTAAAAGGTTGGCAAACCTCGCCTTACTATACATTCTTATAGGCAACAATTTGGACAAATGTTTACTATCCTTCCTCCCAGTCTTAGTTGAGCGCAGATAATTTGCATGTTCTGCAGCAGCCGAAGGCGACGAACCATGAGACTGTGTGTTAAGCCTCGGCTCAAGGCTTTGGACTTCAGCCAAAATAAACTGGACAAATGCGTTGTAAGTGTAACGACCAGAAACAACTATATCTTGATATGCGGTTTCAACAATGCTTTCCCGCTTTGAGTCCTGGCGAGCAATCTCTAATATCTCAAAGAGATTACTCATATCTCGTTTGAGAGGAAGATAATGCCGCCAGGGTAGCAGCACCCCGTTGTAGTTACCCTCGATGAGGATCTGGCAGGTACGAGTAGCACAAGCTTCGAGATGGCGTGGGGACAATGCGAACAGCGCGAACTGCCCATCCAGCCCGGGGAAGCATGCAGCCTCAATTTCCTCAAAGCTTGCCTGGGGGTGACGCTCTACATATTCTAAGGTGTTAACCCGTATCGTACCATCCCAGTCCAGCACACTGGCACCACCTTCCAGTCCAATTGTATATTTCAGTCCAGCCAAAAACTGATACCATGCATCCCCCATGAAAGTGTCCTCAGACCGCGTTGAAATATCTACCTTTAGGTTATGCTTCGGCGCTTCAGCCTCGACTAAATCAGCAATTTCAATTTTTAATGTACCGTGCCGCCCCAACCATGAAGCCTGGCGCCAGCTACGCCCACCAGCGCGGTATCCGATATCAGTAGTTCTCTGTTTAGCGTGGGAAACGATAGCCTCAATGCGCGACAGGGTTGTATCTTCAAGATATCCTGTGAGCACACAATAAAATTTGACCCTCTCCCTGTCAACGTCACGATATATTTTGGGCCACTCGCTAGGTGGGGCAACAGAAAAAACAGCTTGCACGGCAAAGCTGTTGATGAATTCACATAACAGGTCAGCCGAAATAAATTCATCTTGGGGGATTGCAATCTTGAATGCATTGCTCCCTCTTAGGAAATCAATTCGTGAAGACAGCTTTTCAAAAAGGGGACGCCCGCCCCAACGACCACAAAAAAACAGATCGTGGAAAACAATGATATCGAACTTCACTCTGTGCACCCAAGCCGGAAGCACCTCGTCTGCAAGGTTCAGGTAATAACAGTAATGTGGCAGATACCGTTCGAAACACAGCAGATGGTCTTCAGTCGTTATTCGAATTGATGGTGCGTTGTGCCAATAAACGATGAGGACGTTGTATTTCATGCTATGGTCATTTAACTGCATGGGCGTATATATCCAGTCCGAACAACTGTGGCCAAGCTGTTAGCAATAATTGCTCTCGTGATGTGTTCTTGAAATAATATTCATTGGTGATGTTTTCACTTCGCGCCACAAAAGAGGAAAAGTCGCGGCACATATAACGTAGAGAGCGCTGGGAAATCCAGTCAGTATGAGGCGCGGCATCACCGTTTTTATTCGAGTCGTAGCTTGCTCGCTGGTTTTTACGGCTATTGCCGACTACGCCCCGAAAACCGATCAGCTCGCGTAACCGATACCAGAGTGTATCCAATGGCGCCTCAGCGAAACGGCGGTAGGAATATGCATTGTAAACCATGAAATGCAAGGATCCTCCATCCTTGAGCATGCGCCTACATTCATTGATAGCTCGGCATAAGTCCCCCGTATGATGCAAACACCCTATTGCAACAATCGCATCAAAAGACGCATCTGGGAATGGAGCCTCAATTACACTACCCTGTACTGCAAAACCCGGGAGATTCATCTGTTCTAACCGTTGATTCACCATCGCCACAGGCCCTTCAGCTATATCCAGACCGGTATAGAAAGCGCCTGATTCCGCCAACCATTGCGACACAGTGCCATAACCTAGACCAATTTCCAAAACAGATTTTTGTTGCAACTCGAAAATTGGAATATGTGAATGCAAGTAAGGATATCTATGGAGATACCATTGATCATATTTTTTTAAAGATTCGGGACTGAAATCAGTAACACCTAAAAAACTAGCTAATTGTGATCCGCATAACTCATTCCAAAATTCGCTGTTTTTCGCTGAAATTATCTGCAAACTCAAAGTGGCAACTCCATCTAAATAATCTACCGGCCTAAGAAAAGCCAGTACTTAACCATGCTTGTAAAACGCTTATTCGAGACTATAAAAGCAATGCAGCATATGAAAGCGGCATCGGAAAAATGGATCACTATAAAAACCTCTGGAGCGCAAATCTTATTGTGCAGTTGCACCCAAAATTTTCACTCAGACTCCTAATTTTTATAGTGTTGAATATCACCTATTTTCTCTTAAACAATGCTTACAACACTGCATCAAAGCTGCCTTTGACTCTTCGAAAGGCAGCCAAGCCAAAGAAAAAAATACAAGATGACAAAATTGTTAGATAAGCTAGGTGTTCAAAGCTTGGATTTTGATGTTCCACCAACACTTTTCTATAAGCATCCGTAACTAGATAAAATGGGTTTGCATTAGAAACCTTTTGTATCAAATTGGGCATACTTTCCATCGCATAGAAGATAGGGGAACCGAATAAAATCATTGTTAAAATATTAGGTAGTGCTTGAGTTAAGTCACGAATAAAAACGTTAATTGCCGATAGCCACAAACCTAAAGCAATAATGAAAAAAAACTGTATCACAATTATGAGTGGTAACCATAGTGCATGCCAACTTGGTTGATTGCCTGCAAAAATCATCAGAATAAAAAGAAAGCAAAAACTAACCAAGAGATTGATCAAACCGACAAATGCAGCGGAAATTGGCAATAGTTCCGTTTTGAATGCCATATTTTTTACAATTCCGGCCGCTCCTACAACAGAAGTAGCCGAAGCCATTATAGATTCTGTTATGGCTATCCACGGACCATAACCACTGATCAACCAGACAACATAAGTTAGAGTCGTTTCTGCCCCAGGCAGGCGCACTTTAAATACAAATCCAAATACAAAAGTGTACATACCCAGCATTAAAAGGGGATTCACAATGGCCCAGAAACTTCCCAAAGATGAGCCTAAATAACGGTCTCGGATATTCATCTTGAACAAGTTAGATGCCAAACGAACATCCTGTTTATTAAATCCAAGCATTGGGGATTATCAGCTCTTTGAAGTTATTGAATATGCGTGACAGATACATCAAGCGGATATAGTAACATAGGTTTGCCACCTTTTGGCGCATTCAACGTATAGACTTCAAAAACTGATGATGCCTCTGCCAACGTAACTGAATCCAGCTCTAAAGCAACATCTAAACGATAAGTTGCCGCACCAAGCAGCAGCGGGTTCATCTCAATTTCAATTGCAAAAAAATTTTCTTTTAACAAATACTTGTGTACACAAAGATACTCATCAAAAAGCAACAACTCATCTAATCGGACAATCTGAACATGTACCCTGCTCTCTTTGGCGTCGCCTACCAAACCTTGGATATGAATAACCGAAACCGAACCAGCCTCAAGTAATAGGCGAGGCTCCCGATCTTCGCCACAGAACCATGCAAGTTCTTTAATTTCGTAACCTGGCTTGAAAGAGCGCGAACCGATGTGGCCACGGAACTTCTCCAGCAATTCAGCCTCATCCTTACCTCTTACTTTATCAATATAGGCTTTAGTAACTTCGTCAGGGGACCCATCCATAATCACACGGCCGTCATCCATCCACAGACAGCGATTGCATATCGTTTTTATCGATTCCATGGAATGAGACACCAGGATAACAATTTTTCCGCGCGCACATATCTCGAGTATTCTGGCAGTGGCCTTTGCGGAAAATGAAGCATCACCAACAGATAACGCTTCATCAATAATAAGAATCTCAGGATCAATATGAGAGATCATCGCAAACGCAAGACGCGCCTTCATCCCCGTTGAGTAAGTCCGCACAGGATAATCAATGAATTCTCCTAGCTCCGAAAACTCAATGACCTCATCAATAACATCATCGACTTCTGACCGCGTTTTTCCCTGGATTTCCCCATCGACATAAATATTCTGGCGACCGCTCAAATCGTCCCTCAAACCAATACCCAGCGTCATAATAGACGTGACCTTGCCAACAATATTAATAGTTCCAATGGTTGGATCAGATAATTGAGCAATCATGTGCAAAAGAGTTGATTTGCCTGCGCCATTACTCCCAACAATACCAAGCCGCTCACCTTGCCCTATTACCAAACTAACAGCTTTCACTGCCGCTTTTACTTCACCACTTTCGAGAATCCCTCTGTCTGCCACGGCAATTGTCCATAATTCGTTGGCAACCCCACCCCTTTGTGAGAAAAATTTGGAAACATTATCGAGTGTAATTTGAGGCATCATTTAGCTTAATCCTCCTAACTTTCGTGCCACAAAAGGAAGCTTGACAGCAACAACAGCCGGCTCCCCTTCGACAATCAGGTCAAACCCATTGCCGTAGGTCCACGACCTCACATCCAGTCCTTGCCCATCAGCTCTATTGGTCAAAAAGACATTTAACGAATAACTCCCAGCAACCAGTAGAAACTGAGGAATATTGAGAACAACACGGTGAATTCCTGCTTTATCTGACACAGGAACTGGGGCTGAGAGCAAGACGATCTCCCAACCAATGCCAATACGTAATATCTCAATAGAAACCGCAAAGTCAACAGCCACATCATCAAGTAATTCTATCCAGAAAGGGATAGAAAATTCTTGATTCATCGATATGGTGTAATGTTGC
Source organism: Methylobacter sp. (assembly GCA_036560465.1). Classification (GTDB taxonomy): domain Bacteria; phylum Pseudomonadota; class Gammaproteobacteria; order Methylococcales; family Methylomonadaceae; genus Methylobacter_A. Next base: position 78,543 of record DATBRD010000070.1, read on the forward strand.
GGATTCCGATCTGAAAACCTAGCGATTGTAGCCTGTGGAATTGGTAACTTCAGATAAGAAACCACCGCGCGATCACTGGCGCCCATAAAGGAAAACCTCCCCCCCTCTATGACACAGGCTTGCTCACACAACTTAACAATTGCCGTCCAATCATGCGTAACCAGCACACCTGAAGCTCCGCCAAGCAGTCGCTTCCGCATACGTTGCCAGCATTTTGCCTGGAAGTGCTCATCACCGACCGAAAGCAATTCATCGATGAGATAAATTTCATGCTGAAGAGCAGTGGCCGTTGCGAAATACAACCGAGCCCCCATCCCCGAAGAATAAGTACGAACACGATGATCAAATGCATCTTCAAGTTCAGAAAAATCCTTGATATCGTCAATCAAAGTTGGCAAGTCGGAAGAAGACGCCCCCATAATACGCAGGTAACGTTCGGCATATTCCCGACCTGTCAGATTTGGGTTGCCGACACCGCCAAGCTCAAAAAGGCCAACCACCTGACCATGCGCTTCAATCCGACCCTTCGTCGGCGTATAGACTCCGCCAAGCAGGCGTAATAAAGTGCTCTTACCTGCACCGTTTTTACCCAGTATGCCAATAATTTTTCCGCGCGGCACTTCCAATGAAATATCTTTTAGTGCATATACCACAGGCCCAGTAACACGTCTGTCCAGACCGATAAACGTACGCCAGATAGACATTTCCCGTTGCACGACAAAGACTTTCTCAACATTTTGACAGCTCATGGCGAGCGCTTGTTTGGTTATAGACAAAATAAACCTCTAGGATTTGACGAGCAATTGAGGATCACCCTTCAATAACCCTTCGTAGATTGAACTCAAACGCCGCCCGCCAGCTTCCGCAGAATGCCATTTCAATGCGAACTGCCTACTGCGCTCGCCAATCTCCCGCCGCTTCTCCGGGTTGACAATCAAGTCGCACAATACGGCCTCTACCGTGTATGGCGTGGCACTGATTATAGGTAGATCATCTGCATACTCGGGAATTTCTTTGCGAAGGCTCTCCAGCCATTCAGGACGGATGTAACAAATCACCGGCTTGCCAAGCATCATTGCTTCTCGGACATTTGCACCAAACCAGCCAAAAGTAAGCATATCCAGAAAAATATCGGCCTGCACTTGCAGGAAACGCACTTCCATGTTAGGAATCCCCGTTGGCTCAAGCAGCTCCACCTGGTACCCCTGTTTCTTAAGCTTTTCAACTAGTGGCAAATAAACGTGAGAGGATTTAATATTGATACCATCTTCATCTGTTCGCTCAGATTTATGCCCGACAGCGTGGTAAAGCCAGACCGTACCTTCGGGTTTGACTGGCAACAAAAATTTATCCGGAATTTGAATCTGAGGATGCCAAATATCTTTATCCAGGCAATAAAACTCCGGAACCTCATGGACAGTCGGAGCATCATTGTAGTCAACACGATTGCCGCCCAATAAGCATTGATAATCCGCAACTGAGTTCCTGAACTTGCCCCACTCTAGATTGCGCTCATCGCTACAAACTGAAGGCTCATTACGCCAGCGACAAATGGAACAAACAGATTCCGGCCCCCATTTCGAAAAAGCAGTTTGTGATACGCCATCCAGGCAACCATTGTTTGTATAAACAATCTTTTTCCCAAGACCTTTTAGTAAAAAAATCTCAGAATATTTCCCATAGCGTTCTTTGAAAAAGCCTTGCACTGGCCAGCCAAAACAAATGGCCTGTTCATTACTAAAATGAAATATATCATACAAATATATTGATGAAAGGTAGAAACTTAAGTTCACTTCCAACTCGTTTGTTAAATCCCCATAGAACCTAAAATCTTCTCCATGGAAATATATCTGGACGTCCGCTTGCGTATTCCAATTTAACAAATCCGCTTTCCATCCATTATCTCGTAGCGCACGAGAAAGATACCATGCATTGTAATAAGCCTGTCCTGAAAAAAGGACGCGCTTATGCGCTAATAATTGAAATACAGGAGAAAATATTTTTTGATTGATACGAAGAAAAGATAATTCCTGATGTAGATCCTTTAGGGAAGGGGTGGGCGTAACTTCAACTGATAACCCAGCCGACTCTCGCACAAAAGCCCTCCATTCAGATGATAAACGCTCAACAAGAGAAGCCTTGTCATTTTCACCTCTCATCGATAAAAATTCGTCTTCTACGTATCTCTTGAAATCTGTCACCTTGCCAGTTAAATCAAACTGTCGTTGAATCGCTTCAGGAATAAATTCACAGAGTTTCGACATAAGTTCATCTTTCAACTCATCTTTCAACTCATCTTTCAACTCATCTTTCAACTCACCTTTCAACTCATCTTTCAACTCACCTTTCAACTCATCTTTCAGCTCGGCCTTTAATCTGTTCTTGATTGCCTGACGCAATTCAGATGGAACAAAATTCGCTCCCCATTGCGCGGCTTGTTTTAAACCTTTGTAAAAAAGCAACCTCATAATATCCTTGATCAATACTTATATTTTTAGAAGTAATGAGCGAACTCCATCTTTACCTAAGTTCATCAAGGCATCAAGAATGGAAAGCCCCGACACAAATTCAGTTGGCCCTGCCTGTTGATATACCGGTTGCTGAAAATCCTGATATACCAAATCCAACCCTGCCTCCGCAAAAGAAGCATCCTGCTGGTAACCTTCAGCTCCGCCGCCGCACATATAAGCCGAGCCACCAACAGCCTTAGTCATACAGATCAATAAATCAGTCGCATGACCATCCACTTCCAACGAAGATCCAAGTACCAGTTTTTCGGTATCAATACCAAGTAGCATAGCGATACTGCGAATGGCTTCGATATTGTATCTAGCCAAATTAGCTTCGGGATTCAAGACGAGATTCTCGATGAAAGGAAAAACTTCACCAAAAAAGGGAGCCTTGCGATAATTCGCTTCCAGCGTCTTGACCATTTTCTCGCGCCATGGAATACTTTCATTGAATTCCATTTCGCTTATATTCCTCACACCATGATATGAGCGATCAATCGGCGCCGTCACCCACCGAGCTTCTCCCGAGACGCAGAGTTTCACACGATTGGACCAAGTCCCTCCAGTCTTCTGAAGCTGTACATTATCAAGTAATATAAACGCATCGCTACGAACGATCTTATTAAAGTAACCCAGCCATGGAAAAAAATTCGGCTGGTGAATAGCAATAGTTTTATCTCTTTTCTTGGTTTTCATATAGTTTTGTTGAGCGTGTTACTTATACAGACTACTCAAAACGTTTACGCAATTCTGCTATAGATGCCAATGGCAAATAGCTGGAAAAATACTCCCGTCCTCGGTCACTTTCGACATAGGCGCCGCGTAGAGGATGAACTTGAGCTCGAATTAAATTAAAAATTTTCCTGTTATCCATTTTATCAAACTCTATCCTAGGGCTTTCCGGAGTAAGTCGTGTATTTACACTCGCGTTTGCCTCATCCTGCTTTTGTCTACTATTAGTCCCCGACAATATGACTGGCAATTGCTTAACGAGTAGTTCTCTTGTCACAACACTAAGGCGATCTCGCAAACTAACCCAAGTATCATTTTCCTGAATGGCAATCCGAGTTTGAGAAATAATATCTCCCGCATCAATAGTTTCGCTCATGTAGTGAAGCGTTACACCCGTTTCAGAATCACCTTTGATGATAGCCCAATGGAACGGATTCGGCCCGCGGTTTTTGGGTAAAAGTGAAGGGTGGGCATTTATTGCGTTGCCAGAAACCAAATTTATAATGTCTGGTCTGATGATCATCGAATACGAATTGCAAACAAGAATGTCCGGCGTCAATTTGCGAAGTGAGTTCACGAATAATCTATATTCATCAGATCCAAATCTTGGTTGAATCAATAACGGGATGTCATATTGCAACGCCAACTCTTTAACTTTGGCAAGGTCATTTGGACGGATTTGCGCAGCAACTAGGCAGCAAACCAATTTGGGCGTCAAAATATCCAACAGCATGGAGAGGCCGTATGAATCACCAACCAGCGCTATACGCTCAAAACGTTTAGCTTGTTGCACCACCCCAATCACCTTAAATAAATCCCAACAAAATCATCTGATATTCTTGCGCCCGTGCTTAATCAACAACTCGTCGTATTGCCATAGCGTAGCTTTGGCACGTCCTTCTACGCAACGCACAATCCGGTCGCGCGGACTCATAGGAACATCTGTCCACCAGCCCGGGTGGGTTAGAACACAAATGGCGGAGTGATTACTACGAATAAATTCTTCAAGGGGGGTAAAACGCCAATAGCCATTGGAATCAGAACAATAAACAAATCGCGACATCAGATCGTTGTTGTAGGCATTGATTAACCCGCCATACAATTCATCTTTAAAATTATTAGTTAATTCAGACGGATTATGAAACGAAAAAGATTTCACTTTAATCCCAAAAATTGTTTCAAAAATCTTACACTCTTTCTCTAGCGACATTTCAAGCTTAGTCGCCGTCGATACATCCGATTGCATTGCATCAAAATGCAGCCCTATTTCATGTCCCATTAGATAAAGCCGCTGGACTATGTTTGCAACTGAGGGCTCAAACAAATTGTAAAATTCGCTTCTCATATTGAAATAGTAAGTCGACTGAACGCCTTCTTCGTTCTCAATAGTTCCCAATGCCAGCGCGGCTTGTGGCGAATAATCGACATCGTGACGCCATAGCGCTTGTATGCTTTCCTCTTTGTATTGGGCTATGGTGCCCGTCCTGTAAGTGTTGGTCACAATTTGTAATATGCGGCGATAATTCAAGCGCGTAAAATCGCTTCTCGAATCTTCGCTATTTTTCACTCCTAAATACTCCATTTTTGTTTTGCCCTAACAGAAACGCTTTCTGATCGACTGAATAAGCTTGTCTGGTTTAATTAGCTCGGACTTGAACTCAATTTGACTAATTCGCAATTTGCCATTCCCCGCTGCTACTTCCACAAATCCATCGCCAATCCTGGTTATCTGCCCAGGAACCGCCAAATAATTTTCTCCATCATTTAACAACATAGCATCCCAGATAATAAGCTTCTCACCCTCATATTTGCAGAATGCGCCTGCGTAGGGTCTGTTACAGGCATTAATTAAACGAAGAATATCCAAGGCATCTTTTTTCCAATCAATCCGCCCATCTTCAGGATGGCGGGGATAACAGCGAAGCGCATCCTTTGGATCCTTAGACTGACGTTCCAATATGAAATCCGGTTTTTTTTCCAGTGTGCAAACAGCATCCTCAAAAAGCTGAGGAATCCGCACATCCAACCAAGCCCAGATTTCGGTAACTTTTGTATTTATGGTCAACGGGAAATAATCGCGAGCAATTATATCGCCACTGTCAAGCTCCCCTCCGATCATCCGGTGTATGCATAAACCAATGCGTTTTTCGCCGTTGAGGATTGCCCATGCTTGGCAAGCATTGCCACGATAGCGAGGCAGATCGCCACCGTGCGCATTGAGAATACCTAATCGAAAACAATCAATCACGGTTTGTGGAATTACACCCGTATAGTTAAAGCTAATACCAATATCCATTGGTGGAAATGACTTGATTAATTCAAAACCATCCACAAGCTTCGCCGATTGAATGAAGGGCGCATCGAGAGCTTCAGCAAGCCGTTCAAAATCCTCCTCAGTTTTTATATATTCTGGAGCTGCCTTTGCTGTCAAGACCAGCCCGATCTCATGTCCTTGCGCGTGTAGTCGCACGGCAGTTTCATAGAGGATTTCAGTTCTCCCGATAATCGCAATTCGCATCAAAACCCTCCTAACAATCTTTTAAGTAATGTTCTTGTACCGTCACCATTTTCATTCCGGAATTTTAGTAATTCGGATGGATTCTGGAAACTATCACGCGCTTGGTCGTAACGGGACAAGTCTTCCGTATCGAGGTATATATGGATAGGATGGAAATCAAATACGCGAAGAGATTGGGGCGATCCCAACTGACTCAAATCGTCACTTATTCTCATACGCATAGCGACATTATCTTGCCAAAAGTGAGGCACGATTGTTATGTCTGACCATAGCCCCCAAGGACTAATCAAGCCTTGATAACTGGCAGGAATAAAAGTATTTGAAACATGGCTCAGCCCTTTTTCGGCAAATAAATCGAGTAAGCGCTCGCTTTGAGTTAATGAGTGACTCCTGACAGAACGGGCATTCGGAACTACATCAAGCAAGGAGTCAATGATCTCTGAAGCCGAGCAACCAACGCTGGCTTCACCATTAAGTAAATTATTAAAATTGGGGTGGATACCCAATTCAAAATTTGGATTACCCATTAGCCGCTCAATCATTTTAGTCTGATGAGTTACAAACCATGTTGCCCGAATACCTGCGGCCTCAACTAGACTTATAGCATCTTCGATAACCTGGTCATGAGCCCAGTCAATATCAAAAGTCAGGAATCGTTTATTCTGCCACGTTTCAGAATGACTCAGATCAATTTCAGAAATCAAACCAAAATTAATTGAAACAAAAGGTTCATTATTTTTAAGCATCATGGCATTGAATTAATCTATTGATGCCACTCACTACTCTGGTGACCGGCACAGTAAGTAATTGGCTCATTAAATTGATATCAGCGACCACATCTTGAGGCTCACCAGCTGAAAAATTAAAAATTGGTTTTATATGCATCGCCTCACCAATCGCTTCTACCAAGCGTCTTAGAGTAACAATTTCCGGGCCTGCTATATTGATAGTGTGCTGTCCCTGCAAACCAAGCGTTGCTTCAAGCGCAATGACTGCATCGCTGACATAAATTGGGTTGATGCGTATTCCAGTTTCACCGTTTATCGAAATGAGCTGTCTTTTACGGACACTGTTAATTAAACGAGGTACTAACATTGTGCTATTTTGACCGGGTCCATAAATAAAAAATGGTCGGAGAATTACAACTCCCATAAAATCAGCATAATTTTTTGCAAGAATTTCGCCGCAATATTTTGTGTCGAAGTAGTACTTTAATACACCCTCTGGCGAGCAAAGAGGCGAGCTTTCGCCGAACGCTTGCGCGCCCGCACCATAAAGTCCTCCTGTAGAGGTAAACACAAAATGCGCGGCTCCAGCCGAACGCGCGTAGTCGAGAAGTTTTGCTGTGGCGCCAAGGTTTACCTGATAAATGTCGAGTGCCTGCTCGGGAAACTCTCTCATTCGCTTGGACTGGGCTAAGTGAAATACAGCATCAGTTTTTTTGGGCAAACTCCCCCAATCCCAATCAGAAGCAAGGTCAACTATGTGGTAACTGACACCTGACACTGGGCTATCAGGTATTGCTCGTACCACGGCATGAATTTCATGCCTCTTGCTTAATTCTTCGATCGCGTTACGACCCAGCAACCCATTGGCACCCGTAACAACAATGCTTTTCCGTTCTATTAACGCCATTTTTTCCATTTATGCGCCAATCTCGGCATGCGCCAACCATACTTCCATATTCAACAATGACCAGATCAATAGTCGCCTGTTATGAGAACCGGACAGATGCTCTTGCACCAAACCCTGAACCACTAAGGGATCCATCCAGTTATAAATTCTGGCATCCTTATTAAAGATTACTCGCTTCACAAACTCGATACTTTCACCTTTGAACCAGCTAGCGTCCGGCGCAGAAAAGCCCTGTTTTTCGGCACGCGTCACTTCTGCCGGAATATAGCGCCGCATCACGTCCCGGAGAATCTGCTTGCCATCGCGCGTTTTCTCGTAATATTTCTGACTCTTGATACCCGGCTCGTTCTCATTGATGCGTACGACTTCGGCAAGATTATTAAGTTTGAGACCTACCGGACAGCGCATAGCAAAATCGACTAAATCGTTGTCCAGAAACGGCACTCTGCTTTCTAAACCGTGAGCCATGCTGAGCTTATCTTCAACCACCAATAAACCATGAAGAAAGGTTTTGGCCTCAAAATACAATGAATGGTTTATATAATCTTCAGGCGTGTACATGTTTTCAGCGTGATGTTTAAACACATCACGAAAAATATTCCTTGTCCAAACATGTTCAATTTCTGGCCAAATCGGAGCAAAAACTTGCTTAAGTTGGCTATTGGGGATCAATCGTTGCCAGAAGTGATAATACTTATCGATATAGTCCTCAAAATTGTTGTTCGTTACGGCTCGATAATAGCGCCAAGGATAACCACCAAATAGCTCATCTCCTCCAGCGCCTGACAACACAACCTTGACGAACTTACTCGCCAGTTGGGCTGCATAGTAATTCGGGTAGCTTTGCCCAACCCGTGGCTCTTCCAAATGCCAAGCGAGTTTGGGCAACACCCTTTCCATGTCGCCCGCCTTCAGAACCATTTCATAATGCTCAGTTTTGAAATGGTACGACATGGCCTCGGCTTTAACGCGCTCATCAAAGATCATCTCAATGCCTGAAGCTGAGCTTAGGTCAAAACCACAAGTAAAAGTCTTCAGATATGGATTAGAACGTGCCGCAATGGCAGTAATCGAGCCGGAATCCATTCCACCGCTCAAGTAGCTGCCTAATTCTACATCAGTAATTAACTGCCGGTTCACTGCCTGATGAAACAAACGGTCCAGTTCCTCACGATATTCCTCTTCACTAACGTGCTCAGACGGCTCGCAAAAGTTATAATCCCAGTACTGAACATACTGGAGAGCCGGTTTTTTGCACTTAACATCCAACGTGGCATAGTACCCAGCCGGAAGCAGCTTCACTCCTTCTAAGAGGGTTTTGTCAGTAAAAATATTTTGGAAAGTAAAGTACTCAAACAGAGCTGATTTATCAAGAATGCGAGGGAAATCAGGGGCGGCGAATATAGCTTTTTGCTCGGAACCGAATGCAAAAGTATTACCCCATTGGCTGGTATAAAGCGGCTTAATGCCATAACGGTCACGGGCTAACAATAGGGTCTGTTCCTGCCGATCCCACAGCGCAAAGGCGAACATGCCGTTGAAGCGGTTGAGTGCATTCACACCCCACGCAGCGATAGCGTTAAGAATTACTTCGCTGTCTGTCTGTGAGCGAAACAAATAGCCACTCGCCTCCAAATCCTTTCGCAATTCGCGGAAGTTATAAACTTCGCCGTTATAACTCAATACATAGCGCTGATCAACTGACACCATTGGCTGATGGCCGGCAGGTGAGAGATCGATGATTGCAAGACGACGATGTCCTACACCGACATTGCCTTCAATCCAGTGACCTTCACCGTCTGGCCCACGATGAGCGATAGCATCCGTCATATTTTGAAGAGTCTCTGAACCCACAGGGACGTTGTCGAGATGGATGATTCCTGTTATTCCGCACACCGTAATTATCTTTGCATTATGAATAAATTATTTTACTATACTGTAGATATAGACTTAAGCCTACTTCTTGGTTGCTCTCAAGTACAATCCATGACGATGCGCATCACCCTTAGGGGATTCGTATCTCCTCTCACCATCTTTATTTATTTCAAATCCGTCGAGCGCACCAAATATCTCGTAATCCCGAAAGTGATGAAAATGAACCGAGTCTGTAATCAGCTCCGCTTTTGCTGTCCAGATAAAGGTACAAATATATAAACTCGCGCCTTTTTTAAGAACCCTTTTTGCTTCGCTTATCGCGCGTCGCCAGTCTAAAATATGATCCAGACTGGTATTGAAAATCACATTGTCAACGGACTCGTCCTTAAATGGTAAAAACTCACCAACACCAATTATTCTGAAAGGCTTTGGGCGGACACAGAACGGATCGAGACCAACATAACTAACAGATTCCGTAAACAGACTCGCTCCTAATTCTGGATCATCACAACCCACATCCAAGGTTATCCCTTTGCATTCAGCAAAGAAATCCGCCGCCCTGAAAAAGTGCCTATGAGCCGATTCTTCGCTTGGAGCAGCATTAATTTCACCGGACTGCTTAATCGTCGCCAACAGAAAGTATTGCAAGAATGGATCTTGATAATAGTCGAATGGAACAACTAAACGCTCGAAAAAAAAAGGTTGTAGTTTTGCTGGAATCAGCATTGGCAGGCCTCCACGCAAGGTATAGTTATTCTCCCCATCAGTAAAAAACTTCAATCCATTGTCTACCTGAAGCGGAAGGCCTGTATCTGGAGAAACAAGAAGAGGAAGGCATTCTTCTAATTCCATTCTTCTTGAATGCGGCTGTTGCTTCAATGTTTCAGGAGAAACAGATCTTGTGTCTTTCATAATTTCCATGTGCTCTGACTCTCTAATAGGGATCAAACCCGGCAGAATTTACTATAAATATCAAGTAATTTTCGCTCTATAGCCCAACAGCACGCTGTCTAGCGATCACCTCGGCCTTATGGTTGGCACGCCATTCGATGAGTTGCTTAAGCCCCGCTCTCAGATCCAGGTGTGCAGTGAAGCCGATATCGGCACTAGCTCGCTTGGGACAACCAATGCGGTTGCGCACCAGAGTTGCCTGACTGCGTGGAGCATAGTTGATTGATTTATCGCAACTAGTAATTTCCAGAATCAATTCAGCCAATTCCTTGAGCGAAGTGCGCTTGCCGGTGCCGACATTATAAAAGCGGTCGCTGGTTTCGGCCTTCATGGCACAAACATTTGCTATACCACAGTCTTCCACTGCAACGAAGTCAAAGGCTTCAGAACCATCGCCCATAATAGTCGGGCCTTCGCCACGATCAATGGCGTCAAGCATTTTCATGATTACGGCAATATAGGCCCCATGGTAATCTTGGCGAGGGCCATAGACATTCATATAACGCAGACCAACATAGTTGAGTCCATAGCGATGATGGAAGGCGCGTAGCATCGCTTCACCGGCGATTTTGGTAGCCCCATAAAAATTCTTGTTGTTGAACGGATGCTCTTCGGTCATGGGTTCCTCAACTGCGTCACCATAGACAGAGGCAGAGGAGGAGTAGACCAGACGCTTAACACCTTTTTTAACACAAGCTTCCATTACATTAAAGGTACCGCGCACATTGACATCGAAGGCACTACGCGGAAAATCATGGCACTGCAGGAGCCAAAGAGCGGCAAAGTGAAATACGCCATCAGCACCATCAAAGGCCGCTTCCAGTATATCGGTTTGCAGGATGTCGCCGCCAATATCGAATATTTTGACACGAGGATCCTTCAGTGCGTTGGTAAGATTCTCGACGCGGCCACGCACGAAATTGTCATAGACTAAAACCTCTTTGACATCCTCGGCCAGCAGTTGGTCGATAGTATGTGAGCCTATAAGACCTGCCCCGCCAACTAAAACGAGTTTCTTGCCTTTAATATCCATGAATTACCTCTTTTGAAAAAATTGGTCGACAATAAAATTTGCAAAAGCAAATGCGCTGGTAAATGCTGGAGAGATTGCGTTAAGCACATGCACCGAATGCTTGCCATGCTCCACTACAAAATCCATTTCAAGCTGTCCTTTACGGGTGTTAACCAACTGAGGGCGAATGCCCACCTTAGGCGAAGGTTTTACCCATTCCGGCTCCAGCCTGACCACCAACTGGCAGGCAGCGGCTAGAAAGCTACTCTTACGGTAATGCGGAATCTCACTGTGCACAAGATTCCTAAAATTCTGGAGATTGCTGGCGTAGAGCCGTGCCAATTGAGCTCCTATAGTGAGAGCCTCTTTAGACTTGGCACCACGCAACAATCCGTAATTTTCTCGACCAAGCGCTGGAATGGCAGTGGGTCCGATATATACTTCGTTATTAATCACTCGAGTGAAGTGAATACCCAGAAAGGGCAACGTCGGGTCTGGTACTGGGTAAATACTGCCCCGCACGAGATCAGCCACCTCAGATGCAAGCTTGTAGTAAAGCCCCTTGAAGGGCACGAGCTGATATTGCTGGCCTACGTCAGCAAGATGGGCCACACGGTCGGCATAGGCCCCAGCTGCATTGATAAGCAAACCGTAACTGTATGTGCGATTTTGGGTCGTGACTGATTTTTGTTGGTCATTGATACCCACTAACATTTGGGCGGTATCAATCTGCACTCCCTGCTGAGTCAATTGCTTGCGAAGAGTTTCCAGCACCTGCAGGCTATCGATAACTGCCGTATCTTGGCAATAGATACCACCGAATTCGGCTCGAGCGTGGGGTTCGATGTCGCGTATCTCTTCCGCATTGATCTTGCACGCACGAATACCATTGTTCTCAGCATTGGCTAGAAGTTTTTCCAAGCCTCTGGCATTTTCTTCAGAAGTGGCCACAATAATCTTTCCATCGCGACGCACTGGAATACTATTGTCCTCAGCATAGGAAAACATGGCATCTGCACCTGCCTTGCATAACTTAGCCTTGAGGGTGCCTGTAGAATTGTAAATGCCGGTATGCAGAACACCGCTGTTACGGCCGCTGGCATGCATGCCAATACGTGATTCTTTTTCAAGGATCCTGATTTTGGCGCCTGGTTCTCGAATCTTAATCTCTCGTGCGATGGAAAGTCCAACAATGCCTGCTCCAACGATCAGATAATCGTTAGTTTTATGCATAGCTCCTGCCAATAATCTCCATTCTCAAACACTTGCCTGCTTCATAAGCTTGTCATGCTTCGCAATACTGCATTTAATCAAGTCCATGTTGGAGCGCGTCCATTCCACTGTACGTCGCAAGCCTTCACGAATCTCAACCTGAGCAGTAAAGCCCAAATCGCGAGCAGCCTTATCGGTAGAGGCAAAACGCTTGCCTGAACGATCCCAATCTCGAGCAGGCTTCAAATCCAGCGGAGTGGTATTGCCGGTATATTCATTAATCAAGGTTGCGAGTTCAAGAATGCTAGTTTCTCTTCCGGTTGCAAGGTTATACACCTCCCCCACAGTACCCCTAAGTGCACAAGCCATCAGACCTCGCGCCATGTCTTCGACAAAAATGAAGTCACGACTGGCATTGCCGCCATTGTCGAGCGGAAGTGCTTCTCCATTCAGAGAACGCCAGATGAATGTTGGAGTGACGTTGCGCCATACGGTGTGCACCGTACCACGCCATTGGCCGGCACCCAATATCTCACGGGGGCCATATACATTGGAAAAACGAGCCTTCACAAACGGCAGCTGATGCCGTTGAAAATAATAGTTGCCGTACAACTCGCCGATGATTTTTGAGATGGAATACGGGCTGTCATGGTACAGCGTTATTGGCTGATCTTCAGTTGTGGCTGTAGGCGCATCATAAGTTTTTTCAGCCACTGCACAAGCAGCAGCTGCGTAGACGACCTTTTTCAGTTGTTTCAGATTTTTTAGACGATCGAATAGCTTAAGAGATGTCAGCGTGTTGTTGTCGTGGTCGGCGAGAGGATCGGCAATCGAAGATTGATTTCCGTGATAACACGCCAGATGGAAGGCATAATCCAAGTCTTCGGGTAATGCGGCGAGAATCTTATCGTCAGTGATGGAACCAAAGACGAATCGAACTCGAGAATCGGCCGGAATATTGGCAACATCGGAGGACAGAAGGTTATCCACCACAATAATCTCACGTGGCGCCTGCTCTAGGATTTTGTGGACAAGGTTACTGCCAACAAAACCTGCACCACCAACAACCAGAACCCGTGTCCCAGAAAAACTTAATGAACTCATTTACTCTTAACCTTTATTACTTGGCGATTTTAGATGTGAAAACACATCAGTTATACCGTGCTGGTCATACCACGCTAATTGACGTCGAATAATCTCGGCAAAACCTATCTGCGCTTTCCAACCAAAAGCCCGGAATGTTTCGGACGCATCCAGAGAAACAACCGGAACATCATCTGACTCTGGCGGAACGATAGGTACATCCTTCGGGCCAAGCTTTAGATAGTCCGCAACCAAGTCAAAAATTTCCTTGATGGAGTGAGCTTCGCCGGTCGCAATATTAAAAATGCCAGTTGGCGCATCCACTTTGATAGCCATGTCCATAAATGACAGGAAGTCACTCATATCCAGAAAGTCTCGCGAAGTATCTGAGCAGAAGCAGTTCTGGCCGGCTTTCAAACGTTTATAAAATGTCGGGATCGGGCCTATGGCGAGACGAGGTCCGGTAACGTTGGCAATACGCAATGAGAGTGTGGGAACACCGGAAAGCATCATAAATTGCTCCCCCGCTGTTTTGGTAATGCCATAACTGGTGAAAGGTGCCGTTGGGTGATTGGCCGGGATGGGCAATTGTTGTGGCCTGCCGTAACAGAGTGCAGTCTGAAAGTTGATCAGCCGTTTCACGTTATGAACTTTAGCTGCGCGAGCTACGTGTGCGCTGCCGATCACATTGGTGCGTGCGTCTTCTACCCAATTGTCGGGATCTTTATAGGCCGCGGCAGCATGAATGACTACATCAGGTTTGAAAACGCTGAAACAGTCATTCACTAGTTCCTCATCGGCAATGCTGCCTTCCTTAACTATCAAGCCATTTATTTCGGGCACGACTTCACGCTTACCCGTCGCAAAGTTGTCGATAACAAAAATTTCGTGACCTTGCGGCAACCAGTGCTCAATCAGGTTGGAACCAAGACAGCCAGCTCCACCGGTAATCAGAATACGCATATTATCCCTTACTTTTTCTCTTCTAGGCGAAGATGTGTATATTCACCCAATGTCCCATGCATTTTGTAATAATCCATAGCTGCAGAAACGGTTTCTTGAAGCGGTGTAAACTCAATGTCACCAAAGTCTTCAAAGGTGCGGGATGGGTCTAGTAGAATAGAGAACACATCGTCCGGCCCCAAGTCCTTGACTTCTGCCTTCGGCTTGCCCGGCACATCCAACGCATTCACGACTGCATCGTAAAGTTCCTGGATGGCGACGTCTTTTCCAGAAGAGAAATGATAAGCACCATGGCCTATTCCATCACAAGCCCTAAGCACCACACGCGCCAAGTCTTTGACGAAAACGAAATCACGACGCGCCTTCGTCACAAAACACTGCTTTCCATCTTTCAGGCGCTGATAAAAGATCGGCAATGGTCCAGCCACATTACGAGGCCCAACCACATTCGCAAGGCGGAAGGTGACGTAGTCCACGCCGGAAAGCTCCAAATAATACTCATTGGTTGTCTTGGAGATTGCGTAACTGCTACTACCAGGAAAACGCGGATGGTCTAGGCGGATAGGTTGCTGTATCGGCTTCAATCCATAGCACAGTGCAGTTTGGAAATAGACGAAACGCTTGACTCCAAATTTCTTGGCCGTATCAATTATATTCGATCCACCAACGCAGTTGGTCAATGTATCATTGTACCAATCATCAGGATCTTTATATGACGCTGCCGTATGGACGATTGCATCAGGCTTGAAGTCACCAATAAGCTTATCTATCAATTGCTTGTCAGCGATTGTATCGATCACCACAGTAAGATTTGGATGATCTTTAAGATGCTCACGACGACCGGTAGCCAAATTGTCAATTGCTATCACCTGATCGCCACGCTCTAGCAACATCTCAACTACATGCGAGCCAATTTGGCCTAAGCCGCCCGTTACAAAAATCTTTTTCAT
The DNA here is from genome assembly GCA_036560465.1 of Methylobacter sp. Lineage (GTDB taxonomy): Bacteria > Pseudomonadota > Gammaproteobacteria > Methylococcales > Methylomonadaceae > Methylobacter_A. The sequence continues at coordinate 93,984 of DATBRD010000070.1, forward strand.
TTAGCTTTCTCTGATATTGATAATTTGAATTACGAGCCTATAAGGCGCGATACAATTTTTTTCGCCGCATCGCCTTGCCCATAAGGCGATGTCGTGGCTGGCAAGACACTGGCTTCCATAGCGCCTATGGCCGACGTTAAAATTGCGGCCCTCGATGCACCTGCCAGCTGGTTTAACCCAGATTCAACGGTCTCTACCCACTCAGTTTCATCGCGCATAGTAACGCATGGCACACTGTAGAAAAACGCCTCTTTCTGCACCCCACCGGAATCGGTCAGAATTAGTTTAGCCGCCTGTTCTAAAGCTACCATATCTAGAAAGGCCAGTGGTTCTGTCACTATCAATGTATCGAGATAGTGCGACAAATTGTACTCCCCTATGAGCTTGCGCGTACGAGGGTGGAGAGGAAAAACAACTGGTAAGTTAGTCGATATTTCAGCAAGTGCAGAAAGAATCTCGTCTAGTCGTTTTGGATCATCAGTATTTTCTGCACGGTGACAAGTGGATAAAACGAACCCGCCTTCTTTTAAATGAAGCTTGTTTAGAATTGTACTCTGCTGCCGAGCTCGGTCACGATAATACAAGGCAACATCATACATAACATCACCTACGTTTTCCACCCCGTGCAACATCCCTTCACTTTGAAGATTATTAACCGCCGTTTCTGTCGGACAAAATAACAAGGTTGAAATTCTGTCAGACATTATGCGATTAACTTCTTCTGGCATTCGCATATTAAATGAACGCAATCCCGCCTCAATATGAGCTACGGGTATGTGTAGCTTGACAGCAGCAAGTGCTCCTGCAAGGGTTGAATTAGTATCGCCGTAAATAAGCACCCAATCCGGCTTTTCATTAAGCAGCACTTCTTCAATAGAACTGAGCATACGTCCAGTCATGGCACCATGCCCGCCTCCCGAGATTTCCAGATTGTATTTTGGCTTGGGAATATCAAGCTCTTCAAAGAACACTTTCGACATGTTCTCATCAAAATGTTGCCCCGTGTGAACAAGCACCTCATCAACTCTAGCTGAATATTCTCTGTGAATGACGCGAGAAACAGCGGCCGCCTTGATAAACTGGGGGCGCGCGCCAACAATCGTAACAACTTTAATGCTCACAATAAGGCTCGCGAAATAGCATCGACAATATGTGCTTGCGTTGAGCCATCCAAACTAGGATCCATTGGCAAACTCATTACCCGCTTCGACAATGCTTCTGCAATAGGGAAACTATCCTCTGGCTTATTTAGATGCGCGAAAGCTGGTTGCAGATTTAGAGGCACTGGATAATGTACAGCTGTTGGAATACCCATTTCTTTCAGCTTCTGCTGTAGCACATCCCGATTACTCACCTGAACTGTGTATTGGGCATAAACACTGGTATTATGCGGCTCGATGTAAGGTATAACGATATCCGGACATGCCTTCGCAATTAGCTCACTGTAATGTGCCCCGACCTGAGCTCGTTGCTCTACTTCCTGCGGAAATATTTCCATCTTGGCCAACAACACAGCTGCCTGAATAGTATCTAAACGTCCGTTTAATCCGATGCGCGGATGATGATAGCGCCGATCCTGTCCGTGAACCCTAATCTCACGCATGAGTTTTGCCAGATTGTCATCATCAGTAAATAGTGCTCCTCCATCTCCATAACAACCTAATGGTTTGCTTGGAAAGAAGCTTGTCGAACCGACAGTAGAAAGTGCACAGGATTTCTTTCCTTTATAAGTCGCACCGAAAGATTGCGCAGCATCTTCAATAACAGGCAGACCATGTTCAGCAGCAACAGCATTAATCGCATCGAAATCCGCGCATTGACCATAAAGGCTGACCGGCATAATGGCCTTAGTTTTAGGCGTAATTGCAGCTTCAATCTTTGTCGGATCGATATTGTAAGTTCGTGGATCAATATCAACAAACACCGGCTTAGCGCCGAGCAAAGCAATCATCTCTCCTGTAGCAATGAAAGTGAATGGTGTTGTGATAACCTCATCATCATGACCAATGCCGAGAGCCATCATTGCAATCAGCAGAGTATCTGTTCCGCTCGAAGCAGAAATGCAGTGTTTAACACCGACATATTCCGCAAATTTTTCTTCTAGCTCTTTGACTTCAGGCCCCATAATGTATTGGCCATGATCAAGAACCGCGTGAATGCGTCGATCAACATCTGCCTTAATGGATTGGTACTGTGTTTTGAGATCTATGAATTCAATAGCCATTTTATTCTTTGATTACGTGCTTACAAGAGGCTTCAGTCAGTTGATAGCGATCACCACATGCAGAACATTGAGCCAATCCTTCAGTTCCAACCAAACCAATACCGCAACGACACATCCAGCCACGCTGGCGAGCCGGTACGCCAACCATCAGCGCGTAAGGAGGAACATCCCGTGTAATGACAGCACCAGCCCCAATGAATGCGAATTCACCAATGGTAGTACCGCAAACAATTGTGCAATTCGCACCAAGCGTCGCGCCTCGTTTAACCAAGGTGTCACGATATTCATCCTTTCTGGAAACCGCAGAGCGTGGGTTATAGACATTGGTGAATACCATACTGGGACCGCAAAATACATCGTCTTCCAAAGTGACATTATCATAGACTGAGACGTTATTTTGTATTTTAACGTTATTGCCAATCACGACCCTGTTCCCGACAAATACGTTTTGTCCAAAGGAACAGCCTTCGCCGATTTTCGCACTACTACAGATGTGCACCCAATGCCAAATCCGGGAGCCATCACCAATTTGCGCGCCCTCGTCTACAATTGCGGTGGGATGAATAGTTACAGTCATATCAGTAATCCAGTGGTAGAGCGACACGCTTGCCATCTCTTGCTGACAAGTATGTAGCGATGAGGGTTTCTAGAGATTTCAAACCTTCACGTCCATCTGTTTCGGGATTGGCCTTGCCTTGTAAGACTTTGATCACGTTATCGTAATACAAGGGATGCCCAAAACCATAAACAGAAGTGGTTTCGTAATTGGCTTGCTTGATTTTTTCGTCATCTTCATGTGGCTCAGCGAATTCCCAGTGCTGGATTTCGTTCACGGCCATACCGCCGACGCGCACTGTTCCTTTTTCGCCGATGATTGTGATACTGCCCTCCAGGTTTTTTGGATAGGTCAGCATGGTTACGTTCATGGAGCCTAAAGCGCCGGAACGCCACTTGATACTCATAACGCCGGTATCTTCAACTTCAATGTTCCGAGCGAGTGTTGCAGTATATGCCTGAATGCTTTCGATGGGACCAATCAGCCAGTCTAATAAGTCGACATAATGACTGGCTTGGTTCATGAATGCGCCGCCATCAAACTCCCATGTACCGCGCCACGCAGCGCTATCATAATACTCTTGAGGGCGCGCCCAGAAAACATTGAGGTTGACCATGTAAATTCGTCCAAAACGACCTTGATCAACAGCTTGTTTTAGCAATTGTAATGTAGCATTTCTGCGATTTTGTTTGACTACAAAGAGTCGCACATTGGCATCGTCACATGCTCTAACCATACGCAAGCCATCATGCCAGCGAGTTGCCATAGGCTTTTCAGTCATAACATGGAGGCCGGACTCGGCAACATCGATTGTCTGCTCGGGATGCAGGCCACTCGGAGTGGTCAGAACAACAATGTCGGCTGAGCTATCTTTTAGCAAACCGCTTAAACTAGGAAACGGTTTTGCTCCTGTCGTTTTAGCCGCTGCTTCAAGCGCTGCCGAATTAACATCGCACACACTCACCAGTTCAGCATGGTCAGCGTGTTGCTTTATCGCGGCAAAGTGATTTTGCGCAATACGGCCACAGCCTATTAAGGCAAAGCGAATTTTTCGATCAGTAATTGGTGCGGGAAAATGACGCATACCTAGGCCTTTATGATATGGTCAGAGGAAGCCAAATAGCGTCCGCGAGAATCAATAATAAGCTTTGCATTCTGCTTGATTAGCTCATAATCAAATTTGTCGTGATCAGTAGCCAAAAGAACACAGTCATATGCAGACAAATTTTCCGCAGTGAGCGGAACACTTGAAAGCTCAAAGTGATGTTCACGCATTTTAGGGAAAACAGGAAGGTGAGGATCACTGTATGAAACATCAGCCCCTAAATCTCGTAATTTTTCCATCAGTATGACAGATGGAGACTCGCGCATATCGTCCACATTTTTCTTGTAAGCAATGCCAAGCACCAAAATCCGGCTGCCATTAATCGCTTTTTTATCTAAATTCAATGCCGATGCCACCTTAGAAATCACATAGTCCGGCATAGAGGAATTAACCTCCCCTGCCAACTCGATAAAGCGAGTATGGACGCCATACTCCCTTGCCTTCCATGTAAGATAGAAAGGATCAATGGGAATGCAATGCCCGCCTAAACCTGGCCCAGGATAATAGGGCACAAATCCAAACGGTTTCGTGGCGGCAGCACGAATGACTTCATGAATATCGATGTCCATTCTATCCGCGACTATTTTCATTTCATTGACTAAGCCAATATTTACTGCGCGATGTATATTTTCAAGCAACTTGGTCAATTCCGCCGCACGAGTCGAACTTACTGGCACAACCTTATCGATAACCTGACCATAAAGAGAAAGCCCTACCTCAAGACATGCTTGAGTATGCCCACCGCAAATCTTTGGGATAGTCCGCGTACTAAAGCTGGGATTGCCTGGATCCTCGCGCTCTGGAGAATAGACCAATGAAACATCTTTACCGACTTTTAAACCTCGAGCCTCAATACGAGGCAGCAGCTCTTCATCCGTAGTACCTGGATAGGTGGTGCTTTCCAGAGAAACAACCTGGCCTGGACGAAGATATGGAACTAGAGAATCGGTTGTATTCAAAACAAAACTGAGGTCAGGTTCGCGATATTTGTTGAGCGGTGTCGGTACGCATAAAATCAGTGCATCGACATTTGAGGCACGAGAAAAATCAGTGGTTGACTCAAAACCTTTAGCAATGGCGCTTTTAATTGCTTGACTGGAAATATGTTCAATGTAACTCTCACCATTATGCAGCAAGTCAACTTTACTTTGATCGACATCGAAGCCGATAACCTTATAACCAACCTCGCAGTAGCGAAGCATGAGTGGAAGCCCGACATAACCAAGACCAACGATACCAATGACTGCCTTTTTTTCTTTCAACTTTGTAATCAAGTTATTCAATCGCCACATCCTCTTTTTTATTTCTTTTTGTTTTGATTACTTACACTCTCTAGCGAACACTCCCTTGGTCAAAAGACGAGCCTGCTAATTATTAAGCAATCTTTCTATAATACATGAGGTAGGGGTTATGGAGCAATCAATTTCTAGCCATTGCCTTTTGTGGACGCTTACCCTGACACATAATATCTATGACCGCCTTTTCTTTTCATCAATCCGCTTTAAACGTACTTGTACTCCAGATTACTTCAGGGTATACGCCTACTCCAATGAAAGAATAAATTCCCATTGATCTTTGCTCACCGGCAATATCGATAATCGATTGCCACGTCTTACCAGCGCGAGGTCTACCAATGCTTCGTGGTGTTTTAATTCTTGCAGGGTTATGGTGCGGGACAGGGTTCTTACGTATTTAACATCAACCATTATCCAGCGGGGATGCTCAGGATCGCTTTTGGGATCAAAATGTTTGTCGTCCGGATCAAAAGCGGAAAAATCGGGGTAGCCTTCCTTAACGATTTTCATTATGCCGACTATGCCCGGCACATCGCAGTTGGAATGATAGAAGAAAACCTGGTCGCCCAACTTCATGTCGTCCCGCATCATGTTTCTGGCTTGGTAGTTACGCACGCCGTCCCAGTGTTCGGTCTGATTGGGCTTGTTGTACAAATCACTTATCCCGAACGTATCGGGTTCGGATTTCATTAGCCAGTAATTCATGGAGGAAGTGTTTTAATGGGGAGTGATTATTATGGAGCATCTCCCGCCTGCGCCGTAATGTGCTTTCGTCCTTGAACCGGAGGTTCAAGTGGGGACATGGCCAGTAAATCAGGCTTCCCGTATAAAACGGGCATGCTCACCAATACTGGTATCCGCCCCCGGGGTTATAACAGGTTCAGGAAACACCCAGCACACTCTCGAACGCCGCAGGAAATGCTAAACTGTATTTTAACGCGTTTAATGATTTTCTAAAACGTTTTCTATTTTGTGAGTCATTTTTGCCAAGCATTCGCTCAAGGTTTGGGTGAGCATGGCATTTTGATTTTTCATCAATTGTAATTCGTGAGCCGAATTAAGTGCGGCCATGACCGCAATTCTGTCAGCGCCGGCAACTTTACCGGAATCCCTCATTTGGCGCATTTGAATGTCAAGCTGCTGAGCCGATCTGATCAGGTCGTTTTGCTCTTCAGGCGCACAGGCAATTTTATATTCCTTACCCATAATGATCAGCGACACCGGCTGGAGTTTTTTGCTCATGATCCGTTCTCCATTGCTTTCAGACGTGCAATCATGGCTTCAACCCGGGTTCTGGCCAGCGTGGTTTTTTCCAAAAGCTTGGCTTTTTCCCGCACTAATGAATCCTGCTTGGTTTTCAGCGAACTGTTTTCATTTTTTACGTTAGTATATTGCTCGATGAGCTGATCCAGCTTTTCTTCGAGGTCTCTTAACTCTAAAGATTGATTTGATTGTGTCATGGTGATAACTAGGTTGTTGCAAGCAAATTAACAGGCGATATTCGTATTTTTGCGGAGCGATGCAAGATTAACAAATATTATCCAAATTAATGATCAATGGTAGCATAAGCGATATTTTTAGTCCGCGATAGTGAAATAATTATGTGGAATTTATGACTTACCAAGTAATTAATGCAATAGTTATACAAAGCGATGCCGAACTTTCGGCGGGGTACGCCCACGGCATGGCGACAGGCATGTTGTGCACCAATGAGCAAGCACAGAGTGAAGAGTGGCTAGCCGAGCTGTTTCGGCATGGCACTTCGCCAAATGATGAAGACCGGGCGGCCTTAATGCATTTGTTTGAAGATACCCGAAGCTTGCTGGCTAGCGATGATTTTGAATTTGACCTATTTCTGCCAGATGATGACGTATTGCTGAGTGCGCAGGTTGAAGCACTCACCTACTGGTGCCAAGGCTTTTTATTGGGTGTGGGTTTTACCCACGCCACCTCCGACCTGTCCAGGGAAGTACGCGAGATACTAAAAGACATTATCGAATTCACCAAGCTGGATACCGAGGCTGAAGGCGAAGAGGACGAAAGCGATTTTATAGAAATTACTGAATACATGAGGTCGGCTGTTTTATTGCTGCGGAGCGAATTAAATCAAAAAGGCTCAGAACAAACAGTCCATTGAACCCTTCACCTTGAACCTGTTATGTAATTTATTAAAGATGAAACAAAGTGAATTTAAAAAACGCCGCAAGCAATTAATGCAACACATCGGCAAAGGCAATATTGCATTGATAGGCAGCGCAGCAGTTCGAACTCGCAACCGAGACGTGAATTACCCGTTTCGACAGGATAGCGACTTTTACTATTTGACCGGCTTTAATGAACCGGATTCTCTGGCCGTTTTTATCCCTGGCCGCAAACAAGGCGAATACATTTTATTTTGCCGGGAATTCGATGAGAAAAAAGCCCTGTGGGAAGGCGCTCATGCAGGTCTTGAAGGCGCGACCACTCATTATAAGGCGGATGATTCCTTCCCGATTGATGATCTGGATGACATTTTGCCGGGCATGCTGGAAGACAAGGGCAAGGTCTATTATCCGATAGGGCGTGACTCCGACCTTGACCACAATATATTGGTTTGGATAAACCACATTCGCAGCCAATCCAGAACAGGTGTGACCGCGCCCGGCGAGCTGGCTTCACTGGAGCATATTCTGCACGAAATGCGCCTGTTCAAGAGCCCGGAAGAAATCAAACTGATGCGCCGCGCCACCGAGGTGTCTGCTAATGCTCATGTCAAAGCCATGCAAAAATGCAAACCGGGCCTATATGAGTACCAGATAGAAGCGGAAATCATTTATAACTTTATACAGGGCGGCTTGCGTGCGGTCGCCTATCCTTCGATTGTCGCCGGGGGAAAAAACGCCTGCGTGCTGCATTACACTGAAAATGCTGACAAATTAAAAAGCGGCGATTTACTGCTGATCGATGCCGGCGCGGAGTGCGATCATTACGCCGCCGATATTACCCGCACTTTCCCGGTTTCCGGGCGTTTCAGCGAGCCGCAAAAACAGCTTTACCAACTGGTCCTAGATGCCCAGGCGGCAGCCATCGCGCAGATCAAGCCCGGCTTGCCGTGGCATCTGGCGCATGATGCGTCGGTTGAGGTGCTAACCAAAGGCTTGGTATCGTTGGGCTTGCTCAAAGGCAAAGTCTCAAAGCTGATCAAGGATGAAAAATACAAACAGTTTTACATGCACCGTATCGGCCATTGGCTGGGCATGGATGTGCATGATGTCGGCGACTATAAACTGGATAAGGAATGGCGGTTGCTGGAACCCGGCATGGTGCTGACCATCGAACCGGGCTTATATATCCCGGCGGATTGCCTGACCGTTGACGAGCAATGGCGCGGCATAGGCATACGCATTGAAGACGATGTGTTGGTAACCCCTGATGGACATGAAGTTTTGACCGACGGCGTGCCCAAAACCATTGCAAAAATTGAAAGCTTAATGCAGGCGAGCTGATGCAACATGATTATGACTTATTGATTGCCGGCGGTGGCTTGGCAGGCAACTGTCTGGCCCTGGCGTTAAAACAAACTGGATTGCGGATTGCGGTCGTTGAATCCAGCACCCGCGAGCAACAACATAACTCCCCGGCCGGCGATCGGGCCTTGGCTTTAGCCGCAGGCACGGTAAAAATGCTTGAAACGCTGGGCATTTGGCAGGGCATCAGCCAGGCGGCCACCGCCATCAAGGATATCCACATTTCCGATCAAGGCCATTTCGGCAAAGTCCGGCTTTCGGCGCAAAAGGAAAATGTGGAAGCATTGGGCTATGTGATTACCGCAAGAGACATCGAAGCACATGTTGCCAAGCTTGTTACTGAATCCGATATAGAACTGGTTTGCCCGGCCCGCCTGGTTGGCCTGATGGCCGGCAGCAATGCAGTCAACGTCAACCTGAAGCGCGGCGATGAAGCGTTTAGCGTCTCAGCCAAACTGCTGGTTGGTGCGGACGGAGGCAACTCCTCGGTCCGCAAGTTGCTGGAAATAGCCCAACACACCACTGAGTACGGACAAACAGCGCTGGTCACCACCGTCAAATCATCCCTACTCCATAACAATGTCGCGTTCGAGCGTTTTACCGCTTCAGGACCGCTGGCCTTGCTACCTGTTGCCGACAATCATTGCGCCGTCGTCTGGACACGCACCAGCGAAGATGCCAATGCGCTGATGTCCGGCAGTGAGACGGACTTTTTGGCCGAGCTTCAACAGTGTTTCGGTTATAGACTGGGCAAGTTTAGTTTAGCGGCTCCTCGGCGGGCGTTTCCGTTATCGTTGATACGCGCCGAGAAAATGATTGCAGCTCGAACTGTCGTCATCGGCAATGCAGTACACCAACTGCACCCGGTTGCCGGCCAGGGATTTAACCTGGGCCTGCGCGATGTCATGCAGTTGGCCGAAATGATCATCAAACAGCATCAGACTAACCAGGACATCGGCGCCGGCGATTTCCTAACGACTTACGCTGACGCCCGGCAAAAAGACCATGACCGGACCATCGGCTTTACCAATAATATAGTGCGTATTTTTTCCAATGACTGGCTGGCACTGGCTGCTGCCAGAAATATCGGACTGGCGGTGCTGGACCATATTCCTGTCGCAAAAACATGGCTTGCCCGTCAGGCTATGGGGTTGGCCGGGCGTTTGCCTCGCCTGCTGTGATCCAGTACACCAAGAGATAGTGCAATGACAGATCGCTATGAAGTAATTGTTGTCGGCGGCGGCATGGTGGGTGCGGCAACCGCTTGCGCGTTGGCGCATGGCGGTATCAAGGTTGCGTTGCTGGAACGGTTCAATCCGGAAAGACAGTGGCCGCCGGAACCCGTCGATATTCGCGTTTCAGCCTTAACCAAAGCCTCCCAGAACATTCTGGAAATGCTGGGAGCGTGGCCGGGCATGGTGCAGCGCGGCGTTTGCGCTTATCGGGACATGCGGGTATGGGATGTCCGCGCCGGCGGAGAATTGCATTTTGATTGCGCCGACACTGCTTTCCCCGAACTGGGCCATTTGGTTGAAAACAGGAGCGTCGTCGCTGCTCTTTGGGACGTGCTGGACACCTTGCCTTCGGCTACTTGCATTACACCCGCAAAAGTCGTCGACATGCAGCTTAACGAAAACAGCAGGCAGTTGCGGCTGGAAGATGGTCGGATTCTTGAGGCTGATTTGGTGATTGCCGCCGACGGGAGAGACTCCGCCTTAAGGGCAATGGCGGGTATTGAAGTGACCGGCTGGGACTATCATCAGGATGGACTGGTCGCTACGGTAAGCACTGAAAAGAGTCATCAGTTCACCGCATGGCAACGTTTTCTGGATGATGGGCCGTTGGCTTTTTTACCGCTGAAAAACGGGCAGTGTTCGATTGTCTGGACATTAAGTTCGGAAACGTCAAAAAATCATCTGGCGCTTTCCGATCAAGATTTTCTACGGGTTCTGGAGCAAGCTTCAGGCCGCATTCTGGGCAAAATGCTGGACGTAGGGCCGCGCGCCGCATTTCCTCTACGCTTTCAATATGCAAATCGCTATGTCGACCAGCGCATCGCCGTCTGCGGCGATGCCGCTCACGCTATGCATCCACTGGCAGGACAAGGCGTCAATGCCGGGCTACTGGATGCCGCAGCGATTGCGGAGCTGGTCATCCAAACTCGGCAGGAAAAAAGACCGTTATCCAGTTCACGCTTTTTGCGTCGTTACGAGCGCTGGCGTAAAGGCGACAATCTAATGATGATGTCGAGCATGGACGTGCTGAACAAGACCTATAGCGTGACTGCACAGCCCTTTGCCAGCCTGCGCTCCGCCGGAATGAACCGGATTAATAACACGGCGTTGGCCAAGGCTTATTTCAACCGTTACGCCATGGGCTTGCGTGACGATTTACCTCAACTGGCCAAAAGACAGCCATGCTGGTAATTGCCGTGTTTAACCTCTAAGTATCGGACAAGTTTGCAGTTTCTCGAATTAGAATTTTCCCAACCCAACAGCTTCTGGTATATTCCGGCTCTAGCGAAACGGTTTACCTGCAAAAAGGATAGGTGAGCGACATGAACGGAAGTTTTACCTGCTGGCCAGCGATGCTTAATTTCAAAGCAACGGCAAAAAATTAACTTTTAAAGAGGTGGAGAGCCATTATGATTGAAGGGTTGTTTGTATTAACTACTATTTTTGTTGCGTATGTTGTCTATGCGATTATAGGCGACCAGAGAGCGTCTGCTAAATCCAAAGCACTGGCTGAAAAACCTGAAACACAGGTAGCAGCCGTGGAACAGCCAAAGCCCCCGGTTGCCGTTACAAAAGAAAAACCGGCGGCAGTTAAACCAGCAGAGGCTAAAACTGTTGCAGCTAAGTCTGCGGCGGCTAAAAAAGTAACACCTCCTGTAGCGGCCAAGCCTGCGACGGTTCAATCAACTGCGGCGAAGCCGGTAGCGGCTAAACCGGCCGCACCCAAAGCAGCGACCAAGCCTGCAACAACTAAGGCAACTACTACAGCTAAGCCGGCAGCCACTAAAAAAGCCCCTGCCGCCACCGCTGCACAAAGCACAGGATTAAAAAATCCAAAAACAGGAGAAGTCGCTACGGCTTATCATAATTACCGATTCACCAAGCGCTGGATAAAAGACGCCTTGGTTGAAGAAGGCTTATTGGACAAAGTCTATACCGCCAATGAATTGAATGCCGAGGTTGACGCAAAAATAAAAGAGGCCATAGCAAAGCTGGAAGCCATGGATAAATATAAAGCGTAAGGCTTAAGAAATCCGGAATAGATAAAGGGAGGCCAGAGAGCCTCCCTTTTTTATGGCCTTGAAAAACGACCTTATTTGGGCAGCCTAACAATTCATAAATGCAATAAACTCACCTTGCGAGCCCGCAAATTAACTTATGAGGCTAATTAAGGAACCTATGCTGCCACTATCGCATAATGGAGTATTTACCACCGCGCTTTCATAGGAGATATGGTTATCGCTGATATCTCAATATCTTGCGTTGATGCCGGCATTAAGTATCCATATCAAGCTGCTTCAAACGATAGCGTAACGATCTGAAAGATAGCCCCAGCTGGCTTGCGGCGGCTGTTTCGTCCCAATCATTAGCTTCCAGCGCAAGAGTGATCGCCTTTCTTTCGATTTTTTCCAAATGATCTTTCAGCGATCCCAGGACTGGATCATATTCCGGCGATGACTTAGCAGTATTATTGGCGTCTACCGGCAAGTTCAAATCATTACTTTCTATGCTGTTGCCTTCATATAGCGCAAGGGCTCTTTCCAGGATATTTTCAAGCTCTCGCACGTTGCCCGGAAAATGATAGCGCTGCAATGAGCTTAATGCTGATGCCGATAAGGTGGGCCTGTCCTGTTCACCGACTCCCGTCAGTTTGGCCAATATATGATCGACCAGGACCGGTATATCGCCAGGCCGCTCACGCAGAGGCGGGACATGGAGATCGATTACGTTGATGCGGTAATATAAATCCTGCCGGAAACTGCCGTCCCGAACCATATCGCTAAGGTTTCGATGGGTAGCGCTGAGCAACCGGATATCAACCGGAATTTCCTGCTGATCGCCGACCGGGCGGATTTTCTTTTCCTGTATGGCTCGGAGCAGTTTGACTTGTAGTGACAGTGGCAAATCGGCGACTTCATCAAGAAACAAGGTGCCGCCTTCTGCGGCCTGAAATAAGCCTTTTTTATCGCTGACCGCACCGGTAAAACTGCCTTTTTTATGGCCGAAAAACTCGCTTTCCATCAATTCGTTTGGGATCGCGCCGCAGTTAACCGCTACAAAAGCGTGGTCGCCACGCGAGCTTTGCTGATGAATCAACCTTGCAACCAACTCTTTGCCTGAACCCGATTCGCCGCTGATATAGACCGGCGCCTGGCTGCGAGCGAGCTTAGTTATTTTTGCCCTGATCTCCTGCATGACTGATGACTCGCCCAGCAGCGTGTGCCGGATTCGCCTTTCTTTGCCCGAGTTCGCACCGGAAAGCTTTAATGCATTGTTAACGAGCAGCCTCAATGCAGGCAGTTCAACCGGCTTGGAAACAAAATCGAAAGCGCCTTTTTTCATCGCCAGAATTGCCGACTCCATATTGCCGTGTGCGGTAATAACGGCAACCGGTACTGGGCCGGACAGTAACTGTATAAAATCAACCAACTCCAGTCCGTTGCCGTCAGGCAGTTTCATGTCGGTCAGGCAAAGATTGAAGGTCTTTTGCTTTAATAGCGCCTTAGCTTGAGTAATATTTTCAGCACAGCAAGTCTGTACATCCATCCTGTTCAGGGTGATTTCCAGTAACTCACGAATATCGGGTTCGTCGTCTACAATTAGTGCCAGTGTCTTATTCATATGTCAATTAAGGTCTGTTCCGCATTCAATAAGCAGAGCCTGAAACAGCTTCGGTTATCAGCGGTTAAATAATAGCTCAATTTTGCCTGATTTAATTCGGCTAGCTCTTTTGAGATATAAAGTCCCAACCCTGTGCCGCTGGAAGACGTGGTAAAAAAGGGTTCAAACAGGTGATTTTGATGTTTGCGACTGATACCGGAACCGTGATCGATCACTTCTATGCAGGGCGCCTGTTGAACGGCAAAAACGCGTAGAATTATTGGCCCGGACTCCGGCTTGCCGTATTTCAGCGCATTCCGGCACAGGTTGTCCGTAATCTGTTTTAAATGCCCCGGATCTATAAACGCACATAAGGATTGTTCCGGGCATATAAGCTTTAACGCATCGATATTAACGGCATGTTCAAGCGTGAAATTTTTCAGGTAATTGTCCAGCCACGGCTTTAGATAAATCTTTTCCCGCCGTGAATCGGTTCTTCTGGAAAGCTGTAAAATATCTTCAATAATATGGTTGACGCGAACTGAATGGGTCTGGATGATTTCTGTCAAACGCCGGTCCTGAACGGATAACAGCGGATTATCCGAGAGCAACTGCCCGGCATGGCTGATGGCGCCTAACGGGTTGCGTATTTCATGGGCAATGCTGGCAGTCAGCCGGCCTAGCGATGCCAGTTTGCTTTGCTGCACCTGCTGGTTATAAAGCGCAACATCCTCAAGAATAATCATGTAAAAAAACTCATGCCCGGTTGGCAACGGCATGAACCGGCTATGAATTTCGGACTGGTTCGGCAGTTGCAGCAACACAAGATTTTGTTCCGGATCAGATAACCAGGTTTGAAAAGCTTCCGCTAAATAGCCTGAGATATCGCCCAGCTTGACCGGCAGCGTCGATAAATTTGCCAACCGTAATGCAGACTCATTGGCCATCTGGATGACCTGCTGCTTATTGGCAATAATAATGCCCGATTGCAGATGCTGGATAATGTACTTATTCAGGTCCTCCAGCTTAATGATGGTCTGCTTTTGTTGATCGGCAAGCTGGAATATTTGCTCGCTTCGTTTTGCGAGAATGTACGACAGCAAAGCAATGGTGAGAAATGCAGCGCCGAGCATGCCTGCGTTGGCGTAAGAAGTAGAGCCAAAACTGTGACTGTAACCGGCCACAACTTGTTCGGCCAACACGGCCAAACTGGCTATGGCCGCAAATACCATCGCACAGCGGCCGCCGATTAATAAACCGCCGGCGGCAATGGATACGGCCAGCAAAGCGCCCATGCCGCTGTTAATGCCTCCGGACGCATGCATGATCAAAGTCAGGATAAGTATGTCTGTAAATATGAGCAGCTGCGCTTGCGTGGTATAGCTTGTCACTCGCCAAGCTATGCAGATGCCGGAAATGAGCGAGAGCATCAAGTAGCTTTGGCTGCTGTAGATGAATAATTTATTGTCGTACGTGCCAAGTAATGAAACATCTGTAGGACTGTAAAACAATGTAATAAACAGCCCCCCTAAGATAAGCCGATAACCTAAAAAAACTTTCAACAACAGCCAGGCTTGCTGGGCGGGAATGCCGTAGCCTTTAGAAAAAGGACAAGGAAAGATGGTTTCGTTGGTATTTGGCGGCATGTTTATTTTTAAAATGGCGTTTTGCAGGGACTTCGTTAAAATGCTCGATAAAGCCTTTAAGCGTAGCATTTAGTTGTCATCTGTGTGTGAAAAATACCCGCCGGACGTGTTGCCGGTTAATTCAAGGAGTAATTAATGAATATTCATGAGTATCAGGCTAAGCAGCTGTTTTTGCATTACTCCATACCTGTGCCCGATGGCAAGCAAGCAATAACGCCGGAAAAGGCCGAACAGGCTGCCGAGGAGCTGGGCGGAGACGGTTGGGTCGTTAAAGCTCAGGTTCATGCCGGAGGTCGGGGCAAGGTCGGCGGCGTAAAGCTGGCCAAGAGTCCGGCCGAAGTGGCCGCGTTGAGCCGGGAGATGCTCGGCAAGCGGCTAGTGACACAGCAGACCGGCGCGGAAGGCCTGCCGATCAACTCGGTGCTGATAGAAAAAACCTATCCAATCAAGCGCGAGTTATATCTAAGCGTTCTGGTTGACCGAGGCAGTCAGCGCATTATTTTTATTGCTTCGGCAGCGGGCGGCATGGATATCGAAACCGTCGCCCACGAAACGCCCGGACAGATCATCTCGGTACCAGTGCATCCGGCCGCAGGTCTTCAAGGCTATCAATGCCGGAAGGTCGCCTATGCCTTAGGGCTTAAGGGAGCACAGACCAAAGCATTGGGAAAAATCATGCAAGGTCTGTACGATTTGTTTTTAGACAAAGACGCCAGCCAGATTGAAATTAACCCTTTGATAGAAACCGACAGCGGCGAGTTGCTGGCTCTGGATGCCAAGATCAATTTCGACGACAACGCGGTCGAAGCGCATCCCGATATACTGGCGATGAAAGATCCTGACCAGGAAGATGAAAAAGAAAACAAGGCCCAGCAATTCGGGCTGAACTACATCACCCTGGACGGCAATATCGGCTGCATGGTCAACGGTGCGGGACTGGCGATGGCGACGATGGATCTGGTCAAGCTCAAAGGCGGGCAGCCAGCCAATTTTCTCGATGTCGGCGGCGGCACCAGTGTTGAAAAAGTCTGCGAGGCGTTCAAGCTGATCCTGTCGGATAGCAGCGTCAAAGCGGTGTTGGTGAATATTTTCGGCGGCATCGTCCAGTGCGACATTATCGCGGCGGGCATTCTGGCCGCCGTCGAGCAAGTTCATGTCGCCGTGCCCGTGGTGGTGCGCCTGGAAGGCACCAATGCCGAGCAAGGGCGAGCCTTGTTAAGCAACACCGGACTCAATCTTTATGCGGCGGATGATTTGACGCACGCGGCAGAGCAAGTCGTAGCATTAGCGGAGGCTGCATGAGCATTTTAATCGACAAAGACACCAAAGTGATTTGCCAGGGCTTTACCGGCAAGCAAGGCACTTTTCACTCTCAACAAGCTCTGGACTATGGCACGAAGCTAGTCGGCGGCGTGACTCCTGAACGCGGCGGCGAAACGCATCTGGGCTTGCCGGTGTTCAACACCGTGCAGGATGCCGTTAACGGTACCGGTGCAACCGCTAGCATGATTTATGTACCGCCTTTCTACGCGGCCGACGCGATTCTGGAAGCGGTCGATGCCGGGATTAAACTGATCGTCTGCATCACCGAAGGCATACCCATATTGCAAATGCTGCGCGTTAAAGCGGCAATGGCAGGCACCGGTGCCTTGTTGATCGGCCCGAACTGCCCGGGCGTGATCACCCCGGGCGAATGCAAGATCGGCATCATGCCCGGCCATATCCATCTGGCCGGTTCAATCGGCATCGTCTCGCGCTCCGGCACATTGACTTATGAATCGGTGCATCAAACCACCGCTGAAGGCCTGGGACAAAGCACCTGCGTCGGCATCGGCGGCGACCCGATACACGGCATGAACTTTGTCGATGTGTTGAGCCGTTTCCAAGCCGATGACCAAACCAAAGGCATCGTCATGGTCGGCGAAATCGGCGGCGGCGAAGAAGAAGAGGCCGCGGAATACATCAAAGCCCATGTCACCAAACCTGTGGTGGCTTATATCGCGGGACAAACCGCCCCTCCCGGCAAGCGCATGGGCCATGCCGGCGCGATCGTAACCGGCGGTAAAGGCACGGCAGAAGGTAAAGTTGCGGCGCTTAAAGCGGCAGGGATAGAAGTTGTCAGCTCGCCGACCGATATTGGCGTGGCGATGAAAGGATGTTTGTAACCCAATCTGACATCCGTAACTAAAGAACTGGAGAAAACATGAAGACCAAAGACCTCATAGCTGAAGCCGTCTCGTTACCCGTCGAAGAGCGGGCGTTAATTGTCGACTCTTTGCTTCGAAGTTTAAATGCGCCTGAACCTGAGATTGATAAGAAATGGGCGGCAGTAGCAAAACATCGTTTACAGCAACTGAAATCAGGCGAAATAACTGCTGTTTCCAGTGGTGAGGTGTTTAAAAAAATAGAAGCCAGATTTCAGCAGTGAACGTTTTATTTCATCCAGCCGCGGAATCAGAATTTAACGCGGCTATTGATTATTATGAAGACATGGAAAGAGGTTTGGGATATGACTTTTCACTAGAGGTCTTCTCCGCTCTTGAACGAATTACCGCATATCCAAAAGCATGGTTAGTTATTGAAGGCGAGATTAGAAGGTCTTTGGTAAGAAGATTTCCATATGGGGTTTTATATGCTGAAGAAAAAGACAGCATCTATGTTGTTGCGGTTATGCACCTTCATAGAGATCCTGAGTATTGGAAACACAGAATATAATAAACACATGTCAATATTCTCTGCTGTAAATGAATAATCAATATTACCGACAACCTATAAAAATCTTTCTAAGTAAGAATGACCCTAAAAATAGCCCTAGCCCAAACCAACTTCCTGGTCGGCAATATCGCCGCTAATGTTGACAACATCGTTCAAGCCGCCGTCCATGCCCGTGATGAATTGAGTGCGGATATGATCGTCTTTCCCGAACTGACCCTAACCGGCTATCCGGCGGAAGACCTGTTATTGCGCAACGACTTTATTACTACCGCCAATAATGCGCTTTATCAGCTGGCCGACCGCGTTGCTGGTATTGCAATGATCGTCGGCTTCCCCGAGCGCGATGGCGACAAGCTTTACAACAGCGCGGCAGTGCTGCATCAGGGCGCGATACTGGCCTGTTACCGCAAACGGGCGTTGCCTAATTATGGCGTATTTGATGAGCAACGTTATTTTATCGCGGGCACCCAGCCTTGCGTGTTTGAATTCAACGGCACATTTATAGGCCTGACCATTTGCGAAGATGTCTGGAAGCTGGGCATGATTGAAGATAATAAACAAGCTGGAGCCGAGCTGCTGCTGACCCTTAATGCTTCGCCGTTCAATTCGGGAAAAATATATCAACGCGAAGACATTATTTGCAGTCAGATTAAAACCGCCCAAATTCCGCTGGTTTATGTCAATCAAATCGGCGGCCAGGATGAATTGATTTTTGACGGCGCATCTTTTGTCGTAGACGCAGAGGGAGAGATCGTTTTCCGGGCAGCGGAATTTAAAGAGCAGATCAGCGTAGTCGAGTTTAACGGCAGCCATCCGGTAAAGAGTGCCTGCGCGCCTCTCTACAATAAAGTCTCCAGCGAATATCAAGCTCTGGTGCTGGGCATTAAGGATTATGTGCGCAAAAACGGCTTTCAAGGCGCCATCTTGGGCCTGTCCGGCGGCATCGATTCGGCGCTGGTTCTCGCTCTGGCTGTTGACGCGCTGGGCGCTGATCAGGTTGAAGCCGTGCTGTTGCCGTCACGTTATACTCAGGGCATGAGCAACGATGACGCGATACTGGAAGCGAAAGCCTTGGGCGTCAAGCACCATATTATTCCGATAGAACCCGCCGTTAATGCCTTCACCGGCATGCTGGCCGATATTTTCGCCGGTACGGCCAAGGATGCCACCGAAGAAAACATTCAGGCTCGTTGCCGCGGCGTGGTGTTAATGGCATTGTCTAATAAACAGGGCAAACTTTTATTAACCACCGGCAACAAGAGCGAAATGAGCGTCGGTTATGCAACGCTATATGGCGATATGTCCGGCGGCTTTGCGCCGATCAAGGACGTGCCCAAAATGCTGGTTTATCAATTGGCGCGCTATCGCAATTCATTGTCGCCGGTGATACCGGAACGGGTCATTATCCGTCCGCCTTCGGCCGAGCTGGCGCCCGACCAGGTCGACGCGGACTCCTTGCCGCCTTACGATGTGCTGGATCCGATACTGGAGCGTTACATCGAAAAGGATCAATCCGCCGATGAAATCATCGCAGCCGGATTCAGGCGCGAAGATGTTGCCAGGGCCATCAGTCTGGTGGATCGAAATGAATATAAGCGTAGACAATCCCCGCCGGGAATCAGAATTACCGGCAGGGCGTTCGGTCGCGACCGGCGTTACCCGATCACTTCAGGCTACAGGGGCATTTAGTTATCCATTGGAAACAATCTCTGCCTATCTTGGGAATGGATTACCCTCTCTCAATTCCCGACTATTTGTAATACAATAGATGGGTTTACAACCCTTTGTTTCGATCACGCAATGTTCCTGCCGGCGGGTTATAAATAACAAGGCTATAGCTGTGCTGGCTGTCGATATTGCCTATTGAGGATCAATAGAATATATCTTTCAAAACATCCGCATAGCTAACTAAAACATTACTGCTAGCTCAGCTGAAATGTTTCTGAGTAGATAGTATTTAATAATTAAAAAAGGTCAGTATATGTGTTGGAGTGGTGAAGCGTCAGGCGTTTTAGCCGTCGCAGGTCTTAGTACCGCAACTTATGTTGCACTTAAAGGGGAATCGAAAGAACTCTGGATTCCGTTAACTTATTTTGCCTTGATGGAATTATTACAGGCATTCACTTATGTCTATATCGACTTATGTGACAACCCGAACAATCAGATACTCACTTTGCTGGGTTATCTCCATGTCTCGTTCCAGCCGTTTTTTGTCAACATGGTGGCGATGTATTTCATTCCGGAAAGCGTCAAACTGAAAATACGCACCACGGTCTATACTCTTTGCGCAGTCGGTACGCTGTTCATGCTATTCAAGATGTATCCTTTTGCCTGGGCGGGGTCCTGCAATATCGGCATAGAAGGTTTTTGCGGACCGAATATCTGTTCCACCTCCGGTTCCTGGCATATTGCCTGGCAAATGCCGTTAAACGGCCTGATGTCAGATCCTGTAGGCTGGCTGTTCGGCTTTAACTGGGGCTTGCACGCGTTTACTTATATTTTGGTCGCTTTTTACCTGCCGCTTATATACGGCTCCTGGCGTTTCGTGGGCTTCCACTATTTAATCGGCCCATTTATTTCCGATGTTACCACCACCGATCCCAACGAATATTCAGCGGTTTGGTGCCTGTTTTCTATCGCGTTATGCGTATCGGTTATCAAAACCCCGATCAGAAAACATCTGCATGTTAAAAACTGGCCCTTTTATAAAAAATATATTGGCGATTCGCTTTAATTTTTAAGTCATCCCGAATAACGAGCCGTAAAAAGACATTATTACGGCTCGTTAAAGCGTCAGCGATTTTCTATCACTATTTCCAAGTGGCTTTTGATGTCATAACCTCTGATGGAAACAGAGTATCCAGAAGCGAGTCCAACGATGCTCGCCCCCTCAGCCTGATTTATGTATGAACTCAAAAAACCTAGCTAAATCGGTAACTTTTCCTATGGAACGCCCCCGATGTGGTTCATCTTTGTATGTGTTGCTAAAGCATGGCACAGGTCGTTTAACCGAAATACTGTCTGAAATGGAACAGGGGGCTTGACGATATGGCTGCGGGCAAAATTCGTTGCCCTATTGGATCATAAAAATGTCGGGCATAAACAGCATATCCTACAGCCCTGACGCTAAATGACAGATTGTTCGGTATGCTAAGCTTAATATAGCGGCCACTAATCCTTCGTTGATCCACTTCTCCTTCTTAGGAATCTTTCATTATGGCTATTAACACTTCAATATTCGTGATTCGTTATGCTTAAGCTGTCTAGCATTTCCTTTACTGCAATGGGGACTGAGTGCTATCTGCATTTGTATACCTCCAGTCTATCCGATGCTGAAGCCATCGCATATTCGGCCATTCAGGAAGTTCTCAGAATTGAAGCATATTATTCAAGATACCACACTGACAGTTTTTTATCTCAAATCAACAACACAGCCCAACGTGGCGACGTTATTGAGGTGGATGAGGAAACGGCAGGGCTACTGGACTATGCTCACGCCTGCTATAAAAAAAGCGACGGTTTGTTCGACATTACTGCCGGGATTTTACGTAAAGCTTGGGATTTTTCCGTAGTGCATTTACCCGAACAGGCTGTTATCGACCAACTACTGCCGTATATTGGTCTGGATAAAGTCCAGTGGCAATCCCCCTATTTATGTTTCCCGGTTTCTGGCATGGAGCTGGATTTCGGTGGCATCGGCAAAGAATATGCCGCAGACCGGGCAGCGGCAGTTTGCGTGTCGCTAGGTGTTGAACATGGCTTAGTGGATTTGGGGGGAGACATTTTCGTCATTGGCCCCCATCCCAATCAAGAACCATGGCAGATAGGTATTTGCCATCCTAGAAACCCGGATATTCCGATCGCTACTGTTGAGATCAATCGTGGTGCATTAGCAACCAGCGGTGATTACGAACGGTTTATTGAAATCGCGGGCAGACGTTATTGCCACCTCCTTGACCCCAAGAGCGGTTGGCCCGTACATGGATTGTCCTCCGTAAGTGTGTTGGCCGATCAGTGCTTAGTGGCTGGCAGCATTGCCTCAATCGCTATATTGAAAGGTTTGGCTGGAATTGGTTGGTTGAATGAGTTGGGCGTTCGGCATATTTGGGTGGACAATGAGGGAAGGCAAGGAAACTGCTTAGCAGCTCCCTTGCCGTCTTGACCGAGCCGGCATTCCTTGCCTACCAGCTGAAATTATAATTAAAAAATTAGGCGGAAAAATTAATATTGGTTCCGCTAGCCCCCAGCGCAGTTGGCGTGCCCTGAGCATTCAATGATTCCAGGCTGCTGGACAAAGTCTGCGCAGGAGATGGTGTTGTCCCGCTCTGTCCACCATTAACGCCATCTGCGTGATGGTGATGATGACCCTGCGCCATCATGCTTTTCATGCCATTGATAAAATCCTGCTTGGAAACACTGCCGGTTCCATTAGGATCAAGCTTACTGAAAATGGCGTCTGCGCCCATGGCCTTAAAGGCTGGCGGTGGATTCGTATTTTGAAAGGCCTGCTCGAACTGTGCTTTGCTGATGGTTCCTGATCCGCTGGTGTCGATTTTCTGAAACAGATCCGACATTTTCTGCGTCGGCGACGACGTACGTGAGCTTGCTCCCGACATTACCCGTGGCGGCATGCTTGCGCCGCCCAAACTTGAAATTGACATAACCATCTTATTTCCCCTTAATTTATGTAAATCGGCAAAAAAATACCGCACATTCGTCAATAAATTGCCGCAATAGTGAGATTTCTAGACCTTTTAGTCTTTAAAACGTTATCTCGCTTGTTTATTGGCACAAATTGTGCCAACTTCGAACAATTAAAACACCAAAGGGGCATTAGCTGCCGTAGCTAAATCATAGCTACACCTGACGGGTAATCACTTAGTTCTAGGCTATTTTGAAGCTTGAGGATTTGTCGTTTACTGTTGATTTGAGGCAGTCATGATCGGCTGAATTCGACCCTTTGGTATCGGAGACAACTGTTAATTGAATGGGCTAATAAGCGGCTCATAGCAGACTACCTTATAAAAAATAAAATACATGGTTTATTGATTGGAGTTTGGTAATCAGTGACGATTGATGGAAGCCTTATACTTAACTTTTAGATCGCTATTGCCCTTAACCAAATGGAAGCCACACCATGTTTTCATCGACCTCAAACACACGAGTGTTGGCGAGCTCCCTGCCTCTGCCGCGAAGGTTCCTCTTGCAGACTCAGAGCTTGACGATCAACTCTGGCTCCTTCTTCGCAATCGAATTCGAATGCCTCAAGATATTGAAGGCTTTCTTGCTCCAGTTGCTGGGTACTGCTCATCACGACTTCTCCAATGGGAGGTCGGAAATGGCAGTTTTTTTCAAGGTTGCCTTTAGTTGACCAGTGTATGGCCGCGCTGACGCATACAGGTTTTGAATGATCGTTTAAAGTCCTCGTTAGCTTCGTAACCTTTCCACAATCCAGCGGGAATGGCCAAAATAGCGCCACCCGCGGCACCTGTTGCAGCACTACCCGCTATAGCGCCAACAGCTGCGCCACCAGCTGCACCAGTAACAGCACCAACACCTGCGCCCATACCGACTTCTTTCGTGATATCCGATGCTTGATCTGCCAGTGCCTTACACTCCACCATGTCGCGCTTAACGGATTCTGGATGTTGGTCCATGCGAGGATCGACAATCGGACTCCAGCCACTCATAGATGCGCACCCAGTGGCTAATGCAGAAAGCACCAAGATCGTTGATAAGTTATTTTTTTTCATATTTTATATTCGTTAATATCTTTATTCTGTCTGTATTTAATGATGAACGGTCAAAGTCGTTCATCTCAAAAGTCATCGCAACACAACGTTATGCACAGTTCGTTACGACAGTGTAAAGATTACATAAACAAGATGAGAGGAAACCTGTTGGTTTGATTAAGATTAGATGAGAATAGGAATAATTTTAGGAAGGTTGATGATGCGCTGGATCGCACCGCGTGCGCTAAGAATCAATGAGGTCATTATTGATTAAAGCCGCCTAACTAAAATCAATGATACTGCCCTCATTGATTCCATTGATTGCGCTACCGTTTATCCGAAAAGGCCAAGTGTTGGCTGCAAATTAGGAATGACGCGTGAGGATTACAAGGCTTGCATACTCACCGACTAATCAAATCACGACTATTTCCCGCTGATCAATCACTTCGCCTATCAAGCAGGCTTTGGTTACACCATTTTGATGCAGGGCTTTTAGACACGCTTCCGTCTGGTTGAAAGGCACTGAAAACAACAGCCCGCCGCTGGTTTGAGGATCGAACAGCGCCGGAAACTTTTGCTGGTTCACCTCAGCGTTCAGCACAGAACTTAAAGACCGGTAATTTTCCTCGGCAATAGAAGCGTAATAGCCTTTGGCAAATAACTCGCCAACACCGTCGAATAAGGGGATCGCCTTGTAGTCGATTTTAATGCCCACCTGACCGGTATTTTTCCCCATCATCTCAAACGCGTGGCCTAGCACGCCGAAGCCGGTAATATCCGTGCAGCCGGAAACGCTAAAGGATTTGATGATTTCCATCGCGGCTTTGTTGGATTGCAGCATGCTGGAAAGCGCTTGATCCACCAGTTTGCCGTTGGCTTGGGCCAGCATATTGGCGGCAAAGATGACGCCGGTGCCGATAGGTTTGGTCAGTATCAGCCGGTTTCCGGGTTGAGTGAGCTGTTTTCTTAAAACCTGATCCGGCGCGACCTCGCCCTGGACGGCAAGCGATATTGCACGCTCCGCGCCTTCGCCGGTATGGCCGCCGACCAGGGAGACGGCGCTTTGGGTCAGAATATCCAGCACGCCCGACATCACTTGAAAAATATCTTCCTGCTGAATCTTCTTGTTTGCAGCGCCGAGCGTCAGGCCGACTTGCGCGGTTTTGGCAACGCCGCCCATCGCGTAGATGTCGCTTAATGCATGTTGGGTGGCAATCTGTCCCAGCAAATAAGGGTCTGAAATGAACGAGCGGAATTGATCGATGCTTTGCAGGCACAGGCTATGCTCGGAAAACCGGGTCAACGCGCAGTCTTCGCCATCCTTAACGCCCAGCAATACTGCGTCGTCTTTGGGGATGTCCAGTTTGTTCAGGCTTAACATTAACGTAGAGGCTGCAAGTTTGCTGCCGCAGCCGCCACAGGTATTGCTTTCCCAATCTTCGGGGACCAGCGTGGTCTTGGGCACGGGCATGGTTTTATCGAAATGCCGAGGCTTTATGCTGAAAGTCTTGGCCTGGAAGCGCTTCATAAAACGCCTGTCGATGCCGTCCTTAACTGTCCACAACAATGAAGGCCACATCCATCTGAGGATCGAAGCGCTATCCTGATGCACCAAGGCTTTGCGCTCGCCTATGGTGATTAAAGACAGCACGTTTTTCTTTGGATGAAAGGTTTTTAACGCGGACTTGCCGGTGAAATAGGCGCGGATATTGTGCTCAAGCACCCTGCCTTGCCGGACCGCGTAAACCCCGGCCTTTTTCAACGGGGACGGCGAAAAGTGTATGCAATCCCCGGCCGCAAACAGGTCGTGTTCGTTTTCAACCAGCAGGTTTTTGTTGACCTTTACAAAACCGTCCGGGCTTACCGGTAGTCCCGAGTCTTTAAACCACTGCGGTGCGGCGGCTTGAGTGGCCGTCAGCACCCGATAAAAATCTTTAGTCCGGATAAGCCCTTTATCGTCTTTAAGCGCCAAGCCGTTTTCCTGTTCTTTAAGCGCTTGGGTGTTTTTAAAGACTTTTATGTCCAGCTCTTCGAGCGTTTTTGCCAGTCTTCTTTGCGCTGAATGATCTTTCGCTGAGACCAGGAACTCATGCCGATGGATAAGGCTCACCTTGGCATTCCAGTTATGTTGGTCGATCAACATTTTCAGGATAATCGATATTTCAACGCCTGAAGCGCCGGCCCCGACAACGGCAATTTGCAGGGATTCGCTGCCTTTATAAGCTTTCAGGTCGGCGATCAAGCGATCCCAATGTGAGATAAACCTGGAAATCGGTTTCAGCGGGATAAGCTTTAACGCCGCCTCGGTCGATGAGTTTTCCAGGCTTTGAGGTTCTATGCCGACGTTAATGGACGCGCAGTCGTAACCGACTTCAGCCCTGTTTTCCAGCCGGATTTTTTTTCGTTGCGGATCGATGCCGATGATTTTGGCCTTGATAAAACGCTGGCCGAGTTCTTCGCAGATGCGTCTTAAATCGAAATGGCATTCTTCATAGGAATAATAGCCTGCCAAATAGCCGGGTATCATGCCGGAGTACGGCGAATGCGTCTGGTCGGATATTAGGGTGATCCTAAGCCCGCCAATCGGATTCATGGCCAGCATTTTCAAGACCTGGATGTTGGCATGCCCGCCGCCGAGCAAAACCAGGTCTGAAACTATCGGGGTTGAATTTTTATTCATTATGCAGCTGCGTTAAAAAATCCAAACAATCCTGCCAGGAGCCTTTAAACAAGGTCTTTCGTGATTTCAAAGACAGCGAATGGATATAAAGTTTGTCGTAATAATGTGTCAGCAGGCGCTCAATCCAGTCGAGATAGGCGTCTGCGTAAGCCTCATTTAGCGCATCGAATTGAAACGATTGGTTCAGCATGGTTTTAACGTTATCGCACTCCAGACCGCCCAGCTTGTTCCTAATCCGTTCGACATTTCTGGCAAAACCGGATTCCAGTTCGGGCAACGTCATGCCGCCTGCAAAAGGCGTTTGAATATATTCCTTAAATATTTCCAATGCCCGAACCCTGGCCGGTGTTTCAATCATCACCATCGGCGCAGAGACCATCCGAGCATAAAACAGATCCGGCACATGGCATCGGCCGATATTGGGGCTTTCATCCTCCAGCACAAAGTTATCGGCAACTTGATATAACGCTTGCGCCAACTTGTTTTCAAACGAGGCTTGCTGGGGCTGGCTCTTGCCAAGATATGCTCCAAAAGCGCTGCCGCGATGATTGGCAAGCGCTTCAAGATCGACAAAGTGGCGGAGCCGATGGATTAAGCGGGTTTTTCCCGAGCCGGTCATGCCGGAAAGGACGATAAAGGGAACGGGATTTTCTATGGCCTTAAGCGCCTCATGTCTTAAGCCTTTATAACCGGAATCGACCCGTAAAACTTCAAGTCCGTTTTGATAGACCCAATCCTGGGATAACCAGGAGCGCAGGCCTCCGCGCCAGCAAAAGATTAAAGCGGGTTGCTGGGGATGGCTTTTAATCGATGCGCACCATTGCTGAATCATCCGCTCCTTATAATCGCCGCTGACCAGTTTGTGTCCAAGCGCTTTGGCGGCTTCCGAGCCTTCGGTCTTATAAGTCAGCCCCACATCATGGCGATGGGCATCTGAAAGTATCGGGATGTTTAGCGTGTTTTCGAAGTGCGCCTTTTCATATTCTCCTTCCGACCTTACATCAATGACAGTTACTTGATTATTGGTGCTAAGCAGTCTAAAAGCCTCGGCAGCGGGAAGGGTAGGGTGATTCATGGATGAATTAGGGTCAGTAAAAATGGGTCTTAATATAACAGAAACGGCTGGCGATCTTCTTGTTGCACCAGGAAGAGCTTAGTACCTATCAGTTTAACGAAAATCTCCAATACGTCATTCCGGCAGGGATTGCCGAAATCCAGAAGCCAGGGATGGCAAGGCTCAGATCACATCCATGTGTCCTGGATACCGGCAGTCCATGCCGGTATGACGTGCTATTTAAGCAAAGTGATAGGTGATAAGCCAGTAAGAGGACGTTGGGAGCTATCATGTAGTCAGCTGTGCGTGGCCTGTTACATGCTTTTTACAATCCCCTGAAACTCCAAACCAAACTTATGTAAATATTGCTTAAGCCGGTGCGAGTCATTGGCGCTGACTTTTTGGGTGCGGCTATGATTGAACAAAACCCGCCCTGCTTCGGCCAAGCTGCGACTGGCGCGGCATACGCGCAGCACTTCGGTGAGTTGCAAACGATCAAATAAATCCAACTCCGCCAAAGCTTCGGCTGACAATACATCGATAAGTCCATCGTCAACCGGTTGTTGGCTGAAACCTGACCATGCGTACTGCAAGCGGCCGACTTCTTCGCTCACCAGTTCTTCGGTAATGCGCCCGCCCGTTGCCAAGGTTGCCATGCGGGTGATGCTGGAATTTAAATCCCGAAAATTCGCTCGCCATAGCGCCTGCGCTGAACGCGCGAATTTTAAATACTGCTCGCGTGCGGCTTTGTTAAAACTGACTTTGTAGCCCGCTTTGATCGTAAATTGTTGCAGCTCGTGTTCGATGTTGGGCTCTAAATCTTCGATGCGTTGTTTCAGCGACGGTAGTTGATAGGTCCATAAATTAATCCGCGCCAACAAATCTTCTCGAAACTGCCCCTGTTGTACTTGTTCAAACAAGTCGCGGTTGGTCCCTACTATCAATTGAAAATCGCTGCCGACTTCCTGGTCGCTACCCAGCGGCATGAATACTTTATCTTCAATCGCGCGCAGCAGCATGGCTTGTTCGTCCAGACCCAGTTCGCCGATTTCATCTAAAAACAGCAAGCCTTTATCGGCTTCGCGCAATAAGCCCATGCGCTGATTCAGCGCACCGGTATAAGCGCCTCGCACATGGCCGAATAAAGCCGACATCGCGTTATCGCCGCGCAAGATTGCGCAATTGACTTCCACTAATTTTCCGGTCACCAGGCCGCGCTGTTTTTTCAGCTCGTAAATGCGTTTTGCCAGACGCGATTTTCCCGCGCCTGTCGGGCCGGTTAATAACATCGGCGCCGACGATTTGATCGATACATGTTCCAGTTGGGAGATCAGATTATTGAAGGCAGGATTGTGGGTTGCTATGCCGCCTTTTAAATAAGCGATGCCGTCTTGGGCTTCGCGCGCAAAGCGCGAGGCGATTTGATCGTAACGCGATAAATCCAAATCGATGACTTGATAACAACCTTGTACACCTTCTTTGCTCGGTGAAGTTTGCAGCAACTTGGCCGGAATGTAGTTGGCTTCGGTCAATAGATACAAACAGATTTGCGCGACATGCGTGCCGGTCGTGATGTGGACATAATAATCATGCTGCTCGGGATCGAAATGATAGCTGCGGGTGAATTCGTGCAGCTGGCTGTAAACCTGTTCAAAGTCCCAAGGGTTTTGATAATCGACTTGATACGGTGTCAGCCGTATTTGCGGAGACATAGCCGCCATATCGTTGAGCGTCAAAGTGGCGAGCTGTTGTTCTTCGGCATGATAAATCAACACAAACTCATCGACGGGCAGGTTGTCGTGCATCAACAGCGAGATGCTGGGCCGCCAACGTTCGTGCCGTCTGCTACCCAAACCGCCGTGATCCAGACGAGATCCTAAAATGCCGATGATAACTGTATCCATTTTGATAATCTGGTATCTATATCGATAAAAAGTTTACCTGGAGTTTAGCCTCTTGGGTGAAGTAAATCTACTCTAGCTGAGCAAAAGAAGTTCAATCGTGCAGGATTACAGGAAGTCAAGCCGGTTATATGCAATTTGGCACAGGCTTTGCTCTAAACAAATCGTTAGTAAATAAACTCAAGGAAATAATCATGACCAGCTGTTACGAAGTCTTACACGAACAAGGCCACTACCCTGTTAAGGCATGGACACGCGGCGTAAGCTTTGATGAAAACTCCAAGCAACAATTGCTGAATATCGCCGGGCTGCCATTTATTCACAAATGGATCTCGGTAATGCCCGATGTTCATCTGGGTAAAGGCGCGACGATCGGCAGCGTTATTCCTACCGTCGGTGCGGTGATTCCGGCGGCTGTCGGTGTGGATTTGGGCTGCGGCATGATGGCGACTAAAACCAACTTAACCGCCGCGCAACTACCCGATTCGTTGACCGCGTTACGCAGTGAGATTGAAAAACGTGTGCCGCATGGCCGTGTTGCCAATTTTAAAGTACGCGATACCGGTAGCTGGGGACAACCGCCTGAAGATGTTGTGCAGGCTTGGCTGCTGTTGAATGAGGGCTTTGAGCGTTTGTGCCAAAAACATCCGTGCTTAAAAAACACCAACAACCTCAACCATTTGGGCACGTTAGGGACCGGTAACCATTTTATTGAAATTTGCCTGGACGAGGCGGATGCGGTGTGGGTGATGTTGCATAGCGGTTCGCGCGGCGTCGGCAACCGGATCGGTACGCATTTTATCGAGCTGGCTAAAAAAGATATGGAACGCTGGTTTATCCATCTGCCCGATAAAGATTTGGCCTACATTCCCGAAGGCAGCGAGCATTTTAAGAACTATCTGGAAGCGGTGGGCTGGGCGCAGGATTTTGCGCTGGCCAATCGGGTAATCATGATGAACAACGTGTTAAGCGCAATGCGGGACGTGTTGCCGATACCGTTTAGCGCAGAACTGGAAGCGGTTAACTGTCATCACAACTATATCAGTCGTGAACATCATTACGATAAGAATGTGCTGGTTACCCGGAAAGGCGCGGTCAGCGCAAAGCTGGGCGAGATGGGGATTATTCCGGGTAGCATGGGCGCCAAATCCTTCATCGTGCGCGGCTTGGGTAACGAAGAAAGTTTTTGCAGTTGCAGCCACGGCGCAGGGCGGGTTATGTCGCGCACCCAGGCAAAAAAGCTGGTGTCCTTGGCCGAACATATTCAAGCCACGGAAGGCGTGGAATGCCGTAAAGATGAAGAGGTGATCGATGAAACGCCTTCCGCTTACAAGCCTATTGAAGCGGTCATGGCGGCGCAGGCGGATTTGGTTGAAATCGTGCATACCTTGAAACAGGTGGTTTGTGTGAAAGGATAAATATATACCTGAATATAAGTTTCCAGCTAAGGTTCAAAGCCGGAGTGCAGGCTTCGCCTGCTTTGCAAGCAGAGCTTGCACTCCAAAATACCGAAAAACTTTAGATCGATTACTTATTCAGCGTTGCCGTGAACCATAGGCAACGCAAACAAGAATTTGACGTACCGGCAACACCAGCGGTTCAGGTTCAAAACGCCTGACTGACGCAAACCTTGTAGGCCATCTGCGTATCGGTGTTGAGACGGAGTCAAATAACGCTGCTATAGCTCAGTCAGGTAGAGCAACCGAGATTATCGGTAGGTCGTTGGTTCGAATCCAACTGGCAGCTTCACTATAGCTCATCCAGGTAGAGCAACTGACGGTTAATCAGTGTGTAGCCGGTTCGAATCCGGCTAGTGAAACTACCCTTCCAAGGTAGCTTGAAAAAGCAAAGCCCGAAAGGGCATCAGATAGGGCCTCCCGATTGAAGGCGGCGGTTGCGTGCAGGCAGATGCGGTTTGTCTGTCGTCACGTCGCGGTTGCCGGACATCAGCACTGACACTGCCTTTGGGCCGGGTCTGACGGGTGCGCAAACAGCAATCGTGGGTTTGCCCGCTCGCCATAAGGCTTGGAGCCGGTGGCTGTGCGGAGGCGTTATCACTTTAATTTTAAGGAGATAGCAATGCGTTTAATCAAAAAAATAATTATCGCGGAAACGCAAAAAGGCTTGTTGTTCAAAGAGCGGCAATTTCTAAAAATATTACCTGCCGGTGTTTATAGAATTTGGGATTGGTTCGATCAATACCAAGTTCATATAGTCACCCTGACCAACACCTTGCAGGAAGAGATTGATAAAGACTTGCTGCACTTGGCCCAATTACATCCGGATGCGTTCGCCGAAGTGATGACGCAATGGGAAACAGGCGAGCAGGAAGTCGGTCTGGTTTATCAGAAAAATGTTTTAAAAGACATAAAAGCACCCGGACAACGCGGCGCTTACTGGAAAACTCAGCAAGAGATACGCGTAGACAAGCTGGACATCAGCCAGGACTTTACCGTACCCAAAAAGTTGGCGGCGTTGTTGGCGAATGCCAAAGAAGATATGTTGCGGTGTGCCGCTTTGAGAGCGATAGTCGTAGCGACAGTGCCGGAAAATCACCTGGGTTTTTTGACGGTGGACGGAGAAACGGTCGCAACATTAAAGTCGGGAACGCATGTTTGGTGGCGGTTTAACCGCAATATCGCCGTGACCTTATTCGATAGCCGTTTGCAAAACATGGAAGTCAACGGTCAGGAAATTTTGACCAAAGACCGCGTGAGTTTGCGGGTGAATTTGTCGGCAACTTGGCAGATCAAGCAAGCTGAAGTGGTTAAAGCCGAGCTGGCCGACGCCAAGGATTATTTGTACCGGGAATTACAATTAGCGTTGCGGACCGTTGTCAGTACGCAAACCTTGGATGAGCTGCTGGCCGATAAAAACTCCTTGAACACGCAGGTGTTAGGGATAGTTGCCGAAAAAGCGGCCGTTTATGGCATTGAAGTAAAAACCGTCGGTGCGCGCGATATTGTGTTGCCCGGTGAAATGAAGGCGATTTTGACCCAAGTGGTTGAGGCGCAAAAACTTGCCGAAGCGAATTTAATCAAGCGTCAGGAAGAAACCCAGGCCACGCGGTCTTTGCATAACACCGCAAAAGTCATGGAAGGCAACCCGGTGTTGTTGCGCTTGAAAGAGCTGGAGATATTGGAAAAAATCACCGGCCGCATCAATACGCTGAACGTTTACGGCGGCTTGGAGGGCGTGATGAATGACATGGTGCGCCTGACTGAGCGGGGCAAGCAGGCATAAACGGCTATTGTTGCGTAATTCAGAATGATCTTTAAATTATTGCTACGGCTTAATACGCCGCGATATTCCGCCGTAGCAATTTTAATTGAGTTGAATCGCTATGCCCCTGAATGAGCTTGGGGAACGGCAGTAAGCCATCATATATTTATAGCCTTTAAAAGCTGCATGTTGGCTCACCCCATCACAACCGCTTTCCGCTTCGCGCCCCAGTTTCCCGGCTTGGAACTAAACACTCCCGCACAACGTTCACCGCAAAAACGGCAATTTCCTGATGCATCCAGATTCCAGTCGGACAATTCGTACCAGTCTCGGCCTATCAGCAACCCTCTGCACTTGTGACAGTAGGTACTTTCTTCCGCCTTATCATGTACATTGCCCACATAGGCATAATGTATCCCATTTTTTAAGGCGATTCGTCGTGCCTGCAATAATGATGAAAGCGGCGTAGGCGGTTTATCGCGCATTTTCCAATCCGGATGAAACGCGGTGAAATGTACCGGCACATCGGGCCCCAGGTTCTCGACCACCCATTGAGTCATAGATTCCAGCTCTGCTTCAGAATCGTTCTCGTCAGGAATAATCAGGGTGGTTAGCTCCATCCAGACCGATGTTTCATGTTTGATATATTTAATCGTTTCCAATACCGGCTCCAGATGCCCGCCGGCAATTTTGTAATAAAACCGTTCAGTAAAGGCTTTTAAATCAATATTGGCGGCATCCATATATTGATAAAATTCGGCTCTGGGTTCGGCGCAAACATAACCGGCCGATACCGCAACCGATTTTATGCCCAGACTCCTGCAGGCCTGGGCCGTATCAATCGCATATTCATGGAAAACCACCGGGTCGTTGTAAGTATAGGCGACGCTGTGACAGCCGTTATCCCGTGCCGCCTGTGCAATCGCTTCGGGCGATGCCTTGCTCATCAGGGTATCCATTTCCCGCGATTTGCTGATGTCCCAATTCTGGCAAAAGTTGCAGGCCAGATTACAGCCGGCGGTGCCGAAAGAAAATACCGAGGTGCCGGGCAGGAAATGGTTCAGCGGTTTCTTTTCGATAGGATCAATGGCAAAACCGCTGGAGCGGCCGTAACTGGTCATCACAATCTGGTCGTCCAGATTCTGCCTGACAAAGCACAGGCCGCGCTGGCCTTTGTGCAGCTTGCAAAATCTCGGACAAAGATCACATTGAATCCGGCCACCGTCCAGCACATGCCAGTAACGGGTTTTTACAGTATCTTGCGTAACAAAATCAGTCATGATTATCCTCCTGTTTCTGCTAGTAAATAGTAAAAAGCCGCCACTTTATTCAGGCGATAATGCATCAAAGCTTATCTACATTTGCAGGAGACGGACTATAAATATTACCATTTACTGTCTTTAGCATGACTTATCAACAAGATAAAATAAATCATTTTCGTATGCTTAAGTAATGGTACGTATGGTTGCCATATGGCTTTGACTCTATCATCACGTGCCGTTAAATAACTCGCTAATAATTTGGCGGTACCATCGGCCTGGGACTCCGGAGCCGCCGCCAGGATTTACTCGGCAAGTGCTAATTGCAAAAGGTATCGCCGCCCTGCTCCACATAGCTGTATCGATTATATAAAAGGACAAGCTAATGAATAGACAGCCCGCCGTAGCAGGTTCTTTTTATCCTGCAAATCCAGAACAACTCCATTTGATGTTGGATCGGTTTTTGAGTGATGCGGCGACCGATGAAAAAGTTCCCAAGGCCATCATCGCGCCACATGCCGGCTATATTTATTCCGGCCCGATCGCCGCAAGCGCCTATACCCGGTTAAAAAAAGCCCATGACCGAATAACCCGCGTAGTGCTTATCGGCCCCTCTCATCGCGTAGCTTTCAGGGGCTTGGCCGTGAGCAGAGCGGAAACGTTTACTACCCCTCTGGGACGCATCCTTGTCGATCAGGCGGCAGTGCGGACTATAGTCCAGCTGCCTTTTGTCGAATACATCGAGCAGGCCCATACCTATGAACACAGCCTGGAAGTGCATTTGCCTTTTTTACAAGAAGTGCTTGATGACTTTAAAATAGTGCCCATCGTTGCCGGAGAAGCCTCGCCGGAACAAGTCAGCCAAGTGCTTGACACACTTTGGGGCGGCGATGAAACGCTGATTGTGATCAGTTCAGACCTGAGTCATTATCATGATTATGCAACCGCCAAGCAGATAGATGACTCAACCAGTCGAACCATAGAGCAGTTGCAATATGAGCAACTCGCCTCCGAATCCGCCTGTGGTAAAGTGCCTGTCAGCGGGCTGTTAAAACTGGCACGGAAAAAGTCGCTGTCAGTAACAAACATCGACTTGCGCAACTCCGGAGACACCGCAGGAGATAAAGCCAGCGTTGTCGGCTATGGCGCTTATGTCATTGAATGAGGCGAACCGCCAACGTCTGCTGGAGTTGGCAAGCAGCTCCATTCGGCATGGGTTGTTGACAGGCCGCCCCCTAAGGGTCAACTTGGACGATTATCCCGAAGAATTAGCCGAGCGGCGCGCCACCTTTGTCACCTTGCAGAGAAACCATCAACTGCGCGGCTGCATTGGAACACTTGAAGCCTACAGGCCGCTGGCCGAAGATATTGCCGAAAATGCATTTTCCTCCGCTTTCAGAGACCCTCGCTTTCCGCCACTGCAAGCGGATGAACTCGACGACCTGGAAATACACCTGTCCTTGCTCACACCTTCCGAACCCATTACATTTACCTCTGAACAGGACTTAATATCTCAACTGCAACCAGGCATAGACGGCTTAATATTGGAAGAGCCGGAAATTTACAACGTTGCGAACAAGCGTGAACAGCTGCCGCCGAGAATAGACGGTTTAACATTGGAAAAAGGCCGCCGGCGCGGAACTTTTTTACCCTCGGTATGGGAACAATTGCCGGAGCCCGAGCAATTTTTGCGGTATTTGAAGCAAAAAGCCGGGTTGCCGCCTGACTACTGGTCCGAAGGTATCCGAATATACCGCTACCATGTGGAAGTAATAGAGTAAGTCTCAAACGTTATGCCTTAGCAGGAGATTCCAGCTATCGGTAATGAATTGATTTATAAAGCGCGATACATCTACAGCTTATGAGGCTGGTTTCACTAAAGTTTCAATATCACCTGAATCCTGATAGTTATCGCCTTCTGGCTCAGGTTGCACCGGCAGTCTTGTTATTTGGCCATGCTTTTTTGTAGATCTGCAAAGTGAATCATTAAATGTTTAGTCCCTCATATAACTGGTGTAACCTATTTCCAATTGAAGGAGGAAAAGCGATGGGACAAGTACTACATGGAACAGCCACGACCACGCACGCTATCCGAGAAAAAATTCAAGGCTCTCAAGAGAGCCTCGTTAAA
>DATBRD010000071.1:0-33361 GCA_036560465.1 Methylobacter sp.
GGATGCCCCTTGTCGGGTATCCAACGAATGAAGCAGGACGGCTGGGGCCGCCGGAGGCATTGGCTGCCGCGTAATTTTTGCCGCTTGCTTGGGCTGGGATGCCCAAAACAAGCTTTCGCAAAAATAGCGGCACTTTCATCCTAATTTCTACGAATATCTCATAACCCTTCAGCGCAGCTCTGTCTTAAGCGTGCAACTGATTACTTCAGCAGTAGTAATGAGTAACTATGAAATGTTCGTGATATATTCCGAGCTAAATTTATAAATCCGGCTTTGTGGCTGTAACCAGCGCATTGACTTCAAGTCTGTGGCTAAGAGTGATGTTTGAAAATCCAGTGTCGCGTAACTGCTCCAATGCAGCCGACTCACGCATAACGTGATTTTCCGATTCATCGCTAAACAAATGCACTATCCAATGCTCCAGCACGTCCAATTTTTTTATCTGAGTTAGTGTTTTAAAGTAACTGCTCACTTCCTGCTGTATGGTGCGCGTATGTTCGGAAATATCATCCAGGCCATAACGATCGCCGTTAATGAATTGTCCACCAGGTTTTAAAATCCTGAAAATTTCTTGTATGACTTCTTGGCGATAAGTGTCGAGAAAGTTGTGCAAGGTATAAGCTGAGGCCACGATATCGACACTGTCAGCTGCAATGTTTTTTAATGCTGACAAGGCATCATCGCCGCAAAATTCCAGTTTGCCTTCTGCTGCCCACTTGCGCAGATGTTTTTTAGCCTGTCCCTGCATAACCGGCTCGTTATCAATACTTAGGATATTAAATTTATCTGAAGCGGTTAATAGCGATAAGGTGGTGATGCCGGTGCCGCCGCCCAGTTCTACAACAGTGAGGTTTTCGGTTGCTTGTGCGGCATACTTAGAAGCGGCAATGCCGACCAAGCGGCTCATTTCGGTTGCTATGGGGCAAATTAAGTTGAGCAAATCATAGTCTTGCCCAATTACGCCGGAAAACATGGCGTCGTATTGTGATTTATTTATCATTTAATTTAGCTTGCTGTTTACGTTCGAAAGCCGCCAATTGTTCGGCTGTAGCTTCGGTTTGAAATTTATCTTTCCATTCGTTATAAGGCATACCGTAGATAAATTCCCTTGCTTGCTCGTAATCCATCTCTACGCCCTGCTCTACTGCTTCCGCCATATACCATTTAGCTAAACAGTTTCTGCAAAAATCCGCCAATATCATTAAATCAATATTTTGAACATCGGTGTTTTTTTGCAGATGATTAAGTAAGCGTCTGAATGCCGCAGCTTCTAATTTTGTTTGTGTGTTTTTATCCACAATTTTCTCCGAAAATAATTGGCATTTTAGCAGAAACAGGTATTCAAGCATGTACATTCCGCATCAAAGATTTTACAATGAACCACGGCATAACGACTTGCTTCCTACATGAGAATTCATAGTTCATCATTAACTTTTTCGCCTATAAAGCTTAACCAGAAAGTTGGTAAGAACAATAGCGCGCAGAATAAAGACGAAAATGAGCTATCCGTTGCAAAAGATGCTCAGAACAAAGAATTTAATCAGCCTTCTTCATCTGAAGAGATTAAAAAGATACGGAATAATATTAGCTTAGCCATTGATTTGTCCGGCCAAGACAATATTATTAAACCAACCGACTCACGAACCTTAAGAGCACTTTCTGCTTATAACCAGGCATTCAATGCACCGCTGCAAGACCAACGCGCTCAATTGATTACAGGAATAGATGCTTACGCCTGATCATCCTACTTTTGGCTACTAATGAAACAGCTTTTCGAATTTTTCCCAATACTTTTATTTTTTATTGCGTTCAAGTTTTACGACATTTATGTCGCTACCGCCGTTGTTATTGCGGCAACTATTATCCAAGTAGCTTATGCCTGGTTTAAACACCGCAAGGTTGAAACCATGCAATGGATTACCCTCGGGTTGATTCTGGTGATGGGCGGCGCAACTATTTATTTGAAGGATGAACAGTTTATCAAATGGAAACTATCAATTATAGAATGGCTATTTGGCGCAGCCTTTTTGGGCAGCCAGTATATTGGTAAAAAGCCCTTCATTGAAAAAATGCTGTCCGGCAGCTTAACCTTGCCCGCATTGGTATGGAGGCGATTAAACACTTTATGGGGTTGCTTTTTCATCAGCGTAGGTTTTATCAATATTTATGTAATGTACAATTACAATACTGATGATTGGGTTACCTTCAAAACATTTGGCGTACCGGCTTTAATGGTTGTTTTTATTTTGCTGCAAATGGTTTTTTTATATAAATACATACCTGATACAGAGGAATAGAACGTGTTATACGCCATTATTAGTGAAGATGTAGCGGATAGTCTGGAAAAAAGACTGTCAGCACGACCTGCGCATCTCAATCGCTTACAGGAGCTACAGGACGCTGGGCGACTGATTCTAGCTGGTCCCCATCCTTCAATTGACAGTGACAATCCGGGGGCGGCCGGTTTTACCGGCAGTTTGGT
The DNA here is from genome assembly GCA_036560465.1 of Methylobacter sp. GTDB lineage: Bacteria > Pseudomonadota > Gammaproteobacteria > Methylococcales > Methylomonadaceae > Methylobacter_A. Next base: position 2,483 of record DATBRD010000071.1, read on the forward strand.
AGTTGCCGAATTTGACAGTCTAACTGATGCCCAGCAATGGGCAAATGTTGATCCCTACATCGATGCCGGGGTTTATGCTAAGGTTATCGTTAAACCATTTAAAAAGGTCTTTCCACAATGACATCCGAATTAATTAGACAACTGTTAAATGATGCCTTTAAACCGGAACTTTTAGAAGTTATTGATAACAGTGCCGCTCATGCCGGACATGCAGGTACACGGAGCGGCGGCGGTCATTATCATGTCACTATTGTTGCTGAAATTTTTGAAGGTAGATCTTTGGTTCAGCGCCACCAGCTTATTTATAATGCGCTGGGCGACATGATGAAACAACAAATTCATGCCTTAGGCATAAATGCTCTCTCACCCTCTGAAGAAACAAAAGGAAGATTCTAAATGAAAAAATTCATCCCCTTACTCGTTGTCGGCACAGCATTGATTGCCGGCTGTAATCAAGAAAAATCCACTGATGCCGGTAGCACTCCTGCTACAACAGTTTCACCAGCGGTTGATAAAGCCGATGCTGTTGCTGTTGTTAACGGCCAATATATCCCTAAATCATCGCTGGAAACGCTGGAAAAAGAAATCGCCGAGCGTAGCCACGGACAAACTTTTCCTAAGGAAAAATTGGTTGAAGAACTTGTTCAACGTGAATTACTGGTTCAGGATGCACTGCAAAAGCAACTGGACAAATCACCTGAATTCATTGCGCAGCTTGAGGCCGCTAAAAAGGCATTATTAACCCAAGCCGAACTGCAGAACTTCATCAAAGCCAATCCGGTAACCGATGCGGAAATCAAGGCCGAATACGACAGCAAAGTAGCCGCTGAAAAAGGTACTGAATATAAAGCGCGTCATATTCTGGTTAAAACCGAAGCAGAAGCTAAGAAACTGATTGCTGAATTGGATAAGGGTGCGGATTTTGCCAAGTTAGCCAATAAATATTCATTGGATGCTAAAGAATCACAAAATGGCGGCGATTTAGGTTGGTTTTCTGCCGCACAAATGGTTCCCCCTTTCTCAGAAGCTGTGGCTGCACTGGAAAAAGGAAAATACACCAAAGAGCCAGTTAAGACCCAATTTGGTTATCATGTTATTCTAAAAGAAGATTCTCGTCCTGTAACACCTCCACCCTTGGAAGCAGTTAAAGAGCAATTGACACCTTTCATGCAACGGAAAAAAGTTCAAGGCATGATAGAAACATTACGCAATCAGGCAAAAGTAGAGATATTGGTGTCGCTGACTGAGGAAAAACCAAAAGCTGAAACTGCTCCGGCAGAAGCTGCAACTCCAACTACAGAAGCGCCGGCTGAAGAGAAACCAGCCACCCCTGCTGCAGAGCCAGCTAAACCCAAAGAACCAGCTAAAGCTGCTGAACCGGCTCCTGCCGCCCCAGCAGAAATAAAGAAATAGTATTACGTTGCACAAAAAAGGGCGGATTATCCGCCCTTTTTTATACGATTTTTTCCAGATACTGCACTATAAGCTGCACACTGCGATTTCCTCTGAACTCATTGATGTCCAGTTTGTAAGCCACTTTAATGTGCCGCAAGCCCAGCCAGCTTTCCGGCTTATCCACATAAAAAGCAATCGCATCGATTAATAACTCGCCAAACGGTTTTCTTAGCACTAATTTAAGATGCCGTTGTCCGACTATACGCGACTGAATCACATCGAAAACCCCATCAAAAACGGGCTCGGGGAATTCCTGTCCCCAAGTTGCGGCGTTCTGCAATAAATCAGCAAATCCAATGGTCAGCTCCTGTTCGGTCAGCTCGCCATCGGAATAGATTTTCTGCTCCAGGTCAATGGTCACTAGACGTTTTCTGACCAAAGCATCAAAAGCCAACGCAAACGGCGGATAGTCATGCATTTTTATGCTCAAGCCTGCGGCCATCGCATGACCGCCAAATTTACTTAGCAGCTTAGGGTGTGCGGCAGCAATATCACTCAATACATCGCGAATATGAACGCCTGGAATCGAGCGTGCCGAGCCTTTTATCTCATCTTTTCCGGCAGGCGCAAAAGCTATAACCGGACGATGCAATTGATCTTTAATTCGTGATGCCAAAATGCCGATAACACCTTGATGCCAGTTTGAGTCAAACAAGCAGACTCCCGCAGGCAGATGGTGTTCATCAAGCTTTTTCATTTCACTTAACAAAGCCATCGCTTCGTTTTTCATTTGCCCCTCAATTTCCCGCCGGTCATTGTTCAGCTCATCGAGCTGCAACGCCATTTCTTTGGCAAGAGTAGGGTCTTCGGTAAGCAGGCACTGAATCCCGAGTGACATGTCATCCATACGCCCTGCCGCATTAAGCCTCGGTCCCAGCGCAAAGCCCAAATCGGAGGCACTAATGGATTCAGGTTTTCTGCCTGATACCTCGATAAGCGCTTTTATGCCGGGATGTGATCGCCCTGTACGTATCCTCAATAAGCCTTGATGCACCAGAACCCGGTTGATTTGATCCAGTGCTACCACATCGGCCACCGTACCCAGTGCGACATAATCAAGCAGTTGGGCTAGATTGGGTTCCTGAACCTGATTTTGCTCAAACCAGTTTTTTTCTCTTAATCGGCTCCTTAAGGCCATTAATACATAGAAAATTACGCCAACGCCGGCAAGTGTACCGCTAGGGAATTTATCATCGACCAGATTGGGATTGACGATCGCGTCTGCGGCAGGCAAATCATGGCCCGGCAAGTGATGATCAGTAATCAGGACTTTTATGCCCAGTTCTTTGGCGACTCTTACCCCGTCTATGCTCGATATACCGTTATCAACGGTAATAATCACATCAGGATTTTGCTGCTTCACCAGATCGACGATTTCAGGCGTCAAGCCGTAACCGTACTCAAACCGGTTAGGCACAACAAACGTTACCTGCCCCGCTCCCTGCAATTGCAAGCCTTTGATGGCCACCGCACAACTGGTTGCGCCATCGGCATCGAAGTCGGCCACAATGCAAATCCGTTGCTGCTTATTGATCGCGGCGATCAAATGCTCCACCATCTCTTCCATGCCCGATAGCAGCCATGGCGACGGAAGCTTAGCCAGCGTCCTGTCCAGATCGGCTTCCGAAGTCAAACCTCTGGCTAAAAAGATACGTTCCAATACCGGATGCATTTCTCCTAATTTAGCGCGCGTTTTCGGGACGGGACGGGTAACTATGTTTTTTTTAACGCCTTGATAATACATGGATCTCTCAACAAAAAAGCCGACAAAAGCCGGCTTTAGATTACTGCTTTATTAAATTCGTAACACGGAGCATATTTTATAAACAATCCAAAATAGCCCGTTTAACCGCATCCAAACTGGCGTCAATCGTCACAGGATGTGCGGCAGCACATTGCGAGATAGCCGTATCGGGATCTTTTAAGCCGTTACCGGTTAAGGTGCAAACAATCTTGCTGCCTTCAGGGATTTTACCTGAACCGATGTCATACAAGGCTCCTGCTAATGAAGTTGCTGAAGCAGGTTCGCAAAAGATGCCTTCAAACTGGGACAGCATTTTATGAGCGGCTAAAATTTGTTCGTCGGTAAACTTATCAAACCAGCCGCCGGACTCTTTTTGTGCTGCCCAGGCAAAATCCCAGGATTGCGGATGGCCGATGCGTATGGCTGTGGCAATGGTTTCCGGCTCATCGATCATATGACCGGCTAAAAATGGTGCAGCTCCGGCAGCTTGATAACCGCACATGACCGGGCGACTACTGCACACACGGCTGGCGGCGTATTCGGTATAGCCTTTCCAGTAGGCGGTAATGTTTCCGGCATTGCCGACAGGCAGACAGTGATAATCAGGCGCGAAACCGAGATCATCAACAATTTCAAAAGCGGCGGTTTTTTGTCCGTCGATTCTGAACGGGTTGATCGAGTTAACGATAGTGACTGGCGCATGGTCGGCGACTTCTTTTACCAGGGCCATGCCTTTATCGAAGTTGCCGTTAATCTGGATGATTTCAGCACCGTACATCAAGGTTTGCGCCAGCTTGCCCAAGGCGATTTTACCGTCGGGAATCAGTACGAACGCTTTGATGCCAGCACGTGCTGCATATGCCGCAGCAGCGGCCGAAGTGTTGCCGGTCGAAGCGCAGATGATGGCTTGACTGCCCGCTTCTACGGCTTTGGTGACAGCCATGGTCATGCCGCGATCCTTGAATGAGCCAGTCGGGTTTAATCCTTCATATTTGACATAAATATCGACATCCTTGCCGATCAATCGCGGAATATTTTGCAGTTGAATCAGCGGCGTGTTGCCTTCGTTCAGACTGATAATGCGAGTGCTTTCGCTAACAGGCAGACGGTCTCTGTAGCGTTCAATCAAGCCGGTGTAGTGTTTATGAGTAGACATATTTTTAATTTATCCTAAAGTTTCCAGGCGGATACGGTGAACTTTACCGGTAACGGTTTTTAAAGCTTCAATTTCAGCAATAGCCGCGTTCATTTCTTTTTCCAGCGTGATTTGCGTCAGTATGATAATCGGTACCGACGTTTCATTGTGTAGCGGTACTTTCTGGCTGATCGCTTCAATGCTGATTTGGTGATCGGCCAAAATCCGGGTCACTTCAGCCAAAACGCCCGGTTTATCTTCGGCATTGAGCCGTAAATAATAAGAAGTCCTGAACATGTCTGAAGACAACACCGGTATATCAGCTAATGCATCGGCCTGAAAAGCTAAATGAGGCACGCGGTTTTCAGGATCGCTGGTTAAGGCTCTGACTACATCGATGACATCGGCGACGACTGATGACGCAGTCGGTTCGGCACCAGCTCCGGCACCATAATAAAGCGTAGGGCCGACTGCATCGCCTTTAACCAAAATGGCATTCATCACACCGTTTACGTTGGCAATCAGACGGCGTTCCGGAATCAGGGTCGGATGCACTCTTAACTCGATACCTTCCGGCGTCTTGCGGGCGATGCCCAAATGCTTGATGCGATAGCCCAGTTGTTCCGCGTACTCGACATCAGTACGGGTGATTTTGGTAATGCCTTCAGTGAAAACCTTGTCAAACTGCAACGGAATACCGAAAGCGATCGAAGCCAGAATGGTTAGCTTATGCCCGGCATCGATGCCTTCCACATCAAAGGTAGGGTCAGCTTCTGCGTAACCCAAGGCCTGAGCTTCGGCCAATACGTCTGCAAAATCACGGCCCTTATCGCGCATTTCGGTCAGGATGAAATTGCCTGTGCCGTTAATAATACCCGCCAACCACTCGATATGGTTGCCGCTTAAGCCTTCGCGTATGGCTTTTATGATAGGAATGCCGCCGGCAACAGCGGCTTCAAAAGCGACAATGACGCCTTTTTCGCTGGCTTTGGCAAAAATTTCATTGCCGTGCAACGCAATCAGCGACTTATTGGCGGTAACGACATGCTTGCCGTTTGCTATGGCCTTTAACACCATGTCTTTGACCTGCCCTGCCCCGCCAATGAGTTCCAGAATGATCTCAATTTCGGGATCATTAATGATTTCAAAAGGATCGGTCGTTAAGGCGATGCCTTGCGTATCGCAAATACGCTGCTTGTTCAAATCCTTCGCCGAGGCACGAGTAATGATGATTTCACGGCCTGCTCTGCGGGCAATTTCCGCGGCATTGCGCTTCAACACATTGACGGTACCGCCACCGACAGTACCTAATCCTAATATACCTACTTTTACCGGTTTCAAATCAAACTCCAGTTAAAAAATTATTATTATGCGAAGCATGGAGATCCATTATATGACCTTGTCTTTCTTCATCATATTGCGTATGCCGCGAACTGCCTGGCGGGTACGGTGTTCATTTTCAATCAGGCCGAATCGGACATGATCATCGCCATGCTGGCCAAAACCGATGCCCGGCGAAACCGCAACTTTGGCCTCCGCCAGCAGTTTCTTTGAAAACTCAAGCGACCCCATATGCTGATAGGCTTCTGGAATACGTGCCCAGACAAACATCGTGGCTTTCGGCTTCTCAACCGGCCACCCGGCTGCCGTTAAGCCGTCGCATAGAACATCGCGTCTTTTCCGGTACATCTCGGCAATTTCTGCTACGCATTCCTGCGGTCCTTCAAGGGCTGCAATCGCGGCAATTTGGATCGGCGTAAACGTGCCGTAATCCAGATAAGATTTAATACGTGCCAAAGCGGAAACCAGTTCCTTGTTGCCGCACATGAAGCCCACACGCCAGCCCGGCATGTTGTAGCTTTTTGATAGCGAGAAAAACTCAACCGCGATGTCTTTTGCGCCTTTGACTTGAAGGATTGACGGCGCTTTGTAGCCGTCAAAAACGATATCTGCGTAAGCAATATCCTGCACCACCCAAATTTTATGTTCTTTGGCGACGGCGATGATCTTTTCAAAAAAGTCCAGCTCCACGCACTGACTGGTCGGATTGCCGGGAAAATTAAGGATCAGCATTTTCGGTTTGGGCCATGAATCAACAATGGCTTTTTGCAGTTCTTCAAAGAAATCGCCACCCGGAACCATCGGCACATGCCTAAGATCGGCGCCTGCAATTACAACGCCGTAAGGATGTATCGGATAAGCGGGATTGGGCACCAGCACGACATCCCCCGGTCCTAAAGTCGCCAACGCTAAATGCGCCAAGCCTTCTTTTGAGCCTATAGTGACAATGGCTTCGGTTTCGGGATCCAAATCGACATCAAAGCGGTTCTTATACCAAGTACAGATGGCTTTTCTTAATCGGGGTATGCCTTTGGAAACTGAATAACGATGTGTATCGGGGCGTCTGGTCGATTCAATCAATTTATTGACAATATGTTCAGGCGTGGCCTGATCGGGATTGCCCATGCCAAAATCGATAATATCTTCACCCGCCGCTCGGGCTTTGGCTTTCAGATCAGTAACAATGTTAAAAACGTAGGGGGGTAAACGACTTATTCTTTGAAATTGTTCCATTGACTGCTCTTGAAAAACCGGTGTTTAAGTGAAAGTTAAAAAATGTTGTCCAAAGTACTGTTATTAAAACGCTATGTCAAATGAAAGCAGCATCCGGACAGACTAGCGATCTACGCGCAATGCTTGTTCTACGCGTAGCAAATCTTCTTGTGTATCGACACCGGCGGCTGGTGTTATATCGACGATATGCACTCTAATGCTCTCGCCGTACCAGAGTATTCTCAGCTGTTCCAGAGACTCAACCGACTCAAGCAATGAAGCATCCCAGTGACAATAGCGGTTTAAAAAATCAACGGTATAGGCGTACATGCCGATATGCCTGAGATAAGGCATTTTACCGGAGGGTGTACTGTTAGACTGAGTGAATGTATCTCTATCCCAAGGGATTGGCGCACGGCTGAAATAAAGCGCGTAACCGGCATGATTCAAGACCACTTTTACTGCGTTGGGATTGAAAATTTCTTCCGGATCGGTGATTTTGGCAGCCAATGTCGCTATGCCTGCCTGCTGCTGACCAGCCAGCGCCTCAGCAGTGTCACGAATATAAACAGGTGGTATAAGCGGCTCATCGCCTTGCAGATTAACGATGATTGTATCATCAGTCCAGCCGCAAAGCCTCGCAACCTCGGCGATTCTTTCCGTACCGCTTTGATGATCCGCTCGCGTCATAACCGCTTTAATCCCTAAAGCCATGACGGTCTGAAAAATCCGCTCATCGTCGGTGGCGACAATAATTTCGTCGGCATCGGCTTCCTGCGCACGCGCACAGACATGCGCAATCATCGGCTTGCCTGCAATATCCAGCAGCGGTTTACCCGGCAATCTTGTTGAAGCGTACCGTGCTGGAATGACTACTTTGAAACGCACAGTCATTTGTATAAGGCGTCGATTTCGTCATGAGTTAATTCGCGTGCGTCGTCTTCGAGCATGACGGGAATGTCATCACGGATGGGGAAAGCAATACGGTCGGCTTTGCAGATAAGTTCCTGCTTGGATTTGTCATAAATCAGTGGGCTCTTGCATAAAGGACAGGCCAGAATATCAAGCAGTTTTTTATCTATCATAAGTTTCTCTTAAATTATAGAAAGCGGCAAAGGGAATATTTTTTGCTTTAGACATTTTACAGTATTTTACAGTATTTTTAAGCAGCCTGTTTTATGCACTCAGCCAATAGCAAAAATCGCACCTACTTTGAATCGACAGTAATTGCTGGCTATGATCAAATAACATTGGTTATTCCGAACACGAGGCTTAGGTGAACACGCTATCGTTGTGTCTATATTGTATGGTTCAGGCTATCGCATTGCTTATTGTGGCGAATGGCGCACCGGTGCTGATCAATAAAACACTGGGGACGCAGTGGGCATGGCCTGTGGATAATGGGCTGAAACTGCGAGACGGACGTCGCTTATTTGGCGACACCAAAACATGGCGAGGATTGTTTTCGGCTGTTCTTTTTACTACTCTTACAGCAATATTAAGCGGAATAGATTTATTGACAGGTGTATTATTCGGCCTATTAACAATGTTCGGAGATTTGCTGGCGAGCTTTATCAAGCGTCGTGTAGGCTACGCTGAAAGTAGCCAGGCGAGAGGTCTTGATACGGTGCCCGAATCATTGTTACCGGCATTGCTGTTAAAAGAGCCGCTGATGCTGAGCCTGATCGACATCATCCTGATTGTAGTGTTTTTTTTTCTGATTGAGGAATTAATCTCGCCGGTTCTTTACCGATTGCATATTAGAAAGCGGCCTTATTAAATAAATTGACAAAAAATTACATATGAATAAAAAAGGATTGCGAATATTAACTTATAACCTTCATAAAGGTTTTAATGTAGGTAATCGGCGGTTTGTGTTGCACCAGATACGGGATGCATTAATAGCCGCCGATGCTGATTTGATGTTTTTACAGGAAATGCAAGGCGAGCATCTGCATCATGAAAAAAGAATCGCCGATTGGCCGGTTTTACCCCAGCTTGAGTTTCTTGCTGAAAACACTTGGCCTTATCATGCCTACGGAAAGAATGCGATTTACAATGCCGGCCATCACGGCAATGCCATCTTGAGCAAACATCCGTTCGAGCGATGGGAAAATATTAATGTGTCGCCTTTTCCCTGGGCCAGTCGCAGCCTGTTGCATGGCGTTATCCGATTGCCAGGAAGCGATCAGGATGTGCATATCGTGTGCATTCATTTCGGATTGACGGGCAAAGAGCGCCGCCTTCAGATAAACAAGTTATCTGCGCGCATCGATAGCCATGTGCCACCTGATGCGCCGCTGATTGTTGCCGGCGATTTTAACGATTGGCTGGGGCAAGCTGATCGATTCTTTCATGATCATTTGGGATTACAAGAGATTTTTCGTGAAACTCATGGGCGCTATGCACGAAGCTTTCCGTCCTGGTTGCCTTTTTTGCCGATGGATCGTATTTATTATCGCGGTTTAATCCCGGTATCGTGTGAGCGGCTGGCATACGCACCATGGCATACCCTTTCAGACCATGCGCCCTTGGCGGCCTCGTTTGCCTTATGAACGACATACAGTCCAAACTGACCTTGCCCAACCTGCTGACCGGATTTCGCTTTGTTGCGGCGCCGGTATTGCTGTGGTTGGCATGGAATGGACATGGGATTGCCTTTATGGGACTGTTAGCGATTACTTTTTTAACCGATTTGCTCGATGGCGTAGCAGCTCGGTTAACCGGGCAAGTTACTCCATTTGGCGCCACTCTCGACAGCTGGGCGGATGTCATCACCTATCTAACCATTGCGATATGTTGTTGGTGGTTATGGCCCGAGGTAGTAAGCAGAGAACTATTTTATGTAGGTCTTATTGTGGCTAGCTGTCTGTTACCGGCGCTGGCGGGCATTCTTAAATTCGGACGATTCACGAGTTATCATACGTGGGGCGTCAAAATCGCAGCCGCCTCTATGAGCTTGACCTTGTATATCCTGTTTTTGAATGGTTCAGCATGGCCGTTTCGAATGGCTGCAATTATATGCATATTGGCCGCCATTGAAGAGATAGTAATTACTTTGTTGCTGCCTGAACCTGAATCCAACCTGCGTTCGGTCTGGGATGTGCTGAAGCGCTCTGTGCGGGACGACCTTCAACGGTAGGTATGCTTTTATGTCCAATATTTCCATGCTCCAATAGGCAACGCGGATAACAAGTGTTGAAAGATTACGGCTGAAAATATTGAATATAACTGTAAATCGGCCACATAAAAATGCGGCAGGATGGGGGGCTATAGCTAAAACCCACCCTGCCAATAAGCTATGCGATGGGTTTCACTTCGTGCTTTCAAGTCGCGTTGCTTTACTCTACCGCTACTTTAGGGTTTGGCCCATATTGATTGTCGCCGGGCGCGCTGTCCAGAACCATAAAAATTAAAAGTACGATCCCGCCGATGATCGGAATCAGAGCGATCAAAAACCACCAACCGCTACGGTCGGTGTCATGGAGTCTCCGAATTGCTACCGATATGCCGGGAATTAGGACGGCCAATGAATAAATGCCGCTTAACAGGCCGATGCCTGCTTCTTCACTTAAGGTGCCGGTAACAGAATCAATGAGCACAAGAACAATGCTGATAACAGTACTGATCAGAAGAAAGTACCAATACTCTTTTCTTCGGGCTCTCCCTTTGAACACAGCATATTTTTTTAAAACTTCCAGATACCAATTCATGGTCTATTCCTTTTTCTCTACCCCTTGAATAGGTTAGCTGAATGCCGGGGTGATGCAGTCAGATAACGTTAAAGTAAAAATATTAGGCAATGAAAAGTGCCCGCCCAACCGGCTAATGTTCGACTTTTTCAGCCTGACTTACGCATAACTGAAAATTGCTAACATCCTCCCAAATATTTAATTCGACACTTGATAGTTTAGGGATGGTTTCGTTCACCGTCGCCCAATCTTTGGCCATACAGGCGTAATAGGAAAAAGCATTCAGATTCCAATTGTCTGGATATGATTTAAGAATATCTACAAAACCTTCTTTCATACGAGGCCAATTCGCATATCCTGGGGAAAACGTCTTGTCTTTTAACGCCCAAAGCAAAGACCAATATATTCTCGTATATAAGGTTTGCCCCTCTTTGGCCTGGGTGTTATTAACCGCATTGTCGATGAACTGGGTTAATTTATCTGCACTTCCATGCCAGCGCGGTAAAAAATAGGTTGCCGCATGGAAGTAATGAAAGTAATAAGTCGGCTCCCGACTAACGCTCTCGTTAAACAGTTTAGAATATTCTTCAACGGGCCAAGATTCCCCCAAAGCGATGGTCTGCATAATCTCAAACCAAACGGAACTGTTTTTTGACGTAGCCGCGGAGTCTTCTAACACCTTCCTTGCTTCAGAAAGGCGTTTTCTAAAAAGCATCCAGTCTTGCTCTTTAACCGAGTCCGCCCAGCCATCACCTCGAGCTTCCCAAGCGTAAGCAACTAGAGCTTCGGCTTTTGCTAAATAAGGTGTAGAGTTTTTTGGAGTTTGGGCAATCCACTTATCAAAAAGGGCGAGTCTCTTCGCCCAAGCCTTATCATCCTTACCCTTCAGGTCTGCAACGAGACTGTTTGTAACAAACGGTAATTTCCATCGTCCATCAGGTAAGCGCTCTTTTGATTCTCGCATTTTGTCAGCCATTGAGTTTATGAGTGAGAACTTTTTGCTTGAAAGTGCTTTCCCGGCTGAAACCGCAATATTTTTTGAGATTTCAATCGTGCCTTCGGCTGCGAAGGTGATTGTTGAGGTGGCCACCAAATAGAGCGCAAATATTAACTGACTTATGTTCATAGTAACCTTGCTGACTTTGTTGAAAAATAGCTTAACGTTAAACGGGGACCTTAAATGGTATATATCAAAATCCTGACCGGTAGCACATAACATTGCCCCTGTTCTTTACTCCTGTCTAAGTATAAACACTTAAACTCTAGATAAAAAACTAATTACACAAAATCTAACCCAGCAAATTTGCTTTATCCGCCCTATTCCTTATAATCAACCTGCTTTCAGGTTCCAGAAGGTTTTTCAGACCTAATGGTTAAACGGGAAGTCGGTAAGGTTTAGGCCAAATCCGACGCTGCCCCCGCAACGGTATTTAAGTAAAAGTTTCATCGAGATGCCACTGTGCTTACGCATGGGAAGGTGATGATTCAGGTTAACGCCACTTATAAGCCCGGAGACCGGCCCGAGAGTTTAATTCGGTACAGCGGAGGGCTGTCTGCGAAAATGACAGTGCTGCTTCACGTTTGCGTCATCTCTCGTTTTCTTTTGTCCTCTGCTGTGTAAATCAATCATGATGCGCGGGCGGCGCAGAGAGGTACAAACTTGAAAAAAATGATCTTCGGCCCATTACTACTCACGGGCTTTAATGCCCCATTGCATGCACAGGAAACTCCGCAAAATCTTCCCGATCTGGTTGTTACCGCGACCCGAACGGAAACTGCTAAAAACCAGCTGGCAACTGCAACCACCATCTATACACGAAAAGACATTGAACGCCTACAGGCTAAAACCATACCGGAACTGTTAAGGGGAACAACAGGAATCGATATAACTGAAAGCGGCGGCTACGGAAAAGACACTAATGTTTTCATGCGTGGAACCAATTCGGATCACCTGCTGGTGCTGATTGACGGCATTAAAGTCGGCTCTGTTACCACCGGTACTACCCCTTTTCAATTTATTCCGATCGATCAGGTCGAGCGGGTAGAAGTAATTCGCGGGCCTCAATCTAGCTTATACGGTTCGGAAGCAATAGGCGGGGTCATTCAGATTTTCACCCGCAAAGGCGGGCAGGAGGAAAGGCCCAGCGTGACTCTGGACGCCGGCGGAGGTTCCTATGACACTTACCGCGCTTCCGGTACTGTCAGCGGCAAATGGAAAAACAGCTGGTATACTTTGGGTTCATCGCAGTTTGGTTCTCAGGGCTTTAATTCTCGACAACCAATCCCTGGACGATTCGGCCTTAATGAGCCTGACAGGGACGGTTATCTGAATACTGCGCTGAATGCCCGAGCAGGTCACCGTTTTGATAACACTGCCGAAGTTGAGGCTTCCTTTATGCGGGCAGAGGGGAAAACCGAGTATGACGGCAACCCGAATAAAACGGAATTTGTAGAACAGGTCGTTGGCACTACCGCCAGTATGAATATTGTTGAAAACTGGCGTTCAATGTTGCGCTTGGGACAAAGCCGCGACGATGGCAACAACTTTGCGCCTAACGGGACATTTTCCAGCAAATTTAACAGCACTCGCTGGAACGCCAGCTGGTTAAATGAAGTTGCCTTGTCTGATAAACACCAGTTGGTTATTGGCTCTGATTACCGACTGGATCAAGTAGATAGCTCAACTCGTTACAATGAAAGTTCCCGTTATGATGCGGGCATTTTCACCGAATTGCACAGCCGCATTCTGGATAATCACTTTATCAACGCGTCGGTACGTGGGGATAAAAACGAAGCCTTCGGTGAGCAGGTGACCGGCAGTTTTGGCTGGCGTTACAACGGAGACTACGGTATTAGCCCATTTGCCAGTTTTGGCAATGCGTTCAAAGCGCCGACATTTAATCAGCTTTATTTTCCTGGATTTGGCAATCCTTCACTGAAAGCCGAACAATCAACTTCTTTCGAAGCGGGACTGGCCGGTGACCATGATTGGATGCAATGGGAACTTCGCGGTTACCATACCAATATCGACAATTTGATTGTCACGGTAGCTAACCCGACGGCGTCCAGCGGATTCAGCGCCGAAAATGTCGGAAAAGCGCAAATTGACGGCATTGAAGCTGAAATAGGAACTCAGTTGATGGGCTGGAATAGCAAGTTGAACATGAACCTGTTAAGCCCTAAAAACCGAGTGACTAATGCGCGACTGCCTCGCCGTGCGGAAAAGACCTTATCCTATGATTTATCGCGCTCATTCGGACAATTTGATCTCGGAGCTCATGTACTGGCTCAAGCCGACCGTTTTGATGATGTGCTAAATAAAACCAAAGTTGCCGGCTATGTGACTGTTGATTTACGTACAGCCTATCATTTAAGTAAAAACTGGATGCTGAGCGCAAAATTAAATAATATGCTTGATAAAGATTATCAAACAGTCAGCACTTTCAATACAGCAGGCAGAAATTTTTTCTTTTCAATCCACTATAACAACTAACTTTTGGAGATAAAACTATGAATATAAAACAATGGCTGCAAGCAGAGTATTTGCCAATCCCCCTGATCGCGCTGATGGCGTTGACTCGCTTTCACCACTTTGGCGACGTATTGCATCTGCCCGATGCCTCGTTGGCAGTTTTCTTCTTTGCCGGTTTCTACCATAAAAAAGCCTTTTTTGTCTTTTTGTTGGCTCTGGCAGGGTTAATTGATTATGTTGCCATCGCAAACGGCACCAGCAGCTTTTGTGTATCGGCGGCTTATATTTTTCTGATTCCTACTTATGCAGTAATGTGGTTTGCAGGCCGTTACTGCGCGGCATTTAAATCACTGACAATGACTGATCTGGCAACGCAATTTGGCGTGATCACACTGGCGACATCCGCTGCATTCGCCATTTCAAACGGCAGCTTTTATTTATTTTCAGGTCGTTATCCTGATTTATCCTGGGGACAGTATTTTTCACGAGTAGCCATGTATTACCCTCCTTATGTCAGCTCTGCCCTACTCTATATGGTTTTGGGATATGGCATCATGAAGCTGGTCAAGTCAATGCCTGTTTTGGCGACCAGGCATAAAGAGATTTAAATAAATCGCGTGAGTTGGGTTAACTGCTTTATCGTTAACCCAACTCAGTCTATAACTGGGTCGCCTAAGGGGCCTACTTATGGCTCCAGACAACAGGCAACCCAAGCCTTTGCTAAGCAAGCCTAACTGGCGCCGCTCTCTTTTGCGTGGTCAACCGACCATAGCTTCTCAAGCTGATAAAAATCGCGTGCCTGAAGGGTCATCGCATGGACAATCACGTCACCCAAATCGAGCAGCACCCAGTCTGATCCTAAATCGCCTTCCATACCCAAAGGTTTAACGCCGTTTTCTTTTAACTTTTCAGACACATATTCACACAAGGATTTCAAGTGCCGATCGGAAGTACCGGTTACGACTACCATATAATCAGTAAAACTGGTCTTTCCTCGAACATCGAGTGTCGTTATGTTTTGCCCTTTGCGTTCATCCAAAACATCCTGGACAATTTTCAATATTTGTTCTGCTTGCATTCAAATTCCTAGTGTAAATAATGAGATCAATGTGTCTCGTAAAGCTTATGCTGCTTGATGTATTCTATGACAGCATCAGGTAATAAAAAACCCGGATTTCGTTTATCTGCGATTATGGCTCTGATAGCCGTTGCCGAAATATCCAATTGGGTGACTTGCTGAAAACATAATTTTCCTGCGACAGATTGCGCCAACTCCTTTGCTTCAGCCAGTCTGGCTTTAAAAAAGTCATTAAGTTCTTGTGTTTCAAAGCCTGGTCGGGTCATTACCACAATATGCGCATAATCAAATAACTGCTGCCATTGATGCCAGCTGGTTAAATGTTTAAACGCGTCAGTGCCTATAAACAACAACAATGGCTCGGCTGGAAACTCTTGCCGCAACGATTTCAGTGTGTCTATCATGTACGACGGCATTTGATCAGATGCCTTATGTCGGTCCAGTTCTCTGGTATCAATTTTCAGTCCCGGCTGGTTTTTTATGGACAGCTTCAGCATTTGCAACCGCATTTTAGCGGTTACGGCAGGCTGTTCGCGATGAGGCGGACTGGCGCAGGGAATCAATCGAACCTCATTCAGTCCGAAGATGTCCTTAACTTCAAGCGCGGAACGCAAATGTCCGTAGTGAATAGGGTCGAAAGTGCCCCCGAAAATACCGATCATCTATTGCCGGATATGGCCATCACCCAAGACAATGTATTTTAACGAGGTCAGCCCCTTTAAACCGACTGGTCCTCGGGCATGTAGCTTGTCGGTGCTGATACCAATTTCAGCACCTAGCCCGTATTCAAAGCCATCGGCAAAGCGGGTCGAGGCATTGACCATTACCGAACTGGAATCCACTTCCCGCAAAAAGCGACGGGCTAAAGTGTAATCTTCGGTCACAATGGCTTCGGTATGTCCGGAACTGTGCTGATTGATATGCTCCATTGCTTCATCGATACCATCAATAACCCTGATCGATAAAATTGGTGCCAGATATTCAGTGTTCCAATCTTCCTCAGTTGCTCTGATGCAATTTGGGATTAAAGAGCAAGTTTTAAGGCAACCGCGTAGTTCAACGCCTTTTTCGCTATATTGTTCAGCCAGAAGAGGCAGGATTTTTGCGGCAATACTCTCGGCAACCAGCAAAGTTTCCATTGCATTGCAAACGCCATAGCGATGGGTTTTGGCGTTGACGGCAATTTTGATGGCTTTGTCCAGATCGGCTTTGCCATCGATATAAACATGACAGATGCCATCCAGATGTTTGATTACAGGAATTGTTGCGTCCCTGGAAATACGTTCGATCAAGTTTTTGCCGCCGCGTGGTACGATCACATCGACGTATTGATCCATTGTGATTAATTCGCCGACTGCCGCACGATCGGTTGTCGCTACGATTTGCACGGCTTTCACCGGCAAACCTGCCGCTTCCAGGCCTTGAGAAATACATGATGCAATCGCTTGATTGGAGTGTATGGCTTCTGAACCGCCCCTTAAAATACAGGCATTGCCGGATTTAAGACACAAGGCAGCCGCATCGACGGTTACGTTGGGACGGGATTCATAAATAATGCCGATCACGCCTAAAGGTACGCGCATTTGTCCTACCTGAATGCCGCTGGGACGGTAGCTTAAATCGCTGATTTCACCGACCGGATCAGGTAACGCGGCCACCTGTTTTAAACCTTCAACCATCGCCTGAATGCCGGATGATTTTAGTTCCAGCCTGTCCAGCAATGCTGCATCCAAACCGTTGCTTTTGCCCGCATCCAAATCTTTTCGATTCTCCGCTATTAATAGTTCATAACTATTCTCAAGCGCTTCGGCAATTTTCAGTAGGGCCAGATTTTTTTTGCCTGATTCGGTACGGCTTATTTCCCGTCCCGCTTTCTTGGCCTGCTGGCCAAGTGTTTTCATGTATTCTTTAATATCCACTCTATTCTCATCAATTGGATAAATGTTATATTTTAATTATATCGTTTAATCTGATTTTTTGACAGCCTTTAAATGCAACAACTATCAGATATTTAAACAGTTTTATTAGATAACATGATAGAAAAAGAGCGGTTGGCTTAAGCCGCAATCGAGTAATTGAATATATCTCAATATTGCGACCAATATAGTTGGTAGCATTAATGTCCTTCCATGAACATTAAAATATTTTATTTTGCTGTCGAAATGCTGAACACGGAATAAAAAAGGGCGGAATATTTCCGCCCTTTTTAAGATATTAAGTTTATTTGTTTCCAGCCTGAAGAAATCCCAGTGCTGCTTCGGCAGATTCAGTAGCTTTCTTGGAATCACCTGTTTTGCCAGCATCAATAGCTTTTTCCAGTTCTTTCACGGCGGATTGCATTTGAGTTTTTGAGTGGCCTAATGCCACATTTTCAGCCTGTTTGGCGTGTTCCAGCGCTTGTTGTGCATGCTCGACCAATGCTGGGGCTTTATCTACCTTGCCTTTTGCTATTGCAGCGCTGGTATGTTCTATTGCAGCGAGAGCATGTTCCTCGGCAAAAACTGCGGTACTTAAAAATGTACTTAATAATAGCAATAAACCTGCAAATGCAAATGTTGATTTTTTCATGATTTTATCCTCATTATTAATAGTATTAGGTGATAATCTTTAGTAAGAAACCAAACGACAAAAGCATGGAAGCCCCGCCTTTTGTCAATTGCATGCCCAACCAATTTAACTTAAAAATTTAGTTATTTGTTTAAAGCATTTACAGAATAAAGTAGTCAATTTTTTTATACAATTAGTAAAATTACTTATTATTATGTATGTATAAGGCTTTGATTATGCAGATAATGTGTTAAAAGCGAGGTTAATTGAACGGAGTAAAACTTATTGCCTTTTACACTACCGCCACTTGTTTTTGGAAGTAGAGATATTTGGGGACTATCAATAAAATAGAAACAATCTATTAATTTGCAGCCCTATTGTTGGCTTACGTATACATACGTATAATCTTTAGCCATCGGGAAAGAAGCTATTATTACTGATTTATATAGATATTTTTCAGAATATGGGTTTGTTTCTTACATATTTTGTTTCAACCGTTTTTAGCGGTGCTGTTATTTTAGCATTGCCATGAGATTAAAGCTTAACAGCTTGTCTCCAATAGTTTCATATATACCTCCTCGTAATGTGAAAGTTCAGAACTATCCAGTGTCTGTACATTTTTCCTCCCTTTGCCTTTGGCACTGGGAGGTTTTTTTTGTCTATAAAAAAGTAATGGACCTAAAGTATGGACTGCGTTGCTACGCTTCCAAAGCAACGCACGAGTAAGTTAGGCAACAACCCTGCCGCCTCGGCAACCGCTCCTTGCGTTGCTCTACCTCCTGCATCCTTGCAGTCGTGCTCACGCCCCTTATCTACATAATCCACAGGGATGTGGTGAATGCAAATATTGCGGGAGCAAATATCTGTCCTTGCAGTCGTAAAGCGTCTACTGTTGGCGGTCTGATAATCCTTTGACCCAATCACTGACTTTCTCATTAGCCTTGTGCGCTAAATCAGTAAAGCCATTTATTGCACCAGCCGCGTCAGGCGTCTTAGTGGGCTGCTGTAAGTAAAACTCCTGCGTACCAATCTTCTGATTATTATCAGAATAAGCTTCTGCAGAAAAGCGCAATACCACACGAGCTCGGCCAGGTGCATCAAATTGTTGTTCAAAATCCTGTAGCCGGATTAGCAATGCATAACCCCGTGCTTTGCTGTTAAAAGCCAGTGATTGCTCAAATAATTCGGGCGGGGATGCAATCCAGCGATCCAAACCGTAGAACCTGACCTGGGAAGGTGAGGAATAAAGTAATCGATAGCGAATTCGGTTATCCCAAAGCCAAGTCGGCGCATTAACGTTAACCGACGCCTTATCCTGGTGAACCATCGTTGGCTCAACCCGACCGAAATCATGGAGTGCGGGTTGTCTGGCATTAACGCTACAACCCATGCTAAAAAATACCATCCAACCAATTAAAAGGTATCTCATTATTGTTCCTTATAGTCCGGCTCGCCCGGCCCTGAATCTCGTTGACTTGGACCGAGCAACAGTTCCTGTGGATCGTGTTCCAGCATTGTAGCGACTCTCTTTACCTGTTGCGTTGTTGACTGTAACTCAGTCAGCAATTTGTTAACCTTCGGTAATGTTGTCTGCGTCAAGGTATCTCCAGAGGTCTTTCCGCTATCGACAAGACTCCCCGCTTTTACACTAAGATCTTGTACTTCTCTGCTTAGACCCTGTAACTCCTTGGTCAACGAATCGATATTGGTCAAGGTTGTACGGGCGCTGGTGCTTAATGCGGGGACACCGGCAAGTGCTTTATCCACACTCTTTTGTAAGTCGGAAAGCTTGTCGGTTAACGTTTTCAGGTTGCTTAAAATGCCGCCGATATTTTTTTCATTTTCATCGTTTAATATCACGCTAAGCCGTTGCATTAAGTGATCGGCTTTATGCAAAAGTTCTTCCCCAGAGCTCATCAGCTTATCGGTCATTGATGGCTCTAAAGGAATACGAGACAGAGGCTCATCTCCGGGGGGTAACGGCTCAGGTATAGCGCCGGAATCTTCCAGCTGAATCTGGGTCAAACCGGTCACTCCTTTTAAGCGCAGGGTTGCGTACACGCCTTTACTCAGAACGATATTTTTATCGATCTCAATCGGAACAAGAATATTGCCGGAGTCTAAAGGGTCAAACTGAACTTTAAGCACCTTCCCGACTGCTATGCCTCGGTAAAAAACTGTAGATTCGGGGTTAAGACCGGAAACAGATTTTCGTGTTGAGATAACGTAGAGATTGCGTTCCTGGTTCATGGTGCCGATCCAGAAAATGATCGCCGTTGATGCGATTATCAACGTAATCAAAAACAGGCCGGTAGCCAGTGCATGATGTTCTCTACCCATGAGCAGTCTCCTGGTATTGAAATACCCGTTCAGCGCGTTTATTGTGAAAAAACTTATCTACAAACGGATGTTTGCAATTCAAAACGGAAGCCAGCGTTCCAAAAGCAACCAATTGATTGTCCGCCAGCACGGCAACCTTAGTACATAAATCTCTTAGTATATCTAAGTCATGAGTCACCATAACGACCGTAAAATGAAGATCTCTATGCAGTTCGGACAATAGGCCGACAAAATCCTCGCTGGAAATAGGATCGAGGCCCGAGGTCGGCTCATCAAGCAACAATAACGCCGGCTCCAGGACCATGGTACGAGCCAGTGCAACCCGTTTGGTCATGCCGCCCGACAGATCGGCCGGCTTCAACCAGGCGTCGCTGTCAGCCAAACCCACCATGGACAGCTTCATAAACACAATGCGGGCAATCAGTTCCTCATCATGAAAACCGATTTCCCGCAAAGGAAAGGCGATATTATCAAACACATTTAAAACGCTGAATAGTGCGCCTTTCTGGAATAGCACGCCGCAATTGTTACGCAGCCGCTGGCCGTGATCGGAATTTTCATCCTTCAAAGACTGTCCCATCACAAACACCTCGCCTTGGCTGGGTGTTTGCAGGCCGATGATTTCGCGCAACAAGGTCGTCTTACCGCAACCCGATGCACCCACTAGCCCCAAAATCTCGCCATGTTCCAGAGAAAGGTTAATGTCCTTATGGACGAGCTTGCCGCCTTTGTCGGGATCGCCAAAACTAGTCCAGACATGCTCAAGCTGTATTGCGTATGAACCGCTCATGGCATCCCCACATTCATGAACATAATAGCAAAGACCGCGTCCACCATAATCACTACAGTAATGGCCGCTACCACCGAGTTAGTGGTCTCATTGCCCAGGCTTTCAGTATTGGGCTTGATCCGGAAGCCAAAGTGACAGGCAATCAGTGCAATCATCAAGCCGAATACCGCGCTTTTTCCAAAGCCGATAAAAAAATTGGTTAACGGCACTGCATCAGGCAATTTAAGGAAAAATTGCTGGTAACTGATGTCCAGCGTTGTTTGCGCTGAAAACATCCCGCCGATCAGTGCCATCGCGCTGGTCCATACGCTCAACAGCGGCAGGACGACGGTTAACGCCATCACCTTGGGCAGAATCAAGCGCACAGAATGGGATATGCCCATCGCTGATAGCGCATCGAGTTCTTCGGTAACCCGCATGATGCCGATTTCCGCCGTCATTGCCGAACCGGAGCGGCCCGCGACCAAAATGGCCGCCAGCAAAGGCCCCAACTCACGAATGACGCTCAAGCCCAGAATATCAATGATATAAATTTCCGCCCCGAAAATTTTCAGTTGCAGCGCCGACAAATAACTGAGCACGATACCGATCAAAAAGCCGACCAGTGCCGTGATGCCTAAAGCCCGAACGCCTGCTTGATAAATCGTAATGGAGATTTCCGACCAGGGAATCTCGCCCGGATGCAATAGCAGATAGCTTATATCCAAAATCAATTGGCCCAGTAAAGTTACCAATTGCAGCAATTGTCCCCGAAAGTTGAAGAGTAATTGATAGATGTATTTAATAGCCCGGCTTGATCTGGAATTGACAGGCTGGGGCTTTGGGGTCTCCATGGCTTGCCAGCGGTCAAATAACCGCTGATGTTCAGGTTTTATCTGTAATGCCGCCGGTATTCTATTTCCCCAAGCTTTCCAGAGAATTAATGCGCCGGCGCTGTCGAGCGCCTCAACCGAATTCATATCCCACTGCATATTTTTATCTGCTGCGTATGAGCCGATTTTTCGATTGAGATCGGGTAATTTGACTAAATTGCGCAGAAGCCAGCTTCCTGTCAATTTGACAGAACGTTGCCCGGAATCCTGTTCAACGATTTCCAGTGCAGGTCGTAAATTAAAATTTGCTGGGGTATTAGTCATAGGGATAATTGCATCGTTTTCAGCCTGAAGACTGGCGTCATTAACATTCCAGCCAGTTTATCTCAGCATCCGAAAACCCGGCGAGCTTGCGCAATTCTCTGTTAAACGGGCCTTTAGGTTTGCCGCCCACATAATACTCTTCTATTAAGTCTCGGTATTTTGCTTCAGCTTCAAATCCATGTTGCTGGCAAACAAACTTAAACCAATAAGATCCCAGCTTCACGTGGCCGATTTCATCAGTCAGAATACGCGTTAAAATTGCCACGCTTGCATCGTCACCCAGTATCTTGAATTTTTCAATCAACGCAGGCGTTACATCCAATCCACGTGCTTCCATACAACGCGGAACCATCGCTAACCGGCCCGGCAAATCATCGGCAGTATCTTTGGCATGATCCCATAAGCCGCTGTGCGCAGGTAAGTCGCCGTAATTAACCTGCATAGCCTGTAAATGTGTCCTGATTAATGCAAAATGCTGTGCTTCTTCATCAGCAACGCGTAGCCAATCCTGATAGAATTGCTCAGGCATGTCGCGGAAACGATACAGAATGTCCCAAGCTAGATAAATGGCGACGAATTCAACATGGGCAATGGCATGAAAAAAGGCGGCTACACCCTCAGGCGTGGTCAATTTTCGTCGAAGCATCTGACGAGGAGCCAGTAACTCCGGCTTCTCAGGAAACGTTACCTGTTCTATCGGCAATACAGGCCGGTCTGAGGTTAGCGTTAGCTCCCCGGCAATGTAAGCTTGCCAAGCCTGATGCGTCAGTGCCAACTTATCATCGATATTGACCTGACAAAAAAATGCCTCGGCAAATTCAAATAAATTTTTCATCTTTTACTTAAAACTATGGCTAAGATTATTGATTTCACGGGGTTATTCCTTTATTGCCTATTTATATACTGGCTTTCCGACCAACCTACCCTGCCGGTTCCGTATTTATTTTCCTTGCAGGATAAAATTCTTCACGCCGGCGCCTATTTTATAATGGGCGTACTGGCATGGCGCAGTTTTAAACATCTGCGCAACCGATTTACGGCGCTTGCCTTGATCAGCATTACGTTTTGCAGTTTATACGGCATATCGGATGAATGGCATCAGTCTTTTGTTGTCGGCCGTTCCCCTGATATTCTCGATTGGGTTGCCGACACCAGCGGTGCAGGTTTAGCTGTGTTTTTGCTAAACAAGCTGCGTTGGTAGACAATCTGTCAAAATCAATCGGCTGTTTTCAGATTATACTTCCTTACCCGATAGCGTAGCGTTTCACGGGTAGCCCCCAACGCCCTGGCCGCTGCGGTCAGGTTATTATCCGCCCGCTCCAGAGCGGTCTTAATAATAAAACAATCCATATCGTCCAGCGCCATGCTGCCGTCCAAGGGCAGCCAAATGCCCTGGTCGGTATGCGATGCTTCTGCCGAAGAAGGCTGTCCGGGCAATTGCAGCCATTGTCCTGGGAATATCGGCCCGTCAGAGAATAACACGCAACGTTCGATGACATTGCGCAACTCCCTGACATTGCCAGGCCAGTAATGGGCTTTCAGCTTGCTCCATACCGCATCGGGAATGTCTTTAACGTGACGCCCGGCTTTGGCATTGTATTCGGCCACGAATAACGGCACCAGTTCATCCAGATCTTCTACTGCCTCGCGTAGCGGCGGCAAAATCAGCTTGAATACGCTGAGTCGATGATATAAATCAGCGCGAAAGCTGCCATCCTGCGACATTTTTTCCAGATCGCGGTTGCTGGCGGCAACGATCTGTACATCGACTTGGATTTCCTTTTCGCCGCCCAAGCGCCGGACTTTGTGGTCTTCAATTACTTTGAGCAATTTGGCCTGCAAATCCAACGGCATTTCACCGATTTCATCCATGAATAGCGTGCCGCCGTCGGCCTGTTCAAGCAGACCGCGATGCCGCCCTGCGGCTCCGGTAAAAGCGCCGGGTTCATGACCAAATAACTCCGATTCCAGCAGTTCCCTAGGCAATGCTGCGCAGTTCACTTCAATCATCGGCTGTTGGGCGCGGGAGCCGCCATAATGTAGGATGCGTGCCGCCAAGCCTTTGCCAGTGCCGCTCTCGCCGCCGATAATCAGCGCGCTGAACGGCACTTGCGTTAACCGCGCCAATAACTGCCGTATGCTCTGTGCTTGTTGGCTATGGCCGACATAAGCATCCGGTGAATAACGCCGGTGCCGGTGCTTGGTTTGGTCGGCAACCCGTCGCTGAATAGATGCGCTGCGTGCGGCGCTGGCGACCAGCAGGTCAAGGCGTTCCAGATCGCAGGGTTTTTCCAGGAAATCATAAGCGCCCAGCCGTAGCGCTCTGACCGAATCGGGCACATTGCCGTAGCCGGTTAAAAACAGCCATTCGGCATGTGCTACCGGTCTGAAATCGTCGGTATAACCGATGTCCTTCTTGATCTTTTCCATGAAATCCAAGGCATTGCCATCCGGTAAATTCATATCGGAAAGGATCAGCAACGGCTCTAGTTTTTTCTTCAGCAGTAATTCCCTGGCCTCACTCAGATTGGTAGCCAGCGCCACTTCCCAGCCGGACTGTCGATAATGGCGGGACAACTCGGACCCTAACAACTTTTCATCTTCAATGATCAGTAAGGTTTCTATCATAATTTAGCTCTAACAATGCAGTCATTGGGCAGCAAGATGGATACACAAGCGCCATGAGTCGGTTGATTGGTGAGGCTGATCGTGCCGCCCACATCTTTTACAAAGCGTTGCACCATGGCCAATCCCAGACCGGTGCCGCGTTGACGGCTGGTGCGAAACGGACGGATGCCATGTTCCAACATATCCTGAGAAAAGCCGACGCCGTCATCCTGCACATCGATGAGTAATCCCTGTTTGTCAGTACGAGCTTTGATGCAGATAGTCCCGGAATTACCTTCAAGCGCATCGGCTGCATTCAGTATCAAATTCAACAAGGCCTGCCGTATCCCGCTTTCCGGCAGGTGTACCGGCAACGGTAAAGGAGCGTCTATTTCCAGACGGATGGATTCGGCTATCTGGTAACGCGTCAATGCCACTAAGTCCCTAATTAATGTCCGAACATCAAAAGTACTAGCCACTTCCGGCGAATGGCGGCTTTGATCGAGCATGTCGTTAAGTAATCTCGCCATGCGTTTTAGTTCGGCATTAATCAGATCCAGCCGATCCAGCTGGTCTACATCATCAATTTCACGACGTAAATTATTAAAGGCCATTTGGATTCCGGCCAGCGGATTACGTATTTCATGCGCTAATTCAGCTGCGACTTCGCCTATTGCCGCCAACCGGTCGGCTCTGGCCAGGCTGTATTGCTGCTCCAGTAAAGCTTGCGTGGCTAACCTGACTTCATGCTGCAATGACTGCGCGTGTAAACGGTTGGTATCTTCCAGTTCCGCCAAGTGTTTAACCATCTCGTTATAGCTGTTAAATACCGGCAATAACAGCGGGTCAAGATGATCAGTGGTAATCGGAGTAAAGTTTTCTTCGGTCAGGCGCTGTAGCAGCTCTCTCAAGTCATTAAGCGGATGCAGAATTCTTAGGCGCAAAAATAATACCGCTACGAACAATATCGCAGTGAATGTTGCCAGCGCCATATACAATTCAGTTTGGGTGTCCCGACTAATGTCTTCCAGCAACTCTTCTCGCTGCAGTGCCTCATTATCCAGAGTTTCACTCATCAATTTAAGAGCCGTTAACAGGCGATTGTGTTTTTCTTCTTTTTTCAGCGACGACAAATCAGCCAGCATGCTTTTGACCGTCTCCAGGCTTGTTCGGGTCTCTACTGACAGATAGCGGTTATCCATCATTAAAGCCTCCATCTCGCCCAGTGTTTTGGTTAGTGCCTCGGGGTGAGAGTCTGACGCTGTTTCGGTCAGATATTCAATTAGCGATTGCTGTAGGCCTACCGATACATTCTGGATGCGATGCGAGTAGTTAACATAAGAAAAAACCGTTTTAAAGTGGTGTACGTTCCGCCAGATCATGCCGCCGAGTATGGCAAGAGCCATCAGCAATAAAGCTAGGAAAGCCAAGCCACGCAGCTGGGCAGGACGGTAAAAAATTGGTTTCATTTAAAATTTATATATAACTTCAAAGACATTAAAAATGTGAATATTTCCAAATTCTGCCGGACGGGGGCTTTTATTCTCTAATGCTACCATCTTAACAGGCGATCGACTAAGCCCATATCGCAAAATTGGACTTTGGGGAAAGAACGGAACTTGACGGTATCCAATTTTTAAAATGAGTTATTTTATATTGCCGCTGATTTAGTTTTTGTCATATATCTTGATGACCAACTCATAAAACCATGGCGGACGAAACAACACAACGTAAATTAGCAATATCGGGGTGATGGGAATGGGGCTAATTTCAAGAATTGAGATGGCGGAAAGGACAAGAATACAGAGAATACGCATGAGTTATCTCGTGTTCGATGATTAAGTTAAATTACAGCGAATGGAGCATTATAGATTGGTTAGTTACTCAATGCTGCCCTTGCTAAAGAAACTGCTGGGTTTCATCAGGTGCTGAGCGATTATCGCCAGCTTGTAGCGAACCGGATAATATTGCTTGATACTAAACTTGTTGTTCGCGTGGAGTGTATTTTTATTTAGATCATGCATTGATACCAGCCCAACCGACAGGGGATTGAGCAAAGAGAAAGCATTTATTCATCAATCCATTCATAAATCTCTGTCAGAGCAGTGTCACACTGGCAACAGCTGGTACCGCAAGAGGATGTTAGAGGGAGTTTACGCACTTTGCCTTTGCTGATCCATTTTCCCAGCATGCCGCGCAAGGCGTCGGCATCCATGTTGAAATGGGCGGCTATATCCGCCAAGGCTACCCGGCGCTGCTCCTTTAAATAATCTCTCAAATCAGACAGGATCACTTAAAGACTCCCTGCTTTGCTTTAAGCCTGTTACATCTGCATTTTTGCCAAGCAGCCACAGTCCGGCCAATACAGTTAAAAACGCAAAGATTAGTCCGGCTATCCAAACCAAGGAATACTCGGGATGCAGGCTGTAAGTCATCGCTTGATAAAAAACAGTTGCGGTCATGTAAGCAATGCCAGTCGTCCAGAATATTACAAACACCGTCCAGTTCAAGTTGGTTTCACGGTAGATTGCAGCGGTTGCCGCAACGCAAGGCGCATACAGTAAAATAAATAACAGATAGGCAAAAGCCCCGGCCTTGCCGTCAAAACTTTGCTGCATGGCAGCAAAGGTGCCGGCATTGACTTCCTGCTCGCTGGCTGCCGCCGCCACATCATCAACCGAACCGATATTCAGGCCTAATGGGTCTAACAGCTTGTCTGCGACATCGTGCAGGTTCTTAGGTACTGTTAAACAAGCATCGGTTAAAGCCTGTTCAAGATTGAACGGCGCTTTTTCGACAGCGGTATCAGCTACGGCAAGCTGACTGTATAAAGCATCCAGGGTTCCTACCACCGCTTCTTTGGCTAAAACGCCGGTAAAAATGCCTACCGTTGCAGGCCAGTTGTCTTTTTCTATGCCCATCGGTTTAAACGCCGGAGTCAGGCTGCGGCCGATTTCGCTTAAGACCGATTTATTGCTGTTTTCTTGCCCGAACGTACCGTCTGTGCCCAGTGCATTAAGAAAGTTCAGCACCAGTACCATCGGCACTATCACCTTCCCTGCATTGAACAAGAACGACTTAAGCCTATCCCAGGTTCTGATGAAAACGCCGCGCATGGTCGGCATGTGGTAGGCGGGCAATTCCATGATAAAGGGAGTCGATTCGCCTTTAAACAGGGTATGGCGCATGATTAAACCAGTCAGTACTGCAACGGCAATACCCAGCAAATATAAGCCAAAGACCAGATTCTGTCCACCGACAGGGAAAAATGCGGCGGCAAATAAGGCGTAAACCGGCAGTCTGGCACCGCACGACATGAATGGGTTCATCAGATTGGTCAATATCCGGTCGCGCTGGCTTTCCAAGGTCCGAGTCGCCATAATCGCCGGCACATTACAGCCGAAACCGACAATCATCGGTACGAAGGATTTGCCGGGCAAGCCGATCATACGCATGAATCTGTCCATTACGAAAGCAGCTCTAGCCATGTACCCGGAGTCTTCCAGCGCTGACAGGAACATAAACAAAAAGCCGACAATGGGGATAAAGGTGGCGACTACCTGAATACCGCCGCCTACGCCTTTGGTGATTAATACAATCAGCCATTCAGGCCAACTCAAACCGGTGAGCACTTGACTTAGGCCATCAACCAATAAGGCACCTACCGACTGATCGAAAAAATCGACAAAGGCGCTACCGATATTGATGGTAAACATGAACATTGCATACATGACTAACAGGAAAACCGGAATACCCAAGAAACGGTTCAAGACAATGGTATCGATTTTATCGGTCGTGTGACGGCTCACTTCATGTAGTTTGCAGACGGCGCTACTGGTCATTTCATTGACAAAGCCATAACGGGCGTCGGCAGCAAGGATATCGATTTCATCATCCGTTTGGGCTTCCACCCTTCGCTGTAATTGCGTAACTGTCGGCAACAAGGCGGTTCCGGCAAACTGCTTTGCCAGCGTGTCGTCTTCCAGTAAGCGTACGGCCAGCCAGCGCAGGTCACAGTGATGCTGTTGAGCGGTCTCAATCAATAACGGTGAAATATCATCAATGGCTTGTTCCAGTGCCAGAACATAACTGATTTTCACCGAAGGTATCGGCTTAGTGATGGCGGCATTGTTAATTGCCGACTTTAATGTGCCGATGCCGCCCTTGGTTGAAGCGGTAATTGGAATAACGGGACATCCAAGCAGCTGCTCGAGAAAATCCACATCAATTTTAATGCCGCGTTGTTTAACGGCATCCATCATGTTCAGCACTAAAATCATCGGCACCCGCATCTCGATAAGTTGCGAGGTCAGGTACAGATTTCGTTCCAGGTTGGAAGCATCGACGATGTTGATGATTAAATCGGCCTGCTTGGAGGCGACATAATCACGGGCGACTTTTTCATCCAAGGAAACCTGATCGTCGGCGGCTTCCAGAGAATAGGTGCCGGGCAGATCAACCAATTCGATCCGTTTTTGATCGAAGCTGTAATCACCGGTTTTTTTCTCGACCGTAACGCCGGGCCAGTTACCTACATGTTGTTTGGCGCCGGTCAGCGCATTAAACAATGTCGTCTTGCCGCAATTTGGATTGCCGACAACACCAACTGTAAAATCAGTTTTCATCAGAGTTTCTCTATCAACAATATTGCCGCTTCATCCTTACGCAGGGTTAATGAAAATCCGCGCAATTTAATTTCAATCGGATCTCCCATCGGGGCAAAGCGGGTCACGCTAAACACGGTTCCCGGCGTTAAGCCCATAGCCAATAAACGTTTTCGGTAAGCTTTGCCTGATTGGTCAAAACCAACAACTTTCCCCAAATCGCCCGCAGCCAAATTTTTTAGGCTTAGTGTCATAAATTGACCATCGAAATAAAGTGTATTAAAAATCACCGAAAAAGTTATCGGCAATCATTCTCATTAAGGTAACTATATCATAATAACGAGCAATTTCCGTATTTTTAAATGGGTGTTTTCATCGCAGAAAAATATGACGCGCGTACCATATTGCGCTTGATGTTTAACCTACAGGCGAAAGGATATTGCGCTGATGAACATCAAGTTTTTATGAATACGATGGACTACATGACAGCTAAGCAACTTTAATGTGGGGCGGGCAAAAAAGGAAGCGGGTTATTGCAACGCATGAGAACGAAGCAAGATACGTTTAAACCAGTCCAATCAGTGTCATCCGTGTTCTATTTTTCCAGCTTAAGCATTGCGATTACTCCAGGGTGTTTAGGTAAGCCGATAAGGACTGAAGCTCGCTTTCAGAAAATATTGAAAGGTGGCATCAAGTTTTCGAGTTTTACTGTTTAATGCTGACTAATCTATTTGGCAAAGCTTTCTGGATTGTTTGGCAGAATACCGGCGCCGAGCGAAAACCTGCTGCCGACATGAGTCAAATCCAGTCCTATCTTTCCGTATGCCCGGATACCCCCGTATCGCATGGCATCCCGCGCATCCGCTGGATAAAAATTGCTGTTCGCCTTCACTCTTAATCGACGGTTTCGCGTTCGCCCGCTCCTTGGCGAGCCATGCGTTATAGTCGGAAGGCGTCGTCGCTACGGTATAAAACGACATGTATGATCATGTGATGCAAAAAAAACACCTGTGATTTCGGTATAACAAAACGTCAACAAAACCGATATGGCCAAGGCCGTGAATTCCACAAAAACATATGACTTTAATAGAGTAGCTTGCATTCGCGGATTCTCTTGGCGGCATTCAACCGGATAAAAGGCGCTTTTGGCTTTTTGGCAATAAAAAGTGTTTGCAGAGAGAACGCAGGCGGCAATAGTACCGACAACGATAAGGTGAAGATGGTGAAGATTACTTGAATTAAGATCATTAACTTATCCTAGCCATGTAAAACCGAATAGATAAAAATCCGTTTTAGCTGATACATAAAAGCAGCTAGTACCGTTTCTGTCGGCCCATAATTTTTCTCCTTAATTAGAGGTCTATTGATAAGCGGCAGAGGCTATATGAATAAAATTAAGACCGCTTAAAAGATGTGTTCTATATAAGGTAAATATAATTAAACAATTAAGTATGTCCGGCAGTTCCGCTGCTGTCTGTACGGTACCGTACTTATATCATGCTCATCGGTATGGAAAGCATCAAATCGGGAGCAGGAATACCCATAAATTTGATGGGTAAGACATTGGCTTTAGATAGTTGAATAGATGTTTAGTCCCTCATATAACTGGTGTAACCTATTTCCAATTGAAGGAGGAAAAGCGATGGGACAAGTACTACATGGAACAGCCACGACCACGCACGCTATCCGAGAAAAAATTCAAGGCTCTCAAGAGAGCCTCGTTAAA
>DATBRD010000072.1:0-188540 GCA_036560465.1 Methylobacter sp.
TCATCAGTCGCTGGACTATCGGACCCCAGCTGATGTGTATTTGGCGAAGCGTCATGAAGAAACGGAAATAACAACTTTTTATCAACCCGCCTCTATCTTAATTACATGATTATTTGGTCTGGACAATGGGGAGTACCTTAAAGTGCATAAAGACTTAGGGGATTTCCATGCCACAAACCAGACATCAAAACAATATGAATGGAATCAAGTGTTACTGTTAAAAATAAGCTGTTAGCACGGATGAGAAAAGGCGTTAACGGGTTAAATGAACCATTTAATACGGTTCATTTAAACTACTAATGCTTTTCATGGTTCTATTTCTGTACCATATTTTCTTTTACATCATCAACTTGTTATTTATGGTCTATAAACTGCTTGGTATTGAGGTATGGAAGAGTTGTATAAAGAACAATTAATTTTTCGTGCCGTTAATTCTGAAAGCAGGGGTTTGCTGTTGAATTTATTTAAGGTGCTATTTTTATTGTCATTTCTAATAAATTTTATAGGAACGGCTTGCGCCGAAGAACATCACTTTTTGGTACTCAATTACCACGATATAGTGAAGGCCGGTAGCGCAAAATCTTCATTAAATCCGATGGATGTCAGCGTCGATCATCTTGAAGATCATTTAGTTTGGCTGAAGAAGAACGGCTATAAAATCGTTAGTGTGCAGACCGTGCTTGATGCGGCGGCGGGCAAGAGTTCGATACCCGACAATTCCGTGTTGTTAACCTTTGACGACGGTTATCAGAGTTTTTACACACGAGTCTTTCCCTTATTAAAAAAATATCATTACCCCGCCACGGTTGCTTTGATAGGGACCTGGATAGACGGAATTGACACCCCTGACGAGGCTGGTAAGCAATTACTCACTTGGGATCAAGTACGGGAAATGGTGAAATCCGGCCTGGTAGAAATAGCCTCGCATACTTATGATTTACACAAAAGTACCGTCGCTAATCCGCAAGGCGATACTCAAGCTGCAACAGTCACCCGCATATACGACCCGACGGCTGGACGTTATGAAACAGATGAACAGTACCAGGAACGTATCCATTTAGCCTTAAGAAAAAGCGCTGAATTTATTTTTCAACATACAGGAGTATGGCCAAGAGTCATGGTTTGGCCGTATGGGGAATATAACAATATTGCTTTGGAAGCGTCGCGTGAAGCCGGCATGCCTATGACCATGGGCTTGATTGACGGCTTTAATACGGTGGCCAATATTGATGTGCTACGCCGTTTAATCATGACTAACAACCCGGATATCCGCCAATTTGCTGAAATTATCGGTAAGCTGCGTACCGACAGATCTCTGCGGACAGCGCGCTTGGATATGGATTTTCTCTACGATAAAGATCCAGAGCAAACTGAACGGAATGTAGAGGCCGAGATTCAACGCATCGCCAACGCACACATTAATACCGTCTTTCTTCAAGCGTACTCGGATTCGGACGGTGATGGCAATGCCGAAGCCTTGTATTTTCCCAATCGGCACTTGCCGGTTAAACAGGATTTATTGAGCCATGTCGCCTGGCAATTAAAAACACGTGCAGGCGTCAATGTCTATGCGTGGCTACCGCTTTTTGCTTACCAAAATAGCCTGCCGGATGCATGGTATGTGCAGGAATGGCAAGATGGTAAAGCACAAAAGTCGAGTCATATTTATACGCGGCTTTCAGTTTTTCAGCCTGAAGCACGGCATTATGTAACCGAAATCTATGAAGACTTAGGCCGATATTGTAATGTTGATGGGATTTTATTTCATAGCGACGGCGTTTTATCTGATTATGAAGATGTATCGCCCGTAGCGCTATCTTTTGGGCATGACGTCTGGGGATTGCCTGAACAATTTGAAAAATTGCATGCAAACCCCAAAATGCGCTTGGCATGGGCTCAGCATAAAACCGATTTGATTAACCAGTTTACCGATGAACTGGCTAATAGGGTACGCGATATTCGTCCCGGTATAAAAACAGCGCGAAAGTTCTATGCCTTGCCTTTGTTAAAACCGGATAGTGAAGAATGGTATGCTCAATCGTTCAAATCCTTTTTAGCACATTACAATTACGTGGTGATTGAAGCCACACCGTTTATGGAAGAGGAAAAAAAACCTGGCCAATGGTTGACAGAGCTAGTCACGGCTGCGGCTCATTATCCCGAAGGGCTAAAAAAGTCCGTATTTGAGTTGCAAACGGTCAATTGGAAGACGCGGGAGAAAATTCCCTCACCGTTTTTTATTGAACAGTTGGAATTATTAAGAAAACTGGGGGTTCATCATATCGGTTATTATCCGGATGATGTTTATCTGGATCAGCCGCGCCTGAAGGATTTAAATAAATACTTTACGCTCCCGGCTTTGCCTTAAGTCTGACACTGGAGGTATTAGCGCATTACTTAAAGCTAACGGCATTATTTTTGCCGCACCGAATTTATAAATTACCAATAGGAGTTAAACAATGTTAAGACGTACCGTTATTACTCTCGCCCTGCTGTTTTTAACAGCATCCGCGTTTGCCGAAGACGAACCCACAATGCATCAAGTTTATTTGGCGGCAGAAGCAGGGAAATTTAATGAAGCGCAATCTATGATGGATAAAGTGCTGCGCGACCATCCCAACAGCGCCAAGGCGCACTTTGTCGAAGCCGAATTATTGGCCAAACAAGGCCTGTTCAGCAAAGCCGATGTTGAACTGAATAACGCCGAACGCTTAAATCCTGGATTATCTTTTACCAAGCCGGAAACAGTGCAGAATCTCAAGAGCCGCATTGCTTCCGCGTCAAAAGGAACAATTCAGTCAAACAGAACGGCGCAGCCGAATACCGGCGATCAAGGCATACCGGCAGCCATTAAAGAGTGGATGCCGGCGATACTTTTGATCCTGGGTATTGGTTTAATCGTATTGTTAGTCGGATTCATGAACCGGCGAAACTCTAGCTTAATTCCCGCCAATAACTATGCAGGCAATGGTCCTGGCTCAAATATACCGCCAGTCGGCGCGAGCGGCAACGGCCCAGTAATGGGTCAACCTGCTGCAGGCGGAATGGGCTCCGGCATTATGGGCAATTTGGCGACGGGCGCAGCTTTAGGTGCCGGTGTAGTGGCAGGTGAAGCGCTGATGCACCACTTTATCGATGGCGATAAGAATAATGATGTCCCGGATCTGCCGCGCCACGATAGCTCGCCGTGGAATGCATCCAGCAATATCAGCGAAAATGACGATATGGGAGGAACAGACTTCGGCATTGCGGATGCATCGTCCTGGGATGATGATGGAGCCAGTGATGGAGGTGACGACTGGACTTAGTGATGGAGGTGACGACTGGACTTAGTATTGCAGTATGAAACCTGAAAGCAGGTAATTTTGCTTTCCGCATTGTGTGATACCGGGCATTAATCGCAGATGTTTATTGGGTCTGGCCAGTGACTCCGATGATCTAATCTACTCATCCTGCGATTAACTTATTTTTGAGACGATTGCAATTTTGGCCGTATAAGTAAGAACACCTATTCTCGTCGTTATGAACAAAAGAGATAATACTGCTAAATTTACAACGTAAGTTTTACTCATACTAAACAATAGATTGGCAACAAATGATCCATTGTTCTGCTTTTTTCATTTTTAACCGGACAAAGCAATGATGTTATTTCACAAACCGATACACCTCATCCCTATCGCCATCGTTGTAGCAACCGTGATATCACTTGTTGCTTGCACTGAAAACGAGGCAACAGACAGCGCCCAAACAAAGAAGGTCGTACCCTCTGTGGCAAATGTAACAGAAAGCAAGATTGCCCAATGGCGGAAAGAAGCGGAAGCGGGGCATCCTGATGCACAATACAACCTCGCTTATATTTATGAAAATGGGCTTGGCGTACCGAAGGACGAAGCCAAGGCGCTTGAGTTATATCAACAAGCCGCAGATCAAGGTCACTCTTCGGCAAAAAGTAATCTTGATTCAAGGAATTCATCGAAATAAATCGAGTCCTTAAATATGCAGATACTGAATAAAAATTTTTTTGAATGACATTTTGTGCTTTCAGTACCTGATACTTCTACCCTAAGGATGCTGTTATTTGCCGAGTTCCGGTTCAGTAAGGTAAAAACACTCCTGAATTTAGCCCACAGCTAATGCACTCCTTACCACTACACACGGACTCACGATAACGGCCGAACGGCGCAACCGGTATCTGTTGCGCTGTCCGGCTTTCTTTTCAGGCTACCGTGCAGGAACAAGTCAACTGCCTGTCGCGCCCATGCATCGATTTCCGCTTCGTCCGGCGTTGGCTCCAATCCGAGTTGCAGTTTTTGAAACCGTTCACTGCGCAACGCACTCAAAAACTGGTCGGCGAGAAAATGCGGATCGGTTGCGACAAAATAGCCCGCTTGCTGCTGCCGAACGAAAAACTGCGCGAGATGCTCTAAGGTGCGCTGCGGCCCTTGTTCATAGAATTGAGTGGCGAGATCGGGGAAGCGCGGCGACTCACCGACAAGCAAGGCGCGCATGCGCACTACGTCCGGTCGCGTGATGCCGTGCAAAAATTGCTTGGCAAAAGAGATCAGCACCTCATCAGGAGAATTTGCCAGAACATGCTCTTCGGACAGGCTGGTGACGAACCCGTCGCTGCAACGCCTTATCATTGCGCCGAACAACCCCGCCTTGCCACCGAACTGGCTATAGATGGTCCGCATTGACACGCGTGCTTCTCTGGCGATAGTTTCCAGACTGAGATTACCGTAGCCATGCTCCAGGAAAAGACTGGAGGCGGTGTCCAGCAGCCGGTCGCGGCTGATAAGCTCATCTCCTTTTCGAGGCCGTCCGCGTTTAATCATAGTGTAGCGCTCATAAAATCAATTGACTTAAACGATATCATACCTTAGATTAAATGGTAATATGTCTTATCATTTTTTACCATTAAAGGGTCAGGTTGTAAAAACGATGAAAAAAGAAACGTATCCATCGATAGCTATCCATCGTTTAAACCTGCCTGAGGAATCAATACCGCGCACCCGAATAGGCCTGATGGCTCTTGCCCTGGCAACCATGATCGGGTGCGGAAACCATGACGAGCCAGGGGCTAAGCAGGGCCAGTCGCCCGGTGTCAAAATTGCACTGCCGCTATCGCAAGAAATCACTGAGTGGGACGAATACACGGGGCGCATCGAGGCAGTCAACTCGGTCGATGTGCGCGCACGAGTCAGCGGCTATCTGGAGAAAGTGAACTTCAAGGCTGGCGACAAGGTTCATAAAGGCGATCTGTTATTCCTGATCGACCCGAAACCCTTCAACGCTCAGCTGAATTACGCCGAAGCCGAACTGGAGCGTGCCAAATCGCGTCATGAATTGGCCAAAAATGACTTGGCGCGAGCCGAGCGTTTGTTTCGCTCCAAAGCCATCTCCGAAGAAGAACATGATGCCCGCAGTAAGGGGCTACGCGAAGCTGTTGCAGCAGTCCAGTCTGCACAAGCCAATGTTTATACGGCACGCTTGAACCTGGAATTTACTCAGGTACGCTCTCCGATAGACGGACGCATCGGCCGTGAATTGATCACTGCCGGCAATCTGGTCAACGGTGGCGGGGGCGATGCAACCTTGTTGACTTTCGTTGTTTCCACCGACCCGGTCTATGTTTACGTGGATGCGGATGAACGCTCGGCGTTGAAATATCGCCGCCAGGCCCAGCAGGGAGGCCGGGGCAGCTTGGGCGACGAGCGGACGCCGGTGGAACTGGCTGTAGCTGATGAGAATAATTTTCCGCATCAAGGCCATCTCGACTATGAATCACCGCGCGAAGATGCCGCTACCGGCACCGTTACGTTGCGAGGTGTTTTCTCCAACCCGGATGAACTGCTAAGCCCCGGCTTCTTTGCCCGGGTGCGAGTTCGCGGCAGTGCTCCGTACCCGGCCATTCTGCTGCCTGATCGCGCCGTCGGTACGGATCAGGCGCAGCGCTTCGTATGGGTGGTGAATCAGGAAAACCAGGTGGAATATCGCAAGGTGATACTTGGCGCCCATATTGGCCAGTTCCGTGTGATCACCGAAGGGTTAAAACCTGAAGACTGGACCGTTATCGAAGGCATCCAGAAGCTCAAGCCGGGTGCAAAAGTAAATCCCGAACGCATCTCGCTCACAGGACCGGATGGAGCGAAATAATCCATGAACCGATTCACGCACTTTTTCATCGACCGCCCGATTTTCGCGTCGGTATTATCCATTGTCATTGTCATCGTCGGCGGACTAGCACTGATAGGCCTGCCTATCGCTCAGTATCCCGAGATCGCGCCCCCCACCGTGTTAGTGAGCACGTCCTACCCCGGCGCCAACGCCCAAGTAGTGGCCGAAACCGTGGCGACGCCCATCGAACAGGAAGTAAACGGCGTCGAGGACATGCTGTACATGTCCTCTCAGTCGACCAATAGCGGCAGCATGGCGCTGACCATTACCTTTAAACCGGGCACTGATCTGGACAAGGCTCAGGTACTGGTGCAAAACCGGGTGGCGCTAGCCGAGCCCAGGCTGCCTCAGGAAGTGAGCCGGCAAGGCATCAGCGTCAAGAAACGCAGCCCGGATTTGAGTCTGGTCGTCAACCTGATCTCTCCGGACAAGCGCTATGACAGTGTTTATTTGAGCAATTACGCGCTGCTGCAAATCAAGGATACGCTGGCGCGGTTACCCGGAGTCGGCGATATTGCGATTTTCGGCGCCCGCGACTACAGCATGCGCCTGTGGCTGAATCCTGAGAAAATTGCCGCCCTCAATCTGACCGCAAGCGATGTAGTCAACGCAATTCGCGAGCAAAACATCCAGGTTGCCGCAGGTGTGGTGGGCCAGCAACCTACCAAGGAAAATACCGATTTCCAATACACGGTCACTACGACAGGGCGACTGATGGAGGCTGAGCAGTTCGCCGAGATCGTGATCAAAAAAGGCGCGGACGGCCAAGTGACCCGCCTGAAGGACGTGGCCCGCATCGAACTGGGTGCCAAGGATTACAACTCGGGCCTGCTGCTGGACGGCGAACCCAGCGTCGGTCTTGCCGTCTTTCAGTTGCCCGGCTCCAACGCGCTGGAAACCAGAAAAGCGGTGATGGACACGATGGAGAAGCTTAAGCCGCGCTTCCCAGAAGGCCTTGATTACACGCTTATTTATGACACTGTCGTGTTTGTGCAGCAGTCTATCGATGCTGTAGCAAAAACCCTGTTAGAAGCCATCCTGCTGGTCGTGCTGGTGGTGGTGATCTTTTTGCAGAACTGGCGCGCCACCATCATTCCGTTGCTTGCGGTACCGGTTTCCTTGATCGGCACTTTTGCGGTCATGTCGGCATTGGGCTTGTCGCTAAACACTTTATCGTTATTCGGCTTGGTGCTGGCTATCGGTATCGTCGTCGATGACGCCATCGTGGTGGTAGAGAATGTGGAACGTCATATCGCCCTAGGCTTGACGGCCCGGGAAGCTACCCGGAAGGCCATGGGAGAAGTTGTCGGCCCGATCATTGCTACGGCGCTAGTTCTGGTCGCGGTGTTCATACCGACCGCTTTCATTACCGGTGTCTCAGGCGCTTTCTACAAGCAATTTGCGCTGACCATCGCGGTTTCTACGGTCATATCGGCATTCAATTCGCTGACCCTGAGCCCTGCTTTGTGCGCACTGCTGCTGGATCGGGCACACGGCGACAAGGACTGGTTCACACGGTTGTTCGACCGCCTGTTCGGCTGGTTTTTCACCCGCTTCAACCGCTTCTTCGATTCGTTCAGTGAAGGCTACGCGCGCTTGGTCGGCAGGCTGATCCGTATGACGGTGGTAGTGCTGGTGCTCTATGCAGGGCTCAACGGGCTTAACTTCCTGGCTTTTGACAAAGTGCCGACCGGCTTCATCCCCCAGCAAGACCAGGGCTACCTGATTTTGTATGCGCAACTGCCTGACGCGGCTTCGCTGGCCCGTACTCAGGAAGTGGTTCAGCAAGCCACCAAGATTGCCATGAAAACGGAAGGCGTTAAGCATGTCATCGCCTATGCCGGCTATTCGTTTTTGGCCGGCGCCAACCAATCCAATGTCGCGACGATGTTCGCCAGACTGGAGCCTTTCGAGCAACGCGCCGGTCATCCGGAACTTCATGCCGATGCCGTGGTCAACAAGCTCAAGCAGAACCTTGCCGGAGTCGAGGGCGCTTTTATTACCGCATTTCCGCCGCCGCCTATTCGGGGGATGAGCGTAGTGGGTGGTTTTAAGCTGCAAATCCAGGATCGCACCAATGCCGGTGTTGATGCGCTGCAAAGCACTGTCAACGAGATGCTCGCCAAAGGCAATCAGCAACCGGGCCTAGCTGGATTGTTTACGACCTTCCGTGCCGGAGTGCCGCAGCTTTTTCTGGATGTCGACCGTACCCGAGCCAAGTCTATGGATGTCCCTTTAAAAGAAGTGTTCGATACTTTGCAGATCTATCTGGGCTCGCTGTATGTCAATGACTTCAATAGCTTTGGCCGAACCTATCAAGTGGTGGCGCAGGCCGATTCGGAGTTCCGGATGAAACCGGAGGACATTGCCGAACTGAAGACGAGAAATATGCAAGGCGGCATGGTACCGCTCGGGTCCTTGATGGCGGTTAAGGAAATTACCGGCCCCGACAAGATCACCCGCTACAACATGTATCCGACTGCGGAAATTAACGGCAGCACCTTGCCCGGCGTCAGTTCCGGCCAAGCGATTAACATTATGGACAAACTGATGGATGCGGAATTGCCGCCGGGATTCGGCTTTGAATGGACCGAGCTCAGCCTGCAACAGGTCTTGGCCGGAAACGTCGCCCTGCTGGTTTTTCCATTAAGTGTGATCTTCGTGTTTCTGGCTTTGGCCGCCCAATATGAAAGCTGGTCACTGCCGTTTGCCGTGATCCTGATCGTGCCCATGTGCATTCTGTCTTCTCTGGCCGGTGTGTGGTTGAGCAATATGGATAACAACATCTTCACCCAGATCGGCTTCATCGTACTGGTGGGACTGGCCAGCAAGAACGCTATTCTGATTGTGGAATTTGCCAAGCGACGGCAAGAGAGCGGGCTTAACCGTTTCGATGCAGCGGTGGAAGCATCGCGGATCCGTCTGCGACCGATTCTGATGACTTCCTTCGCGTTCATCATGGGCGTATTTCCGCTGGTGGTGGCCCAAGGGGCTGGAGCGGAATCGCGGCGATTGCTGGGCACTGCCGTGTTTAGCGGCATGTTGGGCGTGACTTTTTTCGGTCTGTTGTTAACACCGGTGTTTTACGTGATTGCTCAGGCCCTGGCGCAACGCTGGCAGTCTTCCCGACACAAGGCTAAGGCTTTGCCGGCCGATGAGCCCCACTTATGAATCAAGGAATAAACATGCATTCCGCAGAATTTCGCCCCGTCATCCAACTTGAGCCTATGCTTGAACGAAGCAGAATTGTTGGTCTGGCCCTGCTCTGCACTGCTTTACTCAGCGCCTGTGCGGTAGGCCCCGATTATAAGACTCCGGCAACCGATGCCGGCTCGGCCTTCACCAATGCCAACAATCCTGAATTTTCTGCACAGGGTGTGGAAGTGGCCTGGTGGAAACTGTTCGACGACAAAGATCTAACCGAACTTGTCGATCAGACTGTGCAGCACAACCGCGATCTTCAGGCCGCGCGCGCGAATCTTCGCGAGGCACGGGCGCTTTACCTGGAATCGGGGCTGAATTTGGCGCCCATCGTAACTTCGCACGCCACTTACACCGACCAAAAACGCAGTGCCGCCGCCCTGAACAACAGGTCTTTCGCTCCGCGTGATCTAAAGCTCTACAACATCGGCTTCGATGCTTTTTGGGAAGTCGATTTCTTTGGCCGCGTACGCCGCAACGTGGAAGCAAGCAGCGATGAAGTCGAGGCGCAGGAAGCTAGCCTTCGTGATCTCGGTGTCAGCCTGATCGCCGAAGTAGCCAGAAATTATTTCGAATTACGTGGTCTGCAAAACCAGTTGGCGACGGCAAAAAAGAATGCCGAAAACCAGACCCAAACATTGGAGATAACCCAAGTCAGGCTCGAAGGCGGGCGCGGCACCGAGCTTGATACGTCGAGGGCAGCAGCCCAGCTCGATTCCACCCGGGCTACTATTCCGCCTCTGGAGAGTGCAATTCAGCAGGCCATACACCGACTCAGCGTATTGACCGGACAACTTCCGGGCGCTCTGACCAAAAA
The DNA here is from genome assembly GCA_036560465.1 of Methylobacter sp. Classification (GTDB taxonomy): domain Bacteria; phylum Pseudomonadota; class Gammaproteobacteria; order Methylococcales; family Methylomonadaceae; genus Methylobacter_A. The sequence goes on from DATBRD010000072.1 coordinate 10,196, forward strand.
ACTGTCGCAGCCCGCGCCGCTGCCCAATCTCCCCAAAACCATCCATATCGGCCAGCCCGCTGAGCTACTGCGCCGCCGCCCCGACATTCGCATCGCCGAACGGGCTCTGGCAGCGGCTACCGCCCGCATCGGCGTTGCCACCGCCGACCTTTTCCCGCGCGTTACCTTTGTCGGCACTATCGCTCTTGAGGCCAGCACCCTGTCGGGAATCGGCGCGGGAGGATCAGACACCTATTCCGCAGGCCCGCGGATCAGTTGGGCGGCACTGGATTTGGGGCGCGTCTATGCTCGCATCAAGGCCGCAGATGCCAGTGCCGAGTCAAACTTGGCCCAGTACGAACAGACCGTGTTGACCGCCTTGGAAGAAACCGAAAACGCGCTGGTCAATTACAACCGGGAGCGAAAACGAAGAGAGTTATTAGCCTCGGCAGCCAAAGCCAGCATAAGAGCCCATGAACTGGCTCATCTACGTTTTGCGGAAGGCGTAACCGACTTTCTGACCGTGCTGGATGCCGAATTGCGACTGTTGCAAGACCAGAGTCAATTGGCCCAGAGCGAAACCGCCACCGCGACGGCGCTGGCGGCGCTATACAAAGCCTTGGGCGGTGGCTGGGAAGCGAGCGTTGATTTAGGAAAAGCCGAACAGCCTGCTCCGGGAATAATGTCCGCCATACTTCCTTGAAAAAAATGATGCACCCGACACAGTGCGGCGCATCATACTAATTCTTCAATGTCCTTCCCTGGATCAACTACGGCTACTTCCCCCAAAAACGCAAGTAACATAAAGCCCTGTACCAGAAGCTTTCACGTATAAATCAGCATTGAACCGGCAAAAACCGAGCCTGAAAGCCATATTGCAAAGTTGCGAAAACCATTCCCATAGCGTCGCTGGTAAAAATATCAGCGTCGCTAACAGTGCTACGGGTACAATATGTAAAAAAACTTACTAGTGAGGAATATCTATGGAATCTATGCAAACATACTTGCCCCTTATCAAAGCTATGCTTTCCGAATGGTATATTTTTACCTTGAATAATGCGCTGTACGCTGCGGTATTAGCGATAACTGTCTGGCTGCTGACGGCTATCTTTTACAGCATCAGAATTGCTGCCATCAAAAGAAGCAAAGTTGTCAATGAAAAAGCCGCTGCCAAGAACTTCGACGCCATGCAGCAACAATTACAGCTCAGCCAAGAAGAATTGGCGTCAACTGCGGAACAGATGGAAAAAGCCCAGTCTGTCGCTGAAGACGAATCGCAACGCGCTCAAGCACTTGAACAACTGATTTATCAGCGCAACCAGCACATTGCCGGAACCATTCAAACGTTGGCAACAAGTTTTGATCTGGGCGAACGGCCATTACTTGCAAACGAAGACGTTAAGTCGGACTCGTTATGGCAACAACATGACAAAGTCATTATGCAACTGGTAGAGCGTCTGCGTACCGAACAGCAAGCAAAAACCGAGTTACAGCAAACTTGCCAGACTGCAACAATAAAACTGGCTGAAAAAGAATCACTGCTCAACGCGCTGCAATCAGTGTTAGACAATCATACCAACCAGCTTTCCAAGCTGGAACAGGCGCTTGAAGAACAAAAATCGATGCTGCAACAGCAGAACACTAGCCAGCAGGCTTTGTCCGACACTCTGAAAAACTTTCAAGCTGCGCCTGCTGTAGCGCCTGCCCCCGTAGAATTTAAAGCAGAGCCCAAGCCGGAAACGTTCAGAGCGGTTAATGACTGGCAACAGCCAATACCAGCGGCCAGCCCAGCGCCCGAAGCTCCCCAGGCAGCCCAACCTGCGCCGATTGCACAACCTGCTCCGGTCGCACAGGCCGAGCAATTTATTGAAAAACCCAAGGCTACGGTTGTCCAACCGATTGAACATGCGCCAGTTGAAACGCCTACTGCATCAGTAAGGGCTATCGAAACTGAAACGCCTTCTGAATCAGTAAGAGCTATCGAAGAGGAAGAGCTTCTGGACTGGGTGCTGGACGAAAATCTGCAACCGGTACTTAGAGCAAAGCCATCGGCATCATCAGATGCGCAGAAACAAGCAACTGCTCCCGCTAAAGGATCGCTTGGAAAAATCAAAAACCTGTTCGGTAAAAAACAACAGCCGGTTAAAACAGAACCGCAATGGACCGATGAAAAAGCGAATGAAACGCAGTCATCATCTACAGTTCAGCAGCCTGAAGATGTAAAAACGCCGGGCAAACTGAAAGGCTTTTACAGTAAGTTCAAATCGAAAGATAAATAACCTGCACAGGCTCAAGGCTTCGGACCTGACAATAAAGTCGGCGGGATATATTGAGTGTATCCTGCCGGCCTATTAATGCATTTCATGCGCCGACTGTTCGGCCCTCACAACTCCGCATACAACCCATTAAGTCATGTGTACTGGGATTGACTCCCAAAGGTTACTGGGCCGTTCATGCCAAAGCCGCTTCCGCAAGACCGCCTGCCCGTTCGAAAATCTATTCGTTCAAGTCTGCCCTGATCTTGTTGGGTTTCAATTGGAATACGCTAAAAGCTCAAATCAACCATCCGGCAAGTCCGTCTGAGTCACTTGCTTGGAGGATAGATACTTGTAACTGCCCTTGCGCATATTGAAAAAAAACAATTCGGGCAAGCTCATCAAAATACCGGTTGCGCCCGATTTCAAATTATTTCCCGAGTCCAGCGGCCAGCTGAAAAAACCATAAACGCTTTGACCGATGCCGGCAGCGGTGTTGACAAGCCCGAACACGGGCCTAAGCAGCACATTGTCGTCGGTAAAAAACACAAACAACGCGTCATCGGGATTGTACTGGTATAAACGACTGCTGATGATGTTTGACTCCCTCAGTGCCGTTATCGGATCGTTTTGACCAGCGGTCAGCTTTGCCAGTTCAAGACCCCGGTATGAACCCAAATCATGGTTCTGCGTCACATGGTAATGATCCAGAACCGATTGGTAGGCGACAAAGGGGATGAAGTTATAGGGTATCTCTACATAGCCACCCAACCGTTTTTCGGATTCCTGTATCGTTAAAGCTTCCAGGTTCTCAGCTTTATCGTCGGTACGGTAGGGTTTTAACAACGCCTGATTGATGGTTCTGAACAGTTCTGTGACGCAATTGCGGTTAAACAGATCATAGCGATAGCTTTGTTGCAGTGTTTCAAACAAGCTGTTTTCAATGCTGTCCAATGCAGACAACGCCGCGGTTAGTTGTTCTGGTGTCAAATTCGGAAGCAGACCTTCCGGAAAACCGATGCTCTTTGAAGGCAGGGCTTTTTCACCGTTATAACGGAAATCACGACGCTGTTCGCTGTTCAGCAGTTCGATATAACGATTGGCCGCCATCTCGATTTGGCTGTATTCAGCTTCACTCAACCGTTGCCGAGACACTGCCGATAGCCGGATTTGATTCAGGGCCGCCCGGGCGTCGCTAATCAGAATCCGTATCTGTTCGCCATGTTCAAGGTACTGGTCCGGCCTGAGCCGTTCACTGTTTTCGGCAAAATCGTCGATAAAAACCCAGTAGCCGGACTGCAATGAGGCATCGACCGCGATATACCGGGCCATATCGACTAAAACGGCATAGCCCCAGTCCGGCCTATTTGAATCAACCGCTTTGACAAAACTGGTTTCCAGGTCATTGCGAAGCTCTCGCAATACCCGCCTTTCCGCTTCGGAAATCTTGAAGGCCGGCTGATTCAGCCGCAACACAGCATCGGCTTGCAACGGCGGCGCATCTATTAAGGCTTTAATTGCAAATAATGCGGTCAGAGAGTCCGAGTATCTTTCCGTGAAGGAATAGATCGAGGAGGGAAATTTCTCACCGGCCAGATCCGAATTGATAGCGGGCCAATGGCTGGGCGCCAACGCCTTGATTTGCGCTTCAACCGTTGCACGGCGGCGCTGCAAAAAGTCAGGGCCATAGCGCTGCTCTATTTTTTGACGCAGGCTTTGAACGCTTAGCGATTGCTGTTTGGTTAATTGGCTGTCTGTGTGTTGCGGCTGATGGCCCGGTTCAGGATAAAAAAGCCCGACGCCTTTTAAACGCAAAACCGAAGCCGCATCGGCGTCTACACCGGCTTGACCGATTGTTGATTTCTGCAACAGGCGCCGGATAAAAATCCGCTCTTTATGCAGATCGTCGAGCAGTTTGAACTGTTTTTCCTGCGTCAAAAACTGCCATTTGAATTGCTCTTTAAGCAGATCGAAGGTGTCTTCGCTGACCTCGATGCGGCTTAGATGCATCGGACGATTCTGCAAGTAGCGGTATAAAAAATGGAATCCGGTTTTTTCTTGCCGGAACAGCCGAATCAGGCCGGAATCGACATGTTGATAATGATAAATGTCATCACCAAACTGTATGGCGGTATGCCCCCCGCTCGAATTCCCTTCGCTAGCTTCGATATACAGGTAGTTAAAGCTGGCGACCGCAACAACGGAGGAAGGCACAAAAGACAACGCTGCCATCACCGCATACCTGCCAATGACATACAGACTCGAGCGCATCATGATCAGGATGGCCGGACTTAAAGACTCATTATCGAAGAGCCTTCAACGGGATTATTTTTCTGACTCGTAACCTTTTTGAATATTTTGCATGTTCTCTTGAACGGAGCCTGCAAAATTCTTTTTATAGGTTTCGTAAGTGATACCTTCGATCCCGGCTTTTTTCAAGCCTTTGCCGATCGCTATGTAAGTTTTGGGTTCCTGATCCCAATTTACAATGCCGGTTTTGGCGGCAATATCGCTCAAGCCTTTAAAATAACTATTGTAATCAGCATGGGAGGATCTCACATAAGCCATCGTGTAGTCCGACACTTCATTTTCGTATTTCCTATCTTTATTCGACTGTGAAGACTTACTGCTGGTAATAGAATCGGATGAATCGGATAAACTCCCTGCGCTGTCAGAAATACTCTCGACGCTATTGGAAATGCTCCTTGAGCTATCCGAGAAAGAACAGCCGGCGATAAGGCATGAAAACATCATAATTGCAGCGTTTAAACAGTTATGATTGAAGCGTCCTGAATGGGTGTACATAATTATCTTCTATTAAAACAGTGGTTTTGTGAATTTTCGCCAAACACCCGTTCAACCTTGATCTTATTGCGGTGCTTTTGTCGAAACTTGTTGTGCGTTAAATTCGGATTAATCCAGCCTTGCTGAGCAATTATGCCCATGTGTATGGTCGCCAAATCATGCAGTTAGTACTAGTAAGCCAACGATTACAAATATACAAAAACTTTATTGTTAGTGTATAAACTTTATTATGCCTACATAAATCAGCAATATTGCCCTGCGCACCAGGCTGACGACCATGCCCACTGAAAATTGTAGCCGCCCAGCCAGCCGGTCACATCCAGCACTTCGCCGATAAAATAAAGCCCCGGCACCTGCTTGCTTTCCATGGTTTTGGAGGAAACAGCATCACAATCAACGCCGCCGGAGGTAACTTCAGCCGTGCGGTAGCCCTCGGTGCCATTGGGTTTGATCGTCCAGCTGTGAAGCCGATTCGCAACCTGCTGAAACTGTCTGTCCGACAAATCCTGCAACGATAAATCCAGCAAATCCTCAGGCAATAAGGCACTGATCAGCCGCTTGGGCAAATAACCTTCCAAAATCGTTTTGAGCTTGTTTTTGACTTTTTGCTGACGCTTCGATTTCAGCTCCGTTTCCAAATTTACCTGCGGCAGCAAGTCAACCACAATCTCCTCTCCGGCGCGCCAGTAAGATGATATCTGCAAAATCGCAGGACCACTTAAGCCGCGATGCGTAAACAACACATTCTCGCTGAAACTCTGCCTTTTATTGCTGACCACACAAGGCACGGCAATGCCCGATAATGCCGAGAATTTTTCCTTGTCTTCCGGCTGCAACGTAAACGGAACCAAGCCTGCACAGGTAGGCAACACCTTAATGCCGAATTGCTCAGCAATCTTGTAGCCCAGCGGCGTGGCACCCATTTTTGGTATCGACAAACCTCCTGTCGCAACTACTAAGGATTGGCAGGTAAAACTGCCGCTGCCGGTTTTAACATGGAACTTGTCAGCCAGCCGTTCAACTGAATTGATGCAGGTATTCAAGTGTACAACGACGCCAGCCATGTTACACTCGGCTAACAGCATATCCAGAATATCCTTGGCGCTTTCATCGCAGAACAACTGGCCGTGGTCGCGTTCATGAAAAGGAATCCGGTAGCGCCCGACTAACGCCAGAAAATCCCATTGGCTATAACGGCTCAGCGCGGACTTGCAAAAATGCGGGTTGTGCGAAATATAGTTATCCGGCTCAACGGAATAATTGGTGAAATTGCAGCGACCGCCGCCAGACATCAGGATTTTCTTCCCAGCCTTGTTGGCGTGATCCAGAACCAGCACTTTGCGGCCGCGCTTACCCGCTTCAATAGCGCACATCAGGCCCGATGCGCCTGCGCCGATAATAATGACATCGGTGTCAGCCATGATTTTTCGATAAAATATTGTTAAAGATGGGTATGTAGTGCGTAGAAATGGGGTGGAACGTCGCGAATCAGACCTTCCAGGTTTTAAAACCTGGAAGGTCTATATATCGGCCTGTTTCTCACCTAACACTCATAGTCGAAGGGTGCTGAACAAGCATGGAACTTATTCCGCCCTACGCCCATCCAGCCACTGCTTCACCAGCACATACCCGGTTAAAGAGCCCCATGCCAGCATATACATGCTGTGCAAGAAGACTTCAAAACTAAAACTGTTAACATGTCTGGTGTAATCCCAGATGTCATCGGCTAAAGTCAGCGCCAATACCAGACAAAGCGCAATTATGAGCTTGATTTTATGGGCGTAAAAAACCCCGATTCCAAGAACCAGAAAGCCGGTAAAAAATCTCAGGCCGCTGTGTATCAACATTTCCGCATTAAACGGATTAAGTTTAAACGCCGAATCTATAAAATACAGTAGGATAAGCCCCGCGATGATGACGGTACTGACTAACTTCATTGTGCCCTTCTTTAAGCGCTACGCTTCATTGATGAGTTTTAATCCCGGCGGTAATGCCTCGCCGAAAATTTGTTTTTCTTCTTTTTCGCCCAACTCTTTCATTTGTTCGACCATGTCGATCCAGGAAGCCGGAGCTTTGCTCAACTTTAACTTTTCAATAACTTGCAAACGCATAGCTTCATCAATATCCCTCGCCCTGTCTCCGCTCATCCGGGCAATTAGCGTAGCGGCAAAGCCTGCCTGCGGGATTTTTTTCCAGTCTATCACCAACATCTGTTGCAGCCATAAACTGGCGGTGTCGGCCGGGATAACGTTATGGCTGCTGCCGTGAAATGGCATTCTGGCCCCGATACGTCCGACCGCCCACCAGGTTTGGCTAGGCTCGCCGGCTTTTTCCAAACGCTTTAGCAGCCATTCGCCGAGCTGTATTTTCTTAGCGACCGGCAAGCGTTCCAGAACTGCGGCCAGACGCACCATGTCGTCGTAGCCGCGAGTCTTGATCTGCTTGGCAACGCCGGGCTGTCTTGCGGCAGCCGGGTTTATAAATTTTGCGATGTCGGTAAAAATCCTCTCCTGAGCTGCCGCATCCAACCCACCTGCAATCCGACGCCACAGCGTCCACCATTCGGTCCAGTTTTGGGTTTCGTTAACAAACTGGATGCCTTGCGGATAGCTTTTCCACAACTGTTCGACGCGCCAGTCATCAAGCGGATAACCAAAGCCGGGCCGTAAACAAAAACCGGTCAGGCTCAACCAGACACGTTCGTGGTTTTCGGAGCGGCGCTGGTATTTCGCCCCTTCCAGCAATACGCCGAACATAGCTCTTAGCAATGGCGTCGGCCATTCTGTTCTTAGAGCGCCAATGAGTCTTTCCAAATCTGCACGCAGGTTTTTGACTGCCTTGGGATCAACCTGTTTGGATTTAGCCCCGAAAATAGTCTGTATCTGTTCGGTGATTTGGCTAAAATTGGCTGGCAATGCCGCATCCGTTGGCAAAGCGGCTGCTTTTTTCCTGATTTGAAACTCAACATCCCAACGCCGGCTGTTGTCTCCAACAGAAATACACTGGATTTTAAGGGTACCGACTTCGGTTTGCGTGACCGCTAACTCGACAACAACCTCGGCATTCGGCTTGATGTCATCGCCTTCAAACGCCACGGCCAGCGGCGGCAGGGAATGAAATAAATCGGTAATGTCGGCCAGATCGCCCGGTTTGAAGTCGCCGTCACCGGATAATGAAACCAAATGAAAACGCACCGGCACGCCTAAGCGCAGCGCAAAACGCCGGCCTTTCAGAATAACTTCCTCACCTTCCTCGCTGCCTTTGGGCAGGATACAGATGCCTTGCTGTTTGCTCGAATCATCGGTATCGACCAGCAGGAAATAACTGCGCGCCGATCCGCCGCCGATCTTAAGCTTTTTATCTTTCCTCGCAATCGCATAGCTGACTGCCCCGAAGGCAACGGACAATTCGGGATACTGGTTTTCCAGCAATACCGGCGGACTGGAGCGCCATGAACCTATCAAATCGACAAGACGTTGGGTGATAGGCTGGCTACGGAACACGCCGCCGTTTAGCAGCAAGGCATCGGGGACAGTGCCCTTGCCCTGTAAGGCTTCTCCGGCTGCGGCATCGTGCAATTTTAAAAACGCCGCGATATGCTTGCTGACCGCTGGTTCTGCCGCATACGGCAAACCGAACTCGACCACGCCGCTACGTTTTCTGTCCGGCAGATCATCAAGGCCGGATAATGGGAAAAAACCGTCCAACGCAATTTCCCTGACTTCATCCTTGGACAGCGCAACAGAACGGGAGCCGCCAATCAGCTTGGAGCCGCCGCCCAGTAAGGTGACATTGATTTGCTCCGGCGCATCGTCTGACAACAGGCGCTCTTTGGCAATCCGGCATTGTTCGATCAATTGCGACAAATCCGCTGCCGATAGGCGTTTTTCGGTGTTACCCAACCGGCTTTCGGCAAGATGCGCCAAGGCCAGGTCGATATTATCGCCGCCGAGCATTAAATGATCGCCGACCCCGATACGGGTTAATTTGGGCTCTTGCTCACCCAGCTCCACTTTGATCAGCGTCAAATCGGTGGTGCCGCCACCGACATCGCATACCAGCAGCAGATGCACATCAGCCAACGCTTGTTTAATGGTGCCGGTGTTGCGTCTTAACCAGTCGTAACAGACCGCCTGGGGCTCTTCCAGTAGCCGGACATTAGGCAATCCTGCGAGCCGAGCCGCCTCCAGCGTCAGCGATCTGGCCGCCTCATCGAACGAGGCGGGAACGGTAATCACAATATCCTGTTTTTCCAGCGGCGCATCGGGAAACCGGTGCCCCCAGACCGTACGAATGTGCGACAAATAGCTGGCGCTGGCTACAATTGGCGAAACCTTGGCGACATCGTCGCTGCTGCCCCACGGCAAAATGTCGGCAGCATGATCAACCGACGGATGCGACAGCCAGCTTTTGGCGCTAGTGACGAATCGCCCCTTGGTTTTGGCGCCCAGCAGACGCGCGGCCTCGCCAATGACGGCAACCTCATCCGAGGATGGGGTTCCGCTAGGGAACGAGAGATCGGCCTCTGACAATTCGCCGCTTGCAGGATGATAGCGCACCGACGGCAACAGCGGCCTTGCAGCGACTTGGCCCGGAGAAACCAGTTGCTCGATTTGGAAGATTTGTATTTCCTGATGGGCATTGTCGGCTTTAGCATAGGCGACAACGGTATGCGTAGTGCCAAGGTCGATGCCGACTAGATAGTTTGCAGTGGTTTTTTGCACGATAAGTAATATTCTTATAAGTCTTGTGTGACAGCAGTTAACTCCATATCTGGATCCGCCATCTTTTTTATTTCCCCTCATCCTCAGAACGAAATCAAAGAAACAAGGTAATTATTAAAAAAGGATACACGAAATATTTTAGATTTACATCCTTGCATGTCGATAACGGCTACTCACCAAATCCGCCGTATGTTTGAACGGCAAATTGGTCAAATAAGCGCATGATTTATATAAATTCAGCGATTACTAAGACACAAGCTGCACAATAGATTGACTTAACAGGGACTAGTCATAGAAAATAGCTCGTTTGATTTCAACACTTAATCCTAATAACGCATGGATAACAGCGTCCCCCCTCAAAACAGTCTGGTTTCTGTCCAAAATTTGTCGTTTTACCGCGGCAACAAGAAAATATTCGACGATATTTCCTTGGAATTTGAGCGCGGTAAAGTTACCGCCATCATGGGACCAAGCGGCACCGGCAAAACGACGCTGTTAAAACTGATCGGCGGGCAATTGTTTCCTAAACAAGGCTCCGTTATTGTTGATGGCAACAATGTTCACCGCTTGCGCCGGGCTGAGCTTTACAATCTGCGTAAGCGCATGGGCATGTTGTTCCAAAGCGGCGCTTTATTAACGGATATGAACGTGTTCGATAATGTCGCATTTCCGTTACGCGAACATACCCATCTGCCTGAGTCCATGATCCGGACTCTGGTTCTGATGAAGTTGCAGGCGGTCGGTTTGAGAGGCGCGCGCAACCTGATGCCTAACGAGCTTTCCGGCGGCATGGCCAGGCGTATCGCCTTGGCTAGGGCTATTGCGTTGGATCCGATGATGATTATGTACGATGAACCCTTCACCGGACAGGATCCCATTTCAAAGGGGGCATTGGTTCAACTTATCAAGTCGTTGAATAATATCCTGGGACTGACCAGCATCATTGTTTCCCATGATGTCCAGGAAACAGCGGCGATAGCGGATTACATTTACGTTATTTCGGAAGGCAAAATTGTCGGCCAGGGCACGCCTAAGGAAATTGAACACTCAGAGTCCGAATGGGTACAACAATTTATGACCGGCGCGGCTGACGGCCCGGTGCATTTTCATTATCCGGCAAAAGACTATGTTGATGACTTGCTGTCGACAGGAAAACGTTATTAAGGTGAAGCAACCTACGCCTTGTAACAAAAACACTGACCGTGTAAAAAACAAAAAATAAAATGATTAAATTTCTACAGAATTTGGGCAAAAACACCCGCACCGGTTTTACCAAACTTGGGCGAGGCACGTTTTTCCTGTTACAGACTATTTCCGGCATACCCAGTGTGCTGCCTCGCATCCGGCTACTGCTTAACCAGATGTACTCGATCGGCGTGCTGTCTTTTCTGATTATTACTATTTCCGGGCTGTTTGTTGGCATGGTTCTGGGATTTCAGGGCTACCATGTCCTCTCTGATTTTGGCGCCGAAGAAACACTGGGAATTATGGTTGCAGCCTCTTTAGTCAGGGAACTTGGCCCTGTAGTTACCGCTCTTTTATTTGCAGGCCGCGCCGGGTCTGCGTTAACAGCGGAAATTGGCCTGATGAAAGCGACAGAACAGCTGTCGGGCATGGAAATGATGGCCGTTGACCCGATCAAACGCATTATTTCTCCGCGCTTTTTAGCCGGATTTTTATCCATGCCATTGCTTGCCGCGCTATTCAGCGCCGTAGGCATTATCGGCGGACAACTGATTGGCTGCGCATTGCTGGGCGTTGATGAAGGTGTTTACTGGTCACAAATGCAGGCCAATCTCGATTTTCGGGATGACATAGTCAATGGCGTTATCAAAAGCATTGTTTTTGGCTTTGTAACATCCTGGATCGCCCTGTTTGAAGGTTACGATACGATCCCAACCTCTGAGGGAGTCAGCCGAGCCACCACGCGCACAGTAGTCAATTCAGCTTTTAGCATCTTAGGTCTCGATTTCATCCTGACCGCAATCATGTTTGGAGATAATTAACATGCAGCACACCAGTACTCAGGACACACTTGTTGGACTTTTTGTCGCATCTGGCATAGTCGGATTGTTTTTTCTTGCCCTACAAGTGAGTAATTTAAGCTCTTTTAGCGAGCATGACAGCTATACGGTTACCGCCCGCTTTGAAAACTCCGGCGGCCTAAAGGTTAAGTCATCAGTTTCATCGGCCGGCGTCAAAATCGGCCAAGTGACCGCTATTAGCTTCGACCCTAAAACTTACGAATCTGTCGTAAAAATGAGTATTGACAAGCAATACAGCACTCTTCCTGATGACACCACTGCCAGCGTGTATACTGCCGGCTTGCTAGGCGAACAATACGTCAACCTGGATGCAGGTGGCTCAGATGAATATTTAAAAGATGGCGGCAAAATTGATGTCACCAATTCCGCCATTATTCTGGAAAAAGCGCTCGGCCAATTTTTGTTTAAATCTGCGGCGGAAGAAAAAAAGTGAGCCAACTGAATATTATTAAAGAGAGTGCCGGACATATTGTTATTGATGGCGATTTAACCTTCGCAACCATCGACAAACAAACCCTTAAGTCATTTTCTTTTTTAAATACAACAAAAGAGATCACCATTGACCTGAGCCGCGTATCCAGCACTGACAGCGCAGGACTCGCCTTAATGATCGAATGGATAAGATATTCCCGGCAGAACAGGACGCAAATAAGCTTCAAAAACATTCCCGAGCAGCTCCTCAACCTTGCCAAGCTCAGCGGTTTTGACCAAACGAGCCATTTTTCAGCTCAAACCGATTAAGTGAAGGTTCAAGGTGAAACGCAAAAATCAGACGCAAGTGTTTGACTTTTTCTTTGGCCTTGCATCTTTAACCTTGCATTTTTATCTTTAAAACTTTGACCTTAAATCTATGGATAAACTAATTATTACCGGCGGCAAGCGACTCTCTGGCGAACTGCGCATCTCCGGCGCCAAAAATGCCGCCCTACCGATTCTGGCTGCCACATTGCTCTCGGAAGCCCCGGTTAGCGTCGGCAACATACCGCATCTCCATGACATCACCACAACCATGGAATTACTGGGCCGCATGGGCGTACATCTGACCGTCGACGAGAAGATGAACATCGAGGTCGATGCCAGCACTATCAACAGCTTTGTAGCGCCTTACGAACTGGTCAGAACCATGCGCGCTTCAATACTGGTATTGGGGCCTTTAGTGGCTCGATTCGGCGAAGCCCATGTTTCATTGCCCGGCGGCTGCGCAATCGGTTCCCGGCCTGTTGACATCCACATCAACGGTCTAATAAAAATGGGCGCTGATATTACCGTCGAAAATGGTTTTATCCACGCCAAAGCGAGCCGTCTGAAAGGCTGCCGCCTGGTTCTGGAGCAGATCACTGTTACCGGTACCGAGAACCTGCTGATGGCAGCGGCTCTGGCAGAAGGAACCACGATTATTGAAAATGCCGCCAAGGAACCTGAAGTCACCGATTTGGCTCATTTTCTTAACAAAATGGGCGCCAAAATCACCGGCATCGGCACCGATGTGCTGGTCATTGAAGGCGTAGAAAAGCTGGGTGTTGAAAACGTCCACTATGATATCCTTCCCGATCGGATCGAAACCGGCACCTACCTGATTGCTGCGGCAATTACCGGTGGCAGCATTAAACTTAAAAACACCCGCCCTGATATTCTGGATGCTGTTCTGGAAAAACTGGTTGAAGCCGGCGCTGAAATCACCACCGGCAAAGACTGGATCAAATTGGATATGCACGGCAAAAAGCCCAAGGCTGTATCGGTTCGAACTTCGCCTTACCCGGCCTTCCCGACCGACATGCAAGCCCAATTTACTGCCATGAATGCCATCGCCGACGGAGTCGGCACCATTACTGAAACGGTTTTTGAAAATCGCTTCATGCATGTTCAGGAATTGATGCGTATGGGCGCCGATATTAAGCTGGAGTCAAATACCGCGATCTGCACCGGCACCGCAAAACTGACCGGCGCGCCGGTTATGGCGACCGATTTAAGGGCTTCGGCAAGTCTTGTGATAGCCGCGCTGGTCGCCGAAGGGGATACTTTGGTTGACCGTATTTATCATATCGACCGGGGTTATGACCACATCGAAGAAAAACTCTCTCAATTGGGCGCAACTATCCGCCGCGTCCCAAGATAAGGTTTGACCATGATAACTATTGCCGTATCTAAAGGTAGAATTTATGAGGACGCCCTGCCCTTGTTGGCAGAGGCCGGCATCACGCCGATTGATGACCCAAAAACCTGTCGCAAACTGATCTTGCGAACCACGCGGGACGACGTTCAGCTGGTTATCATCCGTGCTACCGACGTACCTACGTTTGTTGAATATGGCGCTGCCGACATGGGCATCGCCGGAAAAGACATCCTGCTGGAACACGGGGCTGAAAGCCTGTATGAGCCATTGGATTTGAACATTGCCTGCTGTCGGTTAATGACGGCCGCTCACAAAGATGCGCCCCCGATTGCCGGACGCGTTCGCGTTGCGACCAAATACGTCAAAATTACCCAACGCTATTTCGCCAGCTTAGGCATACAGGCGGAAATCATTAAATTGTATGGCTCAATGGAGCTTGCGCCTCTGGTTGGGCTTTCCGATTGTATTGTTGACCTTGTCGATACCGGCAATACGCTAAAAGCCAACGATCTGGAGCCTCGGGACCTGATTATGAATATCAGCTCGAGACTGATTGTTAATAAAGCGGCCATGAAGATGAAGCATCAGGCGATTCAATCGCTGCTTGACCAGTTTGAAAAGACTCTTGCGAAAAGAGACTAGAAAATTGGTACGCAATGCGTACCCTACATAATTACATCAATTAGAATTTTGGTTATCTTATGTTCAACATAAATATCGCCCGACTCGATGCTTCATCAGCCGATTTTGACCGGCAGTTAAAAGATTTGCTGGCATTTGACGAAACCGACGACCTGGAAATTCATCAGCGTGTTCTGGCTATTATTGCCGATGTCCGTAAAAACGGTGACAAGGCGGTTGTTGAATACACCAACCGCTTCGATAACCGCGGCGTTACGCAAGCTTCCGAACTGGAATTATCTTCGAAAGTTCTCAAATCCGCCTGGAATGACTTACCGCCTGAGCAAGCCCAGGCGCTGCAAACCGCTGCAGCCCGTATCCGAGCTTATGCCGAACACCAAAAAATAGAGTCGTGGCAATATACCGAGACTGACGGTACCGTGCTCGGACAAAAAATTACTCCGCTGGACCGTGTGGGGCTTTATGTGCCGGGAGGTAAAGCTGCCTACCCTTCGTCGGTGTTGATGAACGCAATACCGGCCAAGGTCGCAGGTGTTGGCGAATTGATCATGGCCGTACCCGCGCCGCACGGCGAAACCAATCAACTGGTGCTGGCGGCCGCCTATCTGGCCGGCGTAGACCGTGTATTTACGATGGGCGGGGCACAAGCTGTCGCCGCGCTGGCTTACGGCACCGAAACCATCCCTGCGGTGGCAAAAATCGTCGGCCCGGGCAATATCTATGTAGCTACCGCCAAAAAGCTGGTATTCGGGCAAGTCGGCATCGACATGATCGCTGGGCCTTCGGAGATCCTGGTTATCTGCGACGGCAAGACCAATCCGGACTGGATTGCGATGGACCTGTTCTCACAAGCCGAACATGACGAAAATGCCCAGGCTATCTTGATCAGTCACGATGCAGCTTACTTGGATGCGGTTGAACAAAGCATCAACAAATTATTGCCGACCATGGAGCGAGCCGAGATCATCAGGACATCGCTGACTACGCGAGGCGCATTGATTAAGGTCAGCGACTTAAATTCCGCCGCCGATGTGGCCAATATTATTGCGCCTGAACATTTGGAACTCTCCGTTGAAGACCCGGAAGCCTTATGCAAAAACATTCGCCATGCCGGTGCCATTTTCATGGGCCGATATACTGCTGAAGCATTAGGCGATTACTGCGCAGGACCCAACCATGTACTGCCGACCTCCAGCACGGCACGGTTTTCGTCACCGCTGGGTGTTTATGATTTCCAAAAACGCTCCAGTTTGATCAACTGTTCTGAAGCCGGTGCGGATACGTTGGGTAAAACCGCATCCTTGCTAGCACGGGGAGAAAGCCTGATTGCCCATGCGCGGTCTGCGGAATATAGAATTAAATAAGTAGGGCGACCGGCCGGTCGCCCTTTATGCCTAGGGCAACTGCCGAAAACAGGCGCCTCAAGCGAAGTCGCCCTTACAGCCTTAAATTTTGAACATGCCACAATCCGATCTAATCTCTTCCATTTTCCGTAAAGAAGTCTTGGCGATGTCTGCCTATAAGGTTGCAGATGCCTCGGGTTTGATCAAACTGGATGCCATGGAAAACCCCTACAGCTGGCCTGAAGACATCAAAGCGATATGGCTGGAAACGTTAAAAGACTGCCCGCTGAACCGCTATCCGGACCCTGAAGCCGGGCATCTGACTGCGACCATTAAACGCTTGAATCAAATATCCGACCAGTTTGATGTGCTGCTGGGCAATGGTTCCGATGAAATCATTCAATTGCTGTTAATGGCGCTATCTCCGAATGCCTCTGTGTTGGCGCCTGACCCCGGTTTTGTGATGTATAAACAGTTAAGTCTGTGCCTGGGCCTAGCCTACCACGCCATTCCGTTGCTTGCAGACAGCTTTGACCTGGATTTGCCAGCCATGCTGGATGCAATAGAAAAGCATCAACCTTCGGTCATTTTTTTGGCTTATCCCAACAACCCTACCGGAAATTTATTTTCCGAAACGTCCATCCGGAAAATCATAAAAGCCGCCAAAGGATTGGTGGTAATTGACGAAGCCTATGCGCCTTTCGCCGATGCCAGTTTCATCGACAGTCTGGGGCAATATGACAATCTGCTGGTCATGCGCACCGTATCAAAATTGGGACTGGCAGGTTTACGCCTCGGCTACATTGCAGGTACGCCGAACATTATTGAACAACTCCATAAGATTCGCCTGCCCTACAATATTAACAGCCTCACTCAAATCAGCGCGGATTTTGCCTTATCCAACAAGACCTTGTTTGACAAACAAACCCAACAGATTTGCACTGAACGGTCAGTTGTTTTTAATCAGTTAAATGCACTAAATGGCATTACCGCTTACCCCAGCGCTGCCAATTTCATTTTGTTTAGAACACCCGAAAACCGGGCAAACGAAATTTTCGCATCAATAAAACAACAAGGCGTTTTAATTAAAAATCTCAGCCCTCAAGGGGACTTACTGGCCGATTGCCTGCGGGTAACTGTAGGTAAACCGGAAGAAAATGCGGCCTTTCTTGCTGCCTTATCAAGAAGCCTGACCACTTCGTAGCAGGAATAATCATCTAAATATTTAACAGCTCTAGCGTGGCTGCACAACAAACAATCTGTCTAAATATCATAGACTTGCGCATCGCGTAACTATATCCAGCTATCAGCGGCACATAACAAACACCAAAACCTGCGGTATAAGCACTTCAAATCTTATAAGCTCTAATGGTATATTGGCGGGAGTAAATAATGCGCTCGTAAGAAGCGCAGACTTAATCAGGAGAGTTCTATAATGAATGATAAAGGCGTCGATCAATCCAAACGCCAGTTTCTAACCACGGCCTTGACCGTGGTTGGCGCAGTCGGCACAGGCTATTTGGCTGTTCCTTTTCTTGCTCAGATGCAACCCAGCGTCAAGGCCATGGCGGCTGGCGCGCCTGTTGAAGTTGACCTCAGCAAAATGGAACCCGGCCAGTTAATCAGAGTCGCGTGGCGAGGCAAACCGGTCTGGATACTCAACAGAACTCCCGAGGTTCTTGAAACGCTAAAAACGCTGGACAATGAGCTAAGAGACCCCCTTTCTAACGAATCCATACAACCTGAATCTAGCAAAAACCCGGCGCGTTCGATTAAACCGGAAATCTTTGTAGCCGTAGGTTTATGTACACACTTGGGCTGCTCTCCCACGTTTCGTCCTGAAATAGCTCCCAATGATCTTGGCGAAAAGTGGAAAGGCGGATTTTTCTGTCCGTGCCATGGTTCCTGGTTTGACTTGGCCGGCCGCGTTTATCGTGGCGTACCGGCACCCACTAACCTGGAAATCCCCCCTTACCGCTATATTACCGATACCCAGCTAATTATTGGCGAAGAGGAAGCAAGCGCATGAAACGTAGCCGCATAACTGAATGTAACGATTGGTTTTTGGAGCGTTTTCCGCTAACCAAACTCTGGAATGAACACATGGCGCATTATTACGCGCCGAAAAACTTCAATTTCTGGTATTTCTTCGGTTCACTGGCTTTGCTGGTGCTGGTTAACCAGATACTGACCGGTATATTTTTGACGATGAACTACAAGCCGGATGCCAAACTGGCATTCGATTCCGTAGAGTACATCATGCGCGATGTGAATTGGGGCTGGCTGATTCGCTACATGCACTCGACCGGTTCATCGGCATTTTTCATCGTTGTGTATCTGCACATGTTCAGAGGCTTGCTTTACGGCTCGTTCAAACATCCCCGTGAACTGATCTGGATTTTCGGCATGCTGTTGTTTGTCGCCTTGATGGCTGAAGCTTTTATGGGCTACCTGTTGCCTTGGGGACAAATGTCCTACTGGGGCGCACAGGTTATTATTTCGTTGTTCAGCGCCATTCCTGTTATCGGCGACGACTTGTCACTCTGGCTTAGGGGCGATTATGTTGTCTCCGATGCAACCCTGAACCGATTCTTTGCTTTCCATGTTATTGCAGTGCCGTTGGCATTGGTCATGCTGGTTTTCCTGCATATCGTGGCATTGCATGAAGTAGGCTCAAACAATCCTGACGGCATTGAAATCAAGGATTCCAAAGACCCGTGGGGCCATCCTGTGGACGGTATTCCCTTCCATCCTTATTACACCGTTAAGGACTTGGTCGGTGTAGGCGTGTTTATGTTGTTTTTCGCCACGGTTATTTTTTATATGCCGGAAATGGGCGGTTATTTTCTTGAGCACGCAAATTTCATCCCAGCCGATCCGATGAAAACTCCGGAACATATTGCTCCAGTCTGGTATTTTACGCCTTTCTATGCCATTTTAAGAGCGATTCCCGACAAATTTGCCGGGGTTATCGGCATGGGCGGCGCGATAGTCGTGCTGTTCCTGTTACCTTGGTTAGATCGTAGCCCGGTCAAATCAATTCGTTATCGCGGCGGTATTTACAAAAAAGCCTTGGGCCTGTTTGTGATCAGTTTTCTGGCGCTGGGTTATTTAGGTACGCAGCCAGCAACTCCGACAGCCACTATATTTGCACGACTTTTTACTGCGGTTTACTTCGGATTTTTTCTGTTAATGCCTCTCTATACCCGCTGGGAAAAAACCAAGCCGGTGCCAAGGCGTTTAACCCCAGTACATAGTCTTGAAGAGCAATTGCCCGCGTTAATTGAGGAAATTACCATATTAAAACCAGTATCTACCGAAATTGGTGATTCTGCTTTTAAAAGCTCTTTTTTTACCAGAAGTCCTAATCCCGAAGGCATAAGAAACGTTATCAGTCGATTAGCAAAAAAAGCAAAAGGGAGTCTGGATTAATATGAAAAATTTAATAGCTTTACTTTTATTGTTATCACTGTCTTTTGGCGTTGCTGCCTCGGAAGACATTGAGCTGCAAGATGCGCATGTTGATCTTTCCAATAATGCTTCATTGCAACGGGGGGCGAAACACTTCGTCACTTACTGTCTTGGCTGCCATTCAGCCAAGCATATCCGTTACTTGCGTATCGCCATTGATGCTGATATCGATAAAAAGAAGATGTTGCAGGAAATTGCACCGGAAGGAGCCAACATTTACGATCAATTGCACAGCGCCATGAACAAGCATGATGCGGAAAAATGGTTCGGTACCCAACCGCCTGACCTGTCGTTAATTGCCAGATCGCGTGGTGCGGACTGGCTGTACAGCTATTTAAAAAGCTACTACATTGATCCAAAAAGCCCTAGAGGTGTGAACAACTTGGTTTTCAAGGATACTGCTATGCCTAACCCGCTCTGGCAATTGCAAGGTGAACAGTATGCAGAACATCAAAAAAATATATGGGGTGATGAATATACTAAGTTAGCCATTAAAGAACCAGGCACATTGTCCGAAGGAGAATTTGATATTTTCGTCAATGACTTGGTTAATTTCCTGGTATATGTCGGCGAGCCGGTCCAACTGGAAAGACATCGTCTCGGAAAATATGTGTTATTTTTTATCTTCTTGTTCTTGGTTGTAGCTTATTTATTAAAGAAAGAATATTGGAAGAACATCCATTAATTCTTGAGAACGAGAAAGTTAGTTGGGTTAAGGCGCTCTAGCCTTAACCCAGCGCATTAATGCAATAATGCAATAATTCTTAGATTCTGCTGGTAATCATCAGCGCACCTCTCTGCTCCGGCATCGCCCAAGCGCCCACTGTTGACACCCTCTATCTCTGTTCCAAACGCGACTCTATCTCTCCATATAATCGCAATCTAGCCTACAATTACAACGGTAAATAAAAAACTTGCTAACCTGTTATAATATGCTTTTTTTACTGCCCTACACGTCTTAAAGAGGTTGTTATTCGTGACAAATATTAATACTCGTAAATCTGTAATGACGCTTTTCTCATCTCCAACATGCGCGATGAGCCACTGCGCCCGTTTTGTTTTACACGAGAAAGGAGTTGTCGCAGACATAGAATATTATGACCCGACAGTTCCGCCTGAAGATTTACTTGAACTAAACCCCAACGGCACATCACCAACATTGATCGAACGCGACCTGGTTCTCTATGATTCACGCATTATCATGGAATATCTCGACGAACGCTTTCCGCACCCGCCTTTACATCAGATGGATCCTGTATCACGGGCAAATACCAGAATGCTGATCAAGCGTATCGACCAGGACTGGTACCAGTTATTGGACGAAATTTTATTTTCCGGCGAGAAAAAATCTGCCCGCTCGAAGAAAATGCTTAGAGAAAGCATATTATCTGCAGCGCCTATTTTTGCCGCCAGACCGTATTTTATGAGTGATGAATTTTCATTGATCGATTGCGTTATTGCACCTTTATTATGGCGTTTGCCCAGCATAGGTATTGATGTATCAACTCCGAATGAAGTGATCACCAATTACGCCCAGCGCATGTTCAACAGACCTGCTTTCAAGCGCAGCCTGAGCGATGCTGAAAAAGAAATGGTCGAACCTTTAAAGTAAACCCTAGCAAATGACTTCTCTAAAGCCCTATTTAATTCGTTCAATTTACGAATGGATTATTGATAACAACCTGACGCCACATCTTCTTGTGGATGCCGAAGATACCAGCGCAATTTTGCCGCAAGATTTTATTGAAGATGGAAAGATCGTTTTAAATATCAGGCCTGCAGCCATACAAGGACTTTCTCTCGGCAACGAAGAAATTGAATTTAATGCCCGCTTTAGCGGAAAACCCATGCATATTGTCACGCCGATAACCGCCGTGCTGGCAATTTACGCTAAAGAAAACGGCAAAGGCATGATTTTCGATCAAGAAGAGCATGATGACGATGAGCCACCTCCAGCAAAAAAACCAGCAGCCAAACCAAATTTACGTATCGTAAAATAACTGTGATTTGCTATGTCCGGGGAAGGGCAGACCGGACATAGTAATCACTTAGCCTTAGATACTGTCTACAAGTATAACCCCTTAGACTTACCTCTCCTGGCGCGTCAAAAACAAACCTGCTGCCTTGTATACTTGCGTGCAGCCTTTAACTTTTTGTTATCAGTTAATCTTTTTAGTTGTATAGTGAAGCTCTATCTAAAGGACAGATCAGACGCTCTCAATAGTCAGCCCAATAGATAGCCACAGATAGCCTAACCCTATCCCAAGAGAGGTGAATCATGAGCTCACTACAACAGTCACTTATCCTATCCTTCTTCCTGTCCGTTTCTTTGGCATTGCCAGTATCGGCAGCCGATGTAGCTGCCGGAGAACAAAAAGCCGCCCCCTGTGCCGGCTGTCATGGCCCAAAAGGCATCAGCAGCAATGCGCAATGGCCCAACTTGGCAGCACAGCAATCGGCGTACCTGGTCAATCAGCTCAAAGCATTCAAAAGTGGAAGTCGCGTCAATCCCATGATGCAACCTATGGTGGCCAATCTAACCGATGAAGACATCAATAATCTTGCCGCTTATTTTTCCAGCCAACAACCCGCTAAGGCCGGCGGAGATCCGGCATTGGCAAAAGCAGGCGAACCCAAAGCCGCTATGTGCCAAGGCTGTCACGGGGCCGCTGCCGTAGGTAATGGCCAATTTCCAAGACTTGCGGGACAGCACCCTGAATACACTGCGCAACAATTAAAAGCTTTTAAGGACAACTCACGCAAAAGCGGGCCGATGCAAGCTATTGCCGCCAACCTGTCCGAAGACGACTTTAAAGCATTAGCGGCTTATTTTGGATCCTTATAACAACTCAGGAGACAATATGAAAATAAGTAAATACTTTTTAATTCCGGCCGCTGTTTTGGCCCTGTCTCTATCTGAAGCGGCTATTGCAAAACAACCGAATAATCACGGCAATGACCGCAATGATTGGTCCGGTCCTGATGCCCGCTTACTAAACAGCAATAAACAACCAGAAACCGGAGACAGCTTCCGCGGCAGGGACAGAGCCGATGAACGACAAGAAATTAACGATTTCAAGGATCATGATAATTTCGATAATTCTAATAAGGCGCAACAACAATCGCGGCACAAGCGCTAACATAAGCTGTTGAATTCTGGTTTCTAAAAAGGCGGTCTATACCGCCTTTTTTATCTCTGTTATTTTCCGGCGCTCTATAGGTTGTAAAGGGCACGTAATTGATATTGTTATCATTCCGCCGGGCTTGCCAAATTCAAAATACAGAAATACAAAAAAAAGATAAAGATTTCCTGTAGCAAGCGGATGGCGAAATCAAGCGCTGTTATCCATAACTACTCAATCTCAGCGCGAATCTGTCTGGAAACTTGCATTAACACAAAGGCGTCAGACAGGATATGACGCGTTGTCTTAGATACCTATCCCCATCCAACAGCAAATGCTTTATCATTAGCGCATTAAAAATTAAAGCCCCAAGGGCTACCTATAAAAGTAATGAGCCACAATCCAGAAGCTACCGCCGACCGCAATCTATCCCTGATCTTCCTGTTTGCCGCGACTTTGTTCACCAGTGCGTCGCTGATGTTCGTACTGCAACCCCTATTCGGGAAGATTTTGTTACCCTTATTAGGCGGATCGCCCGCCGTCTGGAACACCTGCATGGTGTTTTACCAGAGCATTTTATTTTTGGGTTACTTATATGCACATTATCTGTCTACGCGCTACAACCAGCATCGACAAATCCTGATCCATACATCGCTGATACTGATCAGCTTTTTGGCGCTGCCTTTAGCTTTGCCGGAAAACACCGTACCGCCGACAGACAGCAACCCCACATTCTGGCTGCTGTGGACGTTATTTCTCGCCATCGGCCTGCCCTTTTTCGTAGTGTCTACAACCGCGCCGCTGATTCAAAAATGGTTTGCCAATGTCGGCCACCATACTAGCCATGATCCTTATTATTTGTATGCGGCCAGCAATACCGGTAGCCTGATTGCATTGCTGAGTTATCCGTTCCTGCTTGAACCCAACATCGGACTGGCTAACCAGAAAAGTTATTGGAGCGTAGGCTACCTGATCCTTTGCCTGTTGATTGCAGGTTGTGCTTTTGTGCTATGGAAAAGCCGGCCAACAACCGAACAGCAAGAGGACGAACGGAATACCGCGGCCGACGAAAACAATCTCAGTCTCGCCACCAAACTACACTGGCTGGCTCTGGCCTTTGTGCCGTCCAGCCTGCTGCTGGGCCTGACCAACTTCATCAGCACCGATATTGCCTCAGTGCCGCTGCTGTGGATTATCCCCTTAACGCTGTATTTGCTGTCTTTTGTTATCGTTTTTTCCAAATGGAACGATAAAATTCATCCATTAATGGTAAAGCTGCAACCGGCATTCCTGTTACCGTTTATCGCCTACGCATTCATTAACCCGGCGGATTTGCCTTATTGGGCCTACCTGATTTTGCACCTGATCGCTTTTTTCTTTGCGGTGATGGTCTGCCACGGTGAACTGGCAAAATTAAGGCCACATACCCGGCATTTAACCACCTTCTACCTGATCATGTCCTTTGCCGGCATGCTGGGCGGCATGTTCAACACCTTTGTCGCGCCGTTTGTGTTCAATGCCGTGTATGAATACCCGATCATGATTGTCGCCGCCTTAATGCTGCGTCCCGGCCTGAAACTGGCATGGAATACCGATTTGCTGTTGCAAGTAATAGCCCCTGCCCTGCTGGTTATTGCCGGGATTATCCTTCATGCCACCGTCAATGATTTGCTCCAATATTTCGACATTATCGTTATCAGCCTGATCGGCTTAACCTTGCTGACCTTCCTGCTCAGAGCGCGCCCAGTCAGCTTTGCATTAATGACCGGAGCCATTATTTTTCTTGCGATCGGCCTGCACGGCCTGTCGTCGCATACGCTGTATCAGGAGCGCACCTTTTTTGGCGTGTTGGCCGTGCGCGACGCCGTGCTGACTAATGAACAAGGCCAGCCTGAACACTACCACGAGCTGTTCCACGGCACGACCAAGCACGGCGCACAGCGTTTGGCTGCAAACTTAAGTCAAATTCCTCTGACTTATTACAGCCGTCCGGGACCTATGGGG
Organism: Methylobacter sp.; assembly: GCA_036560465.1. Taxonomy (GTDB): domain Bacteria; phylum Pseudomonadota; class Gammaproteobacteria; order Methylococcales; family Methylomonadaceae; genus Methylobacter_A. The sequence goes on from DATBRD010000072.1 coordinate 34,699, forward strand.
CAATTGTTTAAGGAATTCGACAATAGCAACCAAACCTGGAATATCGGCGTGGTTGGACTGGGCGCGGGGGCATTAGCCTGTTACGCTAAAGATCAGCAAAACTGGACACTGTATGAAATCGATCCGCTGGTGGTAGACATTGCCGGCAATCCCGCCTATTTCAGCTACCTGAGCCAATGCGCCCGCAACGCCACCATGCGCGTCGGTGACGCCCGCCTATCTCTGGAAAAAGAGCCGGACCAGCATTTTGATCTATTAGTCATGGATGCGTTCAGTTCCGACTCGGTGCCGACCCACTTGCTGACCAAGGAAGCGCTGGAGTTGTATTTCGAAAAACTTAAGCCCGGCGGCATACTGGCGTTTCATATGACCAACCGTCATTTGTCGCTAAAGAAAGTCTTGTCGATTAATGCGGAAGCCTTGCATTTAGCATCGTTGATTCAGGAATTCAAACCGCAACAGGAAATCCCGCTGGTGGTCGCGACCGACTGGGTGGTCATGGCAAAGCAGGCCGAAACACTGGAACCGCTACGTCTAAGCCGTCTCGGCAAATGGCAAAAAATGCCGTTATATTTTGACATGAAGCCTTGGACGGATGACTTCACTAATATAGTCAGTATTTGGAAGTAAGGTTATCCGCCGCCTCAGGGCGCGCAATATGTAATTTAACCAGCTTATGAAGCATTGGACTTTGCGGTCGGGCTTGAAGTTTATGGCCGTTTTATTTTAAACGCCTGGTTTTGGTATTCGACGACAAAACCGTCCGGCAGGATTTCTTTCAGTAGCATTGCGTCTTTTATTTGCTGCCCCGGCTTATATTTGACCATATCGACCATCACAAAGCGTTCCTCCGGGGACTGTGAATAAACAAACACATTGATGGTAAATTTCGGCACTTTCTGACGAAATCCAGCAGGCAAATCACTTAAATAAGGGGTATCACTCGTTACCGCTATTGCTTCGGGTGTATCCGCTTGAGTCTTGACGGCGGGAGCTATGGCCAGAGCATTTTGTATCTGCGGCTCCGGATTATCGGTAATGGCTACTTGCTTAACGGCTTCAGCTGGCGTTTTTTTTGCGACAACAGGCTTAACCGGTAACGGAGCCTGTGCCGTTTTCTCTTTATCTATCAATTCCGCAATAGAGGTTATGTCCGATTGCGCATTTTGTACCGGCTTCTCCGGCTGTGCAGGCTCAGCAATCACTTCAGGTTCAGGCTTTGTGTCTTGCGCCAAGCGCGGGGCAACGGCTGGGGTATCTGTGCCTGGCGTCGACATCAGGTTATTTCGTACATACCAAACGATACCGCTAATGACCAACACATTGGCGATAAAAAGAAACACTAACAGTTTAGTTGCCTTGCTGCGGCCTTGCTGCGGCCGAGGAAGCAGAATTTTGTCAGTTACATTCTCAGGCTGAAGAGCCTGTCTTTCCTGTTCTGATTTACGTAAGGCATTTAGAATAAAGGACATGATCAATCGGTTATTTCTAAGTGAGGAAGATTAAGTGCGCTCGCTATGTTTTTAAGATGGGGCATGGTCTTGTCGCCCACCTTGCCGTCTTCCGGCAATTGGTGCTGACGCTGAAAGTCTATAACGCGAGCAACTAACTTATCATCATAAAAGCGCGGCTGCTCTACTGCTTCAATTTTTCCGTCAATAGTATTAAACAGATAGCGCAGCCATAGCACGTCATCCGATGTATGACGTGGATAGATCGTTTTGGCATCCGGAATTGGCGGCGGCTCTATTATCAAATAATAGCCGTCCCAATGCTTCAAAACATCCGCTACCGGAAAAGCTTCGTTATCTTTAAAACGAATCATGGACTGATTTTGACCCAAGCCAGCAAATAAGGCATAGAACTTTTTTCCGCTTGCCAGTGAGAACTCCAGAATAGCCGGATGATTAATGGCCAGCATGTCTTTCCAGTTGGCTTTGCCAAACACACAGCGCAGACCTGTTGTTTCTACATAATGGCAATCCGCTTGATTATTCTCAGGGACAGGCTTGCCCCAGAGCTTTAGCATGCTGATTAAGGCAGCGTTTAATGAATAATCCGGATTATTAATCCAGTCGTGAAATGTTTTTGGCTCAGCGACAGGAGCAGATTTAAATTTTTCAATAAGCAGCGGTTCTTGTTGAACCGGCTGCAAGAGCTGGCTGATGAACTCCGGCTTTATCTGGATGGCCGCAGAAACGGTCGGCACATTAATGGGAGGGATATTACTCGGGGCTTGCTTGCTGATCTTGGGCCAATAAGTTTGAAAATAACTACCGGCAGCAATACAGCCCAAAAACAGCACAGCTAATGATGCGGCCAGATAAGGCGATTTTTTATCGGCAAGCGCCAGCGTTTCCTCGGCGGCAGCGCTAACGATGGCCGGTGTGACGACTTGGGCATTACTTGAGTAGGCGCCTAGCAATGCGCGGTCACATAGAATGTTAATCATTCGGGGTATGCCGGAAGAAAGCTTATAAATTTTGCGTATCGCGCTGTCTTTGAAAATGTCCTGACGACCGTTACAGACAACCAACCGATGCTGGATGTAAGCCCGAGTTTCATTGAGCGATAACGGCAACAAATGATAGCGGGCAGTAATGCGCTGATTTAACTGGCGCAAATCCTGGCGTTTCAGCGATTCCTTCAGTTCAGGCTGGCCGACCAGAATGATCTGCAATAATTTTGTTTTGTTAGTTTCCAGATTAGTCAGCAGACGAATTTGTTCCAACACTTCCATGCTTAAATTCTGCGCTTCATCGATCAGCAGAACCGTCCGCCTACCGTTGGCATGGCCGGTCAGCAGGTGCTGGTTTAAAAGATCGATCAGGCTTTTTAACGAATGCTGGTTTTTATCATAAATAATGCCCAGCTCATCACAGATGGTCGCCAATAACTCGATCGCATTCAGCTTGGGATTCAATATCAAGGCAATATCAACATCTTCCGGTATCGCTTGTAAAAGGCAGTGGCAAAGCGTTGTTTTGCCGGTACCCACTTCCCCGGTCAAAGCAACAAAGCCGCCGCCAAAATTGATGCCGTAAAGTAAATGCGCCAAGCCTTCCTGATGCCGCGGACTCATATAAATGAAGTGCGGATCGGTCGCTATGGAAAACGGCAATTCGCTGAAATGGAAGTATTGGTTGTACAAGAGTATGAGATTCTTTGATCAAAAATTAAAGTTATTGTAGCTTACAACAGAGAACAAGACCTGCATGTTAATTGAACTTGATCGCGTTAAATAACCTGTATGTAAATTTCGGCATTGATCGTCATTGCTGACATGACTTAAAGCTAGGCTTTAGGTTCAGTCAAGTAGAGCAGATAAACCAACCGCTTTCTATAAGTATAAATACTTGTTTATTTGCAAAGACCTTTGCCTCTCCTGCACCACTGACAAAAAATGCCGTTATGCTTGGCCATAAGCCTTGGTAGATGAGTTTACCAATAGCTTCGACACCTATTGCGCCCTACAGGTTACCGTGGTGATTACATCTTACCGTGTTATGGTTTATGCCTTACCGCGTTAACCAGTGCGTGTCGTTTTTTGCGCGCACCCGAGTTAAGCAAGTAAATAGAAATCTATAGCTTTCGTCCATGGGATTGAAGACGTGCCTGAATGTCGTATTCTATCGACTTGTAGAGAGGTTCTGTCTCCTCCTTTATCGTCTTCCAGCCCTCGCTTTGCATCTTCCAATCTTTGGCCTCATGCCCGACCTCTTTGGATATAATTGCCAGACCAAAGGGTTTCAGTAATTTTCGCGAACTTATCCTTCAACTCCGGAGGCAGGAAAATTCCATTCCGCGCCACGTAGGTTTGGAGTTCACCAAAAGCTACTCTTATCCTCTGCAATCTGTGCCAGAATACGATATCCTGATAAGTTTTGTTTCGATCTCTGGAGTTCCGAACCTCGTCCTTTTGTAACTCAGTAAGTTCTGTACCCGAAAGGAATTCTTCAAAGTGCGGGGAATTCATTTGATTGACGTCCACATACTGTTGCATAGGAGAAACTAACCATGCGACAAGACTATGTGCCTCATCCAACTTAGTCCAAGCTTCGGGAAGAACAGAAAACTCCTTTTCTTGGAGCTTTATCGCACCACTTAACAGAGCGTCTATCTCAACCCGAAGCCTTTGGAGTTCCAGTGCTTGCTGATGCCGAAGCTGATCAAGCCGCTCGGAGAATTTGTTTTCGATCCATGTCTTCCCTAAATACTGGAAAAGGAGGTAGGCAATGAACGCTGCACCTCCACCGTAGGCCACCATCCGTCCTAAGAAAGTCCAAATAGTTTCGGCAATGAGCATGGCTAACTACCGAATTCAGCGGGGTAGGACCGCGTAGCGGCCTGGCGTCGGCTTGAGCATGTAATTAGACATTTGCTTTCCCCCACCGAACTAACTTGTCCTCTGGCCAAGTTCGTGAAAACTGATCGATTTCCGAATCCGAGTTCAAGCATGATGTTATGTTATCCCATCTGTTTTTTGTTAATTCCCACGCTGTTGAGGGAAGGAAGTAAATTTTCCTGCCCCAATCAGGCTTAACAAACTCAGAAACCCATAGCGAAGGGACAATAAAAACATTTGGCTCCTTTCCTGAGCCAAGCCTTAAGTCAACAAACGTGTACCATAGATCAGGGCTAGATTTCCCAACTACGCTTGAACCAACATCCCACTCACAGCCTTCACGTCCATATCGCTTTTTTCGATATGCAGACTTTGATGTTTTGACCTGCAATGAAATACTCTTAGAACCATCCCCCTTCGCTGCAATTATGTCGACAGAGGGAGCGTTTCCTAGCGTGATACTTGCATGTATATATCTTTTTGTGAGTTGATGCGCGACATAAAACTGCCCAGATGCACCTACAAACTGACTTTTTCCTTTTGCCAAAACTCTTTACCTCTCCAATGCATGGGCGCTTAACTATAATTCAACACCTTCATTAGACGTATATCAATTTAGAATTGCAAGTGCCTATAATAGCCGCGCTCAAAATTCGTTAGATTCAATACCATAGCGCTCATTCTTTTATCGCAACCTGTCCATGAAAAACAAAAAACATCTTAAGCAACCCGATAAAAATCCTTATACCACTCTACAAATTTTCTAATACCATCCTCCAGCGAGGTCGCGGGCTTATAGCCAAAATCATGTACCAAATCCGAAACATCGGCATAGGTGTCGGGCACATCACCCGGCTGTATCGGTGACAGGCTCTTGATTGCCTTTTTGCCTAAATATTTTTCCAGCGTTTCTATAAAAGTCAGCAAATGTACGGGATTGTTGCTTCCGATGTTATAGAGGCGATAAGGGGCGAAGCTGGTCGCCGGGTCGGGATTTTCACTTAACCAGCCGACATTGGCTTGCGCAGGTTGATCGATAACCCGGATCACGCCTTCGACGATGTCATCTATATAAGTGAAGTCACGGCGGTGATTGCCGTAATTGAATACGTCGATTGGTTTTCCTTCGCTGATGTTACGGGCAAACAAAATCGGCGACATATCCGGCCTGCCCCAAGGTCCGTAGACGGTAAAAAACCGTAAGCCGGTGGTCGGCAGCTTATAAAGATGGCTGTAGGTATGGGCCATTAACTCATTGGCTTTTTTGCTGGCCGCATATAGGGAGACTGGATGATCGACATTATCATGAACAGAGAACGGCATTTTAGTATTCGCGCCATAAACCGAGCTGGACGACGCATAGGCTAAATGCTCGACGACATTATGCCGACAGCCTTCAAGGATATTGATGAAGCCGACTATGTTTGAGTCGATATAGGCATAGGGGTTGGTGATTGAATACCGTACGCCGGCTTGAGCCGCAAGATGCATGACCCGTTGAAACTGCTCACGGGCAAACAGCGCTTCTACTGCCGCTCTATCGGCAATATCCAACTTGATAAATCTAAAGCGGTCAAAACCTTGCAGCCGTTCCAGCCGCGCCAGCTTCAGATTGACATCGTAATAATCGTTAAGGTTGTCTATGCCGACAACCTCGTCTCCCCGTTCCAGCAATTTCAGGCTAAGCGCTGAACCTATAAATCCGGCTGCTCCTGTTACTAATATCTTCAAAATTTGTCTCTATTTCCAGAAATATTTACTATGGTCTCATTATAAAGCAACACAACCGAAGCACTATCCGGCTCGGGGCTGACCCTGGACAGTGGCTACAATACGCCGACTGCCGCCCTGATTGCGATGCTCGCACAGGTAGATACCTTGCCAGATACCTAAGTTAAGCTTGCCATTGGTGATCGGAAGGGTGCAGCTGGAGCCCAACAAGCTGTTTTTTATATGGGCGGGCATGTCATCTTCGCCCTCGTAGCCGTGCTTGTAATAAGGTGCGCCTTCCGGCACAAACCGATTAAAGTGGCTTTCCATGTCCTGGCGCACGGTCGGATCGGCGTTCTCGTTAACCGTTAATGATGCCGATGTATGCTTGATAAAGAGGTGTAGTAATCCGCAGTCTATGGCGGACAACTCCGGAATAGCACTCAGGACCTCACCGGTGATCAGGTGAAATCCTCTACTTTTTGCTGATAATGAAAACTCTTTTTGTATCCACATTAACAAAACCTGCTGTATAACTTAAGATGCCGCATCAATCGGCACTAAAGATGAAAAAGCTTCTGGCTGTTCATTACCTTAGTGGTTCAATGATCTCGCCAACCGATGCAAAGCTTCACTGCCGTGATTGAACAACGGCCAGCCGTCGCCGTTCAAGACAGCTTTGATATCAGGCAAATCAGCAATGCGTTTAACGGATTGAATGGCCTTGCTTTTATCCATCAGTTTATCGACCGGCAACATGCATAATTCACCGCCGATATGACAACGTATTAAGTCGCCGGTTATCAGCGTGCTGTGCTCCAAAAGTAGCGCCAATTCTCCCGGAGTTTTAGAGCCGTTAAGCTGATACGCAATCAAGCCGGGAACGATTTCTTCATGGTCATGAATCCAGCGGGCACATGCCAAAGGAAATGTTTCTTCCTCGGCTGCTGGGCCATAAATCGCTGCGCCGGTAACCTCGGCTATACGCTCTGCATCACGGCAGTGGTCGCTATTGGTAATCACGATAAACCCTACCCCGCCCAGGCTTTGCAAGTGGCTGTGATCATGTTCGGACATCGGTAAAGGGTCAATTAAAACGTTACCGTCGTCACGCACCCAAAGCACACTATGAAAATCCAAATTGCGCTCCGGATTAAACTCCGACCAGCCAAACAGGTCCTTTCTGTGTAATTGTTTCATTGCCAACCTCCTGAGTTAATAATTTTACACCCTGTCTTACGATCCTCTGTGACTATTGCCGCTAACTGATTCATCAATCCGGCAGACTATAGATTGTGTCCATTATTCAAAAATATCAAGCTAAAAGACAAGATCAAACGGCGCTGCTATCAAAATATCCGATGAAGTTGTAATACTCGTAGTCTTAATTAGTTTTTTTTGTATAATCAAATTCATTTCCAGATTGTTATCCAAATAATGCAGACTCCTTTTAAGACCATCGGCATAATAAGCAAACCCAGCGATCCTAGTATCGCCATATCCTTAAATGCCCTGCATGCTTTTTTAAAACAATATCAATATACGGTTATTGTCGCTAAAGACAGCGCTCATTTCATTAACAATCCGTTTGTTAAATCCTGCCCGATAGACTCGCTGGCCCAGCATTGCGACCTAGTTATCGCCGTTGGCGGCGACGGCACTTTTCTTGCGGCCGCCCGTGCTATCGTCGAATACGATATCCCATTGATCGGCATCAATCTGGGGCGTTTGGGTTTTCTGGTGGACATTTCGCCCACCGAACTGACCGATAAGCTGCTGCACATTCTTCAAGGTCATTACACTGAGGAAAAACGCTATTTATTGCGCACCAAGATTATTCGCGACGGCCAGGTTATCCACGAAGAAACCGCCGTTAATGAAGTGGTGGTCCACCGTTGGGTAACGCCCAGCATGATAGAAATTATCACCAAAATCGATAGTGTATTTTTAAACTCGCAACGTTCGGACGGGCTGATTATTTCCACGCCCACCGGATCAACCGCTTATTCCCTGTCTGCCGGCGGACCTATTTTGCATCCGGCATTAAACGCTCTGGTATTGGTGCCGCTTAATCCTCATACCCTGTCGAATCGGCCTATCGTGATCAATGATTCGGTTGAAATTGAAATAAGCTTTTGCCAAACCAAGCAAATTAACGCGTTGGTGACCTGCGACCATATTGAAATTCCTACGGTATTAATCAGCGACAAGATTTTGATTAAAAAAGAGCCCAAACCGATTAGAATCTTGCACCCGGAAGGCCATGATTTCTTCTATATTCTTAGGAATAAATTAAACTGGAGCAGCGGTTACCACACCGAAAATCATGTTATTGAACCTTAATATTATCGACCTTGCCGTCGTTAAATCATTAGACCTCGACCTGGAAAAGGGCATGTCGGTGCTGACCGGCGAAACCGGAGCCGGCAAGTCTATTTTACTGACCGCCTTGGGACTCGCTTTAGGTGACCGGGCCGATTCGGGCTATGTGCGGCCTAATTGCAAGCGTGCCGAGATTAACCTGGAATTCGATTTGGTCGATGCGCCGTTAGCGCACCAATGGCTCAAGGACAACGAATTGGATGCCGAGCAGCAATGCCTGATCCGGCGCATTGTAAGCTCCGACGGCCGCTCCAAAGCCTACATCAACAGTCGTCCGGTCACATTGCAGGCCTTGCAGGAACTCAGCGAAAAACTGGTCGAAATTCACGGCCAACATGCGCATTTAAGGCTTCTTAATGCAGACGAGCAACGCCGATTGCTGGATGCCTATGCAAAAAATCAGCCGCTGCTGGACAGCGTCAACGCCTGTTACCGGGAATGGCACCAGACCAGCAAAGAGCTGACCGCCCTGATTAAATCCAGCGTCGATCAAACCGAACGCGAAGAATTGCTGCGCTATCAGCTTGAGGAACTGCAACAGTTGGACCTAGCAAATTTCAGTTACGACGCTATTTCCGATGAACACAGTAAGATGGCCAATCTGGGCCAGATTTTAAGTACCGGCCAAGCCCAGGTCGATCTGCTTTATGAAAGCGATCAACAATCAGTCAACCAAATGCTGAACCATTGCCTGACCGAATTAAACCACATTGCCCAATTTGCTCCCGAATTGAACGAAATCTGTACCATGCTCTCCGAGGCGCAGATCCAGGTGGAAGAAGCCTCCTTTCAATTACGCCGCTTCCTTGAATCACAAGAGGCCGATCCGCAACGTCTGGAAGCTCTGGAAAACCAGATCGGCATTATCCAAAGCCTCAGCCGCAAGCATCACGTTACCCCGGATGAATTGCCGGAGCTGGTCGGCAAGCTTGAGAGCGAACTCGACGGGCTAGCACACAGTAGTGAGCGTATCGAAGCCTTAACGGCAAGCGCCGCACAGTTGCTCACGCAATATCATGAATTGGCCGCGCAGCTATCCGAGCAACGTAAACTTAGCGGCAAGAAACTGCAACAGCAGATTTCATCGATGATCAAGGAGCTGGGCATGCCGCAAGGCGAGTTTCTGGTCGATATTGCCGCGTCGGATAGCGAAACCCCGAAACTGAACGGCAAAGATAAAATAGAATTCCTGGTCAGCGCCAATCCCGGCCTGCCCGCAAAACCGCTGGCTAAAGTGGCTTCAGGCGGCGAGTTGTCTCGTATCAGCCTGGCGATTCAAGTCACCACGTCCAGTGATAAAACCACCCCGACGATGATTTTTGATGAGGTAGACTCAGGCATAGGTGGAGGCATTGCCGAAATCGTCGGGCAAAAACTGCGCAGCTTAAGCCATAACCGGCAAGTCATGTGCGTCACTCACCTTCCACAAGTCGCTGCACAAGCGCATCACCATCTCTACGTTGAAAAAAACAACCGAAACGATATGACTTCTTCCAATGTCCGCTTTCTGGAAACGGAAGAGCGTGTTGAAGAAATTGCCAGAATGCTCGGCGGTATCAATATCACCGCCAACACGCTGGCGCACGCCAAAGAAATGTTGTTTCAATCCAATTCCGGCCTATAGCCGGGAAATACAACTATAGGGAACTATAAACTATGAACAGATTTCCAGCAGAATGGGAAAAACAATCCGCCGTATTAATCGCATGGCCTCATAAAACCGGCGACTTCCGCAACCTTGATGCCGTAGAACAATCCTATAGCGTTATTGCCGAGACTATCAGCCAATACGAAAAACTGATTATCGTATGCCGGGATGACAGTCATCAGCAGCATATCCAGACCTTACTGGGCAAGAGCGATAACACCAACTTCATTCAAGCCCCCGTGAATGACATCTGGGTCAGGGACACCGTTTTTCTTACCGTTGAAAAAGACGGTGCCAATATGCACATGAACTTTCTTTTCAATGGCTGGGGCGAGAAATACTCGCACCAAAACGACAACGCGCTCAATCACAAACTGTTAAACGCCAAACCTTTTAAAGGTGCCAGCCACACTAACATAGATTTCATTCTGGAAGGCGGCAGCGTCGAAAGCGACGGCATAGACACCATCCTGACCACTAAACAATGCCTGTTAAACCCGAACCGGAACAAAGGCCTGAGCCAACAGGATATTGAACAGCAATTGCTAAAGCACTTGGGAGCAAAACGGGTATTCTGGCTGGATCAGGAAAATCTGAGCGGCGACGATACCGATGCCCATATCGATACCCTGGCCCGCTTTTGCTCGGCTAATACTATCGCCTACACCAGCTGCGACAATGCCGAAGACTCGCATTACAACAGCCTGAAATTCATGGAAACGCAGCTGCAAGCGCTCAGAACTCAGGATGGCGATGTCTATCATCTGGTGCCGTTACCGTTACCGCAACCGATTCATGATGAGGATGGCCAGCAACTGCCGGCCAATTACTCCAACTTTTTGATTATCAATCGCGCTGTTCTGGTGCCGGTTTACGGCGACCCTATGGATGCGGTTGCGCTGGAACGCTTGGCTGGTTGCTTCCCGGACCGCAAAGTTATTGGTGTTCCTTGTCAGCCCTTAGTGCATCAGTACGGCAGCCTGCATTGTATGACGATGCAGTTTCCTGAAGGAGCGCTGAGAGCTAACGGTTAATATCCGACACTAACGCAATCTTATGCAGGACGCGGTGCCATGCCAGGCTATCTTGTCTGACACCCTCGGGCTAACGCAAATCTGTTCCAGACAGATTTATCAAGCTGCGTCCTGCATAAGGCCTTGTAATCAAGGGTACCTTCACTAAACTTATCCATTATTTGAAGTTTTTACGCCGCCCTAAAATCAATCCCGTCTATTCATGCCAACCATTAGCCGCTTTACAGTCATCGCCTTTATCCTGCTCAGTGTCGGCTGCGCGAGAACTTATCAGGCCCGGTATGTCGAAACATCGCACTTCTTGGATGATTATTCCCTGCTCAAAGACGGCGAAGACGGCGATGCTTTATTAAGCTACTGGAAACAAGGCACTAACTGGGCTGCTTATAAAAAAATTATTTTAGAGCCCGTCATTGCCAGCAAGCTGCCTGATTCCGATCTCAATAGCATGACTCACGCCGATAACCAGCGGCTTAAAGAACTCTTTGAGTACAGGATGCGGGAAGCCCTGAAGAAGAATTTTAAGTTGGTTGCCCATCCAGGCCCTGATACGCTACGCGTTCAATATGCGATCACCGATGCGGAGTCGTCGATACTGCTGCTGGATTTGTATACGTCTCTTTACCCTTCGGCTCGCGCCTTATCATTGCTTAAAATGTTGGCGACCGGCACTGAATCTTACGTGGGCCAAGCCAGCGTCGAGGGTAAAATTACCGATTCGCAAACCGGCGAATTACTAATGGCTTCAGCGGACTGCCGGGCGGGCGGCAAGACAATAATGGGGTCTTTCGACAGCTGGGATGATGTTGAACAAGCTTACCAATACTGGGCTAGTCAATTGAATTACCAGCTTTGCACCAAGCAGGGGCATACTGATTGCCCGGAACCCGACTAAAATTCGCCATACGAACCTGCACTTCTAACCGGAACCCAGACCATGACTATTAATCCATCGCTTATTCTGTTGTTTGCACTGACATTCGCATTCCCTGCCCAGGCTAAAATTTATAAATGGACCGATGCCGAGGGAAAATCGCACTTTTCTGCCTCCAAACCCGCTGATTCGGCATCCATAGAAAATCGTAAAGACCTTGAAGCAACATCACCGCAGCCTGCTCCGGTCGATAACAAGGCTCAAGCAACCGCACCGCAAGTCGATCTTTACGTCACCAGCTGGTGTCCTTATTGCAAAAAAGCCATGGCCTTTCTGCGCAAAAACAATATTGCCTTTAATACTTACGATATTGAGCAAGATGTTGATGCCGCAACGCGCAAAAAAGACCTTGATCCGGGCTATAGCGGAATCCCGCTGGCTGTCATTAACGGTACGACTATCCGCGGCTTTAGCGAAAGCTCATATCAGCAAGCTCTGGCAAAATAACCCATGAATAAAACCTGGTTGGGGATATTTTTTACGGCGCTGCTTTGGTCGGGCATTAACCCTAAAGATTACCTGACCTGGGTACTTGAAACAGCGCCTGCGGTGATCGCTTTGATCGTGCTTGTTGCGACTCGCCAGAAGTTTCGCTTAACGGATTTAGCTTATAACTTGATCCTGATTCATAGCCTTATTTTAATGATAGGCGCGCATTACACTTACGCGGAAGTGCCGCTATTCGACTGGCTAAAGGACGTATTTAATCTTGAGCGCAATAATTACGATAAAGTCGGCCATTTGGCCCAAGGCTTTATCCCTGCCATCATCGCCCGGGAAATCCTGATCAGGAACCATGTGCTGCTTAAAATCAAATGGCTCAATTTTTTCATCATCTGTATCTGTCTTGCGATCAGCGCTTTTTATGAGCTGATTGAATGGTGTGTTGCGCTGTTAAGCTCGGAAGCCGCCGAAGCCTTTTTAGGCACCCAAGGCTACATCTGGGATACGCAGTCGGACATGGCTTATGCGCTACTGGGCGCAGTGCTGGCCTTGGCTCTGTTAAGCGACATTCATGACCGGCACATTGCCAGATTAATGGCAAAACAGACTCAGGCATCGTCTTAACACCCAGACACTCGCCGTTCGCCTTAAGGTCCACGTATGTTGCATTCTCTCGTTTTGAGTTTTTGTGGAAGCAGGCACAGATTTGTTATTTTCCATCTTTAAATCGTTGTAAAATAACGGCCATTACAAACCATTACCACCCGCAGACATCATGAAATCAACATTAACCGTTTGTGCTGTCCAACAGCCCTGCGATGAAGACAGAGAAACCAACCTTGATTTTTCCATAGCAAAAATCCACGAAGCCGCAGCTGCAAACGCCGACTTGGTCGTATTACCCGAGCTGCACCTGGGGCCGTATTTTTGCCAAAATGAAGATTACAATAACTATGCTCTCGCCCAGACTATTCCGGGCCCCACCACTGCAATTTTATCGGATGTCGCTAGAGAGCTCGGCATCGTTATTGTATCGACCATTTTCGAAAAACGGGCGCCGGGGCTTTATCACAACACCGCCGTTGTTTTTGACAAGGATGGCAGTATCGCTGGCAAGTATCGGAAAATGCATATCCCTGATGATCCGGGCTTTTATGAGAAATATTATTTCACACCTGGCGATTTGGGTTTCAAGCCCATCGAAACCTCTATCGGCAAATTAGGCGTCTTGGTTTGTTGGGACCAATGGTACCCTGAAGGCGCCAGGTTGATGGCTTTGGCCGGTGCCGACATGTTGATTTACCCGACCGCAATAGGCTGGGACCCGGAAGATACGCCGGCAGAGCAGCAACGCCAATTGGATGCCTGGATTACCATTCAGCGCGCCCATGCTGTCGCCAACGGTATTCCGGTTATTGCCTGCAACCGCATCGGTTTTGAGCAAGCGCCGAATTCGACTACAGGTACTGGAATTAACTTCTGGGGCAATAGTTTTATAGCCGGACCGCAAGGGGAATTCCTGGCCAGCGCCAATGATTCGGAAACCAAACTCCTCAGCTGCACAATCGATAGAGCGAGGTCTGAACGGGTTAGACAAGTCTGGCCATTTTTGCGCGATCGCAGGATTGATGAGTATGGCGATTTGACCAAACGTTTTATCGATTGATATAAACCGGAATTCTATCGTTGAGGTATTAATGGATCAGTCGGACAGCTCGGATGTTTTTCATCAAATACATATTGATGTTGCTCGTAATGCAACTGACGATTTCAACTTGTTTCACGATAGAAACAGGTGGCTGCGCATCAACCGCAACCCGTTCAACGGCCCGATCGCGCTCGGCTTTCAAGTGGAATCGTTGCTCGAACACAAGGTTTTTCTTCATCGTAAATCACATAATGAAAACAAGCTCATAGAAGATAACAACCTGCGTTTTAGCAATTACCAGTTTTCTTTTGTTAACGCGGTCAAGCCCGGGCAAGCGATATCGGTCGACATAAAAAAATCACAATTTACAGAAGAGCCCGAGATGACTCTCAGTAACAGGATTACGGTTAAATCAGGCGGCGTCTTGGCTTTGCTGGGTTACAAAAAAGAATCCAAGTTTGCTTTATTTCTGACCAATCCGGAAATCCCGCAGTTTGGCGCCCTCAACCAACACCCCGACCGGTCCTTTATATCCGGCAGCAGTTTTTTTTTGAAACGAAAATACATCACCATCAGTAATGCAAAAAACTTTTTGTGCGGATCATTGGTAGATCAGGATGCTTTTTTCGACCCCTTCAAAAATAAAGCGGTGTTTCCTGAAATATTCCCGTGCAGTCTGATATCCAGTGCATTGCTGGAAAAAGCGGTCATAGAAAAGCATGATTTCGAGCGCAATCCGTTGGTATATATGTCTCATAAAATCAGCATTGATCGCACCTACCTTGCTCAACTAAAATCCGGCGATGCGCTGTATATAATAATCAGGCAAATACCCCCGGAATCTAGAAAAGAAGGCATTGGCCATGCCATAGATTCGCCCTATCACTATGAGTGTTACGGCCTGATGCAAGATAAAACCATTCTTTACCGGGCGTTAATCTCTCTCGCTCCTCTGGAACAAATACTGAACTCACTCAAGTAATAAGCCATGCATGAATTGAAATATTTAGTCGGCTATTCTGAAAACGTAACCAGCCAGGTACGCTTGCTGATCAGTAAAGATAAACTGGGCGAGATGCTGCTGAAAAAATACCCGACTCCCCATACGATCAGGACGGATAAAGCGCTTTATGCTTATACCGTTGATATGAAGAATGCTTTGCTCAAACAATCCCAGCCGCTTAGCAAGGTGATTTACGATGACAAGATTAAAGATCTTCATCATGCCTTAGGCTTACATACCTTTATCTCCAGAGTTCAGGGCAGCAAACACAAGGCAAAAAACGAAATCCGGGTGGCCTCGCTGTTTAAAAATGTGCCGCTGGAATTTTTAAGGATGATCGTCGTGCACGAGCTGGCGCATTTAAAGGAGAAAGATCATAACAAGGCGTTTTACAAATTATGCGAATATATGGAACCTTCTTATCACCAGCTCGAACTGGATATGAGACTGTATCTGACGCATATGGATTTATTCGGTAAGCTCTACTGATGAACTGGCAAGCCATTGTTCAACAAATTGAATCGTCAACCCGGCAGCCTTTCAGGTTGACCAAGGCCCAGCCGCTGTCTGGCGGCGACATTAATGCGGCTTACCGGTTACAGGCTGAAAATTTAAGCTTTTTCGTCAAGCTGAACACGCCGGAGCGGCTTGCAATGTTTGAGGCCGAAGCTGCCGGCTTACAAGCCTTGATGCAAACTCAGGCCATCCGCGTACCGAAGGTTATTGCTTGCGGACAAACACCTGCCCATGCTTTTTTGGTACTTGAATATATCGAGTTACATAGGCTGAATAGCCGTTCAGAACAGCTGTTGGGCCAACAACTGGCGCAACTGCATCTGCAAAAACAGGCTTATTTCGGTTGGCACAGCGACAACACCATCGGCAGCACAGTACAAGTCAACGGCCACTATCACGACTGGATACCATTCTGGCAAGAGCAACGCCTGGGATATCAATTAAAGCTGGCTGCTGCGAAGGGTTATGATGGTCGCTTACAAACGCTGGGCGATAAACTCTGCTCGAATCTAAGTCCGTTTTTTTCGGGATACCAGCCGCAGCCGGCCTTGGTGCATGGCGATTTATGGGGCGGCAATGTTGCAACAGATGAACAGGGCAATCCGGTCATTTACGATCCGGCTTGCTATTTTGGCGACCGGGAAACAGATATGGCGATGACCGAACTATTCGGCGGCTTCAGCTCAACATTTTATCAAGCCTATCAAGCCGTTTATCCGCTAACGCAGGGCTATGCACGCAGAAAAACGCTGTACAACTTATACCATATACTCAATCACCTGAACTTGTTCGGACAAAGCTATCTGCATCAGGCAGAAAATATGCTCGATAAGTTATTAGCTGATATATAAAGTGCTGCATAATTAGGTCATGCCGGTAAATCGGCCCATACCTGACAACCGGGCAAAGGCATTCACTTTCAACAAACACATACCTACGAGGAAACGCTCATGGCCGACATAAAGTCCCCAACCGTTTTAAATCCAGGCGTATTGATTCCAGTCAATCCTGCTATTGAAAGTTACATGCATGGTTTGGCGCATAACACAGATCATCCGGTGTTGGCAGAAATGGAAGCGCTTGCGCAGAAAAACAACTTTCCGATCATTGGCCGCTTGGTGGGAGTATTCATTGAAGCGCAGGCCAAAATGATCAATGCTGAACGGGTGTTTGAGTTTGGCAGCGGCTACGGATATTCAGCCTATTGGTTTGCCAGAGCGGTTGGCCCCAAAGGCCGGGTGATCTGCACCGATGCCGACTTTCTTAATCAAGAAAAAGCCGAGCAATACCTTGGTGCTGCCGGCTTGTGGAATCGAGTCGATTTTCGGGTAGGCATGGCTCAAGATGTTTTTGCCCAAACTGAGGGGCTATTCGACATCTGCTATAACGATGTCGACAAAGGCGATTATCCTGCAATTTGGCTTATGGCCAAAGACAGGATTCGTCCCGGCGGCCTTTATATTGCCGATAATGTGCTTTGGCGCGGCCGGGTAGCGGTAGAAAATCCTAGCGATATTTTCCCTGGCTGGACTGAAGCGATTATGGAACACAATGAACTTATTTTTAATGATCCTGAATTTGATACCTTCATCAATCCGACCCGTGATGGCGTTATCGTTGCTAGAAAAAAGACAGCGTAAAAAAAGTTACTTCTTCTTTATAAATAGCATTATGCTATTGCTTTAAGTCAATGAGTCATGAGGATTTACTATGCCCTATACCAAAGAGATAGTCGAAGAACTGAACATTCTTGTTCGCTACAATCTGTCCACCACTCAAGAAGGAATCAAGGTTCACAAAACAGCGTCACCGGAAACCATAGCAGCTACGCAACGACTATTCAAAAAAGGTCTGGTAACACAGGAAGACGGAGGCTATTTGACTAATCTTGGTATTGAAACCGCAAAACAAGCTCAAACGGTTCTGGATATACTCACGCCGGCTTAAAAAATCCCGTTACGGTTGCATCACCAATCTGTCTGGAACAGATTTGCATTTACCCGAAGGGAGGTCAGGCAGGACAGCCTGACGTGAAACCGTAAGCAATAAAAAAGGCTTAACGATTACACCGTTAAGCCTTTTTGTTATTATCCAATCATAAACTCAAGCAGCAAGTTCAACCGCTGCTCTTAATTTTTTCATCGCGTTTTGTTCCAATTGCCTGATCCTTTCGGCAGAAACATTGTAACGTTCGGCAAGCTCATGCAATGTAGCTTTCTTGTCCATCAACCAGCGGCTCGACAGGATATCCAAGCTGCGTTCATCCAGCTCCGCCATCGCATCGGCCAACAAGTCCTGTTCATGGCCTTCCCAATCTGAGTTCTCAAGCAATACCGCAGGATCGGCACCGTGTTGATAAAGATAGCTGGCTGGGGCGACATAACTTTCTTCGCTTGCTTCATCGACCGGCATATCAAATGACATATCCCTGCTGCCCAGGCGTTTTTCCATTTCGTAAACAGCGCTGACATCGACATCAAGGTCTTTGGCAATCGCTACCGCTTCATCATTGGATAGCCAGCCTAAATCATGTTTGGATTTACGTAAGTTAAAAAACAGTTTGCGCTGCGCCTTGGTGGTGGCAATTTTTACAATGCCCCAATTCTTAATCACATACTCATGAATCTCGGCTTTAATCCAGTGCACAGCAAAAGAAACCAATCGTACACCTATGTCGGGATCAAAACGTTTAACAGCTTTCATCAAACCGATATTGCCTTCCTGAATAATATCCGGCATAGACAAGCCATATCCGCTATACCCTCTGGCAACGTGAACCACAAAGCGTAAATTAGTCATAACCAACTCACGCGCAGCTTCCAAATCGCCGTTGTCTCTAAATCTTAAGGCTAACTCGCGTTCCTGTTCTACTGTCAATTTAGGCATTTGCCTAACAACATTCAGATAAGAATCAAATGTTCCGACCGATAAATTAATAGGTAAAGCTAGTGCGTTACTCATTGAGACTCCTATGTAAAAAACATTTTTTCGAATTCTAGCACTCCCCAAGAAAGAGTGCTAATAATTTTCTACTCAGGTTTTAATTGTTTCAGTTGGAAATGAAGCACTATCCATGAACCCACGATGCCCAGAACAGATGAGATGAATAACAATGCCAAGGTTTCAGTAAAGCCAAGGAATAGCACATGGAATGTATCGTCGTAAAGCCCAGAAAGCTTTTCGATGGGATATTTTAAAATCAGCATGATGGTTGTGACAATAAACCATGCTGTCACTCCGGAAAAAAAGCCGATCCAAAAACCACTATATAAAAATGGCCTGTGAATAAAGCCGTTGGTCGCACCTACCAATTTTGCGATCACGACTTCATCGCGACGGGTATGCAATTCCAAACGTATGGTATTTGCGGTAATAAACAGCACTCCGGCACCCAGCAACAAACTCAACAAGATAACGCCACGCCGTGCTACTTCCATAATAGACTGCAAGCGCTTGACCCATTGCATATCCATCTGGGCAAAATCAACTTCCGCCGAGCGCTTAAAATCATCAAGCATAACCTCAAGCGCCTGCTCGTTTTCCAATGAATTCTTGGGCAACACCTGAATGACAATCGGTAGCGGGTTTTTCTCCAAGGATTTTACTGCTTCACCAAATCCGCTGTGTGCCTGAAACTCCGCCAGCGCCTGCTCCTTGGTAATTAATTTAACTTCCTGAATGTCGGGATTTTGCCTGATAGTGTCTGCAAACTTGTTGGCCTTTGCTTCTGAAATTTCATCTTTCAAAAACAAAGAGATTTGATTGCTGGCTTCCAGGTTGCCCGCCAATTGCTGAAGGTTCGCCACCAGAATATAAAAGCCGCTGGACAGTGCAATCGCAATAGCCAAAACAACGATTGTCATTGCAGAAGAGAATCGTGACGCGACTAATCGCCCAAGGCTCGAAAACAAGGCATGTGCATGCAGATTCCGATAAGCATGAAATTTATCGACAAAATCCCCACCGGAAATTGTTGTTTGCCAGCGCGGCTCCTGTTTAACTGGCTTAACCGGCTTTTTCTTGACGTATTTCATAATTTAACTCGCAACCAGTTGGCCATGATCCAGCTTTAGGATTCGATGATTCATTTGGGCAATCAACGAGATATCATGCGAAGCAATCAATATAGTGACGCCAACCTGTTGAAACTGCTCAAACAAATGCATTATCTCGGCGGATAGCTCCGGATCGAGATTTCCGGTCGGCTCGTCAGCCAAAATCATCGGGGGCTTATTCACTACGGCCCGCGCAATCCCGACCCGTTGCTGCTCACCGCCGGATAAAACGGCCGGATATTTTCTTTCTTTGCCTAATAGGCCGACTTTATCCAATGATGCTCTGACCCGGCGGGAAACTTCATGGTGCCCGTAGCCTGCTATCACTAACGGCAACGCCACATTATCGAAAACCGTCCTGTCTTGCAGCAGTTTATAATCCTGAAAGATCAAGCCCACTTTCCTGCGTATAAAAGGAACCTGTCTATCCTTAGCCTGATTCAGGTCTTGGCCATCCAATAAAACCTGCCCCCGGCTGCAACGTTCAATAAGCGCAATCAATTTCAATAATGTACTTTTTCCGGCCCCTGAATGCCCTGTCAAAAAAGCCATTTCACCGCGTTGCAGATGAAAACTGACATTACGCAGTACATCGCCCGCCCCGGTATACCTCATACTGACATTATCAAACTTTAACATAAGCTTCTTTAGTCTTTGACAAACAATGCATTAACAAAAGCATCTGCATCGAAATCCTGCAGATCATCAATACCTTCGCCTATTCCTATAAAACGGATGGGGATTCCAAACTGTTTAGCCAACGCAAAAATAACACCGCCTTTTGCCGTGCCATCAAGTTTAGTCAGCGCCAAACCTGTCAATTCCACTGTTTCATTAAACAGCTTTGCTTGCGACAAGGCATTTTGTCCAGTACCAGCATCGAGTACCAGCAGTACTTCATGAGGTGCTGTTTCATCTAATTTGCTGATAATCCGTTTTACTTTTTTTAATTCATCCATCAGGTTGGATTTGGTCTGCAGGCGCCCTGCCGTATCGGCAATCAGAACATCTATGTGTTTTGCCTGCGCGGATTGTACAGCGTCATAAATAACGGATGCCGAATCAGCCCCGGTATGCTGCGCGACCACATGAATATTATTACGCTCACCCCAGGTTTGTAATTGTTCGACAGCTGCGGCTCTGAACGTATCTCCGGCAGCTAACATGACGCTATGGCCTTGTGCCTGCAAACGGTTGGCCAATTTACCGATGGTTGTGGTTTTACCCGCGCCATTAACACCGACAACCAGAATCACAAAAGGTTTATTCTGTTTTGGGATATGCAGATTCTTGCTACAAGGCCGGAGCATGCTCAGCAATTCCTGCTTTAAGGCGGCTTTTAAAGCTTCGCCGTCATTAAGCTGGTTCCGTTCAACGCTTTCAGTCAGACGCTTGATTATCGCTGTGGTCGCTTCAACGCCTATATCAGCCATTAATAAACTGGCTTCAATTTCTTCAAGCAAATCCCTGTCAATTTCTTGCCGCCCGATAGGGATATTCGCCAAAACTCCACTGAGCCCTGAACGGGTCCGCTTTAACTGGGTTTTAAGGCGTAAATATAACGACTCGGGTTCCGTTACCGGATAGGCTTCTTCCGTAGGGAGAACAACTACGCCTTTCCGTTGCGGCTCAACTTCTACAGGGCGCTTTAGCTCTTCGACATAACCGTATCGACTGTAAAAACTGATAGCAATCACCGGCAACATTAACAAAGCCGCAAAAGCATTATGAGCTAGCGTCGCCCATAAAGTCTCTCCAAGCTTGACGCCGACAATGCCCGTCCCGATCTGTATCAGCAGCAATATGCTCAGCCATAAACCAGCTCTTTTTACCGGTTTTGGATGATGTGCCGATGTTGCAGTCAACATCAACAGGGTGAGCACGATAAAAGAGACCAGTGCTCCAACCCTGTGCAACCAGTTTGCGGCAACCTGTGCATCGAATGCAATGACGCCGGTATAACCTGTGCTTAACCCATTAAAAAAATCCAGGGCCGTTCGATAATCGACTTGGGGCCACCATGAGCCATTGCATTGAGGGAAGCCAGAACAGGCTAAGGCTGCATAGTTAGCGCTAACCCAGCCGCCTAAAACTATCTCTAAAAATAAGACCCCCATCGCAAGACGGGCAAATACAATTAGACCATTACTGCGCGCAGCTAATGCCGAAATTTCTGGTTTAACTCGTAGATACAGCCAAAACGACAACCAGAAAGTCATCATTCCCAGCAGCAAATGCCCTGTTACAACAATAGGCATCGCATGCAGTTTCACGGTCAACATGTCTAAAAACGCCTGCAAGGCTACCAAAAACACCAGACCCAATGTAGCCGTAACGACTGCCAGACGGCTTTGTTGTTGACGCCATGAAAGCAATGCCAACAGCAAGACCATCACGCCCAAAGTTGCCATCAGATAACGGTGGCTCATTTCCTTCAAAGCTTTTTCAATATCAGGCGTCTGTCCGGGAAACGCTTCCGCCGCCCGTGCCATAAAATCAGTTTGCTCGCTGAGAATCGCCTGCCCATAGCAGCCAGGCCAATCAGGACAGCCCAGCCCTGCTCCGGACAACCGGACATATGCCTCTACTACGATAACTATTAAAGCTAAAACAACGCTAAAGAGAGTTATTTTTCTAAACATTTTATTTTCCACTATCCGATTTGTGAGATTCGTAAAAGATGCATAAGATCGCTTTTCACATCGTAAGGATCGAAACCCGGCTCATACTGCATCATTAAATTGCCCAACGGATCCATTAACAAAAGCATTCCATTGGGGATATCACCTTGCTTGAGTACAGAAAGTTTCTTTACCAACGCGTCATTGGGCTTAACTTTTAATAAGGTCTGGTCGTCTTCCCACCATTTACTTGCAGTATCTGGCGCAACATCTTTTAAGATCATGACGGCTCGACGCGTACGGGTCAGCTCCTTATTTAACATTAGCCGAATTTGCTTGGTTTTATGAATGGCTTCAACACAAGATTCATTACAATCGTTATTTGGGATGACGTTTACCAGTAGCCAGTGCCCGGCAAGCTCATTCATATTATCAGTTGAAAACTGGTCGAAACCGGCTAGATCACTACGCTCGGTTGTCAATGGCGGCGTTATTAACTTGCCATTATTGGTTTGTCCCTTTAAGAGCCGTGGATTTTCTTTTAATCCCCAAGCGATTAAAAATGGAATAACAGACATCGCAAAAATAGCCAGAATTAATAGATGATTTTTACTCTTTTGATTGTGCATTGTTCTTTTTAAAGCTGTACCAAATAAATAGTATCGTTAGTGTTAATGCCAATGCAAACCACTGAATTGCATAGGCTGTGTGCTGTTCGGGCTGCATAATGGTTATTGTATGCCATTCCCGTTTATAACCGTCAGGCAGTTCTTTAGCGAGTTCGACCTGAAATTGAAATAATGGATAGCCTAGTTTTTTAGCCAAAACATTATTGTCAACCACCTGAACTATCGATGGCCAACCCTCAGATGGAATTTCCGCACCAGCTAATTTTATCCCAACGCTTGGAAAATTATTAATTCGTCCGGTAATAACAGCTTCCGCCTTATTAATATGCAAATCAGGCAGAATTGACCGGTTTTGGTTTAACGGAATCCAGCCTCTGTTTACCAAAACAGCCTTGGTTTCTCCCGTTAATATGAAGGGCGTCAACACAAAATAACCTGCTTTCCCATCGCTGATTTGGTTATCAATTAAAAATTGATGCGCCACATCGTAATGGCCTGCAACTTCGACATTTCTGTATCTTAGTGCTTTAGTATTGTTTTCAACAGCTGTCGTCAAATGCAGCGTTTCAGTTGCGGCCGCTTGTTCTTGCGCTTTAAGAAATGCCCGTTTCTGTTCTGCGCGATCCAATTGCCACATACCCAGCGCAATCAACGCCGGTAAAACGCATAAATATACTAAAGTAGGGATAAGTTTAAACTTCATTGACTGGTATCCGGGAAATCATGCTTTTTCTTTATCCTATTGGCACAGGCAGATAAATAGCCGAGAATACAAAAACCTTATCCATCAACGAACCTAACTATACTCATGATTATAAAAAGCATCGTTATTATCGCCTTTATTCTGATAATTATCAGCCTGGGCTCAGCATTATTCCATCTGATTAAGAACAAGCCTCAGGAACAATCCGAAAAAACAGTCAAGGCACTGACTTTTCGGATTACCCTTTCAATCATACTATTTATTTTCATTTTTATAGCCCTTGCAACCGGTATGTTCACGCCTCACGGTCTTGGTGCTCGAATACATCAAACGCCAGTCGCTCCTGCTAAATAAGCATCCGAACCATTCCGACAAAAAAAAAGCGCTGTCTGTTAGGCAGCGCTTTTTATGGTATGGCTGTTTAAATTAAATTACATAAACAAATATAAATAACCCTAACCATACCACGTCAACAAAATGCCAATACCAAGCTGCAGCTTCGAAAGCGAAATGATTTTCCGGTTTAAAGTGTCCCTTCCAGCTACGAAACAACACTACGCTCAGGATAATAGCACCTACACAAACGTGAAAACCGTGAAAACCGGTCAACATAAAAAAGGTAGACCCATAAATACCTGAACCCAAAGTTAAACCCATTTCGGTATAAGCTTCGTGATATTCAAATGCCTGAAATGATACGAACAACAGTCCCAAACCTACAGTAGCCGCTAACCCTTTAATTAACTGATCGCGGTTTTTTGCAAGCAAGCCATGATGAGCCCAAGTACAAGACACACCGCTGGTTAACAGTATCAAGGTGTTCAGAAAAGGCAATCCCCATGCACCCATCGGCTCAAAATCGCCGCCGACTTTAGCAGGACCATTAGTAGGCCAAACCGCCTCAAAAGAAGGCCATAATAACTCTTTAGTTGCAGCACCAGTACCTTCACCGCCCAGCCATGGCACTGATAGACTACGTGTATACCAAAGCGTACCGAAGAACACAGCAAAAAACATGATTTCCGAAAAGATGAACCACATCATGCCCATACGATAGGAAATACCTACCTGGGTACTGTACATCCCTGATTCGCTTTCTCCTGCCTGTAATGTGAACCATCCGGCAAGCATAACTATAAATACAGTCAGCCCCAATAGCATCCAAGCCGAACCGGCTGCTGAACCATTTAAATAATTTGCAAATCCAGCCAGCATCATCACCAAACCGGCAGTTCCAACGACCGGCCAAGTTGCTTTATGCGGAATGTAATACTCGTTAGTTGTAGACATGACCTTCCTCTCTCATTTCACTGATGTTTCAGTATTATCAAAAAATGTATATGCGAGCGTAATTGTTTTATATTCTTTGGGAATTTCAGGGTTAACAACAAAGCGCACCGGCATAGTCCTACCTTCCCGCGCTTTAAACGTCTGTTCTGAAAAACAAAAACACTCTGTCTTCTTAAAAAATTCAGCTACTAATCCGGGCGAAATACTTGGAATTGCCCGGGCAATCATTACTTTATCTGTCTTATTTTCCGCATAAAAATTCACTGTGTAATATTCACCAGGATGAACTTTTAATTTTTTTATTTCCGAACGAAACACCATCGGCGTTGTCTCATTCAGCGCAGTCATAAATTCTACGGTGATTTCTCTGTCCTTATCAACTTCGTAGCCAACTTCCTTAATAGCGGACGATTCGACTTTTCCATTGAGCCCTGTTATGTCACATAAAACATCATAAAGAGGAACCAAAGCATATCCAAAACCAAACATTCCCAATACAACAAACACCAATATCCGAACTAACTTGGCGTTTTTTTGAGTAACGCCTTCTTTCATTGAGAGACTGCTCTCATAACTGCAAAAACATAAATAGCGACTGCAACTGCAATCAAAACCACTGCTGTCAAAATATTCTTTTGTTTGGTATTCATTTTTTCACCTGATACGTTATCCATGCAGGTTGCTTTATAAAAGTAACCTGCATGTAACACCTTAGATATGCTCAGTAGGTATAACTGTAGGGGGAGTAGTAAAAGAATGATATGGAGGCGGTGACGGCAAAGTCCACTCCAAGCTGTGCTTGGCAGCATCTTCCCACACTTCATCAGTTACTTTTTCGCCAGTTCCGCCTCTGATTGTATCGATAACGATATATAGAAACAGCAGTTGGCTGGCGCCGAATATGAAGCCACCAATACTTGAAATCATATTCCAATCCGCAAATTGCACGGCATAGTCTGGAATTCTGCGCGGCATACCGGCAAGTCCCAAGAAATGCTGAGGGAAAAACAGGATATTTACGGATATCACAGACAACCAGAAGTGTAGCCGACCAATTCTTTCATCATACATATGGCCTGTCCATTTAGGCAGCCAGAAATAGCCCGCAGCCATCAATATAAAGACAGAAGCTGGAACCAGTGTGTAATGAAAATGAGCCACAATAAAATAGGTATCGTGGTATTGGAAATCAACTGGCGCAACAGACATCATCAAGCCGGTGAAACCTCCCATTGTAAATAAAACGACGAAAGCAATGCTAAAGAGCATCGGTGTTTCAAAAGTCATCGAACCTTTCCACATAGTCGCAGTCCAGTTAAAAACTTTAACCCCGGTAGGGATTGCAATTAACATGGTTGCATACATGAAATACAGCTCGCCTGCTATAGGCATACCCACTGTAAACATGTGGTGAGCCCAAACAATAAATGACAAAAACGCAATTGCAGCAGTTGCATGAACCATTGAGCTATAGCCGAACAAAGGCTTGCGAGCAAATACTGGAATGATGGTAGAAGCTACGCCGAAAGTAGGCAAAATCATTACATAAACTTCAGGATGCCCAAAGAACCAGAAAATGTGTTGATAAAGAACCGGATCACCACCACCTGCAGCATCAAAAAAACTGGTGTTGAAGAATTTGTCTGTCAGCAACATAGTCACCGCACCCGCAAAAACAGGCATGATGGCGATTAACAAGAATGCGGTAATCAACCAGGTCCAAACAAACATTGGCATTTTCATTAAGGTCATGCCAGGGGCGCGCATATTGAAAATGGTGGCAATGATATTAATTGCGCCCATGATTGACGAGATACCCAACAAATGCACCGAGAAAATCGCAAAAGGCAGTGCCTTACCAGTTTGCAATACTAATGGCGGATACAAAGTCCAGCCGCCAGCAGGCGCGCCACCTTCCATGAACAGGGTGCTGGCCAGCAATAAAACACCGGCAACCAATAACCAGAAACTCATGTTATTCATACGCGGCAATGCCATATCCGGCGCGCCAATCATCATTGGTATCATCCAGTTGGCTAGGCCGACGAATGCCGGCATAACCGCACCAAAAACCATAACCAGAGCATGCATAGTGGTCATTGAGTTAAAGAACTGGGGATTAACAAATTGCATACCTGGTTCAAATAACTCGGCACGGATAATCATCGCCATTGTGCCGCCAACAAAAAACATCGCCAGAGCAAACAGCAAATATAACGTGCCGATATCTTTATGATTGGTGGTGATAACCCATCTTAAGAGCCCCTTAGCAGGACCATGATCGTGATGATCATCATGTTCAGCGACTACAGCAGACATATTTTATACCTCTTGAATACATAAAAAAGATTAGATCGATAAGAATGCAATGACTTATTCATTTTTATCTGCACCCTATTGCAGAGCCTGAATAGCGGAAGGTTGAATAGAATCCCCTACCGAATTACCCAGACCGTTACGGGTATATGTAACGACTGCAGCAAAATCAACCGCGCTTAACATTTTTCCGAAAGCCGGCATCATGCCTTTTCCTTCATAGACCAGTTTAACTTGGGCATTAATATCACCAGTTACCACTGGACTTCCCTTCAGCGCTGGAAAAGTACCTGGCAACCCTGCACCGTCCGGCATGTGGCAGGATGCGCAACTAGTCTCATAAATAGATTTGCCTTTTGCAACCAGCTCTTCTTTAGTCCACTCTTTGCTAACCGAGCCTGCTTCAGCAGCCACAGCCGCTTTTTGCTGCTCTACCCAGGCATTATATTCAGGTTCGTTCATTGCAATCACAACGATCGGCATGAAACCATGGTCTTTACCGCACAGTTCGGTACATTGCCCGCGATAAGTGCCCGGCTCTTCAACAGAAGTCCATGCCTCATTAATAAAACCAGGATTAGTATCTTTCTTCCAGCCAAGATCCGGTACCCACCATGAATGGATTACATCCGCTGAGGTAAACACAAAACGAATTTTTTTCTTAGTTGGGATAACTAACGGTTTATCAACATTCAGCAAATAGTTAGGAACTGATCGAGGGTCTAAACCAGAGCCAACTTGGCGCACTTTATTACTACCTTCATCCAGGCTGCTGAAAAAATGAATCCCATTATCAAGATATTCATATTCCCATTTCCATTGATGTCCGGTTACCTTAATAGACATTTCGGATTCTTGAACATCGTCCAACTCCATCATAGCTTTAGTGGCGGGAATCGCCATGCCAATCAAAATTAAAGTCGGGATAATGGTCCAAGCGATTTCAACCATCGTATTTTCGTGGAACTGCTCCGCTTTATGTCCTCTTGATTTACGATGATGGTAAATCGAGTAAAACATAGTACCAAACACACCGACGCCTATGAATACGCAAATCCATAGAACCAGCATGTGCAGGTCATAAATGTCATTACTGACCTTTGTGACCCCTTCCATTAAATTGAGCGTGTATGCCGCCTGCGCTGTTCCTAGGCCCAAAGCCATTAAGATCAGACCTGCGAACAGTTGCTTTGTTTTCTTCACGGAGCAGCCTCCTCGTTAGTAGTTATAAACTCTTGTATGCGTCATATTGTTTCGTAACTTCAGGACATGCCAAGGTCGGCGCTATTCCATTTCCATGTTACGTAATAATTATCACAAATAATCTTTCAGATTTTAACCGATGACGGCAATCTACACCAGCTGTCCTTTACTTGATATTTTTTGACGAAATAAAAAGGCTTGTGAATCAATGCGACTCACAAGCCTTTTGGTTTTAATTTTTAAATAGACTTAGCTGTTCAACGCATCCGCGTAAGCCATATCAAAGTTAGGGATGTGGCTGTCTAACCAGCCCTTAACCAACTGACCAACGCTTTCATCAACTTCCGCCTCGCCAACATGGAATTTTGCTTGCAGACTGCCGCAAATGCCTATCAAAGCTTCATGCTCCTCCTTATGTCGCTCATAACCCGCATAACCTTTCGCCAACATTTCTCGTTCTTCATGCGCAAAATGATCAACGACATACGAAATCAAATCATCTAATTGCGCACCTATTGCTGAACGCTCCGCTCCGCCAGTTGCCAAATCATACAGCTTATTAAGCTTATCAAACAGAATCTTATGCTCACCATCTGCAAAGCCAACATTTGTACCATACTGACCAGCTGTCCAAGTAATTAAAGCCATAACGTCTCTCCTGATATTTTAATATAAGTTATTTACCGCACAAACATTATGGATTATATATGCATTCAAATCCATGTTTTTGTTTTCTTTAAAAGTCAACAACTTAGAAATAATCTTTGTTTATTTTCAAAAAAGCAGCAATATATCAGAACAGTTTTTACGTTAATGCATTTTTGTCAGAAAAGAAGGATCAATTCGACATCCGCCAATTTCCGGGCGATCCAACAGATCCTGCTCGAAATCCCGGTAGGTGGATAGCTGGAACGCAATGCGCGTAATCTTGCCACTTGAGAATTCAAACTCCATCGCGCCGCCTTTAGCACGCGGACTGCCTTCTTTGGTAGTAAACAATAAAATTCCTGCACTACCTGTAGATTTTCCGAAACTATCAGGAACCGGCCGTGCACAACTCAGCTCGTTTATTAACAAGCCAGAAAGGACTTGCGCCAATTGACGGGCATTGACAATAACCCCTTCTCCAGGGATAGCCACAGACACACCTCCAGCAACGGGCGCAACTGGACCAACTGGCGCATCCGCAGGAGCCGGCGTCGCGGAAGCAGGAGGATTCAACAATAATTCCAAGCCAAAATCACCTAAATGATTTTGCAGCAACACACTGCCGTCGCCATTTTTGGACGTGTTTATCAAAGGGAACAACTGGTGCTCCATTTCCGCCTTGTTCTGATTACTCAACACTGCAATCAACTGCCTCTCAATCGACTTAAGCGGTGTAAACAACTGCTCTTTTTTATGACTGGCCTCGCCCATCTGGTCCCAGTCGGATTGCGTATTAACCGACAAACCCATCGATTTCATGACCACATAATCATCAGCCGCAAGACAATTACCAAAATTTTTACTGCGATAATTTTCTATGACCTTAGGGCGCATTTCTTCACTCAGCGTCCTTTGCCGAGTAATATTATAATTATTCCAATCCCCATTTTTAGCCAGGAAATAGTAAATCACCGCATTGCGGTCAAATTTATTAAAGCCTAAATCTTTCATCACCAGCTTCAATTTCCGGCAATTGCCCTCTACTTCCTGGTAATTATTCCAATCAGGCTTTAAATTTGGTTTTGCCGGGTGCTTTGATTGCTCAATCAGTTGCTGAAGATTTATTTCCCCAGCCGCCGATTTTATTGGCGAATAGCCTATTTCTTCGAACGACATATCGCGGGCATCGGGGATGCCATCCGCCGTTGTCCTTAATAATAAAGTCGGCAGAATTTCCGGATAAATCTTTAATTCCCCCAGTTGTTTAGTGTCTGAACCAAACAAATTAAAGCCACCTTCCGCCACATCAAAGACCTTAAACGTCGTCTGATTAAGCGTTCCTGTCTTGCCCGAAAAAGTTGTGGCTGCCGGTAGCGAGTGTGATTCCGAACTATGCTTGGCTGACTGATGGGATGCAGGTGCAGGAGCTGCTTGCTGACTGCTTTTTACCCATTGTCCGGCAGCCTGCCCAATAATGGCAACTCCCATACCAACACCTGTCAGCGCCAGCAAATTGCTGGCCGCATTCACATCACCAACCAGACTTGATACGTCTACATCGCTATTCGCGTTGGTGTAAAAGTTATAATCGACCATGGTTTCCTTACCCGAATCCAGACGTATCCATGGCGTCAGATAAAGCTTTTTGGCATCGAAGGTAAAGTTACATTTGCCTGTTGTCGCCTGATACAAGAAACCAGTGGCTTCACGGCTGAATTTAAGGGCTTCGTTACGCACGTTGTAAATAAGTGCCGCAGATAAATCACCCTTTTCATAGGAGGGCGCCATATTTGTACAGCCGCTTTTTAATACATTGTCTCCTTTAAAATCAAACTCCGAAATCAACCGTACATAATAATCATCGCCATCAATGGATTGAAAACCTTGTAAGGGTTGAAACTGGCTTGCCTGCGTTGATGGATGATCGACTACAATTTGCCGGGTCGTTGAACATCCGGACAACAGCGTACCGGCAATTAGAAGTAATTTTACTGATGAGATATAGCGAATCGACATGCATTAACCTTGTGCCGTAATAAGTTAGACGGCGAATTTAACTACGAAAAGAGAAAATAATAGGGCTTTCTCGGAGACTTTGTCATGTTTTATTTTATCAATCTATTTGTAACGGCATTCGGCAACTGCTCCGTGCACTGCCTGATTTAACTGCTTTTGAAGCACCATTTTCCGTGTTCATATAACCTTAGCAATATGCAGTTATATTTTGACTTTTTCAGACAAAAATTTGAAATCAGCGACTTTTCTGTAAGGCAATACGCCCAGCAAAGGCACACTCAAAGTATTTTTTAGAGTCAGTATATTCTCTTCCCTGCTTAACAATTCCGGATCTGTACAAACCGCAATCCATCCGGCACAGGTTACACCTGACTGCATTATCGCCTGATAAGTCAATTTTGCATGATTGATGCAGCCCAGCCTGATCGCAACAACCATAATAACCGGCAATCCTAGGACCTTCGCCAAGTGGCTATTATCTTCACGTTCATTTAGCGGGCTGTACCAGCCTCCCGCGCCTTCAACGACAACGATGTCAGCCAGAGTTTTCAATAGCTCAAATTGGGCAATCAGTAAATCCAGCTTGACCGGGTTGTTTGCGCCCGCAATATGCGGCGAAACCGGCAATTCGTAAGCGTAAGGATTGACCAAGTCATAATCAACCAATAATGAAGCATTTTCCTGTATCAATAGCGCATCTTCATTCCTCAACCGCCCGTCTTGCATTAAGCAACCGGCAGCAACGGGCTTCATGCCTACAACTGATTTCCCCCGACTTTTAAAGTGATGCATAAGCGCGATCGTCGCCCAGGTTTTGCCAACGTTGGTGTCAGTGCCTGTTATAAAGTAGCCCTTTTGCATTAGCTTGTAGAAACCATGATGACCTCGAAGGTCGCGGGAATCTGGTCACCGGAGCAATACCTCTGATAAGCCGCAATCATGCGCTGCATCTGCGTTTTGGTCGTAATGCTTTTGTTGCGCCCGGCAATCACGTTATGCGCGCCGATATGCTTTAACTCCTTCATCAAATCCAAAACCGAGCCATAGTTTGATGTATATAGCCTGGTTTCAATTTTTATCTCGGTATATCCTGTCAACTGAAGAAAGCGGGCCAGCTGCTGCTCGGTGTAAAATTCATTAACATGATTATAACCGTCGACTTCCGCCCACGCGTTTTTTAGCTCATGCAGCGTTTGCGGGCCGAATATCGAAAAAACCAATCGCCCGCCCGGTTTCAATACCCGTTTAATATCGGTAAAAACGGCTTCGAGATTGACGCACCATTGCAACGCCAAATTGGAATACACGCCATCAACGATTTGCCCGGCGAGCGGTAGCTGCTCGGCATCAGCACAGACATAGCTGACATGCGGCGCACCAGCCAGCTTTGTTCGCGTTACCTGTAACATAGGCAACGCGATATCCAGAGCGACAACAGGTCGCGCAGACCCCAACAGCCCGGAGGTTAAAAAGCCGGTGCCACACCCCAAGTCCAACAGCGTTCCAGTCAGACTTCCCGCGGCAATAATATCCAGCAGTTCTTTACCGACAGTGCGCTGCAATGCGGCAACACCGTCATAAGTCACCGAGGCCGCCGCAAATGACTGCCTGATTTTGGCTTTATCTAAATGCATTGTTCATCCATAAACCTGGAAATAATCGCCAGAGTTTGAAGGCTGTGCGACAAAAACGGCACATGCCCTGCCCTGTCGATAATATTCAATTCCAGGCTTGGCAATAATTGCTGCATTTTTTGACCTACGGCTACCGGAATCAGAGTATCCAGGCCGCCTAAAATGACCGAGACAGGAATATTCAATCCAGGCAAAACCGGCCTCAACTCTGCCTGTTTCAGTATCTCCAAGCCGCCCTGCAAGGTTTTTGTATCGGGCGCATCGCATTCAAACACTGCGGCTTTAAGCGCTTTCAAAAAAACTTTATGGTCGGGCAGGCCTTTTACCTGCAAGGATAAAAAGCGCAGCAAGGTCGCCTGGCAGTTTTCATGCAAATGTTCAGCAAACTCATCCAGCGAATGAACATTCATCCCTGGCCACTGTTCTGTTTGCGTATAGGAGGGATTTCCTGCCAACAAAATCAATGAAGATACCCGCTCAGGATAACGATCTGCTATATCGAGCACCACCGTCGCGCCCAAAGACCAGCCCAGCCAGCAACAGCCCTGCTCGGGAACCGCTTTAGCCAACTCATTACTAATCCGCTCCAGAATAAACGGATCGAGTTTTTCACTACGCCCATGCCCCGGCAAATCGATGCAGGTGACGCGGTAGTTTTGCGCCAATTGCTTGGCAAACTCCCGCCAGATACCGGCATGCATCGCCCAACCATGCACCAACACGATGGACTTGCCTTTCCCGAACGTTTCTAAATGGATTTTTGTCACTTACGGCCTGCAACAATTTTGGCGAGCGCATCCAGCAAACGGTCGACGTGTTGCTCCTGATGCAACGCAGAAAAAGTCACCCGCAACCTTGCGCTGCCTTGAGGCACCGTCGGCGGGCGAATTGCACTGACTAAAAAACCGGCATCCAACAAAGCGTTGCTGATGTCCACGGCGCTTTGGCTGTCGCCGATCAGAATGGGTTGGATAGCCGATGATGACGGCATCACCTGCAACCCGAGCTGTCCGGCGCCCACGCTGAACCGCTCCGATAGTTTTTTGAGCTTGTCCCTGCGCCAGTTTTCTTTGATGGCGATTTTCAAGCTGACCCGCGTCGCTTCGGCGACCGCCGCCGGCATCGCGGTGGTATAGATATAAGTGCGGGCTTTCTGGATCAGCGTCTCAATCAGCAAGTCCGAACCGGCGACAAACGCGCCGAACGTGCCCAAGCCTTTGCCTAGAGTTCCCATCAACACAGGCACATCTTGCTGGCCAAGGCCGAAATGCTTCAAGATCCCGCCGCCATGCGCACCGATTACGCCGAGTCCGTGCGCATCGTCAACCATCAGCCAGGCATCATGATTTTTTGCGGTAACCGCCAATTCATCCATTGGCGCAAAATCGCCATCCATGCTGAATACGCCATCGGTAACGATCAGCTTGTTTCCTGTAGCGTTTTCCAGCTTTGCGCCAAGATCAGCCATATCGGCATGGGCATAGCGCTTAAACCGTGCGCCAGACAACAGACCGCCATCCAACAAAGACGCATGATTCAACCGGTCTTCAAACACCGCATCGCCGCGCCCCAATAAAGCCGAGATCACGCCGATATTGGCCATATACCCCGTGGAAAACAGTAAGGCTCGGTCGCGACCGGTAAACGCCGCCAGCTCTTCTTCCAAGGCATGATGCGCGGAACTATGGCCGCAAATCAAATGCGCCGAACCGCTGCCGACCCCATAATGATCCGTACCGGCTTTAAACGCGCTGACTACATCAGGATGGTTTGCCAACCCCAGATAATCATTGCTGCAAAAGTTGACGACATTCCTGCCGTCAATTTCCAGGTTAATACCTTGAGGAGATGTGATGACCCGTCTTGATCGATACAAGCCTTGCCGGGCAATAGCATCGAGACTGGGTGCTAATTCTGGGAATGGGTATGTCATTAGATTTAGAGTTTCTATCCACGAAAAGCACGAAAGCCAAAGTAGGCGCCTAGGTGACACGAAATAAACCACATTGAATATTTTCGTGTTTTTCGTGGACTAGTTGATTTCTTTAGGATCAAGCGTAACTTGAACCACCGGAATGCACGCCCAGCCGATCAAACAAAGCTAAGTCATGGTTGGTCATCGGATTATCGGTAGTCAATAATTTATCGCCGTAAAAAATCGAGTTGGCTCCAGCCAAAAAGCACAGCGCCTGCATTTCATCACTCATGTTATTGCGACCTGCGGATAAGCGCACCCGCGACTTCGGCATCATAATCCTGGCAACCGCTATGGTCCTGATAAAGATGAGCGGGTCCAGCGATTCGGTGCCCATCAGCGGCGTGCCCTCAACCTGCACCAGCATATTGACCGGCACGCTTTCGGGATGCTTGGGCAGATTGGCCAGCTCGATTAACAGCTTGGCGCGGTCGACATCGCTCTCGCCCATGCCGACGATGCCGCCGCAACAGACGTTAATGCCGGCATCCCTGACCCGGGTCAGAGTATCCAAGCGATCCTGATAAGTCCGAGTGGTAATAACTTCGGAATAATAGTCTTCGGAGGTATCCAGATTGTGATTGTAATAATCCAGCCCGCCCTCTTTTAACCGGGCCGTTTGCGTATCGGTCAGCATGCCCAAGGTGACACAAGTTTCCATGCCCAGCGCCTTAACGCCCTGAACCATTTCGACCACCCGCTCAATATCTCTGTCTTTAGGTTGACGCCAGGCTGCGCCCATGCAAAAACGCGATGCACCTTGATCTTTAGCCTGTTGCGCCGCCTTTAAAACCGCATCAACCGGCATTAGCGCCTCGGGCTTTAAATCGGAATCATAGCGGGCGCTTTGCGGACAATAGCCGCAGTCTTCCGAACAGGAACCGGTTTTGATACTCAACAGGCTGCTAATTTGAACTTCATTGGGATCGAAATTCTCCCGATGAACGGTTTGCGCCTTAAAAATCAGATCATTAAAAGGCAACGCATAAAGCGCTTGCACTTCGTCCAACTGCCAGTCATGGCGAATTGCAGGGTTTGCAGACATTCTGTTAAGCTCCAGTGTAGGATCAAGCAAAGGTACGATGTCTATCAATCGCAAACGATGGGCTTCCTTCGCTAGCCCATCCTACAACAAAGACCATCGATGACCTTGTCAACCTGTTCAAATAAAAATGGTATACAACTGGATCAATATTATACAGGATTACCTGCTGCCGCCTACCTGCATCTTGTGCGGCAACCCAGGATTCGAGTCCCGCGATATTTGTCATTCGTGCTATAAACACCTGCCTCGGAATATTCTGTGCTGTTATCGCTGCGCTGAAATACTGGAAACGCCCGCTGCCGCGCCCGTTCTATGCGGCCGCTGCCTGAGCAAGCACCCGGCCTTTGACGAGACTTATGCGCCATTCATTCACCAGGGGGCCATCCGGCATTTAATCAGCACCTTAAAATTTGGCGCTAATTATAAGAATGCCCGCTTACTGGGCATGCTGCTGGCTGAGCATCTTAAACAAGCCGCAGAACGGCCGGATTTGATTTTGCCGGTTCCGTTGCATAGATCACGCTACCGCCAGCGCGGCTTTAACCAGGCCAAAGAAATCGGCAGAACTGTAGCTAAACAATTGCTAATTCCGCTGGATATCACCAGCTGCCAACGGTACCGAGACACACCGCATCAAACTCAATTATCAGCAAAAAAACGTCGCAAGAACATGAAAAACGCATTTTCCATCGTCAAACCCATCCAGGCTCGGCATATCGCGATACTTGACGATGTGATGACCACCGGCTCAACAGTTCATGAACTTGCCTACGTGTTGAAAAAAACAGGCGCTAGCCGGGTTGATGTTTGGGTTTGTGCGAGGGCTTAATCTGCAATATTGCTTATTTCGTGCATGTTATTTAGCGCAGGGCGCGAATATAAATCGTATGCATGGTGATGATCAAATAATCTGCTAAGTTATTGCTCATCATCGGATAGCTGCTGTTGCGCCGAACCGCTCGTTTCCTGCCCAATGCTGTTGACCACGCGCCGCGTACCATGACCGATTTCTCTGGCAGCATCCCTAGTGCCATGCCCAATTTCTCGGGTGACATTGCGCGTAGTATGACCTATTGTTCTGCCCGCCTCTTTAAGCTCGGCGCAAGATGACAATGACCCCATAGAAAATATAACGAATAAGGCCAATAATTTTTTAAATAAAACAATCATTTCTTCTTATCAAATTAAACTGCTAACTATCACAAAAAACTTGGCAAGCAGCATTATTAAAGAGTTTACTGTAAAAGTTAGCGTATAAATGTTTTCGTGACTCTGCTGTTGCCATAAAAACCGATGATTAATAAAAACCTCGCGGCTTTATCCTTCACGCAAACAAGCCTTTAATCGCCGCTTATATCTATTATAAGCGCGGTTCGACAAGCGATGTAACCTTGTTTCCCGTTTTATATTGCGTCGTCCTGAATATCCAATTTGAAGTTCAAAATCTTGACGGTTACGATTACGATCAAGGTCAAGATTGATTAATTTTTCATACAGGTTCCATGCTTGTATTGCTAATTCTCTTGAAGTTATCAAACGAGGCCTCATCGCAAACAAATTGTTTTAACGAAAGGATATTAAGCTAAATAACAAGGTATCAGTATATCGTTAAATACCTAAGTATCAGCTTGTGCCTCAGGGGCTAGACTGTATCTTTTAGCACAAAAGCCAGCATCGCCTAGCATAGATTGCTGCATTTTTACGCAGGCCTCGATACTTAAACTAAAAGATAAATTTTGCGGATGTAAACGTCTGTTTGTGCATATGGCGTGCAGACACATTAGTTTCAGAGGTTTTTACATATTGTTGGACAATAAAAAACCCGCTAAGCCTTATGACTTGCAGGTTTATGAACTTCTTCGAATCTGTCTGGATCCACTAATGGTGCGGGCTCTATCACAACAAGCTCTGCACACCTCATTATTAAAGACATTGGCAATTTAAATTTTTAAATATACCGCCAAATATACCGCCAGCCGATCAATGCTGCCTCTATTTCAGCCATAAAAAAGGCCGGTGTTACCCGGCCTAGTTGTTACATTATCACATGCCCATGTCTTAATTTTTGCCATATATCTTGAGCACCAACTCATAAAACCATACTGGCCTAAACAATCCAACCCAAATTAACACTATCGGGGTGATAGGAATAGGGCCAATTTCAATTATTGTGATAATCACGAGGACGAAAATAAAGAGAATGCGCATGATTTATTTCTGTGTTTGACGGTTTTAATCTGAGTCTATGCTGAATAGAGTGTATGAATAGCATATCTGTATGAGATTTCGCTATCTTACAACAGGGTAACTTTGCCAATTATTTTAATTCTTAAGCAAATTGTCATATTGTTGAGTTTAAATATGACTCGATCATTTGATCATTACTCTCGATAAGAAACATTCAACCCGCTTCGGCGGGTTTTTTTGGGCTTCAAGAATTGAAGTTGCCTCTCTAGTGGAGGGAATAGGCAAGTTAATACAAAAAGCCGGTATTACTCGGCCTTGATTGTTACATTATCACATCAGCCTCAAAGCCAATTTCTATCACTTTTCGACACTTTGATAACGTCACACTTTGTCTCACTTTGAGAGCAACTAGATCAATCTACTTTAGATATTCGGATTGCGTAATTCACCCTCCCTTGACATAACCTTGCCTTTACCTTGCCGTCAGCCATTAAAGCCGATGCTAACGTGTTGCGTTTTTTAGGCTTTGGAACCCGTAATAGCACGGATTGATATTATGTAAGATTTCCTACTTAATTACTCGGCAATGCCAAGTCCCTGGTTTATTGCTCATGCTAGTAAGAGGAGGTGAGATATGCCATTTATAGCCATGTTAGATGAGGCAATCAACGACCATTCTTTTTCCCCAAAAGAGGTAAGGATAGGGTTGATGCTCTGGAAAGTGCTGGAGGAAGATGGCCGCATTAAATGGAAGCAAGGGGTTATTCAACCTAAACCTGGCTTAATTTGTGAGTCAGAATTTGAATTCCCTTTTCTGAATGGAGACATTTTTGTCCACATAGATCCAAGGCTAGATCTTTTTGAATATCAATTACCAACCGTGAATAGTTGTCAAAAATGGGGTGGTATACAACAGGTGGTGAATGAAGCGAAATCGACGACAGTATAAAAAATACGCTACATATCGATGGAAATTGGCGGTTATTCGCCGACGTAAAGCCAAATCAAAAGATGAAATTGAGAGAGCGGCGTTCTGGTGTGCCGTTTGGGGTATTGCCAGATTCCGCTCCTCAATCAAGGGGGCCTCCTTCGCAAGCCAGCAGGAAACGGAAGATGTCTGATCTATGCCTTTTCAGGCTTGTGTGACACCTTGGTATTGGCTTTTGACAGTCACCTGCGTTTTAGTGCTGGAATTACCACTCTATGCCGCGCCGGTTATAGATTTAGACGGTTATGATGAAACTATAATCGACTGCTCCACGTGGCGCACAACTGGGCAGTAATTCCACAAATACGTTGTACAGTTGCGTCATGTTCCACTTTCATCCGGTTAAATGTTTTCCAGTGCATCCCCTTGGGCTTTGCTCCGTCCGGGAACGCTATTCCAGGCTGCCAGCCTAAACGCGCCCTGATCTTGCCCGCTTTTCTGAATAGCCGATCATGCTTGGTTTCACGTTCCGATTTATAAGCCAGCTTGAAGCAGTGCCGACAGGCGCATTGACCGCCTGACAGATAAAGAACGCCTACTCTTCGCTGGCAATACTGGCAGCTAAACCAATAGCGAACGCCGCCATAATGGCAGCCTGTTTGCATCAGGTAAACGGTATGCTCGATGGGCTTGCCGTCCAGCGTGTATCTGAACCTGACCGAACCATGTAGCCGATCTGCTGCGCTTAGGTCTTTTACATTAACATCGGTCACTTGGTTGGTCGTGCGCTTACTCATTTTTATTAACCCAAATCATTAAGGAGTTTTAACCGGACACTGCGCGTCATTTGTTGAGAAACTTTGTGACACATGCCGCCCTAAAGCCGCGCCGGTTCTGCGTTTGCGTGTGACATTAATGTGCGAAAACTGCGAACCATTCGCACCTATTCGCGCCTAGTTTTTAGCACTTTGTGTCACTTTGCCTAATTACACCCTGCTCTGGTATGAGTTGCAGTGGTGAACCGTATTAGCCAGCCGACCAACGTCAGCGAAACAGTGACCAGCCCATCCTCCTAATCGTGCGCCAATTTTGGCCGCCGTGTCTTTGTTGGCTCATGGCTGATCGTATTCTTGCTTTTTAAAAGCAGTGGATATGGTAAATAATAGGTACATCCCGTATAGTGAACGCTGAGGGCTAAAATAAACAACCATAACCCATTGATTCATATAGAACAGGGTTCATATTATGAACACCTGTTCACTATACGGCATGACTTGTTCAGCATACGGCATGAAGCGTTCATGCTGTGAACAAGCAATTTAATTTTCAGCTGTCCAGTTTTGCCACTCATCGGTCGGTTTCTGGTCATTAAACTCACGGAAAGTGAGCCGCCACCGTCTCGCTAATTGCTTGTGAAAATGAGCATCCAGCATCAACTTGATAAAGCCGTGAGATTCCAACTCTCTAAAGGCTTCATGCGCCTTGCCACGGCAACAGCCGATGCGTTTCTGGGCTTCGGTTACGCTATAGGCGATGGGTTCATACATCCGCCAGTGTGTTTGCATCAGAATCAGCAATTTAACGGCATTGCCGCTTAATGCCTCATAAGCGGCAGAGCGGATCATTTCCACATTCTGGGCGACATACTGCTTTTTCTTCAATGGTTTTGCCATCTTAGCCGCCTAACTCCTTGTAACCTTGTAATAGCTCGCCACGGCTACACCTTTGCCAGTAAAGCGTAACAGGCCACACGATGCTTGGCCTTGCTGGTGTCGCTGGTTGTCCAGTGGGTAATGATGTTGTGCCCCCGATCGCGTAACTCCTGAATACGCGCTGCCGGATGCAGAATGTCCAGCTCTTCACGCGCCTGTAAGGTGGTAATGGTTGCGGTTTGCAGCCACGCCAGAAGCATAGCGCACTGCTGGTTAAGATCAGTTGAATAGTTTTTCTTGGGCATCGGCTTATCTCCAAAGCCGGGGGAAACCGCGCCAGCAACAGAGTAAAATTCTCTTGCGAATTGATGAAACGGCTTGCCTAGAACCCCGGCTTTTTTAAAATTAAAGTTCGGG
Organism: Methylobacter sp.; assembly: GCA_036560465.1. Classification (GTDB taxonomy): domain Bacteria; phylum Pseudomonadota; class Gammaproteobacteria; order Methylococcales; family Methylomonadaceae; genus Methylobacter_A. The sequence continues at coordinate 75,682 of DATBRD010000072.1, forward strand.
GGTTCTTGTGTTTACTGCTTGGAATGTCCGGTTTTGTGCCAGCGGCTGATAAAGACCTCTAACCGGTTCGGCCAAAGCAAGAACGGCCTGCTTCACTCTCTGAAAAGTGGTTTTGTGGTCTAAGTTTGCCGCTATGCACTGTTGGATAAGATCAGCGGCAATCACATTGCTTGCAGTCACCTTAGCCCTTAAATGGGGCGGTAAGCTTGACCGCTGCCCCGCATCTAACCCGAAAGCTTTATTGATAAGCTTATTAAAGTTGCTGTGAAACAAGCTCTCATCCGTTGTACTGCCGTTTTGATGCGCCATAGCGGACAAGGCTTTTACGTTATCGTGCAGCTCATGATAGAAAGGCAGATAGTCGCCCGTTAGCTGTTGATGCTGCCTGAATCGTGAAAAAGCTTTGACCAGCTCAACTTTAAGGCGCTTGGTGCGTTCAGTGTTGCGGGTTAAGGTTAGTAAAAAATAAGCCTGATCTTCGTTTAGTAGTGCGATTCGCTGCTTTTGCTTGCCGCCGTTCGTTTCTAGGGTTCGCGTTTCAAACGCGACCCTTCCGAATTCTTCAAACTCCGGTTTATTCGCATCAATTAACGCGAGCGCGTTCTTTGGTTGAATTCCCAAATGTTCAGCCAGTACCCGGCTATCGACTCGCGCCTCGTGTTTTTTCTCGGTTAATGAAATGATGTTGCTCATGCTGCACCACCCAGTTGACCGATCAAGGCTCTTATATCTTCGACTTTCCAGGCTGTTGTTCTTTCGCCCAGTTTTACGGGTTTCGGGTACTTGCCAGACTTAACGCCGTTTAAGAACGTAGTGCGGCCTATGGGGATTAATGCGGGGGTGTTGGTTTTCTTGTTGCCTACGATCTGCCAGATTCTAACGAATCCGGTTGCTGGTAGTGTTGCAGTTGTTGTCATCTGTACGCCTTGAATGTTTATTGAACAAGGCTGTATTTTGAGCGGGATAAAATTAATTAAATACTGAAACGGTTTTACTATTTAGGGTGTCAACGTTCCGCAAAGCCACACCGTTTCTGGCTTATAAGGGTGTCACTATTCTTTGGGTATTCGCCCCGACTCTGCCCAATCTGGACGAACAATTGATGCGCCACGAACGGCTAATGTTTTGGAAAATCCTTTTCCTACAAGAAAAGCAACAACATCTTTAGTGTCCGTCCATGTGGTTTTGTCGTCTCGATCAGCATTACTCCATAATAGACTTGCTTGATTTAGCGCTCTAAGCTGGGCTGATTTGTTTGTGTCGTTATGCAAAGGCGCAGTGCTAGCTGGAGTGTGGGGTTCGGCAATAAGCTGCTCAAACTCTCTTAGGGCTTCGGTGCGAACAACCAAGACACTATCTTGAGGCAGATTATTTGCTGGGTAATAGTTTTCCAATTGCGGACATGATGCGGCCCTTTCGACAAATTTCTTTCGATCTTCCGAGTATCGATTAAGTAGACCTTCCGCTTCTTTTTCTCCGATATTGTTGTTTACTATATGTTGCCTTATTTTTTTCAATTGAGCGACTGAACCTACTTTAAATTCAATGTTGTCAAAGCTCTCTAGAACACTGTACATCTCCCCCTCGTTTCTTTTCACAAAAACACCATGCAAGCGTATATGTTGATCCTGATGATGAAATATCACTTCGGGACCGCCGATTATATCCTGGTATTTGCGTTTAACTTCCAGCCACTCCCTGCCGAGCATAGTTAAGTCCCATACACCCTGAATAGTCGTCACTTCACTGCCAAGATTGAGGAATAGTTTGTCATCAATACGCCAGCTTTTTAGACGAGGTAAAAGTTTTCCATTCGCATCAACTGGAAGATTATATTTTTTGATCAGTTCATCTGGTATATCTTCTGGCTTGTCTTCCCATTCTACATCTTCGTACTCAACGACTTTCCCGCACAAAACTTCTGCGTAATTCACGAAATTTACAGACAGTTTCAAATGTCCATCCAAAGCAAATAGTAAAATATCAGCTTCTGTAACTTCTTCCCCGCAAACGCCGGAAAGATGATTCGCCGCATCGGGCAATAACAACCATTCTTTTAATTTGAAAAGTTTGGAACCCGCTGGTTTATTCAAGGCAAACACTCCATCAAAGTGCAAATCATCCTGAAAGGGAATAACCGGAAACGGGGGATGAGTCCCGCTTATTGCTCCGTCGAGCTATCCGGTCTATTTGGATTATAACGTGGTTTACCCGATCTTCTTAAACGGCAATACCTGCGCGCCATTCTTCAAGCCGTCCAGATAATCAGCCCATTGCTGCATCATCTTATGACGTTCTGGTAAATGAGCTGTCCGGTTATAGGCTCTGCCGTTCGGGTCTTTAACGGCGTGGGCTAATTGATGCTCGATAAAATCAACTCTAACGCCCAACACCTCATCAAGAATAGTTCTCGCCATAGCTCTAAAGCAGTGTGCTGTCATCACGTCCTTACCGTAGCCTAACCGTTTTAATGCTGCATTGAGGGTATTTTCACTCATGCACCGATCACCGCGCGGCGTACGTTCTGACGAGAATACAAACCGGCCATGTCCGGTAAGCGGCTGTAGCTCTTCCAGTATTGCTACGGCTTGAGTCGATAACGGGACAATGTGCTGCACCTCGGTTTTTGACACGAAGTAACGCCATTCTTTTGCATCAAGATCGATGTGCTGCCACTCTGCCGCTCGTAACTCCCCAGGGCGAACAAATACCAGCGGTGCAAGTTTCAGCGCACAAACGGCGGATAATGAGCCTTGATAGCTGTCGATTGCTCGCAGTAATTCGGCGACCTGCTTGGGCTCTGTGATTGATGCAAAGTGTTCACCTTTTGCCGGTGGCAAAGCTCCGCGTAAATCAGGGGTTATATCTCGATCTGCTCTACCCGTTGCAACGGCATAGCGAAAGACCTGACCGCATATTTGCAATGTTCGGTGTGCGGTTTCAATAGTGCCTCGATCTTCGACACGTCTTAAACAGGCAAGAATATCTTTGGGCAAAATATCGGTTATCGGCCTGCTGCCCAACCAGGGAAAAATATTTCTCTCAAGCATCCGTTTAGAACGGTTATTTTTATCGTCCCATTCATTAACTTTTTTCGAGCCCCATTCACGGGCAATAATTTCAAAGCTGTTTGCCGCGCATTCGGCCTTCGATGCTTTAACCGCCTTTTTGTTTTCGCTGGGATCTATACCGCCATCAATCTGTTTTTTGGCGGTATCTCGCTTGTCTCTGGCTTCTTTAAGTGATGTGACCGGGTAAGTTCCTAATGCTAAGGTTTTGCGCTTGCCGTCAAAGCGGTAATTGTATCGAAAGTATTTTGAGCCGTTCGAATGGACGAGCAAGTACATACCTTTCTCATCCTGCATTTTATAAGGCTTGTCGGCCGGTTTGGCGTTCTTTATGGCGGTATCTGATAGCGGCATGGCGGTACAAGCTCCGGTAAAATTGAATGTACCGCCACTTATACCGCCACAAATGGCGGTATGTCAACAAACCCTATTGCACTTCGTTGGACATAAAAAAACCCGCTAAGCCTTGTGACTTGCAGGTTTCTGAACTTCTTTGAGTCTCTTCGTATTCACTAATGGAGGCTGCGGGCGGAATCGAACCGCCGTAGATGGCTTTGCAGGCCACTGCATAACCATTTTGCTACGCAGCCTTAAAGTGAAATAAAAAAGCCGCGATAGTTCGCGGCTTTTTTTAAATTAATTGGAGCGGGAAACGAGATTCGAACTCGCGACCCCAACCTTGGCAAGGTTGTGCTCTACCACTGAGCTATTCCCGCGCTTCAATTTATTTGGTCATTATAAGCTCTTTTTAAATCTTGTCAACTTTTTATTGAACATCAATTGATAAAACCCAACCCGAGCTACCTTTACATTCGCCATCTTCAACCTGAACTTTAACGAATGCATTTTTCTTTCCGGCAAAATCCTGGAAATCTACGACAGTTACCGGCGTTCCTTGCTTAATACGTCTGCAAGACTCAACCTTGCCTTTCTCTTCATCTTCACTGTCATCAAATGCTGCAATGGCTCCGGGCACTGCAACCAATTGTATAGGTGATTCAACCTCGTAAGTATTTGGGTTTTTCAAAACATACCGTTGCCCTGCAACAAGATTCTTAGGCGCAGGAGTGGAAATGGTACCTGAATCACCACCACTCACCATAATGACAATAAGCAGAAGAACCACACTCCCTAAAGCACCAAAAAAAACTTTTGGATTGTTTTCTTTTAAGCTCATCATTGATGAAAACAGCTTACCAGCCGTTTCTTTTGCTGCATCTACCGTTTTTTTAGCGTTTTCTTCATTACTCATTTCGCATCCTCACAATTGTAATTTTTTATTATTTTCAGGACCCTGCCCGAAGCATATTAACTGATCGCTTCGATAACTCATATACATAAACAGTTCAGTACGAGTTGGTACCTGAGTTTTATTAACTGTCCACTTTAAAAGGCCGACAATTCGTCACCAACAATCAACTTGATATATCAACTTACCACGATAAGAAAACTTTTCAAGCGCTATATACATATAACATTATATTTCAATGGCGTGCGTTATTTAAATGAAATCGTAACCTTTTTTAGCTTGCATGGGTATCGACTTGTTCTTTTCCGCAACTCGCCGACATTCAAACTGCCAGTAACCCAAGCCGACATTCTTCCTATTGCTCAATACAACCGGAAAATCTTCGTTATTCATAAACATTCGAACCACATCATCATCCTTCAACATAAAACTATTGGTAATGACGTAGTTTTTTTCGTATTCCAATTCTCTCGCACTATAAAACAGCCCTTTTTGCGGAACATCTTTACCCGATTCGTCCAGCGGAGCATAAGCGACAGCAATAGATTGATGGGCCAATAGCTGCATGCCAAAGTTTATTCGCCCGCTTTGCTTATCGACAATGACCTTGTTAACGATCCCTAACGAACGTTTATGCTCAGGACTATCTGCTTTTCTAAAACTGACCAAGCTTCCCACTGACAGAACGCCTGTTTTATTAAAAATACCCGACAGTAATCTGTCAGACGCCGATTGAACGAGAAACTCCATATCTTTTTCGCCGACGGATTCCAAGGCATTTTGCAGTTCATGAGTTGCTTCCAAACCTACGGCAATATATCGATCCGTTCTATCGCTAAAAAAAGGCACACCCTGCAAATCAACTCCTATCCATCTTTGCTCAAGATAGTCGAGTAACTCCGCCGAGGGTTTTCCAATGTCATTTTTCAACACATGCATCGAACTAAACCTTGCTTCCACAGCGTTGATCAATTTTTCTTTCTGCTTGAGCGCCTTGAACAACTTGGTAAAGTCCAGATACAACATCAATGACTCGTTTTTGGCGCTTGCTTCAAATTGGTATTGTGGCGGTTTATCTTCGTCCATGAACACAACGCACTGCATTTTCTGACCAATCACCGACTCTCTCTTTAGCCCGGTCAAAGAACCTACCGTTTCTATAAAGCTATAAACCAACAAAATTTCCTTTTGCATCAAACCGGTCGGATCGGCAAGGCTGAGCAATAGAATCTGTCGATAGCATTCTTCAGGACTGCTGGCTTTACTGGGCTGACTTGCATCATTGGGGACTTTGGTCGTGCTGTTTTTTATTGTCACACTCAGGCTGTAAAGCGAATGCAAATCTATCCATACCCAGTCTGGGATCGGCATTCCCATAATAAAATGACTGACAACAATACTGCTCAGACCTTTAATGCAGCGCTGAATGGCTAATGCCGCATTCTTCCCTTGAAACCAGCCGACATCACGCTTGGTTAGCTCCTTAAGCACCATCCAATAGCCTAGGGTGAATTCCTTTTCAATCGAGATTAATATAGTTAAAATTTTCTTGTCATTATCTTCTTTGGGAAACCCAGCTTTAATCAGCCGTGATCGAAGGTAATCTTCAATGTCATGGACGCTTGAACTTAAAAGCTCCAGCGCGTCCAGCCTTAGCTGAAACTTCATTTCAACGGCATTGAAATCTATAAGAAAATCATGAAGCAAACGCGTGGCTAATCCTGGATTAGCCGTAGGCAATTCAGACACCCAATGCTGTAGCGCCTTTGCTTCAAATTCTTTTAGGCGCGCGGGATTTTTTTGTTGCGCTGGAATAACCAGAAAAAAAGAGTTCTTCACATATTCACCAAATTGATTTTAATGCTTTACGTTGTTTAGGAAAAGATTTGGATGTCATTGCCCATCATTATCTTAATCCATTATTTCAACCATTAAGCCCCACCTTTTCTCATCATCATCCCTTTTGAAGGGTTGTAGCCTATGATTGCCGCCGTCATAAACAGGACAAAAGCAGCAAAGGTATAAATAAATGCCTGGCTGTTAAACTGACCGTACAGAGAAAAACGAATCAATTCAACTGCCTGAGAAAATGGATTATATTGCGCCAGATTGTAAAGCAGCGCACTGGACTCTTTGATTTTCCATAAAGGATACAGTGCGGTTGACATAAAAAACATCGGGAAAATCACAAAGTTCATCACACCAGCGAAATTTTCCAATTGTTTAATAAACGACGACAACAACAAGCCTAAAGCGCCCAGCATTAACCCTGACAATAACAGTGCCGGCAAGATCCACACATAACCCTGCCACGGGGCCTGTATGTCATAAAGCCAGGCAATCGCCAAAAACACATAGGCTTGCAAAACCGATACGCCGGTACCGGCCAATAATTTACTGAGCAATAAAAACCAGCGCGGCAACGGACAAACCATCAATATGCGCATACTGCCCATTTCCCGGTCATAAACCATCGACAATGAGCTCTGCATACCGTTAAAAAGCTGAATCATCCCAATCAGGCCGGGAGTAATATAAACCTCGTAAAGAATATAGGTTTCGTAAGGCGGGGTAATCGCAAGCCCTAATGCGGCTCTAAATCCAGCGGCAAATACAAATAGCCAGACCAAAGGCCTGATCAGGGCAGAAATGAACCGCTCGCGCTGGGTAACAAATCGCCATAATTCGCGCCAGATGATGCCCCACATAGCGCGCCAGTAATGTAGTAACTTCATCCTTGCTCTCCTTGCGTCAACTTATAAAAAGCATCTTTAATTGTTGGGGTATTGGTTATTTTAAGCACGTCATCAACCGTTCCGTTGGCTTTGACCTGCCCTTTGTGCAGCACGATTAAATGATCGTCCGGATAAATCTCATCAATTAAGTGGCTGGCCCATAAAACCGCCAATTTTTCCTCGACGGCCAAACGATGCACATATTCAACGATAGATAGCCGACTGGGTACATCCAAGCCAACGGTAGGTTCATCCAACAATAACACTGACGGTTTGTGCAATAACGCACGGGCAATTTCCACGCGCCGCCTGTGTCCGCCATTGAGCTGACGCACCTTCTCAAAACGCCGGTCATACATATTTAAACGCTCCAGCTCCTGCTGAATCCTTTGCATAGCTTGTTTTCGGCCCATGCCATGCAAGGAAGTGTGATAGCGCAAGTTTTGCATGACCGACAAATCCATATCCAGGGTAGTCTGCTGAAACACCACGCCCAGTTTTGCCAATGCTGACAGCGTTTGCCGCTTGATATCAAAACCGCACAGCTCGATGCGTCCGTCCCGCGTGTCGTACAACCGGGTAATCAAGGAAAACAACGTACTCTTCCCTGCCCCATTCGGGCCTAACAAAACCGTGCATTCTCCCGGTCGAATCTTAAAATTAACCTGAGACAGTGCTTTTTTGCCGCCATAAGAGAAACTCAAATCTTCGACGGATAACGCTATGGATGAGTTCATGGTTTTACTGCAACTCCCCACGGATAAGTCCCCACGCCAACCGATTTGGTCACTGTTTGCGTCTCAAGATCGATCAGTGAAATATCGTTGCTGGTGCCGTTAGTGGTATACAGCCGTTTTTGATCCGGTGAAAACGCCAGATTCCAAACCCGCTGGCCGACCAGCAGGTATTTTTCCACTTCAAAGGTCTGAGCGTTGACCACTGCCACGCGGTTTGCGGGCCCCAATGCCACATAGCCACGCTTCCTGTCTTTATCGATAATCACGCCGACCGGCTGGATTTTATCGCTCGTCACGCCTTGCACTTCGAACTTGATATTTTTGATGATCTGCTTGGTTTTAGTATCCAGAATCATTAAGGTGCCGGCCATTTCCGAGGTGACCCACAGCTGCTGGCTGTCGGCAGTAAAGTTCAGCGCGCGGGGACGCGGATCAACCAACGTGTTTTCTACGATGGCATTGGTTTTGGTATCGATCCAATGCACCATGTTGGTCGTTTCGGACGCGCTGGCTACCCAGTGATTGTCAGGACTGACGGTGATGCCCTCCGGCTCCACGCCGACCTTAATCTGTTTGACGGCCTTTTTAAGCTTAATGTCGATAACAGTCACCTGGCTGTCATCTTCATTGGAAACATAAAGCTTATCGCCCGCTGGGTTTAGCGCAAAGGTTTCAGGGTCTTCGCCGGACGGCAACTTTCCGGTTTCCTTGAGCGTTTCGGCATCGATAATTTTGATGGTATTGTCATCACTGGTTGCCACATACAAAAACTTATTATCAGGGCTGATGGCGATGCCTCTGGGGCGCTGGCCGATTTCTACCGTTTTGATTAATTTGCCGTCGATGGGATCGACCACCGCCAATGCATTATCTTTTTCCAGCGTGACAAACACGGTTTCGGCCTGTGCTGTTCCCGCCGTAACAACCATTAGAAACAGTCCTAATACATTTTTTTTCATCATTACTTACTCCATTTACAGGTCGATTCAGGTTGATCATAACCCAAGGTATCGAGTTCGGTTTGGGGATGCAAAAAGCCTTCAATCGGCGCGACAGCAACCAACGATCTAGGCGCCGCCAGCAAAACAGGCTGTCGCAGCTGCCCATCCCAAGAACGGAACGACAACGGGTTACCTTTATAACCCTGCAACGCAAACGCGTCGCTTAACATATAATCCTTAAGCTGGTTTACGTCGTTGGATTTAGTGCGAGTAGCCGCTTCACCGATGGCCCTGATGGCCAGATAGGCGGCATAATCCTGCTCTTCCATCCAGCGCCCCGCTTGCTCTTTAAAGCGATTTTGGATTTGCACCGCGCCCCATTGCTCATGGGTTCGATGCCATGACGTAGCGACCAATCCTTGAGTGCCAATCACCGGCCGTGCATTCCAGGTTCTGTATTCAAGGTATTCGCCAAACTGGCCTTGCTCATCGGCAACGACCAGCACATCATAATCATCATCCACCTGAGTAAAGACCGCCACATCTGATTGCGCCGTGCGCCGCGCATCGTAGGTATGTTCCCAGGTTTTTTCCTCGACTATTTTTATACCGAAGCGTTTCGCCGCCCGTTTGATCGCATCGGCAAATAAACGGTCTTCCTCGGTAGCGCCGATGACTAAAAACCACTTATTCCAGCGTTTTTTCATCATGTATTGCGCCAGCGCATCGGCACGCATGGCCCGGTTAGGCAAAATATGTAGTACGTTATTGCGGCATTGCTCATTGCGCAACGCATCATCGACTGTCGCCACATCGAACAATAATTTTTGCTTTGCGATGGGTAAATCGGCGATTTTGTTGGTCAGTTCGGCCGGCAAGTTAACCACAACAGTCGAAAATTGATTGCCAACCTCTTTATTAAAGATATCGACAACATTGCCATCCAGCGGCACGACGAATTTTTTCAGCACAAACTTCTGCCCGGTAAATTGTCCGGTCGTATTGTTGTCATCAATCGCAAGCTCCGACCCCAAAACGCCCTTGTTTGGAATAAAGGCATCCAGGTTAGACAACGGCGGGGGAATTTTTTGCTCTTGCGTAAAATAAGCAATATTGATGATTTGTTTAGCTTCCGCATGAACAAAATTCACACTAAGCAAATGAATAACAAATAAAATCTTAACTGTTATCTGGAGAGGCAGGGTAATTGGTCGCATCATGTCCTAACAATAATAAAACGCACAGGCGCTAATTTTAACGGATTCATTAACTTTGTTTAGTTTTTCGATGAAGTCCGCTGAAACCGGGACCTAAGAGCATAAAACAATTCAGTCTAAGTTGCCCGGCTACCGATAGAATCAGTCCACCCTGCTTTGGCAAAATGCATGCTGATGGCCTGATGCTGTAAACTAGGATATTGACTTCGCTCGACAAACAGTTCAGCATCAATAAATATAAAAAACAAAGGACATAACAATGGACGCCAGTAAATTACAGCCAAGATCAGATACCTTTATTAGTCCGGCATCATCCCTGCGGACAAATGATTTAAAAAGCAGTGAGTCCGCTATTGAAACCCGTCCGGATAACGATCAGGACGACAGCTCAAACGTATCCGGCGGAACAGTAAAGCTATCCGATACGTCCCTAAAACTATCCACATCTTCACCGGTAAAAAGCAGCGACAGATCTGCACCGATTGAAAATAAGGATCAAGCTCAACAGGCCCTTAGCCAGCTTATCGCCGACATTCAAAATAACCCGGCTCAGGCACAAGGAGCCCACAGCAACATCTTTGACCGCGCTGTAAAATCATTATTAGGTTAATTACTCTTGTCAATGACACACTTTACATTAAGTGGGATATACATTTATCCCGTAAAATCATTAGCTGGCATTAGCGCAAATAGCTGGCCTGTCACTGAAAAAGGTTTTCAACACGATAGAAAGTGGATGGTCATCGACAAAGATCGGCAATTCCTCAGCCAGCGTAAGTTGCCGAATATGGCATTAATTAAAACCACGCTAACCGATCAAAACCTGATCCTGTCCGCACCGGGCATGGAAAACCTGTCTTTACCCCTAGCGCCTGTTGACGGGCAAATCATTAACAGCACCATCTGGGACGACCAGTGCAATGCACGTAGCGTTTCAGTGGAAGCCGACCAATGGCTCAGCGATTTCTTACATCAGGACTGCCGATTGGTTTACCAGCCCGATGAGGTCATTCGCCCGGTTGATCCCGTTTATGCCAAGCTCACCGACAAAGTGGCATTTTCTGACGGCTTTCCTTTCCTGATTATTTCGGAAAACTCGCTGGCCGCATTGAATCATGAAATGCATCTGAGTTTGCCGATGACCCGCTTCAGGCCCAATCTGGTTATTTCCGGCTGCCCTGCCTATGCAGAAGACAGTTGGCGCGAAATCAGCATTGGCGCTATAGATTTCAGGCTTCCCAAGCCCTGTTCCCGGTGTTCAATTCCGACGATTGACCCTGAATCTGCGCAAACCGGCAAGGAACCGCTGACCACCCTCAACCGCACCCGAAAATGGCAAAATAAAGTTTATTTTGGACAAAACGCTCTCCATAATCAGTGCGGCCAACTAACAGTCGGCGATGCCGTACTCATCAAAGCCACTGGCGTAAAACAGCCGCCTATCTAGCTTGTTCCGGCGATTGATCGATCGCCATTTATTTAAAAAATTACATGCACAAAGTCCTTTTACTGATTGTCATCCCGTTATTGTCTTACGGTTTTTGGTTAAGCGATGAATTTAAAGGCATTGCGGCGGGCGTTTCTATTTTCCTGTTCGGCATGCTGTCTCTGGAGCAAGGTTTTAAAGCCTTTACCGGAGGAGCGCTGGAGCGGATTCTGCAAAAAACCACCGACACCTCCTGGAAAAGCTTCGGCTTTGGCTTTTTGTCGGCCGCATTGATGCAGTCCAGCGGCTTGGTTTCGGTCATCACCATTTCATTCCTGAGCGCAGGTTTGCTCGATTTAGTCGCCGGTATCGGCATTATCTTCGGTTCCAATCTGGGTACGACCACCGGCGCGTGGCTGATTGCAGGACTTGGATTAAAAGTTAATATTGCGACCTACGCCATGCCACTGCTGGTTTTTGGGGTGCTATGCGTTTTCCAGAGCAGCAAACAGTTAAAGGGAGCCGGCTACATCCTGACCGGCTTGGGTTTTCTGCTGCTCGGCATACATTACATGAAAGAAAGTTTCGAGAATTTTGAAACCACCATAAACCTGGCTGATTACGCCATGTCCGGCGTTAAAGGACTATTGATCTATACGGCCATAGGGATTATCGCCACCGTTATCATGCAGTCCAGCCACGCGACGATGCTATTGACCATTACTGCGGTTTCCGTGCATCAAATTACTTATGACAATGCACTGGCGCTGGTTATTGGCGCCAATATCGGCACCACCATCACTGCGATCATTGCCTCTTTCGGCGCTAATATCCAGGGCAAACGACTGGCCGGCTCGCACCTGTTAATTAACCTGCTCACCGGAATTATTGTATTGCTGTTTATCAAGCAATTTGGCAATGCCGTTGACATTATCAGCGAAAATTTGGGCATTGCCGTTTCCGACAATGCGATGAAACTGGCAGCCTTTCATAGCCTGTTTAATCTTACAGGCGTTATTATCTTTTTCCCGTTTATTAATCAGCAGGTTCTATTACTGGAAAGAATATTCATAGAAAAACGCCCCGCTATTTTTAAGCCGAAATATTTGGATCCGTCTGCCATGGACTTCCCCGAAACGGTCGTCGAATCGGTCAGGCTGGAAAGCATTCATTTATATGAAAATGCCATTCATATTATTTTGCACACATTTGGCCTGCGTAAACATGATCTCCAAGAAAACGACTTACTCAATCAGCTCATCGGACAGAACAGCCATCCGATTGAATACAATATAGATGCCGTTTACGAAAAACGGATAAAAGGCATTTACAGCGCCATTATCGCTTTTATCAGCCAAGCCGACTTTACTTGGAAGATGGATCAGTCTTCGAAGCTTTCCTGGCTGCGCGAGGCTAACAAGCACCTTGTCGAAGCCATTAAAGACACTAAACATTTGCAGAAAAACTGGTCTCGCTTCAGAACATCAACCAATCAAGCCACAATTAACGAATACAATAAAATTGCTTACCAAATAGCCCTGCATATCCAACAGATTGAAAATTTCAGGCATGAAATTGAGAATAACGAGCTACCGTTATTGTCGCTGGACGCGTTAAAAGTGATTATTAAAAATGACGACATGCAAATGAATCGTTCCATTGAATCACTGATCAGGGAGCGACAAATAACTCCTGAAACCGGCTCTTCCCTGATTAACGACAGCGCCTATATGTATAGTATTAAAAAGAATTTGCTAAAAGCTGCCGAAACACTGTTTTTACGCAAAGACACCTGCACCGCCAAGGTTGAACAACAATTAACCCTGAATGAAGTTGAAATTAACGATGTTGTGCACACCGTGGATACCCCGTCCATGCCACCAACCTGATCGGTGATTAAAGCTATGAAAATGGAAAAGTTACTTCATAAACTACAGGCCTTTTTTGACACCGAAAAGTATAAAAAAAGACAACATATTCAGGAACTAAAGAAAATCCTGCTTAAGCTCAAGAAAAAGGAGCGAAAAATCACTCACGCCCTGCAACAGACCGATGACGACTGTTTGATAAGACACTATCAAACTGAACTGGAAATCATCAGGATACAGCGAAAAAAGGGCATTGAAGTTTTGCATCACCTTAAAAAGCTAAAAAAAACCTAACTGCCCGTTACTTACTAGCGCATGCCGGTACTGTTTCAAATATAATAATACCGATTAAATTAGTCTAGAATCTCCACCTTTTCGATAGTCTTTTTATTTTTAAGCCGCATATGCAGATCGAAGTATTCTTATCCATTTTTATCTTATTAGTGCTTGCATTATCACCCATCAAAATAAACATGCCGAACACAACCCACTTTACTGTATTTCATTGCCGGCCTTTTAAATTACTGAAAATGGCATTTTGCTCAAAATATAATCCGCTGTTGCTTATCCTGCTTTTTCCTTCCCTGGCAATGGCCGCCGAAGAGATAGGGGCTGTCGACCAAACGCAACCATTGAATTTGACTCAGCATTGGGCCGGTTATATGGCTTTGATTGTATTTGCTGTGGCCTACATCCTGGCCATGACCGAGGAAGTGACCGAATTAAAAAAATCCAAGCCGATGGTGTTCGCAGCCAGCCTGATCTGGATTTTTATTGCCGTGTTTTATGCCAAGGGAGGGATGAGCGAACAAGTGGGCGTTGCGTTTCGTACCACCCTGGAAAGTTATGGCGAACTGTTTTTGTTCATCATGGTGTCGATGACTTATTTAAACGCCATGGAAGACCGGGGCGTATTTGATAGCCTGCGGGTCTGGCTATTGAGCAAGAACTTCAGCTATCGGCAATTATTCTGGATTACCGGCTTTCAGGCGTTCTTTATTTCGTCCGGCTGCAATAACCTGACGACCGCGCTACTGATGGGCTCGGTGATTCTGGCGATGGGCAAAGGCTGCCCGCGCTTTGTCACCTTATCTTGCATCAATGTGGTAGTTGCCTCCAACGCAGGCGGCTCGTTCAGCCCTTTCGGCGACATCACCACACTACTGGTCTGGCAAAAAGGCGTGGTGCCTTTTGCCGATTTCTTCTCGCTGTTGATTCCGGCCATCATCAACTTCGCTATTCCGGCAGCTATCATGCATTTCTTTATTCCGCAGGAAAGACCGGCTGCGGTAACCGAGGCCCAAGCCATGAAACGGGGCGGCTGGATCATCATCGGTTTGTTCGTAATGACCATTATTACCTCGGCTTGCTTCGAAAACTTCCTGGGCCTTCCGCCTGCCGCAGGAATGATGATGGGCTTGACCTATTTAAAGTTTTTCAGTTATTACCTGCAAAAAACCCATGATTCGCATCCTGTACTGATGCCAATGGATTTGAACGATGCCAAAATCGATCATTTTGCGCCCATGAAATACATGAATGTCCCGAAAGCAGAGGTTAATCAACAAAAAGAGCAGCCGTTTGATATTTTTCAGAAAGTCGCCAACCTGGAATGGGACACCCTGCTGTTTTTTTACGGGGTCATGGTCGGTGTCGGCGGCTTGAGCTTCATCGGCTATATGGAGGTTGCATCCCACCACTTGTACGGCACCATCGAACCTACAGTCGCCAACATTCTGGTCGGCATTGCCTCAGCGTTCGTGGATAATGGCACCATTATGCTATCGGTACTGACCATGGCACCTGATATATCCGAAGGTCAGTGGTTACTGGTCACATTGACTGCCGGCGTCGGCGGCAGCATGTTGGCAGTCGGTTCTGCTGCAGGAGTAGGCTTGATGGGACAGGCTAAAGGGATTTATACCTTCACCAGCCATCTGAAATGGACGCCGGTCATCATGCTGGGCTATTTCGGCAGCATCGCCGTCCACTTTCTTATCAATGGACGGTTTTTTTAGGAGTATCGGTTAATCAAATTCCACTATTATTCGCCGATCAATAGCATTCAGCTTAAGCTATTGATCGGCGGCGGCAATTGGTCGTCAGTCTAACCGCAAGTCACAACCCCATCATCAAACTGCTGCCATGCTTTTTCAGCCAATGTCTTCGGGTTTTGTAGTCAGGTAAATGCTCGCCAACCAAGGCCCAAAAATGGGCGGAATGATTCCTGATTTTGATATGACAAAGCTCATGCACCACAACGTATTCCAGGACTTCGGGCGGGGCTATAATTAACAGCCAATTGATATTGATGTCGTTATGAATGCCGCAGCTACCCCATCGGCTTCTTTGGGTTTTGATTTTAATGGTCTGAGGAAACAGCTGTTTTCTTTCCGCATGCTGTCTTACCACCTGCTCTACCTGGGTTTTTGATTCCTTTTTCATCCAACGGATTAATGCTTCTTTTATCTCGGCGCTGTGATCTTTAATTAACACTGCCTCGGGCACATGGGCAGTAAATTCCTGGCCAAATTCTATTTTTATCCGTTTCAATTTTGAAGGCAGCACTGACAATTTATACGATGCGCCCTGATAAGGAACTTCAGCGCCATGCCCATAAACAGCCGGAGCCAATTTTTTATGATGCAGGCTATTGGCTTCGATTTTAGCCAAGGTTTGAATTATCCACTGCTGTTTGATCTGAACAAATTGGTGAATCTTATGTTCGGCGGCTCTGGGTGGAGCGACAACTTCGACTTTGCCAAGCGTAACGATGATGCGCATCTGCGTAGCCCGCTGACTGCGCCGAATCTGGTAGGAAAATTCTGGATTAGAAATGACGGCTCTCGGTTTTAATAGGGATATGATGTTTTGCTTAAATCTAAGCATCTTGGTTAATCATATGGGTTGCCAACTGCTGCAACGCTTGGCTTAAATTCTCCCTGAAATTCGCATCCATGGTTATTTCATTTAAAGCTTTATTCATGCACAACATCCACTGATCTCTTGCAGAGGCGTCTATCGCAAACGGAAAATGCCGCTGCCGCAACCTTGGGTGACCGTATTCCTGAACAAACAGATCGGGGCCTCCCAGCCAGCCGGACATAAACTTGAACAATTTGTCATGCGCAGACGACAAGTCCGCCGCATGCATCGCCCGAATCCCGGCGGCTTCGGGCAAGGTATCCATATAAAAATAAAACCGCTCAACCAAACTTCGAATTGCCGCCTCTTTGCCTATCACTTCATAAGGTGTTACTTGTGTGTTTTCTGTCATAGTCTGCTGTTGTAAAAATCATTCTTTCAATAATCTACTATTTTACTAAATATTCTTACCAATGCCGCCAAACTCTTGTAAGATTGAGTGGCCTACTTTTTCTGTTAACCCTGTATTTTAAGGAATCTAAATAATATGAGACTAAATACTGCTATTTCACGTCCGGAAGCCGATATTCTGGCAACCAACAAAGTACTGAGAAACACTTATTTACTATTGTCGATGACATTGCTGTTCAGCGCCATGACGGCAGCGGCTGCAATGACTCTGGATCTGCCGCACTTCGGCCCTATCATTACCCTGGTCGGTTATTTCGGCCTGCTGTTCTTGACTACCAAATTCAGCAACAGCAGCTTAGGTTTAGTTTTTGTTTTTGCGTTGACCGGCTTTATGGGACTCACCCTCGGTCCTATTTTAACCATGTACATTAAGGCTTTCAGTAACGGCCACGAGCTGATCATGACCGCATTAGGCGGCACAGGCGTGATATTCCTGGGGCTATCAGGCTATGCCTTAAC
This sequence comes from Methylobacter sp., assembly GCA_036560465.1. Lineage (GTDB taxonomy): Bacteria > Pseudomonadota > Gammaproteobacteria > Methylococcales > Methylomonadaceae > Methylobacter_A. The sequence goes on from DATBRD010000072.1 coordinate 92,718, forward strand.
GACGCGCAAAGATTTCAGCTTCATGGGCGGCTTTTTGATGGTGGGCGTGCTGGTGGCATTCCTGGCAGGTCTCGGCGCAATCTTTTTCACGATACCGGCTTTATCGCTGGCGGTATCGGCCATGTTTATCCTGCTGATGTCCGGCATGATCTTATTCCAAACCAGTGAAATCATCCACGGCGGCGAAACCAACTATATTTTGGCGACTGTTTCCTTATACGTATCCATCTACAACCTGTTCCTGAGCTTGTTGCAATTGCTGGGCGTATTCAATGGCGATGATTAAGTAATTTTTTACCAGCGTCTTTACATAAAAAAAGCCCGGCTTATCAAATAAGCCGGGCTTTTTTTATGTATTGCCGTTTTACGGCTGCGTTTTAGAGCCATGCAATCGAATCAATAAAGCGGCCTCATCATGGCTTAATCCAGAGTTTTGCATTAATTCATTAACGCTAGCCCCGCTTCTTACTTTTCGGATATCTCCGCTGTAAGGGTGAGAAGATTGGTCGTTTTGCTCGACTTCAGCAATCTTTGCCGCCAGATCATCGATTTGCTCGTCGGTAACGGCAATCCGATTGTCTACCGTGGCTATTCGGCTGTCGACGGTCAAAGCAGCGGAACATAAGCCGGCAATATCATTGCAGTTACCGTGAACGATATCATTAAGAACCTGATAATCGTGTTTAGTTCTCAGTTGCGCACGCACCAGCCAGAAAAACGCCGCAAGCATCACAACAATAATTGCGCCCTCAATGATAAGGGCGACCATCAAAAGATTATTCATCAGGCAATTTCATCAATATGTTGAATGGGTTCAGCATCTTGTTCTTCTACTTCTGGTTTTTTCCTGCGTTGCTGTTTTTCCGGATGATGATCATCCCGGTCGATTTTTTTAGGTTTTACGACTGGAAAAGAGGGTGATACGGGCTGTATTTCTAACATACCGGCCTCCTGTAACTAAAATTGGCGTAAATGAGAATTTCATTTTCAATATTAGCAGTCATTCCGCTTTATTGTTAATTTTAACATCATGGTTGACCAACAGCCGCTGCTGTCGGAGCCAAGTTTAACAATTTGGCGCGTTCTTCATCATTAGCGCCGTAGCGGGCAAAAGCCTGCGACATTAAAACCAAAACCACCCGCCGGTTCTGAAATCGGCCCAGCTCTGTCTTGTTGTCGGCGATAGGATGAAATTCTCCATAGCCAATCGCTGACAAGCGAAGAGGATTAATACTCTCCTCAATAAGCTCGTGCACAACACTGGTTGCCCGGGCGGATGACAAGTCCCAATTTGACCTGAATTTTATGTTATCGATAGGGACATTATCGGTATGCCCTTCTATATGAATCATATTGGGCAACGGGTTAATCACTTCGGCAATCTTTTTCAATACCGGCAGCGCCTTTTTGGATAATTCCGCCTCACCGCTCAAGAACAGCATCTCGCTATTCATTTCCAGCTCTATCCAATAATCATTTTTCTTGACTGCCACCAGCTTGTCTTCAATAAAAGGCGCTAAAACCTGTTCAAATTGGCCTGACACCTGGCTTAACTGCTCTCTTTCCTTCAATATTTCTTCACTCAGCTCGCGCTTTTCTTCAACATCTGTCGTGGCTGGATTTTCTAATGGGATGGGCTGAATAGACGTCGGCACAGTACCTATCTGAATGGGGTCAATTTCATTTCCGTGTTGTCCGTTATTGGAAAACGCTTCGCCTAATGACTCGGACAGTGTCTTGTACTTTCCTTCATTGACTGAGGAAATTGCATACATAACCACAAAAAAGGCAAATAACAAAGTTATGAAATCGGCGTATGACACCAGCCACCGATCGTGATTATTAGCCTCTGCTATACGTCTTTTCCTGCGCCTCGCCATAGCCTAGTCTTTAGATGAATCTTGTAGATAGCCGCCCAGTTTCAGCTCGATATTTCTCGGATTTTCGCCCTCTGCGATAGCAATAATGCCATCAGCCAACATTTCTCTGGCCTGGGTTGCCGTAAGCACATAAGCTTTTAATTTATTGGACATCGGTAAAAAAACCAGGTTAGCAGAACCTACGCCATATATTGTCGCGACAAAAGCAGTTGCTATGCCTTCCCCTAAAAGTTCCGGGTTAGTAAGATTCTGCATGACATGAATCAAGCCCATCACGGCGCCGAGAATACCAATGGTCGGCGCATAACCGCCCATCGCTTCATATAATCCTGCTGCCTGTAAGCCCATACTTTCTTTCGACAATATATCTAAATCCAATATATCCCGAATAGCATCAGGATCAGTCCCGTCAACCAGCAGTTGCAAGCCTTTTTTTATAAACGGATCTTTTTCATTGGGTAGCGCATTTTCAAGGCCTAACAAGCCTTCTTTACGCGCCATATGACTCCAATTAACTACTTGGTCAATCTGCGCAGAGAGATTCATTTTCTGGGGCATTAATACCCATGAAAGCATTTTTATGCTCCTGACAAAAACGGCTGGCGGGAATTGCAATAGGGTCGCCCCGACTGTTCCTCCAAACACAATAATGAGCGCAGATACGTTGACCAACGAGCTGATATCGCCGCCATCCAGCATGATTCCCAACAAAATCGCACCGAAGCTGACAAAAATCCCTGCAATACTTAAAATATCCATTTTTAATTTTCAGCTTGCCAACTTGAAATTATCAATCGTTGGTCCATTCGGACAGTCTTGAACGCAATCTCAGCACCGCTTGAGTACAGATTTGACTGACCCTGGATTCACTCACATTCAAAACTTCTCCGATTTCGCGCAAATTCAGTTCCTCATCATAGTAAAGCGCTATAACCAAACGCTCACGCTCAGGCAAACCCATGATGGCCTTTGCCAACGCCCGCTGAAACCCCTCCCGGCTGATGTCCTCTACAGGGCCTTCTTCATGATCCAGGACGTCATCAAGGTAATGGTCGCCATCTTCTGCTAATTCTTCGACACTGAACATGCGGCAGCTGCTTGAGTCGTGAAGAATGTGATTATATTCATCCATGGCGATGCCTAAATGCTCGGCCACATCGACATCTCTTGCCTCTCGCCCGGTTCTATTTTCGATTTCCCGTATGGCGTCAGAAACCATCCGCGATTTTTTATGCACGGAGCGAGGCGTCCAATCACTGCGCCTGACCTCATCCAGCATAGCCCCCCGGATACGAATGCCCGCGTAGGTATCAAAGCTGGCTCCCTGCGAGGCATCATAATTCTTGATCGCTTCCAGCAAACCGAGCATCCCCGACTGAATCAAATCATCGACCTGAACGGAGTCCGGCAGCCTGTTCAATAAGTGGTAGGCAATGCGCTTAACTAACGGCGCATGCTGCAAGACACGCTCATCGGTGCCTCCAGCCTGAACCGCTGTGTACATTGCCACGCCACTCATGCGACATCCTTTTGGGATCCGTATTGAATCATTCTTTCAATAAAAAACTCAATATAGCCACCTGCTTGAGATTTCAGTGGCCAACTGTCAATTCTTGCCGCTATTGATTTCAGAGCGAGAGATGCCTTGCTTCTGGGAAAGCCCATAACAACCGGCGATTGTTTTTGAACTGATTTGCGCAAGTATTCGTCATACGGCACCGCGCCTGCAAACTTCAGGGTAACATCCAGATAGCGATCCGTTACCTTACTTAACTTTTGGAATAAGGCTTGGCCTTGCTGAACGCTTTGAACCATATTGGTTATCACATGAAAATGGGATAAGCCGTAATCCCTGTTCAGCAACTTAATAAATGCGTAAGCATCGGTTAATGATGTCGGTTCATCGCAAACCACCACGATAATTTCCTGGCAAGCGCGGGCAAAATTCACCACGCTTGCGGATATGCCGGCCGCAGTATCGACAATCAATACATCGATATCCTGATCAATCTCGCTAAAGGCACGGATCACTGCGGCTTGTTCAATTGTGGTTAATTCGGACATTTTCTGAATACCGGATGCCCCGGGAATCACCCTCAAACCCGAAGGCCCGTCCATCATGATTTCATCCAAGGTTTTTTCCCCTGACAGCACATGAGACAGATTGAACTTGGGATACACGCCTAACAAAATATCGACATTAGCCAGTCCCATGTCAGCATCCATTAACACCACGCGCTGCCCCATTTGTGATAGTGCAATGCCAACGTTAACCGACAAGTTTGTTTTGCCTACGCCGCCTTTGCCGCTGGTGACCGCAATAACGCGGACGGGTTTCGTTTTATTCATTTTTCTTATCCCGGCTGCTTGGTCAGGTTGTTTATGCATAGCCTTGTGCCGCCCAAGCTTCATTATTTATATCGTTATAATCAGTTTCCATATCCAACTCAGCCACACATTGCGAGATTAAAGTTCGGGCACAAGGGCTATGCATATCCTCAGGCACTTGCTGACCATCGGCAATAAAAGACAGAGGCAGGTTATTCTCTATGATTGAAGAAACTGCCGATCCTATCGTTGCCGCTTCATCAAGTTTAGTCAAAATACTGGCTTGTGGTTCAAAAACCTGAAAAGCCTTAATGATTTCATTCATAGCTTTGTATTCGGTCGCAGCTGACATCACCAGATACGATTTAATGGCAATACCGCTTTGCTGCAGGGTGTTAATCTGCTCGACCAGCTTCATGTCGCGCTGGCTCATGCCGGCAGTATCGATCAAAATAAGGCGCTTGTCCGAAAAACCAGTGATCAGGTTACGCAATTCAGCGGCACTGGATGCCACCCGAACCGGAACATCAAGTATCCGTCCATAGGTATTCAGCTGCTCATGCGCGCCGATACGGTAATTATCGGTGGTAATCAGTGCCACCTGTCTCGGCCCGTGTTTTAAAATGAATTTGGCGGCCAGCTTGGCAATCGTTGTGGTTTTTCCAACGCCGGTAGGCCCTACTAAAGCGGCAATACCGCCGTGCTGTAGCAAATCATCCTCGGCCACGGGCAACACTTTAGCCAGCAGTTCTTGAGCTTGGCTAAAAACAAGTTCGGGATCCGTGTGATTGGTAAAGCGGTTAGCAATTTTAACACTCAGTTTTCTTGAAATGCTCATTCCAGCCAATCGCTGTAGCAAGTCAGCCCTGACCGGGTTGGTTTGCGACATTGCAGCCCAACTAACGCTGGACAGCTTGGAGTCCATCGCAGACCTTAAGGATTTAAGCTCTTTACTCATTTCCATCAGTAAATTATCGGCCGCGCTGCCCTGCTTTTCAGATGGCATAGCTATTTGCATAGGCCTTTCTGCCGGCTTGGATCTTGGTGTTGATGAATAGATGACCGGTTTTGCACCTTTTGGCGGCGCAGTCTCCATATTTCCGCGCAGATGTACTTTTTCTGCATAGCCGACATATTGATCAATATTCCGGCGACCTCCAGGGATGGTGGAAGTGTCGGAATCGGTAGGGAACCGGTTCGACCGACCGCCAGAAATGGCAGAAGTGTCGCGGTCGGCAGGGGACCGTTGCGGCCGCACAGGAGAACGCTCAGGCACGAAACCCTCCGCGCTTTGTTTTCTTTGGCTGCTTAATACATGCAAATGATTTTTTTCCGCTTCAAAATCAGGCAAATCAATTTTTTTAGTTTCACGGCTGCTTGAAGTATCGTTATCGGCAGAAGACCTGTACGACCGGTCAGAGGACTGTTGTTCTGCGGCCTGTTTTTGCAGCTTGTTTTGGATCAACTGCTCGTCAAAATCCCGCGCCGCGACAATTTCAACGCCGCCATCAACAGATTTGTTGGACATTATGACTGCATCTGAGCCCAATTCTTCTTTAACCATTCGCATGGCTTGGCGTATATCTGCCGCAAAAAAACGTTTAATTTTCATTACTTAGCCTCATGTACTATGTTCTTCGTCCGACAGTTGAAACTACTTTGATCTGGCGATCAGCAGGTATTTCATTGTATGCCAAGACATGTAAACCCGGAATTGAATGGCGAACGAATCGGGACAGCCAGGGGCGGATATAAGAAGAAACCAGCAACACTGCCGTCTGCCCTTCCATTTCCATCTTCTGCATACTTTCCTGTAAAGATGTATGCATTTGTTCTGCTAACCCCGGTTCTATCCCGACACCGCTTTCGCCTGCCGTTTGTAAAGACTTATGCAACAACTGTTCCAACTCGTGATCTAATGTAATAACCGGCAGCTCATCCTGCATCCCACTGATTTCATGGATAATTAATCGACCTAATGCGGCACGTACTGCCGACGTCAGGATGTCGGGATCTTGACTCCTGAGCCCATACTCCGCCAAAGTTTCGACGATAGTGCGCATATCCCTGATAGGAACATGCTCTTGTAACAAGTTTTGCAACACCTTGACCACCACGCCCAACGGCAATGTTTTCGGCACCAGATCCTCGACCAGCTTAGGGGCGGACTTAGCCAGATTATCAAGTACTTTATTCGCCTCTTCATATCCGAATAACTCATGGGCATGTGCCTGCAAAAGATGGCTCAGATGGGTCGCCACCACCGTCCCAGGGTCAACCACCGTATAACCCAGGGTTTGCGCATGATCTTTCTGGTTGGGTTCTATCCATACCGCATCCAGGCCGAACGCAGGATCCTTGCATTCCTTGCCCTTCAATGTGCCAAAAACACGGCCCGGATTAATCGCCATCTCCATATCCGGCATAATTTCAGCCTCACCTACAGCCACGCCCATCAGCGAAATCTTGTAAGCCGTTGGACTTAAATCAAGATTATCCCGGATATGTACCGATGGAATTAAAAAACCCAATTCCTGGGACAGCTTTTTCCGTACCCCCTTGATGCGAACCATAAGCTGTCCGCCCTGGTTCTTGTCTACCAGCGGAATAAGCCGATAACCTACTTCCAGGCCGACCACATCAACCGGCATCACATCATCCCAGCCCAACTCTTTGGTCTCAGGAACGAGCAGGTTTTGAGCCAACTCCTGCGGATAATCGATCGCAACCAGCTCGGCTTCTTTATGCCGCTTCTCGATTAAATAGGCTGAACCGCCCAGAACCGAGGCGAGTAAGATAAATACTAAATTCGGCATGCCTGGAATGATGCCCAGCGCGCCAACCACCGCTGCCGAGACCGTCAACGCTTTGGGGTTTGCAAACAGCTGCGCGGTAACCTGCTGCCCGATGTTTTCGCCGGTACTGCCCACCTTGGTGACAACCAGTGCGGAGGCTACCGACAACAGCAAGGAAGGAATCTGGGCGACTAAACCATCACCAATGGATAGTAAGACATAAATCTTTCCGGCCTCGGCAAAACTCAGATCGTGCTGAATCACGCCGATAGCCAAACCGCCGATCATATTGACAAACAGGATAATGATCCCGGCAATCGCATCGCCTCTGACAAACTTGCTCGCACCGTCCATAGAGCCGTAAAAATCCGCTTCGGTAGCCACTTCGGCGCGCCGCTCACGCGCCTGATCCTGAGTTAGCAAGCCGGCGTTCAAATCGGCATCGATGGCCATTTGTTTGCCCGGCATCGCATCCAGCGTAAACCTGGCCCCGACTTCGGCAATCCGTCCGGCGCCTTTGGTAACGACCATGAAATTGATGATCACAAGGATCGAAAAAACCACCAGACCCACGGCAAAGTTACCGCCGATCACGAAAGCGCCAAAGGCTTCAATCACCTTACCGGCCGCGTCGCCGCCCTTATGGCCTTCAATCAGCACGACACGCGTCGAAGCCACATTCAGCGCCAAACGCAATATGGTCGCTAGCAGGATAACGGTTGGAAATGATGCAAATTCCAGCGGTTTAAGCGTATAAACAACGACCAGCAGGATGATTAACGAGAACGCGATGTTAAAGGTAAAAAACAGGTCGAGTACGAATGCCGGTAAGGGCAATATCAGCATCGACAGAACCATAACGATAACTAACGGCGCACCCAGCTCGGCTTTGCCCAGCATCGCCAACGCGGCTTTTAATTTAGTAAAATCCATACCTCTAATCCCGTTTAAATTCGTCAGGCACGTTAATATCTGTCGGTGGCAATGGCTCTCTCCAGTCGTTTTTCTGAGCCGCTTTCAACTGATAGACGTAGGCGAGTATTTGCGCCACGGCCAAATAAAGCCCTTGCGGTATCTCTTTATCCAGCTCGGTCGAATAATACAGCGCCCTGGCTAAGGGCGGAGACGCCACCAGCGGCACATCGGCGCCTATCGCCGCGTTACGGATTTGGGCGGCTATCAAATCGACACCCTTGGCGATCAGTTTTGGTGCGCTATTAGAATTCTGGTCATATTTTAAGGCCACCGCATAATGGCTGGGATTGGTCACAATAACATCGGCTTTCGGCACTTCCGCCATCATACGGTTTTGCGCCATCTCCATTTGCATCCTGCGCTGCCGCCCTTTCACCTCGGGACTACCTTCGGACTCTTTATGCTCCTCCTTGATTTCCTGCAAGGTCATTTTCAGTTTCTTATTGTGATCCCACAACTGATAAGGCACATCAAGCATCGCAATGACGATCAGCGAGGCACTGAGCAGTAAAAAGCACATGCCAATGATATTAAGTGCATGATCTATCGAGTGCTCAGGCGACTCAACACCCAAACCCAGCAATTCACTGATATAGGACCTGTACAAAGCGATCGCGACTGCAAAGACCAATAAAATCTTCAGCAATGCCTTGAGCATTTCTATCAGTCCCCGCACGGCAAACAGCCGGGGTATACCCTTGATAGGATCCATTTTTTCCAGCTTGGGCGAAATAGCTTCCCAGCTAAATATCCAGCCGCCCATTGATATCGGCGCAATAATAGCGACAACGACCATCAGCGCAAGAAACGGCGCAATCAACATGAGGCCATCAACCATCGCCTGCTTAAAATACAGAGTGAGACTGAGCGGATCAAAAATGGTCTCGCGGCTCAGTTGAAAGTCAGCCCGCATCATGCTCAGCAGGCCTTTACCAATTTTCTCCCCCTGCATCAGCAACAATATTGCACTGACGATCAGCATCGCAAAGGTATTAAGCTCTCTGGAGCGGGCAATCTGGCCTTTTTTTCGGGCGTCGTCTAAACGCTTACCGGTGGGCTGTTCTGTTTTTTCTTGATCCGAATCTTCAGCCATAATTTACAATCGCAATAACTGCCCGATTAAATCATAAGCGTCCGTTAACATCCCGGAGAATTGATCCAGCACATCCGGCAATGTTTTCCAGACCAACAATATGCCCAGCATCAAGGTTACCGGAAAGCCCACCGAAAATATTTGTAATTGCGGAGCCGCTCTCGACGCCACCCCAAAAATGACATTAATCAGCAACAGACTGGCGACCACGGGCATAGCCAACAATAATCCGCCGGCAAACATTCGGCTGCTCCAGGCCAGGATAGACCAGATACCTGCCTTGTCGATACCGTCAATGCCAATCGGCATGGTTTTAAAACTATCCAGCAGCATTTGTATCAACAATAAGTGCCCATCCAGGCTGATAAAAACTAGCGTCGTGGTCACTGTGTAAAATTGTGCGATCACGGGCACCTGCTGCCCGCTTTGCGGATCAACCATCGTCGAGAAGCCTAGGCCCATGCTTAAAGCGATGCTTTGCCCGGTAAACACGACTGCCGCAAACACCAACTGTAAAATAAAACCACTCGTCAAACCGATCATAATCTGCATCAGAGCCATCATAAATCCGGGGTAACTGAACATTTCAATTTTCGGCAAGGGGGGGAGTAACGGCATGACCACCAGCGTTATTGCCACCGAAAGGACCAGCCTGACCCGAGCCGGCACAGCTCGAATGCTAAACAACGGCACGGATACAAACATCGCACTAATACGCATTAACGGCCATATAAACAATGCCACTTGGTTGAGAATTTGCGCTTCGGTAAAGTTCAACGTTCAACCAATTAAATGAGGAATGTCCCTGATCAAACCCTGAAAATAATCAAGGAACATTTGCAGCATTCCCGGCCCCATAATCATCAAAACAATTCCGATAACGATTATCTTGGGCACAAATGTCAAGGTCGCCTCGTTAATCTGGGTTGCCGCCTGAAACATCGCGATAATCAAACCTATCGCTAAAGACGGCAGCAACACCGGCGCAGTCAGCTTAATCGCAACGATCATCGCCTCCTGCCCAACCATGTAAACAGTTTCCGGTACCATAATCTACCTTGAGCCGTTATCAGCTAACATAAAAACTTGCCGCCAACATTTCCATAATCAAAGACCAGCCATCAGCAAGAACAAACAACATGATTTTAAAGGGCAAGGAAATAATCATCGGTGACAACATCATCATACCCATGGACATCAGCACGCTGGCCACCACCAAATCAATGATTAAAAAAGGCAGGAAAATCAGGAAGCCTATTTGAAAAGCCGTTTTCAATTCACTGGTCACGAAAGCCGGTAGCAATAACGAAAATGGCACATTTTCAGCCGAATCCAGCTCCGCATTGCCGGAAATCCTGATAAATAATTCCAGGTCTGACTCTCTGGTCTGCTTGAGCATAAATTGCCGAAATGGCTCGGACGCTTTTTCAATGGCGGCGGTAACGTCTATTTTCTCTTCCAGATATGGCTGTACGGCTTCGGTATTCACCTTATCAAAGACAGGCATCATGATGAAGATTGTCAAAAACATGGACAAGCCTAACAGCACTTGATTGCTCGGCGCCTGCCCGGTGCCTAATGCCGTCCGCAGCAAGCTCAGGACGATCATGATCCGGGTAAACGACGTCATGGTCAGCAACAGCGCCGGCAACACGGTCAACAGGGTCATTAACGCCAGAATCTGGATCGTTACCGAGTAGGTCTGAGCGCCTTGCTTACCTGTAGTAATGGTGACCGCATCAATACCTGCTGCGGCGTAGGCTGGCGTATCGATCGCAATAAAAACGATCCCTATAATCAGCAACCGAAACGCCATTGATCGAAATAAAGCGCTGTTAGCCATCGGCTCTTCCTTTTATTACCTGTTGCACTATCGCGCTAAAGCCACTGTCTTTACCGATAGACGGTGACTCGTTGCTCAAGCAATCGTCACCCTCCAACACATGCAAAGCGTCTATACGTCCCGGCGTCACTCCTAAAACCAGCTGTTTTTTTCCAACCTGGAGCAAAATGACTTTTTCCCGCATACCCAATGACAGACCGCCAACGATGCGCATTTTTTCTGTGCCGCCGGCAGTGATTCCGCTTAACTTGCGCATTCCCCAGACACAGAAAAAAAAGATAGCCAAGACTATCAGCAAGCCAATGCCCCAGTGGAGCATATCTCCAGAGGAAACCGTCCTGACTGTCTGTTTGGGGAAATCGGCTCCCGGCACAGCAAAGCAGGTAGGAAACCACCAGAACATCAACCATGCGGTAATTATCTTTTTAGGCATCAGGCTAATCTTTTAACCCGTTCCGACGGACTTATGACATCGGTTAAGCGAATACCGAATTTATCATTGATCACTACCACTTCACCATGCGCAATCAGTGTACCGTTTACCAGCACATCAAGCGGCTCTCCGGCAAAGCGCTCCAACTCAACAACCGAGCCCTGATTTAACTGCAAAAGATTTCTGATATTAATCTGTGTTCTGCCGATTTCCATTGAAATAGTAACGGGAACGTCCAAAATAACATCAAGATTGATTTCATCACCTGAAGCTGAAGACGGCTGTTTATCTTCAAACTGACTATTAAATTCCTGGAATGCGGCAGCCTCAAAATCATCAATCGGTTCCGCACCCTCAGGCATATCTGGATATTCACTCATGTTATTTCCCAACTTATATTGTTATGATCAAACCCTAAAACGCATCAGGTCGATTCAAAGCTTTACCTTATCGATAATTTGTATTGCATAATTGCCGTCCGATATACCCACTTTACCTTCAAACACAGGAATTCCTTCCGCTTTAAGGATCACCGTCTCCGGCATATCAATAGGTATTACATCGCCTTTTTTTAACCGCATAACGTCTCTTATGGACATATTTTTTTCCACCAGAAGACTATTTATATTGACCTCTGCCCTCAATACTTCTCCACGCAATGCAGCCTGCCAACCATCATCTACCTCGCCACTGTCACTACTAATGGCATCCAACAACTCCCGAATTGGCTCAAGCATCGCATAGGGCATGGCAATATTGATATCACCGCCTCCACCTTCCAGCTCAACATGAATAGTAGAGATCACAATAATATCTCCAGGCCCGATAATATTGGCAAACCGAGGATTAATTTCTGCGCCGATATATTCAAAATCGAGATCCATGACCGGCTTCCAGGCTTCCTTCAAGTCCTTGAAGATCATATCAATGATGATTCGAACCACCCGCATTTCAGTCGGCGTAAATTCCCTGCCCTCGGTCTGGTTATAAAATTGTCCTGCACCGCCAAAAAAATTATCTACTACCGTAAAGACAAGTCGCGGATCGATGACTATCAACGCCTTGCCACGCAAGGGGTTGAACCGGACAATCGTCAAATTAGTTGGAACCAGCAAGCCCTGTATATATTCAGAAAATTTTTGAACCTGAATGCCGGATATAAAGATTTCTGCCGAGCGACGCAGAAAATTGAATAAGGAAATACGGACAAACCTGGCAAACCGTTCATTAACCATCTCCAAGGTCGGCATACGCCCGCGAACAATTCTTTCCTGACTGGCAAAGTCATACTCCCTGACTGCGCCTTTTTCATAGAATTCTTCGGCATCGGCTTCAGAATAAAACTCGGAATCATCCTCTGTTTCAATATCTCCATCGCTAACACCGTTTAGCAGTGCATCAATTTCTGCCTGCGAGAGTAAATCACTCATGTTATTGCATTACAAATGAAGTAAAAAAAATCTCATCAACCTGCCCTTTCCCTGCCATTTTTACTAACACGGCGGTCACATCGTCTAACATAGCTTTACCTAACAGTTCCTTTCCTTCACGAGTATTCAAACTTGCCGGATCCTGCGCACCAATCAGCATTAACAGATTATTGCGCATCATAGGTTCATTTTTTTTCAAAACTTCAATAGTCTCGGCGCCTTCGACTAACATGGACACTGTAATTCGCCCGTGCTGGACTGCCGCCCCCTTGGGAAAGTCGACAACAATTGGTTTGCTCATATCAAAATAGAGCTTTTCTGCATGAACTGCTGCACCATCCTCATCAGCATGTTCATCTTTTCCATTGGATGAATCTCCTTTCATAAGGAAGAAAGTGACGCCGCCACCAGCTGCTAATAATATTATTGCCGCGACAATCATGATGATCAGTTTTTTGGGAGACTTTTTTATGCTCCCGCTTTCTTGCTCAAGTTCAGCCATGTTGAAACCCTTTAGTTTTTAATCAGTAATTAAGCAATTTAAAGGCCACATAACAATAGTACTTATAAAACAAATTATTAAATTAAAATTGCCATTCACTGACATCTGTAAATAACACTAACCAGCAGCTGAATGTTATCATTGGTCTACATCGTAAAAACTGAATCATACAAGAAAAAAGATCCTTTTAAAAGAATAAGATACGAATACTTGTAAATGTTAATGATTAATTGCGCCAAGCATCAATCACAAGTCTTGAGAAGTAAATACGCTCAAAGAACTGCGGCCTTGGTAAATGAACCGTCATAAAACCGACACCGATGCGCAATGAAAACTTTCAGCACCACCACCTGCCCACAATAAATGTTCTTGATGGCTAGGCACAGTTGCTCATCAAAACAGCATCATTCCCTGGAAAAGCGAAATGCCATTAAAAACAAAGCAGCATGAACAATTTATTGTATTAATGACCAGTGATATCAACATTAACCATTCAGCATTAAAGCATCGACGTCAAAATATTGTTGTAGCCAGCAAATACGATGATATTTTAGTGAACATTGAAACGACTCAATTCGACCTGATACTGCTCGATTTTACTGTAAACGATTCGACTATACCGCTTCCCGACCGATCGTGGCACTTTCGTTATCCTTGGCAGTCGGAGCTTATCACTCGGATCAAGGATCCTTTTGGAATAAATAGCGAAACACCGATTATCGCTATCATTAACCCGGCAGATGAGTTCCATAGTGATCAGCAATATCCGCTGATGGCATTTCATGATTGCCTGACTGGCCCCATAACGGAACAACGGGCCAATGAGGTTATAGATCTTTGGCAAACAAAGGCTTTAGCCTTAGATTATGTGCAGATAATCCTGAGTAAAACTAAAAACAACCAGCGGCTTACTCTGACCCTTTGTGAAAAGTTGTTTGATGAATTACCTTCGCAAATCATAAACATTAAAGATGCGCTGGAAAACAAGCAATACGATCTTGCCCAAGAAGTTACACATAAGTTGAATGGTTCGGCGAGTTTTTGTGGCTTAACGGACATTCAACAGTCAGCAAGTGCGTTAGAAAGCTGCCTGTTAAACAATAATTTTGCAAACGCATATCAGAACTTCCTGATGCTGCAGCAATGCATCCTAGATTTTTCACGCCATCAAAAATTTATCTTGGCACACTTAGGGCGCGTTCTCAATTAAGCCAAATGACAGTGGATACGAGGCTGAGCATAGCCTGATAATTTCTTACTAAGCGCTCATCTCGGGTTGCAATTCGACGAAAATGCTTCAATTTTTGGAAAAATCGTTCAACGAGATTTCGTTCTTTATAAAGCTCTTTGTCACACTCTCGTGAAACTTTTCGGTTCTTTTTCGAGGGAATCACAGGCACTGCATGACTGTTTTCTATAGCAGAGACAAACCGATCCGAATCATAACCTTTGTCAGCCAATAGGTAGCCTGCCGTAAAACCTTCAATCAGTGCTTCAGCTTGAGTATATTCGGACGTTTGTCCTGCCGTGAGCAGTAAGCGAACCGGATTACCCAACGCATCAACGACCGCATGAATTTTGGTGCTTAAACCGCCGCGTGATTTGCCCATCGCCTCGTCATTTTGTTGTTTTTTTTGCCGCTCCATGTTGATGAACCCGCACAATGCTGCCATCCACCATTAAATATTCAAGATCAGGATCATCAGCAATGGCTTCAAATAGCTGGCTCCAGATGCCCTTATGAGACCAGCGGTTATAACGCACATAAACCCGATGCCAATACCCAAAGGATTCCGGTAAATCTCGCCAAGGCGAGCCCGTGCGGGCAATCCATAACACCGCTTCAATGAATGTCCGGTTATCACGGGCTGTCACACCGCAATCGCTGGCTTTACCCGGCAAATGATCTTTTATTCGCTCCCATTGGTCATCTCTCAGAACAGTACGTGTCATAGTTCACCGGCTAAATACTCAATAAAATACTCCATTTTAAGTGCTCAGCTAAATCTAATTGAGAACGCTCCCTAGGCAAATACTGAGCCATAAAAAAGCCCACAAAGGGCTTTCTTATGGCTGCAAAAACCGGTTTTAGCCCAATTCGTCAAGCAGTGCCTGGGCTGCTTTTTTTTGTTCGGCCGTACCTTGATCAAGCACTTCTTGGGCAATATCCTTAGCCGCATCTGCATCCCTCATATCCACATATGCTTTTGCCAAATCCAGCTTTGTTTCCAACTCATCCATATCGGTTAGATCAGAAACACCAAACTCATCATTCTGACTGGACTGATCACTAGCTGTCAGGGGCAGATCCAAATCAAAATTAAAGTCAAAATCATCGCCAAAATCATCACTAAAGTCTATTGATGTATCCGCGGAAAATTCAACATCCTGCGACCTTTTATTGCTATTTTCTAAGCCAACGAAGTCATCCGCTGCTTCTTTGGTATCCATTGAGAACGAGCTTAGGTCGAAATCAACACTTTCTATTTCTGAGCCCGACTTATCCGCAAAAGCGTTGGGAACGGTAAAATCATCCGCCGCCTCTTTGGTATCCATTGAGAACGAACTTTGATCGAAATCAACGCTTTCTATCTCTGAGCCCGGCTTATCCGCGAAAGCGCTGGGAGCGGCAAAATCATCCGCTGCTTCTTTGGTATCCATTGAAAATGAGCTTAGATCGAAATCCATATCTTCGTTATTCCGTTGCTCATCAAAAAAATCATCAGCTTCAGATAAAACCGAATCAATAACCAGTGCTTCACTCTTTGGCTCTATTGTTTCCTTGACCAATCCTTCACTGGCTGATGCTTCGAAAGAAGCCGTTTCAGTAGTTATACTTCCATTATTCCCTACAATGCTTTCATCACTATTTTCAACGGGGGTATTATCAGTTGCTGGAAATAAACCTTCTCCTGAAGAAAATATCGGCAAGTCAGGGCACATTTCACGCCCCATCTCGGCCGCTTTTTCCCAAAACTCGGCCTCATTGCGCTTGCCTGCCTCTACCAGCTCATTAGCATAAGCTTCAAAAGCTGCTTTGTTTTCGTTAGCGTAAAAAATTTCCAGCAATTTCAACTTGCATTCATCGCGGTTCGGCTGATCTTTAATCGCTTGCCGTATCAATTCTTCAGCCTGTTGATAGCGGCCATATGCAAGATACACATCAGCCTCGGATATAGGATCAATTTCCCCTTGATCGGTATCGAATGAATCAAAGTCACTTGGTGTAAATTCACTTAAGAAAGAACTCTCGCCTACCGTACCCACATCATGAGCGGCGTTATCCTCGACGACCGGTACGGAAAGGCTTTCATTCGCTTCAGGCGTGTTAGCCATATCGGTAGAGGCAAACATACTTTCCGTGTTCGTTTCCTCGTCAACCCTGTTTTTCCGCCACCAAAGCCATCCCATCAAAGCCAGAATTGCTGACCCAGCGCCCCCCAAACTCAGATAATAAGAATCAAGTAAACCGTCCACTTCAGGTTCAGGTTGAACTATTGGTTGTACTGGTTTTACTGCTTGGGCGGGTTGTACTGGTGGCACTGGCTGTACTGGCTGTACTGGTTGCACTGTTTGTTCTGGTTGAACAACAGATTGCTGAGGAACAGGCGCCACTTGATTCGCAGGTTTTTCCGCTACAACCTCACTTGGCGCTAGCTGAGCCGGTTGAGGAACTGGCGTTACTTGATCTTCAAGCTTGGCCGCCACATTCTCGCTTGGCACTGCCTGTCCCTGAACAGCAGGATTTTCCTGAGACTTATTCTGCAAAGCCGCAAGCTGTTGATCCTTTAAAGCAATCAATTCCTGCATCATCGCCAGTTGTTTTTCCAACTCCGCTACTTTGCTTAGCGTCGCGCCATCCACCGGCACGGCGCCACTTGTGCCCTCTTCAGCTTTACCTTTAGCGATCGCAGAGGATGCATCGGCTGCTTTCTTTTCAGCACTTGCTTGTTCATTCACCGACGCTACAACGGCATGATCTGCGACCGCCGCTTTAGACGGGGCAACCAGCGTTAACTGATTGTCGCCAGAGTTTTCCTTTTCTGCTCCCTTGCTAACTGGAGCCGAGTGATTTCTCCAGGCTTTTGTATGCCGGTTGAATTCCGCTAACGCCTGATTTCGTGATAATTTTAGGATTGCCTCTCTTTCGGGAATCTTCAGCATTTTCCCAGACGTTAAGGCATAAACATTTTCTTTATAGAATGCATGAGGATTGGCTTCATAAATCGCCATCAGCATTTGCTCTACAGAAACGTCGCTTTGCCCTCTTGCCCGGTCAGCAACACTCCAAAGCGTATCCTTTTTAAGCGTAGGCCCATATTCGCCATTGTTGCTTTGCGCATTTGCATGCGATTGGGGCTGAAGTGCCACGGCTGGCGGTTGCGCATTACGCTCAGTACTGGTTGAAACGGGAATGGTCGCTTTGTTATAAACTGAAGGCGGATCCACTAATACAGTAAATTCACGGTACAAATTGCCTTTGGGCCAGCTTACTTCGAGCAGAAAATCCAAGAAAGGTTCTTTTAACGCTTCTTTCGAAGTCACCTTAATGACTGTCGCGCCATTTGGGTGAGTAACGGTTTCAAGCTTAATTTTCGATAGAAAATAACTCCATGACACTCCCGCCTCATCAAATTTTCCCGGCGGGGCCAAGTTTACCTTGATATCAGATACACTCTCGCCTGACAACGTCAACGCAATCTCGGCATCCAGATTTTGATTAAGGGATGAATGCAATTTAATATCACCAATGCCCAAAGTATGGCCACTAGCTGGCGCCAGAAGCGATACGACCGCTAAAGTTTTAGTTAAATTGCGCACCTTGCTCTTCTTCACAATAGTTACCACAGTTTCTTACCGCATCCAGTCAAATATGTAGATAAGCTTAGACTAGATGTAATTTTTTACCAGCACTTCTGCTATTTGCACACTGTTTAATGCAGCACCTTTTCGAACATTATCGCCCACCACCCACAGATCAATTCCTTGGGGATGCGATATGTCTTCGCGGATGCGCCCTACAAACACGTCATCATTGCCTGACGACTCGGTCACTGCTGTTGGATAACCGCCGTCTTTACGATCATCCATAACCGTAACACCGGGCGCTTTTTCAAGCAAAGCTCTTACTGTCGCTACATCAATTTTTTTACGGGTTTCGATATGCACGGCCTCGGAATGTCCGTAAAAAACCGGAACCCGTACTGCGGTCGCATTAACCAAAACGCTGTCATCACCAAGAATTTTTTGGGTTTCCCAGACCATCTTCATTTCTTCCTTGGTGTAGCCGTTGTCCATAAACACGTCAATCTGCGGCAACACGTTGAAAGCGATCTGTTTAGGATAGACGTTTGTGGTAATGGCTTGCATATTGAGCAGACTGGCCGTTTGTTTAGCCAGCTCTTCTATGGCTTCTTTGCCGGTACCCGAAACGGCCTGATAGGTACACACGTTGATGCGCTCAATCCCTACTGCGTCATAGATCGGCTTTAACGCCACCAACATTTGAATGGTTGAACAATTGGGATTGGCGATGATGCCGCGATTTTTATAATCGGCGATTTTCTCAGGGTTGACCTCCGGCACTACCAGCGGAATATCGTCTTCATAGCGAAACTGTGAAGTGTTATCAATCACGACACAGCCGGCTGCGGCGGCCTTTGGCGCATATTCTGCCGAAACAGATGCGCCCGGTGAGAACAACCCGATTTGCGCCTTTGAAAAATCAAAAGTCGCCAAATCCTGCACGACTAAGGACCCGCCTTTAAAAGGAATTCTTTTACCCGCTGAATTGCTGCTGGCTAATGCATAGACCTCGCCGACAGGAAAATTGCGCTCTTCCAGAATAGACAGCATGGCTTCACCCACCGCCCCGGTAGCGCCAACCACAGCAACATTATATAGTTTGGTCATCTTATCGGCCCTTCTGTGCAGCTAAAACAGGTGCATGCACCCACAGCATGGCAATGTCACCTAGACATATGCCGGTCGGTAAAACTACAACTTTCTTTGTCATTAACTTTAAAACCTTATTAATCTGAATTTAAATATTGATAATCATGAAATGTTTTTGAATGCCATGTTGCGTTGAATCGGACTGCGCTTTTTATATCCCCAATTTGGTATTCCGACGCGCCGGATTAAGGGATAACACTCTCTGGAGCACAAAAGCCGTCAATTCAATCTACGCCCCTTCTAGAACAGCAAAAACTTTTTGGGTGATTTCATCGACACTGCCGACACCGGCTATCGATCTGAACTTGACCTGCCGCTCCGGCGCCGAATAATAGCCGACCAGGGGTTTAGTCTGTTCATGATAAACGCTGAGCCGTTTACGTACGGTTTCTTCTTTATCGTCATCACGCTGAATCAAAGGCTCACTGGTCACGTCATCAAGCCCTTCAACTTTGGGCGGATTAAACATAACATGATAAGTGCGCCCGGATTGTAAATGCACTCTTCTGCCGGCCATGCGTTTTACAATTTCCTCATCTTCCACCACGATTTCAATAACCGTATCAATGTTAACGCCCATTTCGTTCAAACCTTCAGCCTGGGCGATAGTGCGAGGGAAACCGTCCAGCAAAAAGCCGTTAGCGCAATCGGCCTGTGCAATACGCTCTTTAATCAACCCTAAAATAATATCATCGGAAACCAAACCACCGGCATCCATTACTTTTTTTGCTTCAACACCCAGCGGCGTTCCTTCTCGTACTGCGGCTCGCAACATATCACCCGTTGAGATCTGCGGAATGGCGTACTTTTCAGTAATAAATTGAGCTTGAGTTCCTTTGCCGGAACCAGGACTCCCTAACAGGATGATGCGCATAACTAACTCCATTGTGTCGCTAAGACAGATTTAGACTCTAAACAACAGCTCGCGTAGGTCGGATAGCTTAATCCGACCTGCAAACCAAACAAAAGCGTGGCTGATTATTTTATAACACATCAAATTTTATCTCTTGTAAAAATATGTTTATTTCCCTATTCTTACTCAGTTCTTTGCAATATGTGTTGACGATTTAACGGCTTTACCGTCGAGCAACACGATTCGATTGACTGTGTCTTTTTCTTTAATCCATCAAAGGACCAGCCGTCACTCACCCGCCGCTGAAAAACAACGTTATCGGTATACCCACTGATATGATCCAGGCTCTTCGTAAAGATAGAAAAAAACGCAGCCCACATCAGCCATAAATAATAATGATACAACCTGTGTCACTCCCAAAGCCTATACTATGCGGCTTCCCTGTTTTAACCGGTAACAAACCATGACCCATAAAATTTTATCCGATCAAGATATTAAAGACGCAACATTGGCATGGTTAAAATCCATCATCATTGAATACAGCATCTGCCCGTTCGCAAAGCGCGAACTCAATCGGGGCAGCATTCATTTCAGTGTCAATCACGACACGGAAATTGAACAATGCCTGATGAATTTGATACTTGAATGCGACCGACTGGACGCAGAACCCGACATTGAAACCACACTGCTGATTTATGCGGATACGTTTGCAGAATTCGACGACTACTTGGATTTCCTTGAGGTCGCCGAATCATTGTTGATTGAACAGGGCTATGAAGGCACTTACCAGCTGGCAAGTTTTCACCCCGACTACTACTTTCAGGGCAGCGATCCGGACGATGCCGCCAATTACACCAACCGTTCACCCTATCCTATGCTGCACCTGCTGCGAGAAGCC
Organism: Methylobacter sp.; assembly: GCA_036560465.1. Classification (GTDB taxonomy): domain Bacteria; phylum Pseudomonadota; class Gammaproteobacteria; order Methylococcales; family Methylomonadaceae; genus Methylobacter_A. The sequence goes on from DATBRD010000072.1 coordinate 113,703, forward strand.
AGTATAGAACAGGCCGTAGCCGGCCATCCTGATCCGGAAAACATCCCGCAACGCAATATCGAATTAACCCGAAAACTGGGCTTGGACAAAATGCAGGCATTATTAGCGGCGTGTTTTCCGGTTAAGCCCTAGTTTTAACCATACCGGCTCGGATAAAGACTTACTTAACGTCTTCTACGGCGGAACCGTCGGCTTCGTTTTTTTCGGTTACAGGCGCGTCTTCATCAGCTCCCGTTTTATTTTCAGCAACAGCTTCGGATTCGTCAACAGCTGCTTCGGTTTCATCCTCGGCATGATTATCGTCAGCGTTGGCCTTTTCATTGAGACGTGCAACTGCAGCGGCGGCAAATGGATTCCTCTCTGCTTCATCAGCGGCAACTTCGGTTTTTTCATCTGAAGCCGCGTCATCTACAACGGCTTCAGTTTTTTCATCCGAAGCGACAACCGCACTTATTGGCTCATTAACTTCAGCAGTCGCTGGCTTTTTATTTAAAGACTCCATGAAATCAACAAACCAGTCCAGATGCTTAACGCCATCAAGATCCGGGTCAGCGAGAATATCGGCGACGGCCGGCAAATACCCCTTGTTTTTAGAGACTTCCAAGGCATTGTGGCACGCCTCTTTCTCGCCTCTTAATCCGTAGATGCAAGCCAAGTTATAAGAAGCCGATCCGGCCTGAATCGCATTGGCTTTTTCAAAATAGTTTTTAGCCATGCCATACAAACTGTCATGGGGCTGAGCCGATTTAACGCGAGCCAATTCCATATAAGCCACACCGCCATCCAATGCTGCGCCAAGATAGGCAGACTCAAGAGTCAGGCAAAAGGAAAATTTAGCAATAGCATCCTGATACAGATTGGCCGCCGCCTCACGAGACTTGGTTCTTGCCTGATGCAACAATGCAAGCCCCCAGTTATATAAAGCTTCGGCAATCAACGGTTCGTTAGACACGACCTCGGCATAATCCTGGTAAACTTTTGTAAACAGTTGATCCGCCGTAAAGCCTGAGTTGCTACGTGCTTCCGCAGTTTGCTTGATAGCGGCTTTCAACTTGGATTTCTTTGATATGGAGTCAAAAAACGACATGATTTATCTCTCTTGATTTAGTAATTTATAATCGTGCTCTATAGAATAACAGCTGATCTGATAACGACACCATTCAAATGTGCAATTAACACATTACCGACCGACAACAAAGAGAAAATCATGAACGAATCAAACGCTTGCGACATTACCAGAGAAAAAGTCAATCTGGAAACATCGCGAATTGCCTGGAAAGAACTGCAACGCTTCTTTGCCAGCGGTGCTGCAGTATTTGTTGCACCGGACCTGGATTTAGTCGATGTAGCCTACCAGTTCTCCATCGACAATAAAGAGCAGGTAGCGTTATGGATGCAAAGCAGTCAGGTTGCACTAGTATCCGATCAGCAGGCAATTGACTGGCTTGAGTCTGACGCCGATGTATGGGCTGTTGTCGTCAAGCCCTGGATATTGGTTCAGGAATAAGCTGCGCAGCTTAAGGCGCATCTCGCCTTAAGCCTTCCCCCGAGACCCCGACCTACCCTTACCTCTAGCGTCACCCCGCTGATTACCGCCAGCCGGTTTAGCGCCGCGTGCCGCCGGCTTTTTAGTATGCCGGTAATCCTTTTTGCCGGTATTATTATTGGGTGCGTTTTTTTTGGGCGCATCCATCACCTTCAGCGAAACCGGCTCATACCCGGTATCGGCTACACGCGGAATTTGGCGCTTAAGCAGCTTTTCAATTTCCGCCAGCATCCAGGCTTCTTCGGGGCACACCAGCGACAAAGCCTCGCCGCTTAAACCGGCGCGTCCGGTACGGCCAATCCGGTGCACGTAATCTTCCGGCACCTGCGGCAAATCAAAGTTCACCACATGCGGCAATTCGTCAATATCCAGACCGCGCGCGGCAATATCGGTAGCGACCAACACCGAAACCTTGCCGGTTTTAAAATACTCCAGCGCTTTGTTGCGCGCACCTTGGGTTTTATCGCCGTGCAGTGCCACAGTGCGGATGCCGTCCTCGATCAACTGCTTTTCCAGACGGTCGGCGCCGTGTTTGGTACGAACAAAAACCAGCACCTGCTTCCAGTTATTGCTGCCGATCAGGTAGGACAATAATTCACGCTTGTACTCGCGGCCAATACCGTAAACGCGTTCGGAGACATTTTCAGCCGTTGCATTTTGCTTGGCGACTTCCACCTCAACCGGATTGTTCAACAACTGCGCGGCCAGCGATTTGATCGCATTAGGCACAGTCGCGGAAAACAACAGACTCTGCCGCTTCTTAGGAGTCAGCGCCATGATTTGCTTAATATCGGGCAAAAAGCCCATATCGAGCATGCGGTCCGCTTCATCCAGTACCAGCATTTCCACGTTGGCCAGATTGATATTGCGCTGCTGCACATGATCGATCAATCGCCCCGGCGTCGCCACCACGATGTCGCAGCCCCGGCGTAACTGACGGGTTTGCAGACCGATGCTGGCACCGCCGACCACCGCTTCCGCATGCAACGGCAAATGCGCGCCGTAAGTTTTTACGCTTTCATAGACCTGCGCGGCCAATTCACGGGTCGGCACTAAAATCAGCGCGCGAACGCGGCGCGGCTTTTGATGAGGATCATGATTTTCAGCCAACCGCTGCAATAACGGCAAGGTAAAACTGGCGGTTTTTCCGGTGCCGGTTTGCGCGCCTGCCAACACATCCTTGCCTTCAAGAATCAAGGGAATGGCTTTTTGCTGTACCGGTGTAGGAGTGATATAGCCTTGATCGGCTACGGCTTTAAGGAGTTCGTCGGCTAAACCGAGCTGGGCGAAAGACATTTTTTAAAATCTCAGGTAAATGGTGAAAAAGGCAAAAGACGAAGGGCGAAGGGCGAAAAGCCAAGGACTCCAGCCGAACGGGGTTACACTCCTCATCCGGTTTGTACAAGACCCAAGGCTCAATATCTCACGCGGCTTTTTTCGCCTTTCGTCTTGAGCCTTTCGCCTGCTTTTCAGCCCCCCGTCATATTCATATAGCGCAATATAACCGGCTGCTCGTGGATATTGAATTCGTGTTTTTCCGGCTTGATCAGCATCGCATCGACAATGGCCTGCTTCAGCACCGCCATGTCGCCCGGATTGGCTCGGATGATTTGTTTTAAATCGATCGAATGCTCATTGCCCAGGCATAACAGCAAGCGCCCTTCAACGGTTAAGCGCACCCGGTTGCAAGTGCTGCAAAAATTCTCGCTGTGCGGAGAAATAAAGCCAACGCGGGTTGAACTGCCCGCGACAGTAAAATAATTTGACGGCCCGCCGGTTTTTTCAGGCGTGGCAATCAAGGTAAAATTCTTCGCCAGATCGGCCTTGATCAGATCACTGGAATAATAAGCATCGGCGCGGTCATGCTGACTGACGACGCCCAGCGGCATTTCCTCGATAAAACTAATATCGAGGCCGTTATCGACCGCAAACCGGACCAGGTCATTCACTTCCAGATGGTTTCTATCCTTAAGAATGACCGCATTGATTTTTATCCGCTCAAACCCTGCCGCCCTAGCCGCCTGAATGCCTCTAAGCACCTGTGCCAAATCGCCGGTACGGGTGATCGCCTTAAACTTGTCGGCATCCAGCGTATCCAAGCTGATATTGATGCGTTTTACGCCCGCCTCTTTTAAAGATGCCGCCATCGTTTCAAGCTGGGAGCCGTTGGTCGTAATCACCAGCTCATTCAGGCTTTCGATGCGCCCGATGTTCTGCAACAGCTCCAACGCGCCTTTCCTGACCAAAGGCTCGCCGCCGGTAATCCTGATTTTCTTCACGCCCAATTCGGCGAATGCCTGAGCCAGCGTATAAATCTCCTCCAGCGTCAAAACCTGTGCGCGCGGCAGGAACGTCATGTCTTCGGCCATGCAATACAGGCAGCGGAAATCACAGCGGTCGGTAATCGAGATTCTCAGATAATCAACGGTTCTGCCGAAGCGGTCGATTAATTGAGCTGAGGGGGAAGGATGAGTCATTGGCGCGGCGATAAAAAATCCAGAACGCCAATATTAACATAGTATTGGGCTTTTATAGAGAGCATCTGCCAACTGATTGCACCATCCATCCGGGGGCGAATTTATTCCCTCTGTCAATTCCAATAGACAGGTTATGAGCCATCAGGTTTATTAACAAATACCAATCCCGACCGATTTTTCTAAAAAACCAGCCATATAAAAGTTGCGAAAAACCCGGGTACCACTTATCGCCAACTTATTTACAACGTTATTTTTGAAGCAACGGATAAGATGGAAACCGCAACCATAGAAGAGTTAGCCTATTTCATGAAAGAGGCAAAAGCCAATAACCGTAGCCCTATTTTCTTTTTAGGCGCAGGCGCATCCCGAACCGGGGGAATTCCTTTAGCCAATGAGATTATTACCGACATATTAGCAAATCATTCAGACAATCCGAGAATTAAAAACTTAAAGGCAGAAGACCAGACTTATCCCAAGCTAATGGAGTGTTTAGGTCCAAACGGGCGAAACAAATTACTCAAAGGCTATATCGGTGATTGCAGAATCAATGTAACGCATATATACCTTGCGCAATTAATGACACAAGGTTATGTCGATTATGTCCTGACCGTCAACTTTGATAATTTAATGCTGAAGGCATTGGCGTTATTTAATGAATTTCCATCGACTTATGACATGGCAATTCTTAAAGACCTGACCACCACCACGTTTAAAGAAAAATCGGTCGTCTACCTCCATGGACAGCACCATGGGTTATGGTTATTGAATACCGAAGAAGAAATGGCCAAAGTAAATGACCTTATCCCGAAAATTTTACATGGCATTAAGGATGGACGCACCTGGGTATTCGTTGGCTACAGCGGTACCGATCCCATTTTTGAGCATATCAAAGGTCTGGGACGGTTCGACAACGGCCTGTATTGGGTTTCTTATTATGATGAAAGACCCTGCGATATAGTTTGCAAAGACTTACTGGAAAAAAGCAACACCAATACCTTTGTTATTGAAGGCTATGATTCCGATTCATTCATGCTTAAGTTGAATTCGGAATTGGGCCTCCCTCAACCGACGATAATTGATAAGCCATTTTCTTCGGTTAGATCATTACTGGATAACATTGTCGACATAGATGATAAAGAACATTTTAAAAGCGTAAAACAGCGCTTGGAAATTGCCAAGACTCAAGTTGATGAGGCGATTCAACAATTTGAACAAGGCAAAGTTGAGACGACTAATAAAATCCAGGCGAACACCGAAAGCGATTTACTGAAAAAAGAAATCATCGATTTGATGATTAAAGAAGACTATCAACAAGATAAGGTAGACCTGATAACAGCTAAAGCATCAGCATTAAACAATTCTGAGATCAATACGTTATTAGCGGACTTATATTACAATTGGGGAACATCTCTAGGGCATCTGGCCAAGACTCAATCAGGCAGTAAGGCCGAAATCTTGTATCAACAAGCCTTTGACAAATATCACAAGGCGATTGAAATAAAACCGGATTATCACGAAGCCTTTAGCAACTGGGGAGCTCATCTAGGGGATTGGGCTGGAGCCACATCTGGCAACGAGGGCGATTCGTTGTATATGGAGGCCTTTAACAAATACGACAAGGCCATTGCAATAAACCCGGATGATCACGAATCCTTTAACAACTGGGGAGCGGACTTAGGAGAGTTGGCCAAGACAAAATCAGCCGATGAGACCGAAACCTTGTATCAGCAGGCCGTTGACAAATTCCACAAAGCCATTGAAATAAAACCGGACAAATATGATGCCTTTAACAATTGGGGAACTACTCTAATGAGGTTGGCCAAGACCAAATCAGGCGATCAGGCCGAAGCCTTGTATCAGCAAGCCTTTGACAAATTTCACAAAGCCGTTGAAATAAAACCTGATAAATATGAAACTTTTGATAACTGGGGAAATGCTCTAATGAGTTTAGCCACGACCAAATTAGGTGATGCGGCCGAAGTCTTGTTTAAGCAAGCCTTTGAAAAGTTAGAAAAAGCAATTGACTTGGGTGCCGGTTGCTATAACCTTGCTTGCCTTTATGCCTTGAAGCAAGATAAAAAAAATGCGTTGCTGTATTTAAACAGGAGCTTGAAACATAAAGAGATCAAAACCGAATTTGTAATCAATGACTCAGATTGGGCCGGTTATTTAGATGATGAAGATTTTAAAGACATAATCAATCGTTATAAGAAGCTGTAGGTTGCGCATGCTGTTTACACCTCGAATTTCCCAGACAATCGATATAACAACATGATTCGAATTTACTCACTACCGGATACCAAAACTTTTCCCAACCGACCAAAGCTAGAGGATACGGATGCGTTTTATAGATGAAGCAACGATAGCTAGCGTTTTAAGCATGCAGGAGCTGATTCCAGCGATGCGCCAGACCATGATTGATTTCTCGCATGGACGGATTGATCAGCCGCCTCGCCGAATGTCGGCTGTTCAGCCGCACGGCGGTTTTTTCGGAAGCATGCCGGCGGCAAGTTCGCAGGCTGTGGGCGCCAAGCTGGTCACCTTCTATCCGGACAACGACAAAAAGAACCTCCCCACGGTGATGGCCACGATTGTACTGTTTAGGCCCGAAACCGGCGAACCGCTGGCAACACTGGATGGCCGCTTAATTACCGAAATGCGTACCGCAGCCGTCACTGCGGCCTATATCGATGCCGTTGCCGCACCGGATGTGAAGACGCTTGCGGTATTAGGGGCCGGGGCGCAAGGCAGGCGGCATATTGAAGCCTTATCCTGCGTTCGCAAGTTCGAGGAAATCCGCATCTGGAATCGCTCGCCGCAGCGAGCCGAACGCCTTGCCGCGGAGGTAGGCGGCAAGGCGATGTCATGCGAGGAAGCGGTGCGTGGTGCGGATGTGGTTGTGGTGGCGACATCCGCCACCGAGCCTGTGCTTGAAGGCCAATGGCTGCGCCCGGGCGCGAAAGTGGCGACCGTCGGCTGGGCGGGCGCGGATAGCGCAGAGGTTGATGCGGAGACGATGTCGCATGTGGTTGTTGTCGACTCTCGCGAAGGGACGTTGGCAGAGTCCGGCAATGTACGGCAATTTAACGCCCAGATTTACGCCGAACTTGGCGAAGTCCTCGACGGCACGCGGCCGGTGAATCCGGACGCTACCGTGGTCTTCGATTCGATCGGTATGGCCTGCGAGGACGTAGCCGCTGCGATGCTGGTCTACGACAAATTGCAGGCAGCGTCTAAAACCGCCTAAAAGCCCATCGTTCGAGGTTGGTGCGGTTCGCTAGGAAAAACTTCAGGCATTTGGAGTGCAGGCTTCGCCTGCTAACGCAAGCAGAGCTTGCACTCCAGCAAACGCTCTCTCTCATACGAAATAAAAAGTCGCCTCACTTCGCGGTATTGAGTTCGCTACCGCTCACCACATCCTTCAGCACTCAATCCAGAAAAGCCCTGATAGCCGCTATGCCCTGCCCTCCGCTGTGTCGCGCCGTAGTCAGGCAGGACTCAGTCATGCCGCCCAGCGCATAGACAGGCAGATTAACCTCGGCGACCAGTTCGGCAAACTGCCCCCAGCCCAGCGTCGCCACGCCCGGATGGGTTTGGGTCGGCAGCACCGGCGCCAGCACGACAAAATCCACGCCGATGTTTTGCGCATGTTGCAGCTGCGCAAGGTTATGGCATGACGCGGCGAGCCACTTGATGTTTTCTGGACGCGCGGTCAAAGCCATCAAGTCGCGGCTGGTCAAGTGGATGCCGTCGACTTCGTCTGAATAGTCAACGGCGGAATTTATTAACAGCACGGCCTGTTGCTGTCTGCATAACTGGTAGGCCTGCTCGATAAATATTGCGACGGCGGCAGGCGACAATTTTTTTAGTCTGGCCTGAATCAGCTTGATGCCCCGATTTAATATTTTTTGCAGGTTAGGCAATAACGAGTCTTCGTCCGCGTCATCGAGAATCGCATAGTATGGCGGCAACTTAGCTGCGGTGATGATCGGCTGGTTGGCGGCGGGGAACGTATGTTGATCGAGTTCAGTAGGCGCCACCCATTTAAACGGCTGGCCTTCCAGGCTCTTGGCTTCGCCTGAAAATTGCTCGACCAGAAACACGTTGAGCTGCACGAACCGGTCAGGGTAGCGGTGGCGGATGGTGATCAGCGGGCTTGCTGCGGTGACGTCGATATTCAGCTCTTCTTTCAATTCGCGGGCTAACGCGGATTCCGTAGTTTCGGAGGATTCAATCTTGCCGCCGGGGAATTCCCATAAGCCGCCTTGGTGCAATGCGGCATGGCGCAGGGAAATCAGGATTTTTCCTTCCGGGTTTTTGACTACGCCTACGGCAACTTGGAGTGGGTTCATTTATAGCTGGAATAAGGGTTTGAGCAGAATCTATATACAATCATCAAATTATTTATGTGTCTTCGCGGTGATATATTTAAAGTCGCCTTGCAGTTTCTTAAGTCCCGTATCGGCTTGTGGAGCAACACCACGGCCATCAAGTTAAGCGGATTAGACAAAATGCGCGGTATGGGGGCGGCTTTAGCCGCCCAGACAGTATAAATAACCTACGGCTCAATTGGCGACTAAAGTCGCCCCCACAATCATGAGCAAATCCTAACTTAATGGCAGTAACTCAGCGCATGAGGACGAGAAAAGCTTTTATTTTTCTTCGTGAACTTCGTGTCTTCGTGGTGATTTATTTAAAGTACCCTGCAATTGCTTAGGTCCTGTATTCCGCATTGATCTTTACGTAATCATACGAAAAGTCGCAGGTTAACACTTCCTGCACAGCACTGCCGCGGCCCAGTTTGACGGTCACAGTGATTTCCTCCCGATCCATAACCCGCTGCCCGGCTTCCTCTGTGTAATCATCAGCCCTACCGCCGTTCCTGACGATGCAAACGTCGTCCAAGTACAACTCCACGTCTTCCAGAACCATGTTTTCGACGCCGGCGCGACCGACTGCGGCCAGTATTCGGCCCCAGTTCGGGTCACTGGCGAAGAAAGCGGTTTTGACTAATGGAGAATGGGCGATGGTTTTGCCGACCCGCACCGCTTCTTCATCGGTCAAAGCCTGCTCGACGACGATGCGCATCAGCTTGGTCGCGCCTTCGCCGTCCCGAACAATCGCTTCAGCCAGTAATTTGCAGACGGTCATTACCGCGTCGGCAAAAATTGGGTAATGTTCGCTGTCGCGCGTGATTTCCGGCGCCGCTGAACAACCGCTGGCCATCAACACGCAGGCGTCGTTGGTCGAGGTGTCGCCATCGACGGTGATGCGGTTGAACGATTGCTCGACAGCTACAGCCAAGCATTCCTGCAACAACCCTTGGTCGATTTTCGCGTCGGTCGCCATGAAACCGAGCATCGTTGCCATGTTCGGCTGGATCATGCCCGCGCCTTTGGAAATGCCGTTAATCGTAATGGTTTGGCCGTCGATGTCGATGATTTTGGACACGCCTTTCGGGAACGTGTCGGTGGTCATGATCGCCTGCGCGGCCTTGTCCCAGTTGTTGGCATCCAGGTTGAACACCGCTTCCCGCAACGAGGCCTTGATCTTGTTAACCGGCAGCGGCTGGCCGATGACGCCGGTCGAAAAAGGCAGCACTTGTTGAGCTTCGCCGCCGACGACTTCGGCTAAATCGGCGCAGGTCGCCAAGGCGTCTTTCATGCCTTGTTCGCCGGTGCCGGCATTGGCGTTACCGGAGTTAATCAGCAGCCAACGCGGCGCATGGGCCAGATTTGCTTTGGCGACATGTACGGGTGCTGCGCAAAAGGCGTTTTGGGTAAAAACCGCCGCACAGGTAGCCTGCTCGGCCATTTGTACCACCAGAATATCGTCCCTGACGGTTTGCTTGATACCTGCGTTCGCTGTACCCAGTGTTATTCCTGGTATTTCGTGCATGGTTGGAAAATTGCACTGCCCTACTGCCATATGTTAAGCCTCGTTATATTTTAGATTCACCGTGAAGACAGAAGAGTACGAAGTTTTATTGCTTCATGGTGAGTTGTTAATTTGTAACTGATGTTAGGTACGGAAATTTCTCCCGTTTGCCGCGCCGAGCACCGGAGCTTTTTGCGTAAGATGGGCAGAGCGTTAGCGACTCGTGAGAGCACGAAGTGAAACCCATCCTACGCCCTTTTGCCGACGCATTAAAAATGCATCAGACCTTAAAAAACACAAACACATTGTCGATTTTTTTGATTTCCACGCGCATCCGTTTGCATTGTTTCTTTATTGCTTCTAGCTGCTCTGACTGCTGACTGAGCGCAAAAGGCAAAATCACTTCCACTTCAATCTGGCCGTCCAGATAATGGATTCTGAAATCTTCTATGGTCGACTTAAAATCCGCCAGATAGCGGTCCAGCAATTTTTGCACTTCGCCGCGGGACAATGGTCTGGATTGCTCCTGCAAGCTTTCGTCGTCTTCGGGATCGACATGTACCAGCACATCCATCACGTCGTCAAAGCGCTTGATCAAATCGTCCCGGACGATATCGCCGATCATATGACCTTCCGACACAGTAATGCGGGGATCGACGACGATATGCGCATCAATCAGCGCATCTTCGCCCATTTGCCGGGTGCGCAGTAAATGGATGCCTTCGACACCGTCAATCTCATGAATGGCGGTTCGTATCTCTTCGACTAGAGCCGGCGGCAATGAAGTATCGACTAGTTCCTTGATGCTCTCAAACACCAGATTCAAACCGATTTTAGCCACCATCAACGCGACCACGACGGCGGCAACGCCATCGGCCAACGGGTAGCCCATCATCACCGCTCCTATGCCGATCAAAACCACCAACGACGAGATCGCGTCGCTGCGTTGATGCCAGGCATTGGCCAGCAGTAATTTGGAGCGGGTAATTTTGGCGATGCGTTTGGTGTATTGGTACAGCCATTCGTTAATCAGGATGGACAGCGTCGCTACGCCTAATGACAATACATTGGGCACCGGCAGATGCTCAGGATTTGCCATGCGCTCCATGACCGACCAGACGATGGCGCCGCCAATACCGATTAAGCTGACGCCCAGAATAACCGTTGCGATGGTTTCAAAGCGGCGATGGCCGTAGGGATGGTCATGGTCGGCCTCGCGGCTGCCCAGTTTAACCGCAATAATGACCAGAAGATCGCTGAGTAGGTCCGATAGCGAATGAATACCGTCGGCGATTAAAGCCGCCGATTGTCCGAGAATGCCGAAACCGATTTTGATCAGTGTTTGCAGGACGTTAATCGCCGCGCCGACATAGCTGGCCCTGGCTTTTAATTTATCCGTTTTTACGGCATCTAAGACTTCAGCCATTATTGGGTCTCTTCCAAAATAATCTATTCATAATCGCCCAAAATGGCTGTAGTACACTACGCGTACCATTTTCTAGCTCTGCGGTATTCAGTAAGGTACGCACTGCGTACCCTACCAATCTGTAGGTTGGGTTAGGCGTAGCCGTAACCCAACCTACGCACCGACTTCCAGGATAATAATGTATTCGTTATCGCCCGAAATGGTTTCCAGCACTTTATGCCCGTTGATCCTGCACCATGCCGGAATATCCTGCATCACACCCGGATCGGTACAGATAACTTCCAGCTGATCGCCCGCTTTAAGCTGCTTAACTTTATCCTGCGTGCGAATGACCGGCAGCGGACACAGCAGGCGGCGAGCGTTTAGTGTTTCTCTGTTCATATATACCATTCCTGTGGGATTTCGTCGGCGGCGAATGGTTTGACCTGAATAGTTCGTTCAGAACCGTCTTTATCGGCGATGCTCACATCCACTTGCTCGGCATTGCGACCTTGGCCGTAGCGGGCGGTAATCCGTGCCGCTAAGAACAAATCTTCCGCGGAAGGCGATCCATCCACCAACACCAAAGGACCGGCATGGCTGGCGCAATTCATCGTGATAAATTCTTTTTTGTAGCCCTGCATAAAGCGGCCTTCGCCTTCTTCCCGGGCGACGATGACTTTAAAATGTTGCCCCGGCCTGATGTGTCTTCCGACTTTCAGCAGCATGACATCATCCAGGTCATATTGCTTGTTACCGTCGCGCGCTTTCCATAAATCGACCAGCTTGGCTGAATAGCTGGCGTCGGTCAGAAAACAGCAGCCACCAGCAGGCTGGGCATATTCGTTAAAACCGAGTTGTTCGGCCATGGCCATCTGCGGCTTGCGTGAACGCCCGCTAAAATCGTGCAGTTTTTCCCGATCGACCCAGCCTTCCCTCTCCGGCAGGGTTGGCGGCAGGCTTTTCGCGCACAAAGGCCGCAATAACAAATCATCGGCGCCTGATTCCTGGGATATGATCGGCATTGTCGCTTTGCGTTGTGACATCGGTCGTTGGCCGATCACTTCGCCGGTGATGATGAAGTCGAAACCGTTTTCCTTAGTCCATTGCTTGGCCTTGTTAACCATGAAAATCTTGCAGTCGAGGCAAGGGTTCATGTTCGCGCCGTAACCGTGTTTGGGGTTGATCAGCACGTCTTTGTATTCTTCGATGACATCGACGATATGCAGCTTGATGCCTAGCTGTTCTGCGACCCACAAGGAGTTGTTGCGTTTCGGCTTTTCCTTGTCTTTGGCCCGGATTGCATGGGTGTGACCTTCGACGCAAAAGCCGGTGAAAAAATTGATGCCTTCGACATGGATGCCCTGATCCATGATGGTTTTAGCCGCCAGCATTGAATCCAATCCGCCGGAAATCAATGCCACTGCTTTTCTTTGTGTACTCATATTGCTCAGAATTGGGGAAAATTTGCCTATTATACCGGCTTCTTTTCCAATTGGGTTCGCAATCAACAGCAGCGGTTGATTCACCACAGAGGACACGGAGAGCACAGAGTTTTTTATGCTAGCTCCAAATTCAAGCTTGAAAGCCAGCAATTCAATGCGAAGGCTCGGCTCTTCTCCGTGTCCTCTGTGCTCTCCGTGGTAATAACTCAACCAAAATTGATTTTAGCTTCCAAATCGTTGCTGGAATCGGCATTTTTCAGTGCCTCTTCCAAACTGATCTTTCCATCCTTGTACAGTCCGTACAAGGCGTCGTCAAATGTCTTCATGCCCTTGCTGCCGCTTGATGTCATGGCCGATTTAATTTCGTGCAGCTCTCCTTTCAGGATCAGGTTGGCTATATGAGGCGTGTTGATCATTACTTCAATAGCCGCACAGCGCCTCCCTGCCGTGTCGGGAATCAGGCGTTGTGAAATAACGGCATTTAAATTGACGGCAAGATCCATAAACAATTGCGCATGATGATCATGGGGATACATGTTGATGACCCGCTCCATGGCCTGGTTGGCATTGTTGGCGTGCATGGTAGAGATGCATAAATGACCGGTGTTGGCCAGCTCCAAAGCGGCCGACATGGTTTCCCGATCCCGAATCTCGCCGATCAGGATAACATCGGGGGCTTCCCGCAAACAGGCTTTCAAAGCCCTGGCGTAAGAATCTGTATCCACACCGACTTCGCGCTGGTTGACGATGGACTTCAGATTCGGGTGCGAAAACTCGACCGGGTCTTCAATGGTCAGAATATGGCCAGCCGAATTGGCGTTGCGGTGGTTGATCATGGCCGCCAGTGTGGTCGATTTGCCCGATCCGGTACCGCCCACCATCAGCAACAGGCCGCGCTTGGCCATGATCAATTCCATCAAAATATCCGGCGTGCCCAGTTCCTTGCCGGTGGGAATGACCGACGGAATCAAGCGCATAACCAAGCCTACGGTCTTGCGCTGATAAAAAGCATTGGCGCGAAAACGCGCGCTACCGTCCGGCAGACTGATCGCAAAGTCCAAGTCCCTGGTGATTAAAAACTCGTCGATTTGTTCCTGGGTCATGATCCCGAAAGCGCCCGATTTCGTTAACTCGGGTGTCAGCAAAAAATCATCCAGTGCTACCGCCCGACCGAAAATTTTGGCTTTAACCGGCGAATCGACCGTCAAAAACAAATCCGAGGCATTCAGCCGGGCCATTTCCTTCAGGTACGGCAGAATGTCCAAGTCGCCTTCCGGCGCAGCTCCCAGAACCTGATAACTCTCTACTTCCGGCTCATTGCCTTCAGCTTTTGCCAGCGCTGAAGCAGGCACAATAAACAGCACCAAACCGTTATCCTCCACTTTGGCGCTGGCCATAAATTTCTGGCCGTCAGGTGTAGCGCAATTGAATTTTAGCGCTTTATTCTGGACTAATTCCTGCTTCTGGCTGTCATTAATCAGGCTAAAAGTAATTTCTTTGATGATATTTGAGCTTAGCTCGTTTTTTCCCAGGGGATATTCCTCTCCGGCTAATCCCAAGAGTGCCGGAGAGCCTGCTCTCAAAGACAGGCTATCAGCATTCTTTTCCAGCATTAATTTTAAATAAGGTGTCAGGGTCATGTTAGTATCTGGTTTTTATTATAATGAAGGGGCTGTCAGGATGTAGCCTGCGACAGCTTTATTACACAGGAATAACCTTTTCCTCTTCGCCATCTTTCGACTGCAACGAAAGTCCGCCGGTCGAACGGTCTTCGCCTGATGCCAATTTGATCTGCAAGCGCAGCTCATTTTGAGAGTCGGCATTTCTTAATGCTTCTTCGTAATCTATCTTTCCAGCCTGATAAAGCTCCAATAAGGCTTGGTCGAAAGTTTGCATGCCCAGCTCGCGGGATTTGGCCATCAGCGGCTTGATGCTTGCAGCCTCGCCTTTGGCGATATAGTCTGAAATCAGCGGCGTATTTAATAAAATTTCAATGGCTGCGCAACGCCCCCCGTCAACGGTTTTAACCAGCCGCTGGGAGATAATGGCGCGTAAGTTGACCGAAATATCCTGCATCAATTTCGCCTGCTTCTCCATTGGGAAAAAGCCCAAAATCCGGTCTATGGCCTGATTGGCATTATTTGCATGCAGAGTAGCCATCGCCAAATGGCCGGTTTGGGAAAATTCCAGCCCGTAATTCATAATCTCTTCGCTACGGATTTCGCCGAGCACGATAACGTCGGGAGCCTGCCGCAAGGTATTGTGCAGCCCGGCTTCCCAGCTCTTGGTATCGACGCCGACTTCGCGTTGCATGACAACGCAGTTTTTATGGTTATGCACGTATTCGATGGGATCTTCCAGCGTGATGATATGGCCGTAACTGTTCGCATTGCGATGGTCGATCATGGCCGCCATAGACGTTGATTTACCTGAACCCGTGCCGCCGACCATGATAATCAGGCCGTTCTTGTTCATCATCACGTCTTTTAAAATAGGCGGCAGACCCAGTTTATCGAAATTGGGTATTTCCGCGGCAATCACCCGGATAACCAAGCCCTGACAGCCTTGCTGGACATAGGCATTGACACGGAAACGGCATAGTCCGGCAGGGGCAATCGCAAAATTACATTCTTGCGTTTCTTCAAACTCCTTGAGCTGCTTATCATTCATGATGCATTGCGTCAGGGCCTTGGAATCATTAGCCGATAATGCCTGCTGGGAAACCGGCGTCATCTTGCCTTTGATTTTTATTGCAGGTGGAAAACCGGCGGTAATAAATAAATCAGACCCTTCTTTATGAAGCATAAGTTTGAGTAACTTAATCATAAAGTCCATCGCTTCTTTTCTTTCCATTGACGTCCCCTATATTGTTTTAGCTATCTATGGTTTTACCTGAAATGAGGTAATACCTTTTGATTATAATTTTAATTTTTAAAGATACCTACAAAAAACCGGTACTTATAAACATAACTGATTTGGCCAGAACAGCCCTTATAAAACGCAGCTCTACTTAAAAAACAACCGTTTATTTTCACACTACAGCTTTACGACCCAAATAAAACATTTATGAATATGTGATGGTGTGAACAGTCCAAAGTTGGGGCGATTTGCTTATCTACCGATACCGTTGATAATACTGCCAAATACTCAATTTCCTGTGCCACATACTAAAAAGCGAAAACATATAGGACCACAGTTAGATGTTTATAGATGAGACTCAAGACGATTCAGACGACTGGATGACCGCATTATTAAAGTCGCCGATCTTCCAACGCCTTCCACCTGTCAATTTACAAAAAATCTTAATGAGTCTGGAAGAGGTGCATTTTAGCCAAGGCGAAGTTATTCTCGATCAAGGAAGTATAGGAGATTATTATTACCTGATTAAAAACGGGCAATGCCTGTTAACGCGTAAGCCCTCGCCTAACGCAAAAGGAATTAAATTAGCTCAGCTGGCAACCGGCGATACTTTCGGCGAAGACTCGCTGCTTTCCGACGCGCCCAGAAACGTCACAATTACAGCACTAACGGATATTTCCTTATTGCGGCTTAATAAACAACAATTCGTGTCTTTAATAAAAGAGCCCTCTCTAACGTTTATCACTTATCCGGAGATGCAGGAGGCAATAAAACAGGGCGCCATATTGCTGGATGTACGCACGTCCGACGATTATGAAAAGCATCATCTTGACGGCAGTATTAACGCGCCTTTTTTCTCTTTAAGGATGCAACTTAAGACCTTAAACCGCGAGAAGCCGGTCGTTGTGGTTTGCGGCGACGGAAGAACCAGCGAGGCCGCTGTCTTTTTACTGCTCCGCAATAAAATTAATGCAATGATCTTGCGCGGAGGAATGGCGAGCGTCAAGTCCGGTCCGGAACAGGACGCCGCCCCAGCAAATACTATTCAGGCTAATGTAGAACGCGCCGAAACTGTTCATCATGAAGCCGCGCAGTCAGCCGGCAACTCCGCCAGCATTTCCAGCGACGAACAGGACCCTCAAATAAGATTGCTTCAATCAGAAGTTGACGCGCTCAAAATGACAAACCAACGGCTCAATGACAAGTGTATGAAGCTGGAGTTTGACAAGCAACACGCTGAAAAACAAGCCAGAATATTGTACAAACAGTTGGAGAAATTAACCCAGGTACTGAACAAGCTTAGAAATGAATGACGATTCATACAAAACCAGTCATATGTGTCACCGGCTTCGGTTTATATTCAGCCCTAAAATCAGGATAACAATACTCGCGTTAAAGCTTTTGTCTTACGGCATCAGGTTCAACACGCGATGAAAAAGTTTCAGCCTTTTAGTCAATTTCATTTTTTGCTTCCTGCCAATCGTTAAGGTAAAAACCGCGCCTTCCAGCTTTGCAACAGGCAGCTTCAGGGATCAACACATCATGGTCAGGTTGAGCGGGTGACCTGTCCGTCATTATAAAACCACACTTTACCAGACTGACAAGGTCTTGCGGCACGCTGCCTTTGATGCCTATTTCTTCAGGTTTAAGTTCTGCCAAAGTGCCGAATAAGCGATCCCATAGGGACAAAACCGAACCGTAATTACGGTCATGCTCATGACGTTTGACTGAATGGTGAACACGGTGCAAATACGGCGTAATAACTAGCTGTCCAAGAAGCCGTTCACCCCGAAATGAAATATTGGTG
Organism: Methylobacter sp.; assembly: GCA_036560465.1. Lineage (GTDB taxonomy): Bacteria > Pseudomonadota > Gammaproteobacteria > Methylococcales > Methylomonadaceae > Methylobacter_A. The sequence continues at coordinate 131,119 of DATBRD010000072.1, forward strand.
TGATGCAGCATGGTAAACAACGTAATTACCATCTCATTCGCAAGCACTAGGGCTTCTTGTATTCCTAAAACAACAATTAACATCGCCTTTATGAAATTAATGATTAAAATTTCCAGAAAGTGTGCCCGGAATGCCGTTGAAACGTTTAAATAAGGATCAGTGTGATGCACCTTGTGAAACATCCACAAGCATTCGAAACTGTGGCTGGCTTTATGCCAGATATACAACAGCAAATCCAACGCTAAAAACGCAACAACCGCTTTCCCTAGCGGATTGGTAATATAGTTCAGCAGCCCTTTGTCGGAGTATTGTTCAGCCAAGATCAACAACGATGGAATCGACAATAACGACACAACAATACTATTGAAAGCAAATAGCTCAATGTTCGCCCGATAAGACTGCCGCAACCGTTCGCTGAATCGTTGTTCTCTGGGACAGCAAGATTCGAGAATCACGAACAGCGCAAAAAAAAGGAACAGGATACATGCTGCCATTTCTCCTGGCGATATGTCCAAAATCCAGGTTAGATAGGATTGAAATAAGGTAATTAAAGATTTAAATTCGTTTAACATCGCCATTCCCTCCTCATCAAAAAGTTGAACAAAATTGACGGAAGTTATTAGAGCAAAGTTATCTTAACTAAAAATTATATCCAAAATAACGGCGACAGCTTTAACGCGCTTGTTGTGTTCGCCGTCCAAAAAACGCACGCCACTTCATCCTCGGCAATCAATGAGACCAGCTGCCCTCATGGTATTTCAATCATAGAACGTCAAAATATTTGGCCTGATAAAGCAATGATCAGTGCATAGCGCAAGCTTTTGCCCAATCCCACCAAAATCACAAAGATGCCAAGGTTTACCTTCATGATGCCGGCAATAAATGTTAAGGCATCCCCGCCGACGGGCAACCAGGACAACAATAATGACCAAACGCCGAAATGCTGGTACCAGCGCTGGTAGCGATGCAATTTTGAGGATGGGAATGGAAACCAGCGTTTATGCTCAAAATGCAGCAGATAACGGCCTAAAACCCAGTTTACGACAGCACCTAAGGTATTACCTGCCGATGCAAACAGCCAAAGCAGAAAAGGATCATAGCCTGCAGCCAGCAAGCCAACCAGCGCCACTTCCGAATAAAATGGAATCAGCGTAGCGGCCAAGAAACTCACGCCGAATAAGCTCAAATAGGCGGTCATATTGTCTGACGTGCAGATTGAACCAGTCCGAGAAAAAGGTGCCGTTGCCGCGACATATAGAGCAAGTATTCCGGATGCCATTGAACTCCAATCAAGAAGAGTCGCGACGGGTCTTCTACAGCCTGCACAATATTATCCAGATCACGGCCGACAACCCTTAATCCTTCACCCAACTGATCAATGGCTTGCGAATGAAGGCTGTTAATCTTGCAGCGGGTAGTTCCCAGCAGTTCTTCAAGACGGCTGTCCGATTCTACCAGTAGGGTTTTCACCGGCAATACCGTCCAGCGGTTGCGCGTATAGCGACGTAGTTTACGTAGATTCTGATGCAAAGTGCCGCCCAAATAGGTGTTAAGCAGCTGTTCGCCGCGGCAGATAGCCAATATCGGTATATCCTGTTTCAAGGCTTTTTCGATATAAAGTAATTCAAACATATCCCGTTCCTTGTCGTAACGCGTTTTGGGCAATACCTCGGATTCGTAAAGTGCGGGATAAACATCGTCACCACCGCCGATCACGATACCGTTTAACCCCTCATGCAGATGCGAGTTCCTAGGCGTTAGCCGTAGCGGATTGCCTCCGGCCCACATAATGGCATAACGGGTAAAATGCCAAGCCCGATCCCCGCCTTTGCTGGGCCCTGTTACGCCAATTAAAGGTCGCAATAACGTTTCAGGCATGCCTCAACCATTTCCTGCCAATCCTGAAACAGCTCGAACACAGGCCTGTCCAGAAACTTTATATAAGCCCGGCATATTGCGTTCAGGCACTCGCGATTACAAGCCAGCCTTTCTACCATTAGCCAGTTATGCCAATCCACATCAATATTCCAGCCGAGCTTGTCAATCTGGCAGTTGGGCAGTCGATAATGCAAGGTGGGGCGGGCATGCACACGATAATCATCAATAACCGACAGCGTTCTGATTTTATCCAGATAGGTAAATAGCGGCAGCATATCCAAAGCTCGGTTGCGGGTAGGGTTAGCTATCAGATAATCATCAATCAATCTGTCCTGATTGGGATGATAGTCCAAATCAACCACCAGCCGAATATAGTCAGTTGGAAACGGGGAAATATAGCCGGACATGGTGCGAGTCAAATCGATCTTGCTATAGTAAATCAGCCAATCATAAAGACAAAGAAAAGCCTTCAGATAAGAAACGATGGTTTCAGGATCCAGGCTGGGTAATTCCGGATTAAAATGCAGGCCAAAAGCATACAAGGCACCACTTTCGGTGCCTTGAGCGCCCGACTCCCGCAACCGCCGAATCAATGATTCCAATTCACCGAGCCGATCCATAGGAATCGGCGGCGAAACGACTTCAAAAGGCACAAGTTGCTCGGCCGCCATGCGCAAAATCAGCTCGGACCATTCATCAAGCAGGGCGAAAGGATCTTCGGGATCCAGTTTGTAACGACCCTTTTGTTTCAAATATTGAAAATCCAGTTCAACTTTAAAGTCGCCCAAACTCGTGTCCTTGATCGTGTTCTCATAAGCGGTGTGAGCGATGACGGCACCTCCGAACTGCTCGCGAATCAGCAGAGCAATGTGTTCAAGAGTCAATCCGGAAAATTCAAGCTCTACGCCTACACGCCTCATTTCTCCTGATGCTTTGATGCTGACGGGCGGAAGTAGGAAACTTGAAGTCTGATGCATAGCTGCCTTTTGTCTTTAGGGCTATCGGGAACTCAAATCAAAATGCGCTAATTCTAATCACTAAATCGGCAACGTGGACAGTTTCTGAAAAGGCCAGTCATTATCTCCTGAGCCCAATAAAGATCAATAAGCCTAATTACTTAGGATGAACGCAATAAAAGCGGCGTAGAGCATGGCTGGACTGGTGAGCCAGGCTCATTAGCAAATCGGGACTTCTCTTAGTCATCTTAGATGTTGCACAAAATTGGCAATCAGCCTCCGTTTTACGCACTATTTTTGTGCATTCTTAAGACATCGAATCTCATTTATCCGCATAACCCTTATCTGTGTAAGGCATAAACAATATGGCTTGTATCTTGCATTGTGAAATTTACATTTTGTCATCAACGCATAACTAAGGATTAATCACATGTTGTCAGAAACTGAGCGTTTCGAAACTTTCTCTCCTTATATCCGAAGTGTTTCCCAGTGCAAAGAAATTCTCCGCGACTTGAACGGAACCTGGGGCTTGGTTTCCGCCATCGCAGAAATCAGTTGCCCCGCAGAGGCCGCAACCATACTGCCGGCGATGGAAGCTACAAAGAAAGGGTTTGCCGATCTTGAAAGTAAACTGACCAGCCAGTTGGTATCCGAAGAAATTAAAAAAACCTGTCTTGAACTGGAATCCAAAGCGCAGGTGTCGATCGATATTCTGGTGCGCAACCTGTATGAGCGAACCGCAGACATCGGCTTTCTGGCGACCAATGCTGATATATGCAATTTTGTTCAGGCTTCCGCAAACGGCGAAAGAACCAGTGTGGATTTAATTACCCAACTGCTTGGCGAGTATGGATCCAAATATACCGTATACGACGACATTATCATTCTGGATACCGACAGCCGCATATTGGCCCGGCTTGACCGCAGTAGCTCGGCCGTCGATCAAAGAATTTCCGACCCGGTTATCCGCAAAACCTTGCAGTCAACAGCGGAATATATTGAAACCTTTGGTAAAACCGGTCTCCGCCCCGGCACAGACCGAGCCCTGATTTATTCAAGACGCATCGTCGATCCGGTCAATGATTCCGTGATTGGCGTTTTGTGCTTGTCCTTTCGCTTCGATAATGAAATGGAAGGCATATTCCGCAGCCTGCAAAAGAAAGGCGACAAAGCGGTCATGCTGCTGCTGGATGCCGATTCGGTAGTCATTGCCACCAGCGACCAGGATCATGTCCCGCTTGGCCGCGTCATTGAAACAGTTCCGGAAGGCGACGCCTACGGCATGCTCGACTTTGCCGGACGCGAATACCTGTCGGTAACGCACCGGGGCCGCCCCTATCAAGGCTATGCCGGACAGGAATGGTACGGCCACGCGATGATTCCTCTGCAGTCGGCATTCGGTTTTTCCGCGTCGGACAAGGAGATTAACGCCGAAATTCTTCGCCATGGCGACGCGCTGTCTACCGAACTGTCCAGCCTGATTGCCGATGCCGCCGAAAACATCAACCTGTTCCTGCACCGCGTGATCTGGAACGGCCAAGTCATGGCAACTAACGAGCACGGCAACCTTCTGTCGCTAAAGGCGATTCTAAAACAGCTGCGTTCGATGGGCGCGCGCACCGCCCAAGCACTGGCCGACTCCAGCAGCAAGCTGCATACCACGATGATTACCTCAGAACTGCGTAATGCCGAATCGATTGCGCGGCTGATGATCGATATCATGGATCGCAACCTGTACGAGCGCAGCAATGATTGCCGGTGGTGGGCGCTAACCTCGGAAATCCGACGCATCCTCTCCGAAGGTCGGCTGAGTTCTGACGATAAAGCGAAAATTACCGATATCCTGGTCTATATCAACAAGCTTTACACGGTCTATACCCGTCTGTTTATCTATGACATTAAAGGAACTATCGTCGCCGAGTCCAATCTGCATCACGACCCTATGGACGCCGTAGGCAGACAAGTGACGGCCTCTTACGCGCAGGATACTTTTTCATTGCGCTCGCCGCAGGAATACCGGGTCTCGCCCTTTGAAGAATCCTGGCTATACGACGGCAAGCCCACCTATGTTTACAATGCCGCGATCCGGCATATTGACGATATGAACAAAATAGTTGGCGGTATCGGCATCGTTTTTGACTCCACGCCTGAGTTCAAGCACATGCTTGAGGATTGCCTGCCCGACAAACCCGGCGCTTTCGGCCTGTTTGTGGAACGGCCCAGCGGCCGCATCATTGCATCAACCGATGCTTCCAATTACCAAAATGGCGAGATTCTTTGGATAGACCCTGAGTTTTTTGAGCTGCAAGAAGGCACAGGAAAATCCAAAATCGTGCTTTATAACAAAAAGTACTATGCGGTCGGCTGTTACTCGTCACGCGGATACCGCGAGTTTAAAACCACCGGTGATTATCATAACGATGTTGCGGCGTTCGTGTTTATTCCTATCGGCGAAAAAACTGAAGTCTCTGATTCCGAGCAACGCGTTGCCATCACTTACCCGCAAGAACCGATGACAGGCGATGTTATCGATCTGGCAACTTTTTATATCGGCTCGGATATTTATTCATTTTATGCCTCCGAGGTAGTCGAAGCGATAGAAGTCTCAATGATCAACCCGTTGCCCGGCACCAAGTCCTATGTCGTCGGCAGCGTCATGTATTGCGATAACAGCCCCGACGGCAACAATGATAAGACCCCGATTATTGTCATCGACGGCCGGATTTTGACCAATACGCTGATCGAGCCGGATGAACCCATAAACACCGCTGGCGCAATTGTCGTCGTCAAAACAGAAACGGGGCCGATCGGCTTATTGGTAGACGGTCTTGACGCGATTCCCAGTTTCGAGAAAGCGCAGGTTCAGCCGGTCGGCGAATTACTGCGGGGCGACGGCGGCTACATCAAATCGCTGGTGAATATCCCCGAAAGCAACATGACCGGAAAAATGCTGATTGTGTTGAATCAGGATTTGATTTTGTCGGCGGTGCGCGGGAGGTAGTAACCCGTATGTAGCTTGCTAGTTAGAATTTCATCCTGCGGACATTGCCAATAGGTACGCAAAAGACGGAATCAAGCCTTACATTTGGCATTTTCCGCTCTCTTTTATGCCAAATGTAAGGTCCCCCATGGTATCTACGACCTCAATGTGGCGCCTTTGGTCGTATGAGCCAAAAAAACATGCCGCCACACGCTAAACCGCATGTACCGACCAAGGCCACGCAGAACGCGGCAGAGAACTCACGCTCCCAGAACGGACTGATCACGAGCCAAAAGATCGCTTCGGCACTGACGGCCGCAGCCGCCAGGACCGCTGTGAAGCTTGTAAGTGCAAGCCTCACTAAGGCGTGCCATAACAACCAACCGGCTACCACCGCGAACGGGTACCCGGCGACCGCGATCATCATCGCCGAATAGGGCGCGGCGAAGAGCTCGCGCCAATCACCGATGATGAGTGATCTCAGCATGATGAACGCGAATGCAACCGGCCAGACTGCAAGCGGTGCGGTCGCTAGTGCCCTGTGTTCGTTCATATATCACCCAGAATGTTGGCTTCGAAATGTGCGATTACGCAAGCTAATCGCACCTACATTTTTGTCTCGTTCCCACGCGCTGCGTGGGAATGCAGTCAAGGCGCGCTGCGCCGCGAGTCGTGGTTAATGCTTTGAAATATCGGCTTTACAAGTACAGGACGCAGCGCGTGGGAACGAGGAAAAGGAATACTTGATAACTGCCGTCGACGGCAAGCAATACTGCACCAAGCACTATAACCTTGAAGTCATTATCGCAGTTGGTTAGCGGGTCAAATCCCATCGCGGCACCCAGTTTTGCCGCTGGGCTACCGAGCGCTTGAACGAATATCTGGTAAAAGGCTTCACAATGTCTCGTTCCCACCCGTTGCGTCACTGCCATTAAGTTAAGGATGGACAGCCCCTTCTCCCTCAGGGAGAAGGTTAGGGTGAGGGGGATAAAATAAAGCTTTTTGCCTTATTTATATTCTCCTCACCCCAACCCTCTCCAACAGGAGAGGGCGTTAGACAGATCTGTAACTAATTGTATTTATAATAAAAAATAACACGGATACCTATACCCTACCGCACTTAGCAATGAAATTATTGTCAACGTAGATGGCAATTTTTTTATTGCCGTTTTTAAAGCTAAATACGCAGTGCGTACCCTAGCCAATTATCGCTTCTCTATGTAGCCCCAGCAGCACCATCCTGGACGCCGACAAAGTCACCGAACTCGACGCCTTCCCCCGCTGGCGCGATATTGCCTTCATTATCCAGTGGATTTACTTGGGAGCGGATGATGCAACATAGATGAAATGAATCCGACAAAACAGGCTTAAAATTTCGGCAATTATTGCGGTTATTTTCAGCTCCCTGCTTATTAATTTACTGCTGAATAACCGCTGACTGCTCTGTTGTTTTTACGCAAAAAACCATGCAATCCAGCTTCACTGAGACATTTATTTATACCTGAGATCAGTAGCAAAGTACCCAGCGCATAAACTCGCAAAAAAACAACTTGTGGTGGACTAGCCACGGGTTATTTGAAGCACCTAAAAACTGGAACCAGCCCAGATTTAATTGCTAATTAAATTTCTTGTTTTACTTATTTAACCGGAGGAACATCATACTCAGACTAAACAATAACGGATGACTCATTATGAAAATTTTAAACGTACTGGTTTTACTCGCCTCTCTTTTTGCGATAGCTGGCGCTGCTATTTTTCAGCTTTTTGTTTTACTGGCAAATGCACTATTTGCCCAACCAATTCATAATCGGCATCCCTCATCGCTGAGCTAGGAAAACGGTGCGCAATACATACTTTACAGACTGCTTTGGGCTATCTGTATTATCGCTCTGATTCTTTCTTGGCAACCTTATCCCGCAAATAAACCGGCATGGCCTGTTCGACGGCAACAGCCAGGCCCTGCTCGAAACCTCGTGCGCCTAAGCGGGCAATCGCACCAGCTCTGGGCAGTAGTTCGGCTTGATAGCGACTGACGCGCCCTGCCAAACGGGCCATCAATTCCTGATGATAAACACCCCAACCTGAACCGACACCCACGCCAGTCAGATCGGGAAACTCAACTGCATCAGCCGGAGTCACGGCTTCGTCACCTATCAGTTCAGCATAGCCTTGGGCATCGCGTTGATAAACGCCCCAGAATATCTCGCCCATCCGCGCATCCATCGCGACAAAGGCGACGCTCTCATCATTATGATCGAAAAAATCCTGCGCTATAGCCGCCAGAGTGGACACGGGTACGACCGGCAAATCGGCGCCCAAGGCGATGCCCTGAATCACGCCGGTAGCGATACGCACGCCGGTGAACGAGCCGGGGCCGCGACTGAACGCCAGCGCATCCAGCTGTTGCGGCTTTAAGCCCGCATTCGTCATTAACGAATCGATCATCGGCAAAATCAGTTTGGTATGTATTTTGGGGGCCAGCTCGTAACGTTCAGCTATCTCGCCATCAATAAACAGCGCTGCTGAGCAGGCTTCGGTCGATGTTTCTACTGCCAGTAATTTCATTATTCGGTCCCTTCGGCAATCGCTTCCTGCGCTGCCTTATTCTCTGCATCCCTGCAGTCATCCTGAAAAAACGCCCGTACCTCTTCTATATCGCGAGTGCGCTTCATGGCCGGTACGCTGTCTAAAAATATTTGGCCGTATGATTTTTTTAATAAGCGCGGATCACAGACCATCAATACGCCCCGGTCTGTTACGTCACGAATCAAACGGCCTATGCCCTGCCTCAACGCAATTACGGCAGTGGGTAGCTGGTATTCGAAAAACGAGTTGCGCCCCTGCCGGGTCATCGCGTCCAACCGCGCTTTTAACACCGGATCGCCGGGCGATGCGAAAGGCAGCTTGTCGATAATGACGCAAGACAAGGCCTCGCCCCTGACATCCACGCCTTCCCAAAAGCTCGATGTGCCCAGCAAGACGGCATTGCCCGCCGCTTTAAACTGTTCAAGCAACAAGGCTTTGGGACGGCTGCCCTGAATCAGCAGCGGAAAATCGACTTTTTTCTCCAACAGTTCAGCAGCTTCTTTAAGCGCGCGATGACTGGTAAACAGGAAAAACGCCCTGCCCTTGCTGGCCTGCAACACCGGCACCGCAAACTCGATGATACGAGGAATAAAGTCAGGATCATTGGGCTGCGGCAAGCCTTTAGGGTGATAAAACAGCGACTGATGGGCGTAATCGAAAGGACTGCCCCAGCTTTCGCTGGCTGCATTGCTTAGCCCCAGGTTATTGGCGAAATGATCAAATTTGTTCGCCACGCTTAGGGTCGCCGAAGTAAAAATCCACGCCGCCTGATGTTGCTGCATAAAGGAGCGGAATTCCGCGGCTATATCCAGCGGCGTCCGGCTTAAGGTAAAGGTGTTTTTATAGGTTTCGTACCAGCGTATCCATTTACCGCTGTTGTCTTCGAGAATAATCTTGAGCTGCTGCACCAGTTCGTCAGCGCGCTTGAAACACGAATCCAGGCCCTTGGTTTTAACCGAAGCCAGTTCCAGTTGGTCGGACAAACGCTGCAACTGATCTTTAACCGCAGTCAGGCTCGCTGCTATTTTGGGATTATTTTCGATGTCCTGCCAATCGCCGCGCTTAAGCTCGATGCCGAACGCCAGCCTCATGTCTTTAACCTCATGTTCAAGGTCTTCGCAGGCGGTACGCAACGCGGGCATGTCGGTGGCGTCTTTGAAGTATTCCATCAACGCGTCTTTCGCCAGATCGTTCAGCTGCTTGGCGCTGACGGTAATGCCTAAAAAATTGGACGCGGTATCGGCCAGTTGATGCGCCTCATCGATGATCACCACCTCGGCATCGGGCAACAGCTCGCCGAAACCGCTGTCGCGTATCGACCAGTCCGCGCATAGCAAATGGTGATTGACCACCAGAACCTCGCTTTCCTGGGCTTTTTTCCGGGCCTTGACCAGAAAACAATCGGCGTAATCCGGGCAATCCTGTCCCAGACAATTATCCAATGACGATGTCGCCTGATACCAGACCGGATCGGCCTCCGTCACCTCGGACATTTCCGAAGTATCGCCGGTTTTGGTGCGCTTCGACCAGGATTTGATTTTTGACAGGGCGGCCGCATCTTCCTTGCTAAAACCCAGCGTGGACGTCAAGGCGTTCTTCAGCCGGTAAGTGCATAAATAATTGCTGCGGCCTTTTAATAGCGCGGCGATAAACGGCTTTTTCATGGCCTTGCGAATCACCGGCAAATCCTTGTTAAACAGCTGATCCTGAAGATTTTTGGTGCCGGTCGAAATAATGACTTTTTTCCCGGATAAAATGGCGGGCACCAAATAGGCAAAAGTCTTGCCGGTTCCGGTTCCGGCTTCGGCGATTAAATGCTGATTGGCTTCGATAGCATGAGCAATAGCCTCGGCCATTTCAACCTGGGCCGCCCGCGGCTGATAGCCCGGAATTACCTTGGCCAAGTCGCCATTACTGCTGAAAAATTGTTTGGTGTCTGTCAATTGAGTCTCGTGCACTATATTTTATTTACTATTTTAAATTTAAATAGCAAGTGCAGTTCATTTTTTTACTGGATTACAAAAATCCGACCAAGCAACAAAGATACCAGATTGAGATTTTAAAGATAGTGGCTCGGGCATCTAATATCTATGCCGATCGCACATCGATAATATGCCCGAAAAAGAGGATCGCAGGATATGCTGAGCCTGCATGGTCTCAAACTCCGGCTTGAGAATGTCAGTGACGGCAGCTCAAATACAGACCAGGCCTGAGCAGGTTGGCTGCCTTTGGTCTACCCGCATTTGCCATTTGTCTAAAGCACAGAACGCGCTTCATAGATATTATGAGACAGGGGTGCATGCTGAGCTTTAAGGTGCGATGAGTGGGTACGTTGAATTAAAAATGCTGATACTTGAAAATATAAAGTAACTGATTAGAATAATGACAATTACCAAATATCCTTACCTTAAAAAATGACCATGGGTAGCTTAACATTTCTTCCTAACTATAATGACACGTTGGAAAAAAATGCAGAATATCTTCGGCAAATACTTCCCCTCATGTCAAAAAATAGAATTGCTCCAGATCCTCTTAATTTTGCGATTTTCTATGAATATATAGTTGGCAGAAACGTTGTCTTAAACAATGAGCTGGATGAACTGCTGGACAAACAGGATGCTTTTACTTCTGAATTAAGCGTCAGACTTTTTAAAAAACACATCTGTGATACCTCGCTCGACTTCCTGGAAAAAACCAGTCACATCTTATTGCAGCTTATTAGCAAAACAGGTGAGGCGTTGGATGCTACTGGCGAAAAAGCCAGCGCAGCAACAATGGACTTCCAAAACCAGAGCAAACGGCTGGAAAACAATCAGAACTTGCCCGAAATAAAAACAGTCTTAACCGAAATCATCGTAGGGACTAAAAGTCTTGCTGAAACCAGCATGGCGTTGCAGGCGCAACTGGACGAGAGCAAGAAGGAAATGCAGTTGTTGCGCCAGGAACTTGCACATGCACGCGAAACGGCAAAAACTGATGCTTTGACGGGACTCTTGAACCGACGCGCTTTTGACCAAAAGCTGAATGAATACATTGAAAATCATAAACAAAGCAATGTTGAACTTTGCCTGCTTATTTTAGACATCGATCATTTCAAACAAATCAATGATACGTTTGGCCACCAGATGGGGGATAACGTACTGCGTTATACCGCTAATCTGATGAAGCAGCATATTACCGAACATCATTGTGCGGCCCGCTATGGCGGTGAGGAAATGGCCATTATCATGCCCAATACCTCGCTTAACCAAGCCATGGAAATTGCTGAAAAAATAAGAGCTTCGTTAGCCCAGCACTCTTTAAAGCTTAAGGGAAGCAAAAAATCGATAGGAAAGGTAACCATTTCTATCGGGGTCTCAAGTTTTCAAATAAACGACTCCCTCGAAAGCTTGGTCGAGCGGGCGGACAAGGCAATGTACCAAGCCAAAGATAATGGCAGAAATCAAGTAATGGCTGAGGATATTATCTAAGCCGCTGACTTTTATTCAGAATTTAGTGCAGCATAACCTCTGATTATGCTGCCAGCACGCATTTGATACTGAATAACAATTGTTGAATACCCTGACCCTGTTCCAGACAAACCATGAAAAAGCGCTTTTGCTTTTAGCCCATTCGCTAGCAACAACGGCAGTCATGCACTCATCACCTGTTATCTAGTGAGGCAATCAAAAGATAAGGCCAGGGATTGGCCGGCAGATTGCGGTTAAAATCATTCTCACCTATCTAACGGCACCGCAAACCAGCCTTCTAGTATTTTTACTTATTTAACAAATCATTCGTTCTCTGTACTCTCCGGCTATTGCCATCGTTACAGCCCGGTTTAGAGTTAAGAAAATCTGCACGCCGCATTAACCAACCATTACTCCCTGCAATACCGTACGACTCCGATTCACACACACTGTAAAACTATGGTACAAAGTCGTTAATGTCACTTGAATTGAGGGAAGCCCATGAAAACGACGACTAACCTGCAACGCCGCAAGCTATTGAAATATACCGCTATTGGTATTGCCGGAGCGATCACTTACCCGAGCTGGGCTCAAGCGGGTGAATTTGTCAGAACCAACATGCCATCTGCCGATTTTCTCCCTGACGTTGAAATTGACCTGACCATGAACGCGGCTGATGTAGCCATTTTAAGTGGTGATAAAACCCGCATTTGGAAAATTACCGGCAAGGTCATAAAAGGCCCTTCAGGGGTGCTCGACAATAATGAAGGCACTTATCTGGCACCCTCCCTGCGTTTTAAAAAAGGCCAGAAAGTCAGGCTGATCCTTAACAATAATTTACCAGCGCAATCGATTCTGCATTGGCATGGACTGCATGTGCCTGCCAACATGGATGGCAACCCCATGTATGCGATCAACCAGGGCGAAGCCTATGTATATGAATTCGAGATACTCAACCGGGCGGGAACCTATTTTTATCATTCCCATACGCACAGCGTCACCGCTAGGCAAGTCTATTCCGGCTTGGCAGGTTTATTAACCGTTACTGATGATCAGGAACAGGCGCTAAATTTACCGAGTGGCGACCTGGATGTGCCGCTGGTGATTCAGGATCGCAGTTTCGACAGCGAAAACCAGCTGGTTTATTCGGCGCACATGATGCAACGCATGCAAGGTTTTCTGGGCGACCAGATCCTGGTTAATGGTCGGCCTGATTTTGCATTGCCGGTCAAAACACGCGCCTATCGGCTCCGGCTGATCAATGGTTCTAACTCCCGCATTTATAAACTGGCCTGGGATGATGGCACTCCGATGACGGTAATCGGTGTTGACGGCGGCTTACTGCCAGCACCGGAGCAACATTCTTTTGTCATGCTGGCTCCGGGAGAAAGAGCGGAGGTTTGGACGGACTTTAGCGGCCGGGCGGTCGGTACCGAGCTGAACTTGCGCAGCCTTAGCTTCGATGTTGCGACACATGGCGGCATGGGCATGATGGGCGGGGGTATGATGGGCGGACGCGGACACCGGGGGATGATGGGTGGCGGTATGATGGGTGGCGGGATGGGTGGTGGTATGATGTCTGTCAGCGCTTTGCCTTTAGGATCCGATTACCCGATCTTAAAAGTCCGAGTCACCCAAAAGGAACAAGGCAATAACAGCTTGCCAAAAACCCTGACACCCATCACCGCATTACAGGTCAAGAATGCTGCAAATGCGGCCAACCCCAGAAATATCACTTTATCCATGGAGCATATGTCAGCCTTGCTCAACGGCCGCGCTTATGAAATGAACGATGTTCAGCCGTATGAAATTATTCCGGTTAACAGTCTGCAACTCATCGAGTTCGATAATGGTTTTGAAGGCGGTATGCATGGCATGATGAATATGCCGCATCCGATGCATATACATGGCGAACAGTTTCAAATCGTTAAGCGCGAAATGAGTTCGCGTTTCAGTGAAACCTACAGCACCGTCTCAGCAGGGTTTATCGATAGCGGCTGGAAAGATACGGTTCTGGTGATGCCGGGCGAAAAAGTCACACTATTAAAGCCGTTTAACGATTTTAAAGGCCGGTATATGTACCACTGCCACAATCTGGAACACGAAGATATGGGCATGATGAGAGATTTCCTTATTAAATAATTCCGGTTTTATTTTAGGTTGGCCGGTTCCGGTAGCAGTCACTGGGCTGAGGCTTTTTTACAGACATTGTGTTTATGCTCATGAGGCATTACTGATCTGGACATAGATAGATTCAGGCGCAAAATGGCCTGCTTCGTTGCCTGAGAAATAGTAGCCCGCTCCGATCTGTCCGCTAGAGCGTTTATTTACTGAATAAGAGCTTATTCATACTACCGTAATTTAAAATCATGTCAGATACATCAAGATTGTTTTTTGCCTTATGGCCTGATGATGAAACCCGCCAAGCGCTGGTGCGTTTGAATCAATCCCTTGCAGCTAAAGGATTAAAAGTGGTGCAGCCGCACAATCTCCACGCAACGCTGGTGTTTTTGGGGCAAGTTGACGCAGTGACCGAATCATTGATTAAGCAGGCCGTGACCGATATTACGACGCAGCCATTTACATTGATCTTTGACCGCCTAAGTTACTGGCGCAGACCCAGAATTTTATGCCTGACTTGCTGGCAACCAGCGCCGAACCCGGTGATGATACTGGTGTCCGCGTTGGAGGCAGCAGCGGCAAACTGCGGCCTACGTACCGACACCCGGCCTTACACCCCTCATATCACCTTGGCCCGACATGTCCGGCATTTGCCGAATATAAAAATCGAGCCGATAGTTTGGCGCGCCGATGCATTCAGTCTGGTTGAATCCTGTAGTGAGCCGGAAGGCGTCCGTTATAAAGTGCTACAGCAATGGCCTTTTATCAAGCCAGTTGTTAATCTTGATCAATGATTTTAATTTGGCTGGTGAACCGGCCTTGCGCGAGGCGGGTTTGCACCATATCGCCCAGCTTTAGTTGTTCGGTAGAACGGATGATTTCTCCGGAAGAGGGGCTTATTGTGATCGAATACCCACGGCTTAGCGTTGCCAAGGGGCTGACCGCATGCAAAGTCTGGCTGGAATTTAATAAGCGCTGATTGAGCTGCTTCAGCTTATGTGCGGTTGCAGAAACCAGGCGATTAGTCAAATACTCTTGCCGTTGCTTATGGCTATTTATGGTTACCGTAGGGTTATGCTGCCATAATTTAGCCACTTTAGCCTCAATAATGCCGGTCATATGACGAAGCTTTGTTTGCATGGCTTGATTAAGCCTAGCTTCGAGTTCTTCCATGCGCCGCGCGTTTCCAGCCAGCTTCTGGCCGGGATGCTGCTGTTGCAGCCGCTTGGTTAACCAGTCTAAAGTTTGCTGCTTCTGGTTCAGCTTTCGTTGCAGTTGCTGTTGCAGCCGCGATTCCAAATAAATGAACCGTGATAGCCATTGTTGCAGGTCGGGGCTCGCGTGTTCTGCAGCCGCAGAAGGCGTCGCCGCGCGCAGGTCGGCGACGAAATCGGCAATGGTAAAATCGGTTTCGTGCCCGATGCCTGAAATTATCGGAATTTGGCTAGCATAAATAGCTCTGGCAACAAGCTCTTCATTGAATGCCCAAAGATCTTCCAGTGACCCGCCGCCCCGCCCGAGAATGATAACGTCGCACTGTTTATGCCGGTTAGCGATATCTATCGCTTTGGCAATTTCATGTTTTGCGTTATCGCCCTGCACGGAAACCGGATAAACAATAACAGGTATCGTCGCAAAACGCCTTTTTAGTACGGTCAATATGTCCCTGATGGCCGCGCCTGAAGGCGAAGTAATAACGCCAATCGCTTTCGGCAACACAGGCAAGGCTTGTTTGTGGGTGGGCTCAAATAACCCTTGCTCCAACAGTTTCAGCTTTAACGCATCAAACGCCCGACGCAAAGCGCCATCGCCGGCTTCTTCAATATGCTCGACGATAAGCTGGTAATCGCCTCTGGGTTCATACAGACTGACTTGCGCCTTGACGATAACCTGCTTTCCGTTTTCCGGTTTAAACGCCAACCCGCGCTGCTGGGTGCGAAACATGGCGCAACGCACCTGGGCATTAGCATCTTTCAGCGAAAAATACATATGCCCGGAAGCGGGAGTACTTAAATTGGATACCTCGCCTTCAACCAGAACAGATAAGAAATGCTCGGCGAGTAATTGACTGGTCGCGCGGTTAAGCTGAGTAACGGTAATGACGTTGCGTTGTATGGAAGCAGAAGTGTTTATCATAGTCGTTGCTTTGCGCGAGTTGGGAGTAAGTTTATTACGAAGCTTATCCCCTATCCATTTATCTTTTGTATGCTCTCTCGCTGCAGCTGATTGATATAGCGTTGGACGATCGATTCAAATGCAGGCGTAATCTGGGTAAATACACAGCCTATTTTTTGGATTTTGAGCGCGGCAATTTTATCCGGATTAAGGATGAGCTTAGAGCAGACTTTAAAGGAAACGGTATCTTCACCTGTATCTGAAAGAACAACCCTAGCCTGTTCAAATTTTGCACCGGGAACCAGTAAGTCGGATATTTCAGTTGAAGTATTAAGTACTGAAAAGCCGGTCAAGCTAATATCATATAACAGCAAGTTGACGAGGATTTGATCCTCGAGTATCAATTGGCAATAGCTTCCTTTCGAACGCGGCGATTTTATTCTAAAGTATTCTCTGCGCTGCATCCAAAAGATTGACTCAGGGATTGGCATAGAAAACGCCGGCTCTCCATTATAAAGAATTTGTTCCGGCATACTTCCTTTGAAAGAAACTTTAATGCCTGCAAAATCGGCTTCGAAAGTGATTCTGTCTGCCTTAAGAAGCTGCTGATTTAACACTTCTTTAGAGCCATAATCGAAAACTATGGACTTATTGACCTCATCAATCTCAAGTATTGCGGTAAGGAAAAATGCACTGCCCTCATCAAAACGAACGCTGAGCAGACATTTATTCTTAATCAATATCAATAAATTTTGGACTATTTGTCTTGGATTGAAGACTGAAAAAGAGGAGGCTTTGCTCATTAATAATGACCGTATATTTTTAGCTGATTATCGGATATTGAATGTGTAGTCATAAGTATTTTGAGCTGCGTGAACCGAGTGAAGAGCGGTACTGTAAGAAACTATTAATCCGGTCCTTTGCAGTTTGGATGATCTTTAATTTGAATAAGTCATTCTTTTTGCAAATCCTCTCGTTGGATCTGATGCATATAGCGCTGAATAGTTTCTTCAACTCGATGTGTTATTTTGATGAACTTACAGCCTATTTTTTGAATTTTTTGTGTTTTGTTAGGGTTAATTATATATTTGGCACGGATCTCAAAAGAAACTATGCCTTCGCCTGCGCCTGAAAGTATAAGTTTGCTGTCGGAAAATGATGTGCCAGGGACCAGGAGATCGGAAACTTCTTTGGAAACATTAAGCATGGAAAAGCCCGTAAGACTGATATCGTATAACTTAAGGTTAACGGGATCCCTGCCTGCCACTATTAATTGGCAATAACTGGATTTTGAAAGCGGCGATTTAACCCTGTAATACTCTCTACGCTGCATCCAGTAAAGCGCTTTAGGAATAGGCATGGTGAATGCCGGTTCATTTTTGTAAGTAATTCTTTTCAGTGCCGCAGCACTGAAAGAAACCTTAATGCCGTTATAATCCGCATCGAAAGAGACTTTGTCGGCATTAAGGATGCGTTGATTCAAATCTTCTTTGGATCCGCAATCTAAAACCAATAAATTATCTTCTGCGTTGATACTTAGAAGTGTGGTGATGTAGGACTCATTATTTGTTCCGAAACGAGCACTGAGCAAACATTTACTTTTAACTAATAATGATAAATTATTGTTTATTTGCTTTGGATTTTGGACTAAAAAAGAAGATATGTCGCTCATTAATTTGTATTAGTTATTGATTATTATGTATTAAATGCGAAGCATACGTATGATCCAAACTCACTCCTCCTGAGTCCTTCCTGTTAAATCTGTTGAATAATTTTGCTCACATGCGGACGTTATCGGTGAATTTACAGCCGCCCCTCTGGTCCTTGCTGAGTTTACCTGTGAAGGAAGTTCATCTAAAGTCTTTTTAAATGCTGCTAAGTCCATTATATTGTAGAATATTTGATATTCAAGCACAAAGAAAAGGGGTGTTCGTGGCGTGGTTTCTTTTATTTTCTGCGGGATTCGCAGAAATAGTTTTCGCTTTAAGTCTTAAATACAATCAAGGCTTTACCAAATTGTGGCCCAGTATCATAACAATGGCATCTGGGGGCGTAAGTTTTTATTTATTAATGTTGGCAATAAAAGTCCTGCCGCTAGGAACCGCATATGCCGTCTGGACCGGCATGGGCGCAGTCGGCGTAGCATTGTTAGGCATCATTTTGTTTAAGGAATCTGCCGACTGGTATCGCTTGATGTCAATTGCGCTAGTAATTACTGGAATCATTGGTCTTAAATTAACGGACCACACTTAAAGTGTTACATCTTGTTTTTCAGTCGCCGATTGAAACTGCCATTTTAGAGCGAATTGATTCAGGGGATGTTGTGGTGTTTCTTGAGAATGCAGTTCTGCGCGTATTACAAGACAGCGTCATAAGCGATACGTTAACGAGACAGCTAGGCAGAAATCGTTTTTGCGTATTATCAGATGACATTGCAATACGCGGAATTGCCCCTAATGAGCTGGTTAGAGGGATTGAGGTGATTGATTATGCAGGGCTGGTGGAATTAACGGTTAAAAGTCCGATTATTCAATCATGGACATGATGAATTCAGGTTTGCATTTGGAAACAACCGAACAGGGTTTTCTGATCAATTCCGCAGACTGGAATGAAGATGTTGCAGAGCGTCTGGCCACATTAAACAATATACAGCTGAGCGAGGAACACTGGGAAATTATTTTGTTCATTCGACGTTATTATCAACAATTTAAGCATTTACCCAATGCGCGTGTTTTTACTAAAGCAATTGCCAAGGAATTAGGTGAGGCAAAAGGCAACAGCCGTTATCTGCACAAACTATTTCCCGAGGGTCCTTTAAAATATGCATGCAAGCTGGCCGGCTTGCCTAAGCCGCCTACCTGTTTATAGCATTATTGCAAAGCTTACGCTCTACCCTTGCTTAAACCGGTGAATCAGACGCCTGTCTTTCTTGTTCGGCTTATGATCCCTTCCGCTAAAATCGAACAATTCCCGCTGTTCACGGTTTTGAATGATTTGCTGCTCACGTTTGGCACGGCTTTCAGCACTTTCCTCATAAAGTAAAACCGCTTCTTTAGCCGAGCGTCGTTGGCCATTAATAGCGACAATCGTGATGTCCCACCGATAATTGTCTTTGCTAATGGAGAGCATAGTGCCGACCTTGACTTCTTTTCCGGGCTTGGTACGTTGGCTGTTGACATGCACTTTTCCGCCGGAAATAGCCTCGGCAGCTAATTTGCGCGTTTTAAAAAAACGCGCAGCCCATAACCATTTATCCAGACGGATAACTTCCAGTTCAGACATCTAAACTACTTCATTACCACTTTCAGCCCACGCCTTAAATCCACCGGCCATGCTGACGGCATTGTTGAATCCTATCTTGTTTAATGCTTCTGTTGCCAAGGCGGAACGTCCACCGGTTTGACAATAAACAATGATGTGGGCGTCTTGTTTATCCTGAAAATCAGGATGTGAGCCTATCTTGAATTCCAATACGCCGCGAGGTATGTTGAAAGCTCCCGGCAAATGGCCTGCGGCATATTCAGCAGGTTCTCTTACATCCAGTACCAGGCTTGTTTCCAGGGATTTTTTTGCGGCATCAACATCAATTTCAACAATATTCTGTTTGGCTTGAGCAACAAGATCCATTGGGGTAAGTTTCATAATTATCCTTTGCAAAAAATAAATGAATGTTAACAATAACCGGGAGCCGATATTTATAAGACTTGTTTCAGGCCGCCATTATTGACGTTAAAGTTGGCTTTACAGCTACATTTATTCTAAATAAAAACAAAAGCTTTTGTCTTTATTTTAATTCAGGCGTTCGACAGGATCAGCATTGATTATAAAGGACGAAGAAAATAAGAGCCGCAGGCAGCCATTAAATGGCCGCCTGCAATAGGAGAATATTAGTTGATGTGTTTTTTTAATTCTCTAGGCAAAGAAAACACTACTTTCTCTTCGATGCCTTGAATCTCAACAGCCGATTGTCCGCCCCACTGTTTTAACTGATCAATAACTTCCTGAACTAGAACTTCCGGTGCGGAAGCCCCTGCGGTAACGCCAACTACAGAAATGCCTTCAAACCAGTTCTGTTGCATATCTTTCGCAGTATCAATCAAGTAAGCTTGCTTGCCGAGCTGCTCGGCAATTTCGCGCAAGCGGTTGGAGTTGGAACTGTTGGGCGAGCCGACTACGAGAATAAGATCAGCCGTTTTAGACAGCTCATGAACCGCGTCCTGACGGTTTTGTGTGGCATAGCAGATATCGTCTTTTTTCTGCTCCTGTATGGCGCTAAAGCGCGCTCTTAAGGCATCGACCATAATTTTTGTGTCGGTCATCGATAAGGTGGTTTGCGTGACATAAGCCAGATTATCGGGATTTTTCACCACCAGGTTTTTAACATCTTCAGGAGTTTCTACCAGATAAATACCGCCGTTGTCCGCGCTTCTTTCATATTGCCCCATCGTACCTTCAACTTCAGGGTGTCCGGCATGGCCTATCAGGATAACTTCACGATTCTCTTTAGCATGTTTGGCAACTTGCAAATGGACTTTGGTGACCAGCGGGCAGGTTGCGTCAAAAACCGTTAAATTGCGCTCTTTAGCTTCCTGCTGCACTTGTTTGGAAACGCCGTGAGCGCTGAAAATCAGATAGGAACCCACCGGCACGTCGGTCAAGTCTTCAATGAAAATAGCGCCTTTGTCTTTAAGCCCATCGACCACCGTACGGTTATGGACAACTTCGTGACGGACATAAATAGGTGCGCCGAAAGCCTGAATGGCTTGATCAACGATTTCGATAGCCCGGTCGACACCGGCACAGAATCCACGTGGGTTGGCGAGTACAATTTGCATATCTTGACTTCTTTGCTAGGTTAATTTGGAGTTATTTTAACTCAACATTGTTTCTGAGACGATAATTCCATCGGCATCAGCATATAAAAAATGATTTTGCTTAAAATTGACGCCGGCGAAAGTGACCAACAAGTCGCGGTCGCCATGATCTTTTTTATGGCTTTTTAAAGGATGCGTATGCAAAGCGCGTATCCCGATAGGGAGTTGG
This sequence comes from Methylobacter sp., assembly GCA_036560465.1. Classification (GTDB taxonomy): domain Bacteria; phylum Pseudomonadota; class Gammaproteobacteria; order Methylococcales; family Methylomonadaceae; genus Methylobacter_A. Next base: position 152,247 of record DATBRD010000072.1, read on the forward strand.
TTGATAATTGCGGAATCGCGGATACAGCCATGAATCACAATGCCCTGCCAGCCATTGGCGATGGCAAGCTTTGCCAGATCCGCTCCCAACAGTGCGCAACGGTGGGAACCGCCGCCATCGACAACCAGCACCCTGTTTTCAACCTTCTCTTCCAGAACAGCCCTGACCATAACATTATCTTCAAAAGCTTTTACCGTCGTGATTTGACCGCAAAAGCTGGGGTGGCCGCCATAAGGCTTGAGCAGCGGCTCGGCAATCTGGAAATGGTCTTCTTCCGAATGGGCATCGCAAAGGTCGGCAGTAGTAAATGTCATGATTCAAGTCCAGGTTGAAAGGCTGATCGGATGCCTATTTTTCAAGTATAACGCGCCAACAAGCCATTATCAGCGGATATTTTTGGCAGCGGTATTTTCACTTCATAGCCGCCGCCCAATGCCTCTTCCATGTCTTGTCCGTACATGCCTTCCATGCGCTCGACAATAATATCCTGATTCCCTTCCGGCAAAATCAGCTCCAGCTTGTCGCCGACCGAAAACTTGTTCTTCACATCAATGGTTGCAAGGCCGGTCGCTTGATCGTAACTCCTGATTTCACCGCAAAATTGCTGTTGATGGCTTTTGGAATATCCGGTCATGTAGTTTTGCTGTTCATGGGTATGATGACGCTGATAAAAACCGTCGGTATAACCCCGATTAGCCAGATTTTCCAGAACGCCGATCAGTTCAGGCTGGAATGCACGACCCGCCAACGCATCGTCAATCGCTTGGCGATAGGTTTGCGCAGTACGCGCCACATAATAATGCGACTTGGTGCGACCCTCGATTTTAAGGCTGTCTACGCCAATTTCGACTAGACGCTGCACATGCTCGATGGCCCTCAAATCTTTTGAATTCATAATGTAAGTGCCGTTTTCGTCTTCCATCACTGGCAGCAATTCGCCTTTGCGGCCTTCTTCTTCCAAGAAGTACACCTTATCCGCCAACGGGTGCCGTTCCGCACCGCCGCAACTGGCGTTGCTGATGTCGGACATCGACAGCGCCGCACCATCCAGCACGTAATCGCCCTCGGCGTTTTCATGCGCGGGTAGCGTGTCGTATTTCCAACGGCAGGAGTTGGTACAAGTGCCTTGGTTAGGATCGCGGTGATTGAAGTAGCCGGATAACAAACAGCGACCCGAATAAGCGATGCATAACGCGCCGTGGACAAATACCTCAAGCTCAGTATCGGGACAAAGTTGACGGATTTCTTCAATTTCATCAAGCGACAACTCGCGGGACAATATGACCCTCTCTACACCCATGCTTTTCCAGAAATTCACTGATGCATAATTGACGGTATTGGCCTGTACCGACAGATGTATCGGCATGTCCGGCCAGGCTTCGCGTGTCATCATAATCAGGCCTGGATCGGCCATAATCAATGCGTCCGGCTGCATCGCGATAACCGGGGCAATGTCTTTAATAAAGGTTTTAACCTTGGAGTTATGCGGAATGACATTGGTCGCCAGGAAAAACTTTTTGCCCAGTTGATGAGCCTCATCTATGCCCTTGGCCAGATTATCGGCCAGAAAATCATTGTTGCGCACCCGCAGGCTATAGCGCGGCAGTCCTGCATAAACGGCATCCGCGCCGTATGCAAAGGCATAACGCATGTTTTTAAGGGTTCCGGCAGGGGAAAGTAATTCGACTTGTCTCATATTGAAGGATGTAAATGATCTGTGTTAGGGTATTCTATCGTAATCAGCTTAAGCAAGCCAAAACGGGAGGATCGAATGTGGATAATATTATTTATCGTCGCGGTGCTGTTTGTTCTGGGCAGCGCGTTAATTCTTTTGCGGTCAGCCAACATACCGAAAGTTCCGGACAATGTAAAAGCTCAGCCTTACGACCAAGATGAAGAAGATGACTGGTAAAAAAAGATAGCTTTAGCGAGTCCGTAATGTAAAAGTGACCGGCCCGTTATTGACCAGCGCAACCTGCATGTCGGCTCCAAACTGGCCGAATTCAACATTAGGATAAGTTTTCTTTGCCAACTGTTGCAGATAGTCAAACAGCTCCTTGCCTTTTTCGGGCGGAGCCGCGGAAATAAAACTGGGCCGATTACCTTTTTGGGTATCCGCCGCCAATGTAAATTGCGGAACCAGCAATAAGCCGCCGTTAATATCGCGTAAACTCAGGTTCATACGGTCATCGCTATCGGCAAAAATCCGATAATTGAGGATGCGTTCCAGCAGGCGTTGGGCATCTTTTTCGGTGTCGGCCTTTTCTACCGCAACCAGCGCCATAATGCCGGTATCGATTTTGCCAATGTCTTGATTATTGACGGTGACTTTAGCGGCGGTTACGCGTTGAATAATAGTGATCATATCTTATTGAATGAACTTGCCAATCTGAACGGCCTATATCTGGCCTTAAGGTTGAAATGCCGAGCTATATTCCATAATCGGTTCCAGGCCTTCGGTAGGATGATTGTAGACATAAACCCACGCCGTAACAAGGCGTCCGCTTTTAAGCAATACAGATTGCTTTTGACGACTATATTCGTTGGGTTCGGGAAAATCAGGACCGAATTCTTCATACTGATCAAGCAGCGGAATTACAACATCGGCCTGACAAAGCCGATAGACTTCACCCTGCACTACATCATTGGGATCATTAGAAGGAACGGCGCCGGGATAGCAATCGATTTGATAAAGCCTGCCGCGATAAACAGCATTATCCACAAACTCAGCATACTTCGCTAACAGATGAGACATCTCACCGTTCGTCTCTCTTCTGAGCGTTCCGTAAACAAAAATATAGTCTGGGTTCATGCTGCGTCTGCTTTCGCTGACTCCCAATTCAAGCTTGGGATCGGGCTGGAAGCTCCAGCTTACCGTTTTAAGCAGCTGGAGCTTTTCCGTTGAGATTCCCAATCTGAAGATTGGGAACCGGCGCATCGGCTTAAGCCGATGCTTATGCGGAGAGTTTAGTGCCCAACCTCGACTTTAGCACCTTTAGCCTGACCGATCTCAGACAAAGTCTGGTTAAACCAAGGTGTGTTCAAGTCAAAAGGTTTGCCACCCTTGATGCGTGGGAACTCAATCGCACGCAGCACAAAATTTTGGTCGTCATCGTGGCCGATCACTCCTGCTTCGCGGCGTAACGCACACTCGACGGCCAAATCGGCGCAAGACTTGATCAGACGAATGTCTTCAACGTTGGCTGCTGAAGCACGGGCGAAGTAACCTGATTTTTGCACCAGTGTTTTTTCAGCACCGATCATTTGTGCAAACTGTTCACCGAACCATTTGCCCGGATTAACCGCATCCAGCTTAACGTGACCGAACGCATCGCGCGGCACTTCTTGTCCCTTGGCTTGCATTTCAGCAACGATAGACTCAACGCCTGCGCCTTCGGAAACGAAGATATTGACGCAATCGACCTTATCCATCACCGCACGCAGACGAGCCGCCTCAGCAGCAAGATCGATAGTCATTTCAGGGATAAATACGCCGTGCACTTCATAAGTAGCGCGATCCAAGCCCAGCTCAGGCAACCATTCGGCACGATCCAGCAATTTGCGGTATTCCAGCGCAGTAGCGGCAGTCAACCAACCGCAGCTGCGTCCCATGACTTCATGAACAATCAGCATACGCGGGTTGGAATTGTTTTCGGCAACAACGTTCCAGAAGTAACGTGCGCCCTGCTCGGCAGCCGTCCAGGCACCTAAAGATTGTCTGATTGGGAATACGTCATTATCGACAGTTTTAGGCAGACCGATAACGGTCAGGCCGTAGTTGTTCTTCGCAAGGAACGCGGCAAGATCGGCTGCTGCGGTATTGGTATCGTCACCGCCGATGGTGTGCAAAATATCGACGCCGTCTTTAACCAATTGGTCCGCGGCAACTTTTTGAGGATCTTGGCCTTCCTCAACCAAGCCGCGTTTAACGCAGTCTTTAACGTTGGTCAGCTTGACGCGGCTGTTGCCTATCACCGAGCCGCCGAAACGATGCAAAAGACCTGCTTTTTCGCGGATTGCCGGAGTGACTGTATAGTAATCGCCCAGTAACAGACCTTTATAACCGCTACGGTAGCAGATGATTTCTATGGTTGGATCGATTTCAGTGTAACGCTCGATAAGGCTGCCGATGGCTGAGTTTAGGCAAGGGGCCAAGCCGCCCGCCGTGAGAATCGCGACTTTTTTAGGTTTGTTCATGGAGAAACTCAAAGGGTGAAATTAAAAACGAAAATTTTATCATACAAAAGCAGCCCTTTTTTAGTCTTTAGTATCGTTCTCATACCGGAAAGTGAGGAGATATAACGGTTAAAGCTTGCTTTGTCCTGCATATTTAGGCTCGTAGCAAACTATTTAGTCCTGTTTTGAACGACGGCCAATCCTAAAAGACCTTCCAGGTTTTACAAATCTGGAAGATCTAAAATAGCTACGCTTTCGTGTTGAACCTCTGGCTGGATTAAATCAACCTTCCAGATGATATCCGACAATACGCTCAACCTCATTTTTGGAACCCAAAATAACCGGAACCCGCTGATGCAGGCCTTTAGGCTTGATGTCCAGGATGCGCTCACGTCCGGTAGAACAAGCACCGCCCGCTTGCTCAATAATAAAGGCCATCGGATTGGCCTCGTACATAATGCGGAGCTTTCCGGCTCTTGTCGGATCACGTAAATCATATGGATACATAAAAACCCCGCCGCGCGTGAGTATCCGGTAAACCTCTGCAACCATGGACGCGACCCAGCGCATATTAAAATCTTTTTCGCGCAAACCGTCCTTACCCTGCAAACATTCATCGATATAGCGCTTTACAGGAGGCTCCCAAAAACGCTGGTTCGACATATTGATCGCAAATTCACTGGTGTCATTAGGAATCGTCATGTTGGGATGGGTCAGAATGAACTCGCCGATATCCTGATCCAGCGTGAAGCCGTTAACACCCTGCCCTGTCGTTAAAACCATCATCGTAGACGGACCGTAAAGCACAAACCCCGCGCAAACCTGCTCGGAACCCTTGCGTAGAAAATCTTCCAGCGCCGGATCCACCCCCTCGCGGCAACGCAGTATCGAGAATATGGTGCCTACCGCCAGGTTGACATCAATATTTGAAGATCCATCCAACGGATCGAACAATGCCAGGTATTTGCCTTTTGGATACTGCGGGGGAATAAGAATAATATCGTCGATTTCTTCCGAAGCCATGCCGGCCAAATGACCGGTCCAGTTCAGCGCATCCACCATAATGTCATTGGTGATGATGTCCAGTTTCTTTTGCACCTCGCCTTGTACATTCTCGGAATCGGCACTCCCCAGCACACCAATCAGATTGCCTTGATTAACCAAATGCGAAATTTTCTTACATGCGGTAACCACATCATTTAATATTGAGGTAAATGTTCCCGATACCCCCGGCAACTCACGCTGCTGCTCAATGATAAACTGGGTCAAAGTAACATGATTGCTCATTCTTTATCGCTCCGATGGTATGTTGTCGTTTTCAAAAATACGTTCAATGGTGACATACAGCTTCTGTGTACACGGCTTCGCATCAATAGCGCCTTGCGCAAAAACTGTCTGCGTATAGTTCATATTGTAAATCATTAAAGCCGGCATTTGCCGTCAATATAGATGTTGTTGTCTTCATATCGCTTAAATGAAATAAGATCAGCTCTTGTCTGACACTTCCACAGCCTTAATGTAATGATCGCCAAGCAAGAAAACAAACGATGTATCGCCAACAAAAGAGCTTGATAGCAATGCTGCAAATATCCAATCAGGTCAGTATCCCGGACAATGAAATTGAAGTTCATGCGATTCGTGCCCAGGGAACCGGTGGACAGAATGTCAATAAAGTATCTACCGCCATCCATTTGCGATTTGATATTAACGCGTCCTCATTACCCGAGTTTTACAAGGAAAAACTGCTGACTTTAAATGACCAGCGTATTTCAAAAGAAGGGGTGATTATCATCAAGGCGCAGCAGCATCGCTCTCAGGAAAAGAATAAAGACGATGCCTTAAGTCGGCTTCAGGCATTAATCCAAAGCGTGGCTATCGTGCATAAAAAACGCAAAGCCACAAAGCCTACCAAAGGTTCAAAGCTAAAGCGCTTGGACAGTAAAGCCAAACAAGGCCGGCTAAAGGCATTAAGAGGAAATATTGATTACAATTAGACTCATGGCGGGACAAGCCAAATAAAAGTTCTACCGGAACTTACACCAAGCCAAGCCATTTTCTTTAAAGCCGCACACTCTGAGCTTGTCAAAGAATTAGTAAAGAGCCGATCCGGTGATTAATCCTGATTTTTGATTAAGCTAGGTGCAGTTTGTAGGCTCATTGTATAATTCCAAAGTAATGTTTTTTACTGACCTCCTAAAACTTAAGGATTGATCTAAATATGCCTCCAGAAAAACGCTTTACTCGTAGTCGTGGAATTTATTTGCTGCCTAATTTGTTTACCACGGGAGCTTTGCTTTCCGGTTTCTATGCGATCACTTCGGCTATGGGCGGACGTTACGAAACTGCTGTTATCGCCATTTTTGTAGCGATGATTCTGGACGGTCTGGATGGCCGGGTGGCGAGACTAACCAATACGCAAAGCGAATTCGGCGCGCAGTATGATAGTCTTTCAGACATGGTTTCATTTGCAGCCGCTCCCGCATTGGTCATGTATTCCTGGGCGTTTGCGAGCCTGGGCAAATTAGGCCTGTTTGCTGCTTTCGTTCATTCAGCGGGCGGCGCATTACGATTGGCACGCTTTAACACCCAGCTAGCAACAGCCGATAAAAATTACTTCCAAGGACTCCCCAGCCCTGCTGCCGCCGCCATTCTTGCGGGATTTATCTGGATTTGCCTGGAGTACAAATACGACATCGAGCTATTCAAATATTTTGCCCTCGCGTTAACAGTTAGCACCGGCTTGCTGATGGTGAGTAATTTCCGCTACTGGAGTTTCAAAAAGATCGATTTTAAAGGCAAAGTTCCTTTTATTGTCGCCATTGCGGTAATGCTGGGCATCTCGTTTGTGATGGCGCAGCCGCAAACGATGCTGTTCCTGCTATTTTTAGGTTACGCGATTTCAGGCCCGGTTCTTACCCTGATCATGCGCAGACGCAGGTTGCACGGGCGTAAAGCGTAAAAATCTGCTTGAGGCCGCTCAGCCATTGGCGTATAGTCACGGTCATGTTTATTCAGATCTATCATGCATTTCAAAACCCTCTTTCCGGCGCAATATTTGCCGGAACAGCCTTGCGTGCGTGGCTATGCCTGCCTTTAAGATTCCTGCCCTGACGGGCACATATCTTTTTCCATATTAATGACCTAAACCCCCTATATCCGTGTATCAACCTGACCGTTGATAACCCTTCATCGACTGCATGGAGGCAAGAAGTAGAGTGCCCAAAACAGGCGCTTTGGCGATGCAGGGAACAATTGCCGAGAATGGAGTTTTTATGAAAGACAAGTTAATAATATTCGATACTACTTTGCGCGATGGCGAGCAAAGCCCCGGCGCATCAATGACGCGCGACGAGAAAATCCGCATTGCCAAGGCCTTGGAACGTTTAAAAGTCGATGTGATTGAGGCCGGTTTTCCTGCGGCCAGCCCCGGCGATTTTGAATCCGTCCAGGCGGTAGCCAACGTCATCAAAGACAGCGTAATTTGCGGATTGGCAAGAGCCCTGGATAAGGATATTGACCGAGCAGGCGAAGCGCTTAAAGGCGCCCGGCAATCACGCATTCATACCTTTATCGCTACCTCCCCGATCCATATGCAAATGAAATTGCAGATGCAGCCCGAGCAAGTGATCGAGCATGCGGTCAGGGCCGTCAAACGCGCACGGCAATATACCGATAATGTCGAATTTTCGCCGGAAGATGCAGGACGCTCGGAAGAAGACTTTTTATGCCGGATACTTGAAGCTGTCATCGACGCCGGAGCCACAACACTGAATATTCCTGATACCGTGGGTTACAGCGTTCCTGAACAATTCGGCGCAACCATTGCAAACCTGATCCGCCGCATCCCCAATTCGGACAAAGCGATTTTCTCCGTGCATTGCCACAATGACTTGGGCCTTGCGGTTGCCAATTCGCTGTCGGCGGTTATGAACGGCGCACGTCAAGTTGAATGCACGATTAACGGCTTGGGTGAACGTGCAGGTAATGCGTCGCTGGAAGAAGTGGTCATGGCGGTGCGCACTCGCAAGGATGTATTCCCTTGCCAAACGGCCATAGACTCCCGCGAAATCTTGACCTGCTCGAAACTGGTGTCATCAATCACCGGCTTCCCTGTGCAGCCCAACAAAGCTATCGTTGGCGCCAATGCCTTTGCCCATGAGGCGGGCATTCATCAGGACGGCGTGTTAAAAAGCCGCGAGACTTATGAAATCATGCGCGCCGAAGATGTTGGCTGGATGACTAACCGTATGGTGCTGGGCAAGCATTCGGGCAGAAATGCGTTTAAGAGCCGCATCACCGAATTGGGCTTTGAGTTTGGTTCGGAAGAGGAATTGAACGAAGCTTTTGCCCGCTTCAAGCAATTGGCCGATAAAAAGCATGAAATCTTTGATGAAGATTTGCAAACCTTGATTTCGGAAGCCGGGTTTGAAGCCGAAGACGAGCATGTCAAACTGATCGCCCTGAAAGTGTGCTCGGAAACCGGCGAGATACCGAATGCAACCGTTACGTTACGGGTGGACAATAAGGAGTTCACCGGCAATGCCTGTGGCGGCGGCGCAGTGGATGCCAGTTTAAAAGCCATAGAAAAACTGGTGCAAACCGACGCCACGCTGGAGCTTTATTCGGTTAACAACATCACCAACGGCACCGATGCCCAGGGCGAAGTCACTGTCCGACTTGAAAAAGCAGGTCGGATCGTTAACGGCTTAGGCGCTGATACCGATATTGTGATCGCATCGGCCAAGGCCTATATCAATGCCGTGAATAAACTGCAAAGCCCTGATCAACGTAGACATCCTCAGAAAGGCGATGTTTGAGCTGTTTCATTGCTTCCGCGCTCCGGCATGGGAATAAATAACTAGTCGAGCCTGTTTTGGATAACGCAACACGTCTGCAATACTTGGAAGCTATGGGCATTGAGGTTTGGGTGCCCAGAGCTTCTATTGACCATAAGCAAGCATCGGCACCTGATGCTATCGCTGAAAATGCTCTGTCGGAACCGGTCGACAGCTGGGAAGCGTTGCAAGCGGAAGTTGCCCCATGCACTAAATGCGCTTTGTGCAAAACACGTACCCAAACCGTTTTCGGCTCGGGCAATAAAAATGCCGACTGGATGATTATCGGTGAAGGCCCGGGTCAAAACGAAGATCAACAAGGCTTGCCTTTTGTCGGCAAGGCGGGTCAACTACTAACGGAAATGCTAAGAGCTATAGGCCTTGATCGAGAAGAGGTGTTTATAGCCAATATTGTAAAATGCCGCCCTCCCGCTAACCGCGACCCTCAACCTATCGAAATTGAAACCTGTAAACCTTATCTGCTCCGGCAAATAGCGTTAATCAAGCCAAAAATCATAGTGGTTTTAGGACGTATCGCCGCCCAGGCGTTGCTCAATACGGATCAGCCTATCGGCAGCCTGAGAGGCAAAAGCCACGCTTTAAATGATACGCCGGTTGTTGTAGTCTATCATCCGGCCTACTTGTTAAGATCACTGCTCGACAAGCGTAAAGCGTGGGAAGATTTAAAACTCGCGCTGCAAACGTATAAAAACATTAAAGGTTAGTCATGTTGGAAACGATGTTAGATAAGATAAAAAAATTTGTAGTTTATGATGCCGATAGAGAGTTTTATTCCAAATTATTTCCTGACTCGGTGGGAAGAAAAGATTTAATGCGCCTGAGAAAAATGCGGAGTTCCGATTTACCCCAAGTTATGGCGATTGAAAGAGCAAGCTATCAATTTCCCTGGGGCGAAGACATATTCAAGGACTGCTTTAGAGCCAACTATAATTGCTGGGTCTGCGAAGAACAGGATACTGTATTGGGTTACAGCATCCTCTCCATGGCTGTAGGCGAAGCTCACGTGTTAAATATTTGCGTAGCGCCGGCCGAACAGGGACAAGGGATAGGTCGTAAGATGTTGGAAAATCTGATTAACCAAGCCCGAGGCCGGGCAGATACCATGTTTCTGGAAGTCCGGCCGTCCAATACCGTCGCGATCGCCCTTTATGAAGACATGGGCTTTAACGAAATCGGCATCAGGAAAGGTTATTATCAGTCGGAAAATGGCCGCGAAGATGCCATTATGTTGGCAAAGCAGATATTTTAGAGTTGTATAGTTTGCAAGCCGGATTGATCAATCCGGCTTGCGGCGCAGATTTATTTCAAATTATCGGTAACATGCGGCTCGATAAGCTGATACAGGATTTGATGCATTCTAGGGCTTGCGGCAATGACGTTACCTGATTCTAGATACTTATCATTAAAAGAAAAATCAGTAATTACCCCGCCCGCTTCCTTTACCAATAAAATACCTGCGGCCATATCCCACTCCATCAGGCCAATTTCCCAAAAACCATCCAATCGACCGGCAGCCAAGTAGGCCAGATCTAGCGCCGCAGCGCCCGCACGGCGAATTCCCGCAGAATCGATCGCGATTGAACGGAACATTCCTAAATAAGCATTCATATGCAGGTCGGTTTTAAACGGAAAGCCGGTGCCGATTAATGCGCCTTTTAAGCTGGTTTGATTGGTTACCCGGAGGCGTCGATTGTTTAACATGGCGCCGCCTCCGCGTTTGGCGGTAAATAATTCATCGCGTAACGGATCATAAACAACACCGACTTCGATCCTGCCTTTATATTTTAAGGCGATAGAAACGGCGTATTGCGGAAAGCCGTGCAGAAAGTTGGTAGTGCCGTCCAGCGGGTCAATCACCCAGATAAAATCGTTGCCCTCATGCGTGCCGCTTTCTTCTGCCAGAATGCTGTGATCAGGATAGGCTGACTTGATAATGTTGATGATTTCCCGTTCGGCCATACGATCAATCTCACTGGCATAATCGTTTTTACCTTTCTGGTCGACTTTTAGGTGGCCGATATTATCGGATGAGCGAAGAATCAAGTCGCCGGCGGCTCTTGCAGCGCGGACGGCAGTATTTAACATGGGTTGCATAGGCGGATTTATATTCAGTACGGGTGTATGGACGGAATTTGCTCCTGCAATATCTGCATTCCCTATCCTTAAGGGCTATGCAAAAGTTAGAGCACCCAATGCAGGTGTCTAAGCGATGCAGAAGCAATTGCTGAAAACCCCATATAATACCAAATATTTTGCTAAACTTAGGCTCTTTTTTTAACTAAGGACAAGGCCTTGCTGTTTACTATAAAAATTGTGCTGGTCGAAACAACGCATCCGGGGAATATAGGTGGCGTTGCCCGCGCAATGAAAAACATGAAGATGCATAACCTCTGGCTGGTTGCACCTAAAATATTCCCAAGCGCCGACGCCACTTCCAGAGCTTCCGGGGCTGATGACGTGTTGGCAGGTGCAACCGTTTGCCAAACGTTGCAAGAGGCCATTGCCGATTGTCAGCTGGTGATCGGCGCCAGCGCACGAGGTCGAACCATTAGCTGGCCGGAACTGACACCCAGGGAATGCGCCGAAAAAGTGCTGATCAATGAACCCGGTAATCAAGTGGCTATTGTTTTTGGCCGTGAAAACTCAGGCTTAAAAAATCACGAGCTGGATCTGTGTCACTTTTTGCTGCGTATCCCCTGCAACAGCGAATACAGCTCCTTAAATATTGCCGCGGCCGTGCAAGTTGTTTGTTATGAATTATTTGTCGCATCCGGCTTGGCGCCGCAAGAAGAAATTTTTGTCGGCGATAAGGGCGAAGAGCCTTTAGCTACAGCGGCGCAAATGGAATCTTTTTATACTCACATGGCTGAAGCATTAACCGATATAGGCTTTATGCATCCTGCCAAGTCAAAATCCATCATGCGGCGTTTGCGCCGGATTTATAACCGGGTACAACTGGATACCAAGGAACTGGACATACTCCGGGGCATCTTGCGGATGTCTCAAGGCTATAAGAGGAATAACGATGTTTAACCGAATAAAAGAAGATATCGCCTGCGTATTCGAACGCGACCCGGCTGCGCAATCGGTCTTTGAAGTGATCACCACCTATCCCGGATTTCATGCGGTTTTAATCCACCGACTGAGCCATTTTTTCTGGCTGGCGGGATTCAGATGGCTGGCCCGTTTTATTGCTCATCTCGGACGCTGGCTGACCGGGATTGAAATTCATCCCGGCGCTGTTATCGGCAGGCGTTTTTTTATTGACCACGGCATGGGCGTCGTAATTGGTGAAACCGCCGTTATCGGCGACGACTGCACCTTGTATCATGGCGTAACCTTGGGCGGAACCAGTTGGGATAAAGGCAAGCGCCATCCGACCCTACATAATGGCGTAGTGGTAGGCGCGGGGGCAAAAGTTTTGGGGCCTATCGATATCGGCGAAAACGCCCGGGTAGGTTCAAACTCGGTGGTACTAAAACCGGTTCCAGCCGATGCAACCGTGGTTGGCATTCCCGGCCATATCGTCGATCCAAAAAGCAAAGCAGCAGCCGAACGCGACAAGATTGCCTACAAAATGGGCTTTCATGCCTACGGCGCGACAACTGACATGCCCGACCCGATCGCCTACGCGATCAATCACATGCTGGACCATATTCATGACATGGACAAGCAGATAGAAACCCTGCAAAAAGCGCTTAATGACGCGGGTATTAAATATACTGAATCCCCCATCTCCAAATTGGACGGCTGCGAAATTGAGGACGGCTATGAATAAGGCGGGCGCTAAAAATTTAAATGTAGCTTGTATCCCGACATACCTACGGAGAATCAGACGCATTTAATAAATACCTGTTCTCGCCTAAGGTATAATAGTTGACTATTTTGCTAGGTTAAGTATAGTAACAATATCTTAACGGTATTTATCGAGGACACTACTGTGCGCTTAACAACTAAAGGTCGCTACGCGGTTACTGCAATGCTGGACTTGGCTTTTCATAGTCAAATCAAACCGGTAACCTTGACTGACATTGCGGCTCGTCAAACCATTTCCCTGTCTTATCTGGAACAACTGTTCGCCCGCTTACGTCGGGCAGGCATGGTAAAAGGCGTGCGCGGACCTGGCGGTGGTTACAAACTGTGCCGCAAGACCAGCGATATTAATATTGCCGAGATTATCGCCGCCGTCAACGAACCGCTTGACTCAACCAAATGCGGCGGAGAAGCCAATTGCCAGAAAGATCAAGCCTGTTTGACCCATGATCTGTGGATGGGCTTGAGCGAACAAATCAGAAATTATTTGAAGAGCATTTCTTTGGCCGACCTGCTAGAAAGAAACCAGGTTCAGGAGGTTGCTATGAGACAGCATAACGATGCTCAACAAGCCATTGAAATTTACCACCATCAAGACTGATGTCTAACCTGAATGATCTACTTCGATCATAATGCGACCACGCCACTAGACGATCGCGTTCTGGACGCGATGCAGCCTTTCCTGAAAACATTCTACGGCAATCCCTCCAGCTTATATCGCCTTGGCAGAATCTCAAGCAGTGCCATAGACGCCGCTCGTGAACAACTTGCGGCATTGGTTGGCGTACAGCCCGGGCAAGTCATTTTCACCAGCGGAGGCACCGAAGCCAACAATTTGGCTTTAGCAACGCTCAGCCCTCAGGCCGGGCTTGCCGTCTCAGCCATTGAGCATCCCTCAATTATTGAGCCTGCTCTGCATTTAAAAAACCTGGGCCATCAGCTTACCCTGCTTGATATTGATGCAAACGGCCAGATTATGCAATCTGCTATCGACGAGGTTATTCGGCTAAAACCCGGCCTGGTTTCAATGATGCTGGCCAACAATGAAACCGGCGCGGTACAAAATATCGCGCACTATGCCGGCCAGCTAACAGCGCACGGCATCAAGGTTCATACCGACGCCGTACAGGCACTGGGCAAGATCCCGGTTGATTTTAACCGGCTCGGCGTGTATTTAATGTCGCTGTCCAGCCATAAAATTTACGGCCCAAAAGGCTGCGGTGCGCTGGTATATGAGAAATCCGTGGCGATAAATCCCGTCTTGTTGGGCGGCGGGCAGGAGCAAGGGCTCAGGGCCGGGACTGAAAATGTCGCCGCTATCGTCGGCTTTGGCAAAGCGGCTGACCTCGCCAAAACCGAACTTGCCGAACGCCACGCGCATCTGTTAAAACTTAGACAACTATTGGAGCATGGCTTAAGCACCATTCCCGGCCTGACTATCTTGGCCGAACGCTCAGAGCGGCTACCTAATACCGTCCAGATGGGCATCGACGGCATTGATGGCGAAATGCTGCTGATGCAGCTGGATCAAAAAAATATCGCCGTTTCCAGCGGCTCAGCCTGCGCCAGCGGCCAGAGAGAACCCAGCCCAGTCCTGACAGCTATGGGCATTGACCCTGACCAGGCAAAAAGCGCAATCCGCATCAGTTTGGGAAAAGCCAATACCGAAGCTGAAATCCTTGAATTTATTAAACAATTAAAATCCTTAAGTATCAAAGGATAAAGAGGTTATATGTCTGTCTCACTCACTGAAAGCGCCGCCCGGCAAATCAAAAAACAATTGGAAAAACGCGGCAAAGGCCTGGGTTTAAAACTGGGCGTAAAACAATCCGGCTGCTCGGGTTATGCTTATACGATTGACTACGCCGACGCGCTGAACGAGGGCGATGCGGTGTTTGAAAATTTCGACGTCAAAGTTATCGTAGCCGCAAACGATCTGCAATTTATCGATGGTATAGAACTAGACTATCGACGCGAAGGCATTAACGAAGCCTTCCAGTTCAATAACCCGAATGTAAAAGGCACCTGCGGCTGCGGCGAGAGTTTTTCTGTTTAATTGCAAAATCAATTCGTCCACGAAAACCACAAAAAAGCACGAAGATACTTGCTAATTTGTCGCGGATCAACTGCGGTTCTTGGAAGAGTCGCTAAATAAGACTTTCCAGGTTTTAAAAACCTGGAAAGTCTAACTCGCAAAAACATTCTAAATTGAATGCAACAAATCCGTTGCTAAAGATAGCGACTAATGATTCTGCGAATAAACCCAGCTTTTGGCATAAAACGATAAATTGGCGGCAGACACTCCGTATTGCTTTACTGTTTTCCTGACGGAAACGCGCAATCGTTTTAAAATCGGATACCAAGCGCTCAGTGAGCCACATCAGTTCGACGTTGCGTTGGGCTTCTTTTTCCAAGCCGTCGGCTGAATTGGATGCGGTTCAGGTAACCATAGATGTAGATTTTCAGGAGAATGGCGGGATGATAAGTGGGTCTTCCGGTGGCGACAGGTTCTACACCGTCAAAGCCAAGTTTGCCCAGGTCTAGTTCATCGACAAAAACATCAACAATACGCATGGGGTTGGTATCACTGATAAATCATCAATGCTTTCCGGCAATAGCGTGGTTTGTGTACGACATCCGCCTTTAACGAAATGTTTCATCCGCTGGCCCCATCAATTATTTGAGCCTATTGTACTAAAGGACACGTTTTGACACACTCTGGGCCATTTTCTGACGTCTATAACTGCAAATTGAATGGCGGATCAAAATCCAAAGGCTGTCATTTCTAACGAAAACTAACCGGTTCGGCCACGAAAACTTGAAATGCCAACATTGACTGCATCAATGGTGGTTTTTCTGTCCAAAGTTTCATAGGGTACGTAACGCATACTTTTTAGAACACTGACTAATCAAAAGTCTATAAAAGTATGTGGAGAGTGTAAGCATTTTTTACTCTCTGAATTGCTGGGTATTGCATTTTCATTAAAACACCTCCCGCACTTGCACACCCGGCATTATGGATGTGCAAATGGATGACATATGCACAATCCGTTACAAAAGCAGAGTTAGATCGAAGAAGCCTATGGTGTGTAATCATCCAGTAATTTTCGTAGCGTTTCAATATTGACAGGTTTGACCAGATGGGCATCGAATCCGGCTGCGTGTGACTTTTTCCGGTCATCAGATTGTCCATAGCCCGTCAGCGCTATCAGCAAAGTCCGCTCAAGTCCGTGGTCCTGTCGTAGCGCTTGCGCTACCGAATAGCCGTCCATCCCCGGCAGCCCGATGTCCAACAGGATGACATCGGGCCGCTCGGCTCGTGCTATTTCTAGTGCGGTAAAGCCGTTGTTGGCTGTCTGCACCAGGTACCCGTCGATTTCCAGCAGCAAGGCAAGACTTTCGGCTATATCCTGATTATCGTCCACAACCAGGATACGGAGTTTTTTTAGGACCGGGACGGTAAGTTCCGTAGTGAAAGCCGTCGGGGGTTTGGAAAGAATAAGCCGAGGCAGCCGGATCACAAATTTGCTGCCTTGGCCCTGGCCCGCGCTGAACGCCCGCACATCGCCGCCATGCTTCTCAACCAGACTGCGGACTAGAGACAAACCGATACCCAAGCCACCTTGGGAGCGGTCAAGGTGACGATCTGCTTGATAAAAGAGATCGAATAAGCTGGATAAATTAGCCGAATCAATGCCGCACCCGCTGTCAGTGACACCGATGCAGACATCGTCTCCCGATAGTTCGACTGACAATCCAATACGTCCTTCCTCCTCGGTGTACTTAGCGGCGTTGTTGATAATATTCGATACGACCTGAGCCAGCCGAATCCGGTCACCTTCGACCCACACGGGTTCCGAAGGAAGCGCCATGAAGAATTCCTGCCTACGGATGTCGATCAGCGGCTGATTGGTTTCCACGGCCGGCTGAATGAAGTCCCGTATTTCCAGCGTTTCTTTCTTGAGTTCGACCAAACCGCGACTGATACGGGAGATATCCAGCAGGTCGTCCACCAACCCTGTCAGATGGTTAATTTGGCGATCGATGATGTTGGTACACCACGTTATTCGGGCCGGGTCCATGTTTGCGCATTTCTGGATTTCCACTGCGTTGCGAATCGGCGCCAAGGGATTACGTAATTCATGGGCCAACATGGCGAGAAATTCGTCCTTGCGCCGGTCGGCATCTTTCAGCGCTTGCTCCACCTGTTTGCGCTCGGTAATGTCGATCATGACACCGTAACAGCGGAGCGGCTGCTTGTTCAGATCATATTCAAATTCTCCACGGGCTTGCAGCCAACGAATCGTCCCATCAGGCCAGAGGGTCCGGAATTCGGTGGTGTAGACTAACCCTTCCGTCATGCAGTGCTGTATGTTGGATTGGACGGAATCGACGTCATCAGGGTGTACCCTGCTAAGCCAGGCTTGGTAAGAGGGTTGAACTTCCCCGGGTTCGTAACCCATCATCCGGTAGTACATCTCGTTCCAGATGACATCGCCGCTCGGCACATGCCAATCCCAAGTGGCCATTCGCGCCGCCGCCAGCGCCAGGCGCAACCGCTCCTCTTGTTGACGCAAAACCTGTTCCGAATTTTTCCGTTCGGTGATATCGGTGATGAATGAATAGTAATACTCCGGATTCCCCTCTGCATCTGGCGCAAGGTGAGCCAATAGCTCAATAGGAACCCGGCTGCCGTCTTTTTTTAGATATTCCTTTTCGTAGCGCACCGGTTGGCCGGTGCGCTGCAGTTCCTCTAAATGATGCCGCTCAATGTCCCGCCATTCCGGTGGAGTCAGCGCCGTGATCCAGTCAATGGATCTCAGTTCTTCGCCAGTGTATCCGGTTAGATGCTCGAAAGCGGCATTGACGAGCCCAAGATGTCCGTCAGGATAAGCCACAGCAAAGGGTTGGGAGGAGGTTTCGATGACCTTTGCCAGAAACTCGTTCTGTCGCTGGCTATGTCGTAGCGCCTCTTCCGTCCGCTTGCGCTCCGAGATGTCTCGGGCAATCTTCGATGCGCCGATAATTTTCCCTGCGCTATCCTTTATCGGCGAGACGGTCATCGATACGTCGATCTTCCGGCCGTCTTTAGCCACCCTCACTGTTTCATAGTGGTCGATACGCTCGCCGGCCGCCAGCCTTTGCAAAATCCGATGCTCTTCAGCATGCAGTTCCGGGGAAATAAACAGGGTGACCGGTTTGCCTATGGCCTCCTCCGCCGAATAGCCGAACAGTCGCTCGGCTCCCGCGTTCCAGCTTCGGATGATGCCGTTTAGATCCTTGGAGAGGATGGCGTCGTCCGAGGATTCGACTATTGCCACCAGCAGCATACTCGCTTCCTCGGCGCGTTTCCGTTCAGTAATATCGACCAGGGTGATCACGATACCGTCTATTTTCCCTTGCAGGGTGCGGTAGGGGAATATCCGCTTCAGATAACAATGTTCGCTGTCCAACGCTGCCACTTCCCGCTCGGCAAAAGACTGGCCTGCCAGCACCGTCTCAGCGTCCTTGACAAGGGTCGACCAATCGATCTTTCCGGCAAAGTGCCGGAACGGGCGTTTGGTATCGGCCGGAATCAGGTTGAAGATGGCGGCCGCAGCCGGGGTGAAACCCTTGATATTTAACTGCCGGTCAAGAAACAAGGTGGCAATCTCAGAGCTGTTCAGCAGGTTCTCCATGTCGCTATTGGCTTGGTTGAGCTCTTCCACTTTCTCCTGCAACTCGGCATTGACCGTAACTAGCTCCTCGTTAAGCGCCTGCAACTCCTCCTTGGAAGTCTCCAGTTCCTCGTTGGTCGATTGCAGCTCTTCATTGGCGGACTGGAACTCTTCATTGATCGACATCAGTTCTTCGTTGGCCGACAGGTATCCTTCATTGGAACTTTCAAGCTGCTCGGCGGTGGCCTGGAGTTGATCGCTGGTAATGCGCAGTTGCTCTTCGAGCTGAAGGACCAGCATATCCCTGGATGACTCTTCGCTGGAGACCATGGAATCCGCGCCGCCTGCCCCAGAAGACGGCATCGGGAGGACGGCAGGTTCAAAGATGATCATTGCCAGCTTCCCGGCTGTCAACGGCATTTTAAGCGGTTCCACTATCACGTTGACCGCTCTCTCTCCGTCGCTGTCAACAACTTTTACCCCCCTGAACTCAATCTGTTTCTGCTCGGCGAAAGCTTTGTGGATCGCGGCTCGCAAAGCCGGCCGCAATGCCTCCTTAGCTTTATGCAGGACATTCTTGGTCGGTTCACCAACCGGATCCTCCAGGACATCGCTGGTCCTGTTGGAGATATGCACAATCTCGTATTTTTCGTCGACCACCACGCAGGGTGGCGAATAACGCTCCATCAGTATCTTTTCAGCGACCGCCCCGAGACTCGGTTCCAAGGTTTCGGCAGGTCTCGGCAGACGCCCCGTTCCAAAAGGTCTGCGGACTGAGGCGGAGAAGGGAAAGGAGATGTTCGAACGACTCTCTCCCATCAGACGCTTGAAAATTTTACATTTTTTGTCGATGGTAGCGAACAGCTCCGAAGAGCGGCCCACTGTCTCGGAATTGCCCAGGAACAAAATACCTCCCGGCTTGAGCGCATGGTGGAACAGGTCAATTAGCCGCTTCTGCATATCGGGGGTCAGATAAATGAGAAAGTTCCGGCAGACCAATAGATCGAGCCGCGAGAAAGGCGGATCCTTAATCAGGCTCTGCTGAGCGAAGACGACCATCTCCCGTAACTCCTTTGCCACCTGCCATTGATGATCGTTGGTCCGGGTGAAATAAGTCTTGAGCCGTTCCTCGCTCACATCCGCTTCGATATTGTCATCGTAGAGCCCTGCCCGGGCCTGAGCAATCGCCAACTCATCAATATCCGTGGCGAATATCAGCACCTTGGTATCAAGTTTATGTTCGCTCAGGTATTCTTTGATCAAAATGGCCATGGAGTAGACTTCTTCCCCAGTGGAGCAACAGGCATGCCAAATCCGTACCGGCTCGGCGGCGGCCCGGTTTGTCAGAAGGCCGGGGATCACCTCCCGGCGGAGAATGGCGAATGCCTCCGGGTCACGGAAAAAACTGGTCACCCCGATTAGGATGTCCTGGCAGAGTGCTTGCGCCTCCTTAGGATTTTCACGTAGCAGGGTGATATATTTTCCAATCCCGGTCACATCATTCACCGCCATCCTCCGCTCAATGCGGCGCATGACGGTGTTAGTTTTGTAGGCACTGAAATCGTGACCGGTTCCATCCTTAACAAGACTGATAACGGTAGCCAAATTCTCGTCTAAAGAGGCCACATGGCATGTATGTGAAGGGAGAGAACAATAACCGCGTGAAATATCGGCGATCTTCACCGCTATCTCTTCAGCCGGCAAGATCAGATCGGCTGCGCCTGTGTCAATGACACTCTGGGGCATGCTGGGATATTCAGCTGAACCGGGTTCCTGGGCAATGACAATCCCGCCGACTTCCTTGATCTTTTTCGCCCCTTGAGCGCCGTCGCTGCCGGTACCGGACAGGACCACAGCTACGATCCTTTCTCCAGACTGTTCGGACAGGGATTGGAACAGACGGTCTATGGGATGGTGTGCCTCATGACCCTGTTCCGGAATTTCCAGATGAAGGCAGCCATGTTTTACGATCAGGTTTCTGCCGGCCGGAATCACATAGACTCTGTTCGGTCTGAGCGTCATACCTTCCTTGGCCGTTAGCACTTCCATTGTAGTATAGCGGCTCAACATCCCGGCCAGAAACGATGGTCCCTCCGGGGGCAGATGCATAATCACCAAGAATGATATGTCGCAATCATTGGGTATGGTAGCGAACATCTGCTCCAGCGCTGTCTGCCCCCCAGCGGAGGCGCCGATAGCGACCACCATACAGGGTTTATCCGCCTCAGCAGTTTTCCCTTTTTCTGGTTGTATCGGGGTTCCATTAGCCGCTGCATTCTTTTCGGTATTTTTAGCCGTTTTCATGTCGTCTTGGTTATTGCTGATATTCATTGTACATCGCTAAATGGGAGTCAATGTATGACCTAGCGCAATCCAGACTAGTGGAGCATTTAGACATTTATCTTGCTTGGATTTTCCAGACTTTTGCTAAGCGGTTTTTTAAGTTCAAAAGTTTCAGAGTGATATGGCCTAGTTTCTAATGAAGCCGTGTTGTTTGGTGTGATCGAATCAACAACCTTCGTCGTTAATAACTGAGAATATTCCAAAAAGCAAGAGATATAATTTTTTTACGTGGTTATGAACACCGCAGATTATAAACCTCGATGTCAGGCCGACAGGCGACTGGAATTACCCTACATATCAACCTGGAATTTGTTAGGTTCTGTTGACGTTTCATATCAACTATAACAATGCCGAGGAAAACGACAGCATTCCCATGTAATTAATCTTGAGCGGGTGCTCGCCATTTTTCAAAGTAAGCCTACACGGTTTGCCACTTCGGAAAATCGCTGGGCGAGTCACCATGGGCAGCCACTCTTCAGCCAATACAGGATCCCACAAAAAACCTCGTATAAAGCGACTGTACGCGGTTTTGTTTGCTTTCGAACACTTTCCAGCAGCGGCCGGATTTGTTCAAATTGGTCTCGACTGATGTCGCTCGGGTGCTCTTTTCTCATCCCTTTATTAAGGGAACATAAAAAATCGTAAACAGCTTCTAAGAGCCATCCTGCAACAGATTACTCAAGCTCGCAAATTCCGCTAACGATATGCTTTCTGCCCTGAGTGTCGGGTCTATACCCAAAGCGGCAATCTCTTCCTCAGCAATCAGTTTTTTCAATGAATTACGCAAGGTTTTGCGACGCTGTGAGAATGCCTGGGTGACAACCCGATTAAGCTTGGCCATATCATTAACCGCAACAGGCGGCTGTCTGTGCGGCACCAATCTGACGATAGCCGACATCACTTGCGGAGCCGGATCAAAACTTTCCGGCGGCACATCAAATAACAGCTCGGTTGCGCAATAATATTGCATCATAACGCTAAGCCTGCCGTATTTTTTGCTGCCCGGAGCCGCGCAAATCCGGTCAACCACTTCCTTTTGCAACATGAAATGCATGTCTTCGATGCAAGAAGCATTATCCAACAGATGAAACATTAACGGCGTTGAAATGTTATAAGGAAGATTGCCGATGACGCGCAATTTTTCATCCTCGTCAGCCAGCGATGAAAAATCAAACCTTAACGCATCGGCACTGTGAATTTTCAAATTGGGGTATTGCTTGAACTTCTCCCTGAGCAAAACCACCAAATCCCGGTCAAGTTCGACCACGTCAAGGTGCATGCCTTCTTTTAACAAAGGCTCGGTCAACGCGCCCTGCCCCGGCCCAATCTCAACCCAATGTTGGTCGGGCTTAGCCTGGATGCTGGAGATAATGTTGTAAATAATATTGTGGTCGTGAAGAAAATTCTGACCGAAGCGCTTGCGCGGAGTATGTGCCATTTTACTGTGTAGCCATTGTGATTGCGGTTTGCAAAGCGAACTGTAGACTGCCTAAATCGGCCTTGCCGCTGCCGGCAAGATCCAACGCCGTGCCGTGGTCAACCGAAGTACGGATGATCGGCAGCCCCAGCGTGACATTGACGGCGCGTCCAAAGCCCATATGTTTAAGCACCGGCAGACCCTGATCATGATACATCGCCAGCACTGCATCCGCTGTAGCCAGATATTTGTCGGTAAACAGCGTATCGGCCGGTAGTGGCCCGTGCAGGTTCAAGCCCTGCTTGCGAAAGCTATCGAGTACCGGCTCGATAATGTCGATTTCCTCCCTGCCCATATGGCCGTTTTCTCCGGCATGAGGATTAAGCCCGCACACCAGTATTTTCGGATGGGCTATGCCAAAGCGCGAGCGCAGCTCATGATCCAGTATCCGGATTACCGTTCGTAGCCGGGTATGCGTAATGGCCTGACTGACTTCCGATAACGGCATATGCGTCGTTGCCAGCGCCACTCGCAAGCCTGGCGTTGCCAGCATCATGACAGGGTGTCCGCCGGTAATGCCGGCAATAAACTCGGTATGACCGCTAAAAGTCAAGCCCGCGTCATTGATAATGCCTTTATGGACCGGCCCGGTGACCATCGCATCAAAAACCACATCCATGCAACCTTTTGTCGCTTTGGTGATGGTTCTTAGCACATAACGACTATTGGCCGGATTCAATTGTCCACACTGTACCGGTTCAGCCAATTCCACCGGCAATACCGTCAAGTGCCCGGCAGTCTGGGCTGTGGCAGGCATAGCACTGTCGAACTCTTCTAACTGAAGCGGGAGGCCTAATTGCCTGGCGCGTTCTTCCAGTAATTGCGGGCTGGCTATGACGATGATTTCGCAAGGCAAATCCTGCTGAGCGAGCTGAATGCAAAGATCGGGACCTATGCCTGCGGGTTCTCCGGGGGTTAGTGCGATACGCGGTACGGGTAGCCTGCTTGTCATCTGAAAACCGATATAAAAAAAGGATAATTTTACAGCATAACTATCGGGACTATTTCAAAATAATGTCCATTTAAGAATAGATAGACGATGAAACAAAACCAGCTATGAACTCATACCTGATTAACGTCAAGCCTATGCTATAAAATCCAGAGCCGTTATCCGCAAGAAACCCGGCTTGACTAACTCACAGGCACAGCAACAGGTTCAAGTAAACGTTAAGCGAAACCAATCCCGGCACGTAAATAAAAGAGAACACAGCCAGAAATAACGTAAACGCTACAAAGCAGCTCGATAACAAAGCTTTGACGGAAAAAGAGTCGGCGGCGACTTGCGATGAATACTTTATGTCGGCAGTAAAAATTCTGCCGAAGGGATGGCGGAGCGGACGGGGCTCGAACCCGCGACCACCGGCGTGACAGGCCGGTATTCTAACCAACTGAACTACCGCTCCGCAGTTCGAGGCGCGTATTCTAAAGCATCGCGCCGTTCTGTCAAGAATAAAGTCGCGATACAGGCATCATGATTTTACTCTTATGCCGTATCACAGAAATAGACTAAGATTATATTAACTCATACACATATTGGAGCATTCAATATGTATGCTAAATCAACACAAAAATTATAAAAGGCATGACTCCCGTCTGTCTTATTTCCCATATTGAAAACTAACCCAGCACAGGCAATGCATTATCTAATCTCGTTGTTTTTTTTCGCTTTCTTAAATGTTGCTGCAGCTGACAATTTTAGCGACACCGTTTCGACCGGAAACAAGCCTGATCCCGTAGTGCAGTTAACGCCTAAAGAACGGGACTGGTTAGAGAGTCATAAAAATATCCGGATTGCTTTTGACGGTTCGCTACCACCCTACAGTTTTCTCAACGATTCGGGACAACCTGAAGGCATTGCCGTCGAAGTCATAAACATCCTGAGCAAACGTTTGGGCATTAAGTTTGAAATCTACCCCCGGACTAGCTGGAACAAGTTATATGAAGCGGCGGTTGCGCGTAAAGTCGATGTAGTCGCAACGATGGTCAATCGACCGGATCGCAGACAGTGGTTTATTTTCACGCAACCCTATCTGCTAAAATCCTTGGTTATTATGACCAAAAGGGATAATTCCGCGATCAAAAATCGCTCCGATCTTGCAGGAAAAAAGGTTACGTTGGTCAAAGGTTACCAATTTGTTGAACGGATTATTAAAGAACTTCCTTCAATGACCCCCTATTTTGTAGATTCTATGCTGGACGAGCTAAAGGCAGTCAGCACGGAAAAAGCCGATGCCGCCATAATCTTTATGGCCACGGCCAATTATCTGCAAACAAAACATCTTCTGACTGACCTGAAAATTGCAGCTTTTTACGATAGCGACAGCTTCAATGAAAGCATTAACGAAAGCATTGCCGTACGTAATGATTGGCCGATTCTGGCAGATATTTTACAAAAGGGGCTGGCCAGCATAAGTGAAGAAGAAATGCAGAATATCCACGCCAAATGGGTTCCCGGCACCAAACCCTCAATTGACTATGAACTGATTTGGAAAATTGTGGCGGGTTTCGTAGCGATATCTATCTTATTGTTACTATGGATTGTCCGGATCCGCAGGCAAAACAAGAAAATCAAACTGTCAAAATTCGAAGTCCAGACCACCAACAAAATCCTGTTGGCATTGAAAGACGATCTTGAATATCTGGTCGTAAAGCGCACCGCCGAGCTGAATTCCAGTGAGCATAAATTCCGCAGTCTGGTTGAAAATCTGCGTAATGAATACTTTTTTTACCAGCGCGATTGCGAAGGCGTATTCACTTACATCAGCCCTTCAATAACCCATATACTCGGCTACACTGCGGACGAATTCAAGACTCATTATCATGAGTACCTTACCGATAATCCGGCAAACCTTAAAATTGCCCAGTACGCCAAACCGTGTATCCAAGACTTGGGCAATTCGCCTTACCAGTTAGAGATATATAGCGCACACAAGGATATCCATTGGCTTGAAGTGACAGACACCCCTGTTTATGACGAACACAACAATTTTATAGGCGTTGATGGCATTGTGCACGACATTACTCTGCGCAAACAAGCTGATGATCGCTTACTCTGGCTGTCTCATTACGATGAGCTGACCGGTCTGGCTAATCGCAGGCTGTTTGCCGACCAGCTTCATAATGCCATCAATATGGCACACCGCAATAACGAGTCGGTTGCACTATTCTACCTGGACCTGGACCGCTTCAAGTTTGTCAACGACACCATGGGGCATGCTGCTGGCGACGAGGTACTGAAGGAAACAGCCAACAGAATAGCCACCACTTTACGTGACTCCGATATGCCCGCTCGTCTTGGGGGGGATGAATTCGCACTCGTGCTGCCCGAAACCGATGCGGATGGGGCGGCGCCGGTTGCCGCAAAAATTCTGAAAAAATTACGGGAACCTTATATTTTTGATGATCAGGCATTTACGCTGGGAGGCAGTATCGGCATTGCTGTTTATCCTCGGGATGCCGACAGTGCCGAAGCCTTAGTTCATCTTGCTGATACGGCAATGTATCAGGCAAAACAGGGAAAACTGGGGATTTATTTCTATTCCGAAAGTATGCCGCAAAATAAAATGATCGAATGATCATACGATTTGTTGAAAATCTTATGATGGACGTGCTTGTCTCGGCATAGCCGAATCTCACACCCGATTTTTCCGCTTAATTCCCTGTTTCCACTAGCGCAATTGCGCTGTCAGGTCTTCAGCTAAGCCTTTTGCTTCACCCTGGGTAATAATAATCAGCCGTCCAATGCCGTCATCAGAAGTTCTTACTGGCAGCCGCGTTGCCGGATAAAGCCTTCCGGCTGCCCCTTGCACCAGCAATGGCTGGTTTTGCTTAGGTGTATAAACCATGCCTTTCAAGCGCACCAGCTGTTTAGAATAACGGGCAATCAGGTATTCCAACGCTTTTTGTAGCCGCTCCCACGGTAGCGGGTGCTCAAGCTGCAAGGCGATGCTGTTAAATCCATGATCGGGTAAATCGGACAGTTCAGTATCGCGCAGCCGCCGGAACTTCTTCGGACAATTGAGCAGTGCATCAGGATCAAGCACACCTTGCACAGCGGTCAGCCGGGTCGCGGTAGGGGCTAAGGCCGACAAGCGTGCATCCAATTTTGCAACCGCGTCAGCTGTTGCCAAGTCGGTTTGCGTCATTACCACCGTATCTGCCCAGGCAATTTGCGCCTGAACTTCAGGAAAATAGTCGAAATGATCGGTATCCATGCTTGCTGAAACCGTGGCAATAACACCCTGCAAGCTATAACGCGCAGCCAACCAGCGCTCCCTTAGCAAAATATCCAGCACCGGTTCCGGGTTAGCAACGCCGCTGGTTTCGATGATCACTCGTTCGAAAGGTTTATCCCCGGAATCCCAAGCCATGCGTAGATTTTTAAGCAAGGGCGTTAACGAACCGCGCACTTGGCAGCACAAGCAACCGCCCACCAAGGTTGATAAAGGCACTTTATGCTCACGCAGTAATTGTTGGTCGATGGGTGTAGTGCCGAATTCATTGATAATCACGGCTGATTTGGGCACATGATTCAATAAGTGATTCAGTAAAGTCGTTTTGCCGCTGCCAAGAAAACCGCTGATGATGTATACGGGGATACGCTCAATGGTTTTAGCGGATGGGGACAAGTTGTAATGCTTCATGTTGTTTATTAGTGAGCGTTAAGTTGTAGGATTGCCCCTACGGCTCTTATCAGGGATTGATATTCCGCCCGGGCAATGCGGACTTTTCGTACCTATACCTTTAAGCTATGTCCCCGCTTTCCTTCCAGCGCGCAAACCACTCGGTCAAATCGCGGGTGTCTCCCTGACCGCCGAGACGACGATCGATGATATCCTGGTTGCCCCACACCACCTCGGCCCAGGCGCCACCGGCTACGCGCGATTCGATGTCCTTACAGTAAAGCCCTTGGTCACGCTGCACATAGAACCCGTACGTGCGGCAAGCCACCGGACGGTGGGCGTAGACCAGACAAGCTCCCGCCGCCCGATCCAACATCGGGCAGACAACGGGACGCAATGACTGCTCGGCCAGCGCAACGATGTCCTGGCCGATTTCCCGAAGCCGCTCCGGGGGCAGCGCGTCCAGCCCCTCCCGCAGCCAATCCCATTCCGCCGCGGTAAGCCGGGGGACTTCGGCGAGTCGGTGGCAACAACCATCGCAGCCCAAGCCGCATAGCCAATCGGGATGATCGCCCCGGATAGCTTGTACGCGCGCGTCGATATCAGCATGGAGTTGGGTAAGTGTGTTCATCTTGTATTCGGCCTTTTTAAACATACCTTGGAAAGGTCTTTATTATGAGTTGAGTAATAACGGAACTCAAATTTCGAATGCTCGAGATAAAACCCTAAGCCGATATTGCCAAGCCACTCTTCTTCACTCTACCCACCCTATGTGAGTCGCTTGGTTTAGTAACTTACCCTAAACCCTATCTCCGCACCACGTCCCGGCTCCGGCGCAAAGTTACGCAGGTAAGAGGTGGAGTTTCGGATATTTTCATTCAGCAGGTTATTGGCCTTGGCAAATACCATCACATCCGCGCCGTGCAGATCCAGGACTTGATATTGCGTGCCGAGGCTCAGCAGCATATAGCCGGCCGTAGCAGTGTCGTTGTCACCGGAATGAGTCTGGGCTTCACCGCGGGTCAGGCGCAGGTTGGTATTCCACTCTCCTTTGGTGTGGTCTAGCTGGAAACCGAAACGCAAAGGCGGCATGCGCGGCACATCGCTACCATTGACGAACTGGCCGCGGGTAAAATCGCTGAATAGCGTTAAATCAACCATTCCGTGGCGGTTTTGCATCAATGGAAAAACCAGCTTGCTTTCGTAGCCCATGAACGTGGCATCGGCTTGGCGGGTTTCGAGCACAGGCGCGCCGTCCACGAATTCGCCATTGCGTTGCTGGTAAATATAATCGCCCGCCCAATTGTGGAACAGGTCAATCTGGGCCCTAACCCAGTCCGAGTTAAATTTATAACCCAAATCCAGGTTGTAGGAAGTTTCTTCGTGCAAATTCAGGTTGCCGACTTCAAAGCTGCGGGTGGCGTCATGGAAACCGTTAGCCAGCAACTCCTGTACTTGCGGCGCACGCTGCGAGCGCGTTATCGCCAGATTGAGGTTGTTGCTGTCGTTTATCTTCCACAAGCTGGAAGCGGAAGCGCTGACCGGTACATAATTAAGGTTGGAAAATCCTTGCGGTTCCAGCGTCGTGTCTTCAACCCGGATACCGAGCTGGTTAGCAAACGCGCCGAGATCGAACGATTCCACGGCAAAAACGCCGTAACTGTTGCTTAGCGTTTGCGGCACAATCACTTCACTGGTTGATTTATCAATCGCGGCAAAATCTCCGGCAATGGCTTGAAACCCGACCATGCCACGAAATATACCAAGAGGATTATGTGTTAGCTCCAGACGGCTCTCATAGGTTTTATTGGTAAAAAATGAGCCCGGCGTGCCATCGGCAATTTCGGTATGTTTGTAATTGGTGTAGCCCAGCTTCATGCGCAGGGATTCGGCGAACTTAAACGGATCTTTCAACTCGCTTTTAAAATCGTATTTATCTTGCTTGAGATCGATACGCGACGTTTCTCCGGTGCCGTCAGGGGCAATACCGTAATTATTTTCCAGACGGTTGATGGAGACACCGGCAAAGCCCGGATCACCTACCAGAGAAACGCCGGCCGAACCGCTGATCGCGTGAGCGGAAGTGTTGTTGATGTAACCTTGGCTGTTTTGAATAACGTTCAACGTCGGATCAGTGGCTTGGGCAGCGCTGACATCAATGGCCGAACCGCCGATGCCGAGATTATTGCGGTCGCGATAAAAACCGTCCAGATGGTAAGCCAGGTTACTTTTACCGCCTTCTACTTTCATCACCGTAGACGTTTCATCGGAAACCGAATCGAAACGCTGTTCAAGCGCGCCGCCCAGCAATTTGTCCGGCAACTTGCCCGGAATCCGGTTGTCGATCACATTGACCACGCCGCCGATTGCGCCGCTGCTATAGAGCAAGCTGGAGGGGCCGCGCAGCACCTCAATACGCTCGGCCAGCAATGGCTCAACACTGCTTGCATGGTCGGGGCTTATCGCCGAAACGTCGTTGCTGCCTATGCCATTGTTCAACACTCTGACACGTGGTCCGCTTTGACCGCGAATGACCGGGGTGCCAACACCCGGACCGAAGGATTGGCTGGTAATGCCCAGCTCGTTTTTCAGCGTATCCCCGATGCTGTGGCCGACTTTCAGACGCAACTCCTCATCGCTCAACACAGTGACCGGAACGGCGGATTCAGAAGCCTTATCTTGTAACGGCGCGGTGACCACAACCTCTTCTAATTCTTGTACACCCTCTTCGGCTGCATAAGCTGTCTGCGCTGCCACAGTCGTCGATAGGAAGAAAAAAATGGCGGTTTTTTTGTTCATCTGAAATCCAAGTGTCCAATGGAAGATAAGGAAATTTACGACAACCACGCTTATAAACTCATTAATCCCGACGGTAAATAAGCATGGTACGGTATTTTGCATCAAATGATATGTTATAACATAACATATGACAATGGTTATTTGTTTTCAAAAATCCTTCAGATGCGACATGGTGGAAACGGGAGCTGTCAACTAAAGACGGGAAAGTCGATCTGGAGTACAGGCTTTGCCTACATGGACGTAGGGGAGCGTGAGCACGACTGCATGGATGCAGGAGGTAGGCCGAAAACCGCTCCTGCGTTTTCGGCATTGACCTCCAAGGATGGAGGAAATGCCGCAAGATTGCCTGGAGCAATCGCGGCCACCACATCGCTGTAGTTTAGCACCAACAGTAGGCGCTTTAGGCGATGCAGGAGCAATTGCCGAGGCGGAGCTTGTACTCCGTGAGCATAATCTACTTATACTCTGTCCGGCTTAGGTTAGCAGCCGAAGCGGCTACTCGGAAGACATCCTCAACGAGTCAATCTTGGTCGTCATAAAGCGCCGCGCATTTAACGCAGATGCCGCGAACTTCTATAGCTTTACTGTGCACGACAAACCCGGCTTGCTCGAGCTCTTGCGACAGGGCTTGCATGACTTCAGTCGCGGGACGTTCCTCGACTTCATTGCAGTGCTTACAGATTAACAGTAACTGCTCATGTTGATGACCTGAACTACTGCAACCGACAAAAGCATTAAGACTTTCCACTCGGTGAATCAGGCCTTGTTCAATCAAAAAATCCAGCGCACGGTAAATCGTTGCGGGTTTTGCGCCATCTTTCAGCGGCTTAATACGGTCTAACAACTCATAAGCTTTAACGGCTTTATGACTATCCCAGATCAGTTCCAGCACTTGATGACGGATAGGCGTCAATTGCACGCCGCGTACTACACATAAATGCTCGGCAGTATCTAAGGCCTCGCTAACACATTTTTTGTGGTCGTGCTCTGAAGGATGGGGATGGTTGTGGCTAGCTTCAGCAGGTGTGTTCATTGCAACAGACGTTTATCTAAAATCGGATGTTATATTATAACGCTCGGTAAGGTTTCGCAATTTACTCTTTCAATGATCAATGGATGTGTCTTGCTACGATAGACATAAACCTTCCAGGTTTCTAAAACCTGGAAGGTTTGACGCTCTAAACCAAACGCCCCCATAAATCATATTCGTCCGCTTCTTCCAGCTCGACATCGACGAAGTCGCCGACTTTCAGGTGCGTTGCGCCATCGATAAACACCTGCCCGTCGATTTCCGGCGCATCGGCTTTGCTTCTTGCGACCGCGCCTTCCTCGACCACTTCATCGATCAGTACTGTCTCGATTCTGCCTACTCGTTTCTGCAAACGCTCGGCGCTGATTTCTGCCTGATGCGCCATAAACCGCGCCAAACGCTCTTGTTTGACTTCTTCCGGGATCTGGTCGGGCAACTCATTAGCGGCCGCGCCTTTGACCGGCGAATAGGCAAAACAGCCGACTCTATCCATTTGCGCTTCGCTCATAAAGTCCAGCAACTGTTCGAATTCCTGCTCGGTTTCGCCCGGAAAGCCGACGATAAACGTGCTACGCAAAGTAATATCGGGGCAGAT
The DNA here is from genome assembly GCA_036560465.1 of Methylobacter sp. Lineage (GTDB taxonomy): Bacteria > Pseudomonadota > Gammaproteobacteria > Methylococcales > Methylomonadaceae > Methylobacter_A. The sequence continues at coordinate 183,615 of DATBRD010000072.1, forward strand.
TTCGCGCCAGGCTTTAATGCGCTCCAGATTATTCTCGCTGGCCGCCGGACGTTTCATTAATTTGAGAATGCGGCTGTTGGCGTGTTGAAACGGGATGTCCAGATAAGGCAGTATTTTGCCCTCGGCCATCAACGGAATTACCTCATCCACATGCGGATAGGGATAAACATAGTGCATCCTGACCCAAATACCCAAGTCGCCCAGTGCCTCGGCTAAATCATAAAAACGGGTTCTAACCTCACGACCTTTCCAGTCGCGGCTTTGGTACTTTAAATCTAGGCCATAAGCACTGGTATCCTGCGAAACCACCAGCAATTCCTTGACCCCGGCATTAGCGAGGCGCTCGGCTTCGCGCATCACATCATCAACCGGCCTGCTGACCAGATCGCCACGCATCGAAGGAATGATGCAGAACGTGCAGCGATGGTTGCAGCCTTCGGAAATTTTTAAATAAGCATAATGCCGCGGCGTCAGTTTGATGCCTTGCGGCGGCACTAGACTGATAAACGGATCATGCGGCGGCGGCAAATGCTCATGCACAGCAGATACGACTTCTTCTAGAGCGTGCGCGCCGGTCACTTTTAAGACTTGCGGATGACGCTCCCTGATTTCGGCTTCCCTTGAACCCAGACAGCCGGTAACGATGACCTTGCCGTTTTGAGCCAGCGCCTCGCCGATGCTGTCCAGCGATTCTTCTACGGCGGCATCGATAAAACCGCAGGTATTAACTACGACCAGATCGGCGTCCTGATAAGTTGGCGAAATGGTGTAACCCTCTGAACGAAGCTTGGTTAAAATTCGTTCGCTATCGACCAGGGCTTTGGGGCAACCCAAACTAATAAAACCAATATGTGGGGAACTCATTAAAATCTCAGGTAATGTTAAAGCGCGTTAGTTTATAGGAGCGGCAGACTGAATAAAACCCTTAAAATACAGGGTTCTCCTTAATTGCGCTCGGATGACGGATCAACATAAAGAAATGTCCCTTACTTTTACTCAGCCAGCCGCGCACTTCAATGGTTTTGCCCACATAGTCGTTAACGTCGGGAAATAAATCCAACCACTTATTTTCGATACGCGCCTCAAATGTATCGGTAAACTCCAGGTAAGTCGATTTTCGGGTCGTGCGGACACCAGTCACCTTGCCTACCAGGCGTGTCCAGCCCGGATGCCCAGCTTCGGTAAGATTGGCAATCGGCATCGCTGCATACTCCGGCCTTTGCCAAATGCCGAGTTTGGCTTTTTCTGCCTGGTTCTGAGCCTTAACCAGCTCATCGACATAATGCAGATCCGGCGGATAAATACTGACAGCAGCCAAACCCGCGGCAACCAGTTGCAGATTAATATGCTCTTTTTTCTCGGTGAATAAATGCGCTAACGTTCTGCCGTACTTGTCGGTTTTTTCGACGCCCACCTCCAGGCGGACTCTGGTATTTTTCAGCTTGTCGCTCAGCCACTGTTTAGCCTCATCGCCACCCGCATCGGCCAGTTTATCCCGATGCTGAACCTCCGGCGTATTGATACCCAATAAGCGGATTTTGCGTCCATCTTCCAGCACGACGGTATCGCCATCATAAACCGTCTTGACCGTGTAAAAGCCATGGCCCGGTTTTATATCGACTATTTTTGCCTCAGCAACCGGGCGATCGGAAAAATGCTCGCTGCCTTGCGCATCTTGCCATTGATAAATTTCCGCATTAACCCAGCCGGGCAAACACAATAATAAAGCCAGTAAAATTCTCATTCCCTATCCTTAATTTTTGTATAAATGTGCTTAAACATGTCTTTCGGCTTCATGCGTATCCATTTAAGAGACATCGCTCCGAAAAATGACGAATTAATCAATCGGCGTTTTAGTACCTGCCGAGTTCAACGCCGCACCAAGCTTTTCCATATCCAATTCATTTTCCCACTTAGCGGCCACTACGGTAGCAACGCCATTGCCGATAAGATTGGTCAAGGCCCGGGCTTCGGACATAAAACGATCGATGCCCAAAATAAGCGCAAGCCCCGCGACAGGAATAGTCGGAATAACCGAAAGCGTTGCCGCGAGGGTAATAAATCCGCTGCCGGTTACGCCTGCCGCACCTTTTGAAGTCAACAACAGCACACCGAGCAGAGTCAGTTCCTGCGTCATGGTCAGCGGAGTATTGGTTGCTTGGGCGACAAAGATAGCGGCCATGACGAGGTAAATCGACGTGCCGTCAAGGTTGAATGAATAGCCGGTAGGGATAACCAAGCCGACCACCGGCTTGGAGCAGCCCATTTTTTCCAGTTTGGCCATGATGCGCGGCAGCACCGATTCCGAGGACGAAGTGCCCAACACAATCAACAATTCGTCCTTGATATAAATAATAAATTTGATAATGCTGAAGCCGGAAAGCCGGGCAATCAGCCCGAGCACGATAAAGATGAACAGCAGACAGGTAAGGTAAAAGCTGCCCATCAAGCTCGCCAATGGCACCAGTGCCGCAACGCCGTATTTGCCGATAGTAAAAGCCATTGCGCCAAAAGCACCTAGGGGGGCCAGCTTCATAATAGTTTCCACGATACCGAACAGTACATGCGAAATCTTGTTGATGAACACAACCACTTCTGCCCCCGTTTCTTTCATGCCGGCCAGCGAAAGTCCAAACAACACTGAAAACAGCAATACCTGCAATATATCGCCTTTGGCAAACGCATCGATTACGCTGCCAGGGATGATATTGAGCACAAAATCGACAGTGTTCTGCGTTTTGGCAACGGCGGTATACGTCGCCAAGTCTTTAGTATCCAAACTGCCGGCGTCAATATTCATGCCCGCGCCAGGCTGAATGACATGCACCACAACCAGCCCGATGACCAGGGCCAGCGTGCTCACAACCTCAAAATAGAGCAGCGCCTTAATACCGACACGCCCTACCTTATCCAACTCCTGCATGCAGGCAATCCCGGTCACCACCGTGCAGAAGATGATCGGTGCAATAATCATTTTAATCACTGATAAAACCGTCACCGAACGGCTTCATGGCGATGCCGGTTTCAGGGTAGAAATGGCCGAGCAAAATACCGATAACGATAGCGGTCAGAACTTGTAGGTACAGAATGTTGATAGTATTTTTTGGCGGCATAAATAGCTGGCACTGATAACCTTCTGTTTGATGAGATAATGTAATTTACAAGAATTTGTTTAAGCTTATGGTTAATATGTTTTTTACAGCATTAAAGCACTGCATTTAAGCGACGACAACCCAGCTGATTGTATTCGATATTGCATGTCCAAATTAAACTACACAAGTTACCTGATTTTTATTCCTAAAGGATAGGCATGACTCAATTCGAAGACAGCCGCATAAATGCAGAAGCACAAACTAAAGAAGACAGTTATCTAGGCCAATTCATCCCGTTGCAATATCATCACCATATGTTGGCGGATGAATACCGGATGGGCGCATTCAAAGCTGCCATCGACCAAGCCGTTTTTCCCGGAGCCAAGGTGCTCGATTTAGGCGGAGGTACCGGCGTCTTATCCTGGTTTGCCGCAGCCAAGGCCGGCAAGGTATGGTGCGTGGAACTCAATCCCGATTTAGTAAGAGAAGCTCATCGCCTGCTTAAGCTTAATGAAGGCGGTGGCAAAGTTGAGATTGTGCATGCTGATGCCTTCGAATATTTACCGCCAGAACCTGTAGATGTCGTCATTTGCGAAATGCTCCATACCGCCATGTTGCGCGAAAAACAAATTACCGTTATCAAGAGCTTCAAAGACCGTTATTTGCAACGCTTCGGCGATCCTCTACCCCGCTTTATACCTGAAGCTGCTCTGATGGCCGTCCAGCCTTTACAGCAGAACTACCGGTTCATGGGGTTTCAGGCTCCCATAATACAGTTTCAACTGCCGGGGGCGATTCAGGCAAATACTATGGAACTTGCTTCCCCTCAGGTGTACAGCATTATTGATTTTACGCAAACGGTGCCGGAAAAATTCAACTGGAAAAGAGTCTTTACACTGGAGCAGGCTGGCCAAGTGAACGCTTTACGATTTATTACTAAAAATGTTTTGTCCATTTCGAGGACGGATAATTCAGTTATCGATTGGCATAATCATCATATGGTCTTGCCGCTTGCCGAACCTATTGTCGCGAAAACCGGGGCTTTGCTGAGCGTCAGCTTTAACTACCATGCCGGCGGTTCCCTTGCTCATCTACAAAGCTCCATCGCAGCAGCCTTGGTAGAACCAGACGAGGGGATTTTCCTGAAAAAATAGAAGTGGGCCGACATATTGAACGGCTTGAAGTCAGTTCATATCACTAATGTGCTAATCAACCTGGATGCACGGTTCAAACGGTCAGCGTGGACGGCGTACAGACCCAGAAAAACGGGCCCCAAACAGTGTCAGTTCATGTCACCAACGGGTTAAAAAATCAAGCCTATGGTACAATCTTCGTAGACGTCCACTGCCAGTAGAAAAAAAGTAAAACTTGTTTTTTTGTGCTTAGCTCCTTCCTTTTTTTTTTCAGGGAAGGAGCCATTCCTATCCCTTGCTCGAAGAATGTCGTCAGTGGCTTTACAGACTCACGGCGGCGACTCGTTTAATAATCTCTCAAGCTTACACTGTAGAGACTCATTATGATCCTTCCTAATATCAGATTGGAAAACGGCGTTGAACTTTTTACACATTCAGCTCCATTATTTCCAGTTCATTAAGCGCATTAGGTATTTAAGATCATTAAGATAACGACTACTAGTGGAAAAATTTAGACGCTCTTTTTGCTTTAAAACTGGGAAAGTTTCGACGCCGTTTTCCAGGCTGGAACATTTGAACAACACGGCAATTTACAAAACGTGAGTGATAACGTTGCAAATCCCTTCACGCATCGGTGCTTGACGTTGTTTCATCCCACGGACCACATCATTAGGATGCAATAAGCAATTACGCCCATTGAA